>CANQPD010000001.1 GCA_947625655.1 uncultured Dysosmobacter sp.
GCAAACGTAACACAAATCCAGGCGCCGGCTCCCGGAGCTGCCGGCCAGAATTGTATTACAGGTGATAGCGTAACACAAAGGCGGGCAGCTGCTCCGCTGGCGGCCAGGTGGAAATGTGTTACAATCAAGACCGCCCACGGCGCAAGTCGTGGGCGGGACTGTTTCAGGCCACGCATACGGTCCAAGCTGAATTGGGGGTGCGAAATGGCAAACAAACAGCATTACATGACATACCCGGAACGGGTACGGTTGGAGGAGAAATTGCGGTACAAGGTGCCAAAGGCGGAGATCGCCCGGGAGCTGGGCTTTTCCCTGCAAACCATCTACAACGAGATACGGCGGGGGCGGTATGAGCACGAAAAGGACGGCTTCCTGCAATGGCGGTACTCAGCGGACCGGGCACAGGATATTTTCGAGAAGAGGCAGCAGCGCAAGACCGGGCGTCCACTGAAGATCGGGCACGACATCGACTATGCCAACTTCCTGGAGCGGAAGATCCTGCGGGAGCATTACTCCCCAGCGGCGGCGCTGGCGGCAGCCCGGAGGGAGGGCTTTACAACTTCCCTCTGCGTGGGGACGATATACAACTACATCACCGGGGGCGTATTCCTGGAACTGACGGACGCCGACCTGCTGGAAAAGCCTGCAAGAACGCCCAGGAAGAAGAACGAGGAACCGAAGGTGGCGCATCCCAACCTTCCCAGCATCCAGGACAGGCCTGAGGGGATCGGGCGGCGGTCTGAGCGGGGACATTGGGAAATGGACCTGGTTGTAGGCTGCTCCGGGAGCAAGCCGGTGCTGCTGACGCTGACGGAGCGGGTCACCCGGGAGGAGATCATTATGAAACTGCCGGACCGGCGGGCCGTCACCGTGCGGCGGGCGCTGGACCGTTTGGAGCGGGGCATGGGAAAGCGGGCCTTCCGGGAGAAATTCAAGAGCATCACAACGGACAACGGCAGCGAATTCATGGAGTATGAGCTGCTGATACAGTCCGTTTACAGCGGGACACGGTTTCAGGTCTGGTACTGCCACAGCTATGCCGCCTGGGAGAAGGGGACCAACGAGAACCACAACCGCATGATCCGGCGGTTCTTCCCCAAGGGGACGGACTTCAGCCGAGTAACGAAAAAGCAGGTAGCCGCTGTCCAGGACTGGATGAACGGCTACCCGCGAAAGATATTGGGATGGAAGAGTCCGGCGGAGCTGGCAGCGTAACACAGAATTCCTGCAGATGAGATCCTGCAGCGGGAAAAATTGTGTTACCAGTTGGCGGAGGCAGGGGCGGGAGGGGTCCCCGCCGCGGCTGAAGCCTTGGCGGCGGGGACCCCTCTTTCCGCCTTTACTTGCCCTGCTTCTTCCGGTTCTTCAACCATCGCTTGGAGGGCTTGGACACGCCGTCCATGTTGGCCTGCTGGGTGTTCTGCTGGAGCTTGAGTATTTCCTCCTCCGTCATCATGTCCCCCTCCTTCATGGACTTTTTCAGGTTGCCCACACAGGCCAGGGTGTTATATGCCTCGTAAT
Source organism: uncultured Dysosmobacter sp. (assembly GCA_947625655.1). Lineage (GTDB taxonomy): Bacteria > Bacillota > Clostridia > Oscillospirales > Oscillospiraceae > Oscillibacter. The sequence continues at coordinate 1,522 of CANQPD010000001.1, forward strand.
CCTTATCCCGGACAAACCAACAGAGCTTTGCCAGAGGCGTGACCAGCTGGGTGCTGGTGGCGTTCTCCAAGTCCCAGGCGTCGTATTTCGCCATCCGCTGGAACCTCCACAGCTTGTCGCACTCCACCACATAGCTGGTCACCTGCCGAAGCAGGGCGTCCACATGGCCAAACCGCTGGGCGGTGTAGTACAGGGATATGTAGTAATGACGGCAGGTCAAAATGGTATTGAGGAACAGCGGGTCGATGTTGGTCTTGAAGTTCCGGCTGTTCATCTGCACCGAGAATTCATCGCCCAATACCAGCGTGACGGTGAGGGTATCGTGGTCATCGTCATAGGCTTGTTTCCGCTCAGCATCCAGGACGATCTGTTCCAAACTGATGAAATCCTCGTAGGGGATGGACAGCGCCACGTTGGAGATGACTTTCACCCGCTGAGTGACGATCTTCTTCCGCCTGGGGCACCAGACGGGCTTCCCGTCGTAATGCTCATACGCACTTACCACCCGGTGGACAGCGGAGAGGGTCTTGCCCTTGCCGAACAGGCCGGTATAGGCCACCAGTTCCCCGGTGCCGCAGAAGTTATAATTCTTGTGCCGGATGTAGAAATACAGGTCCCGGAGGCCGTACCAGGTCAGGGAGACGGGATGTGTCAGGGCGCAGCGGACAGTGGGAAAGAAGACCAGGGCAAAGGCCAGGGCCAGGAGGAGCAGGAAGACCAATCAGAACCGCCTCCAATTCATGATATTTTCCGCCAGGCGGCCAATGACGCCGAACACGCCGGAGACCAGGGCCACGCCCACCACCACGGTCAGCAGGTACGGGATCAGCTCCGCCATGTTGGAGGGCGGAACAGCGTCCACCCCGATGATCTGGAAAAATTCAGCGACAATTACAGCCATGAGAATCCCTCCTTCAGCATTTTGATACACAGGGAAATGACGGATAGCAGCAGGGCCAGGAGCAGCAGACCCTCTGTGACGGTATAATCCGCAAAGTCGGTGGTCAGGAACGGGTGCGGGGAGACGTCCTTTTGGATGGTTTCCAGCAGCTCCAGGGCGGTATCGGCGGCAGAGGGGCCGGTTTCCTCCGGGATTTCCGTACCGTCTCCGGCGCTCTCTCCGGCCTCTTCCCCGGTTTCACCTTCCGGGGCCTCTGAGGTTTCCTCCCCACTGGCCTCCTCGCCAGCGGTCAGGCGGCCCAGCAGATCGTCCACGCTGATGACCTCCATGGATGGGGAGCCGTCATCTGTTTCCGGCGCGGTATCCGGCTCTGGCGCAGGCGCATCCTCTACCGAAGGAGATGTATCCACCGGCGCAGAATCCACCACAGGCGAAGCAGCGTCCCCCGCAGTGTCCAATACAGTGCTTTCAGCTTCTTCATTCATTGAAAAACCTCACAATCAAAACTAAGATGATGCCGGCGATCAGGGACCAGATCATGATGTCCCAAAAGTTCAGGGTAAAGCCCCAGATGTTGAAGGGCTGCTGCATGATCTGGACGGTGGTTTGGAGCACGGCCTTGAAATCCTCCATTATTCCTTCCTCACTTTCTTGACGATGCCGGCGATCAGGACGGCCAGCAGACCCAGGCTGATCACCGTCATGACCGGCGCGGGGACAAAGGGGAAAAAGGCGGAGAACAGGCCGAAGAGGGAGTCTTTAAAGCCTACGGCAAAAGTCCACAGGCTGTCCAGCACGTCCCAAAAGCCGTTTGCGGCGTCCACGATCTTGGTGAAGATGGTGGCGACGCCGCCCAGGAGCCAGTTGAACAGGGAGCCGATGCCGTCGCCCAGCCACCCGGCGATACTGCCCACCGCGTTTTTTATCCAGCCAAACATGAGATCACCTCCGGAGGGATTTTGTAACACAATTTGACGCCGCTGCCAGCGGAGCTGCCGGCCGGGGTTGTGTTACGGTCAGTGGAACCACTTCTTCCAGACGGCCAAGACAATGGCAGCGATGACGGCGAACCAAAAGACGAGGGTCAGATCCTCCGGCAGGACGGCAATGACCGCGCCCAGGAAGGCGGGATAGTCCCCGGCCTTCTCCTTGATGCGCTCCACGAAGCCGGAGAAGATGTCATTGATGCCGGAGATGCTGTTGATGAGGTCAGACAGCTTGTCCGTTACCCAGCCGATACCGTTAGCGATGAAGTTGCCGATGGACGCGAACAGGCCGCTTTCGGGATCTTCGGATTCTATGTACGTCTCCCCGCAGCGGGAGCAGGTGTACTCCGTGTGGCCGTAAATGATCTCCGCTTTTGTCACCCATTCCGCGCCGCAGGCGGAGCAGGTGCAGCCGAAGACGCCGCCGTTCTTATCCAGTTCGTGGGTGAAATCCGTGCTCCCGCAGTCCGGGCAGCTTGTCCCGGGCGGAAGGTTATATGTGGTGTCCGTCACTTCCGTGGCCAGCCAGTCATGGCCCAGGGCGGCGATCGGCTCCGTGTGCTGATCTCCGCAGACGGAGCAGGTATACAGGCCGATGCCATCGGCGGTACAAGTCGGCTCCTGCTGGGTGGTGTAGGTATAGGCGTGGTCCGTCTTGGGGATCTCCTCAGCATACTGGTTGCCACAGACGGAGCAGGTGTATTTGCGCTCACCGGGAGCGGTGCAGGTGGCTTCCTTGACAGTCTCATAGGTGTATGTATGGCCGTTTAAGGCACATTCAGACTGGGCCACACGGACGTAGGCGTATTCGTCGGATTCTACCAGGGTATTGCCGGAGTAGTAATCTATCGTCAGGGCGTCGTCGCCGTAGGTGAGCTTGATCTTGTCGATGTCCGAACCGTCCAGGGTGAACGTGCCGGAGGAGAGGTCCAGGGTATAACAGCGGGTGGTGTAGTCGTAGGTCCAGCCGGTGGTTTGATATTGAGCGCCGGTGACGGGCTCTGTGAAGATCAGGGTTTCCTCGTCATAGAGGTTGACATTATAGATGTTGGTGACATCGCCGCCAGCGTCCAGAGTGCCAATGTAGTAGTTGACGGTTTCGGAATTATCCGTGTAGCTGTTGTCCTCGTTGTAGTTGTTGATGGACTGCATGAGGGAGACCGGGCGGGTGGAGGAAGTAGTGCCAGATGGCTGAACAATGTTATGACCAACGCCAAAAACAACCGTACTGGCTAAAGGTGCAGAACAAAACGAGATGGAACCAGAAAGAGAATAAGAAACACGATTTGAAGAAGATCCCGCCAGAGAATCCGACCAGACAGTATTAGAAGAAGACTTATGATAAAAACGAAAGGAAAGAGATGCTGAAGAAGAAAGTGATGCTGTAGAGGGCCAATCAATAGCCAGAACAGTAGAAGTTAAGAAAGATGGGTATTGTTCTGCATAAAATTTGTCATAAAAAATAGGGTAGGAATAGAGATGATTACCCAAAGATACCATTACATAGTCAGAGCGATAAAGTTCCAAATTTGCAATATCATATACGCCAAATAACGAAGCATTGAGATAACCAACCGGATTGACAAAACGGCCCATACAAAGACGACCACTAGAATCAAAGAAAAGGCCGCCGATGACATCTTCACCAACAACAGTAATGCATGCAGATTTGTTAACTCCCAAATTATGTAACAGAGATACAGCGGCGGAACGATCAACGCTTAAAAGGATAGAATAACCAGAAAGCTCAGAAGATTTAGAACTACCTACGGCGGTTGCTGAATAGCCAGTGGTAGAGAGACTATACGATGCAGTAGGGCTGTCTAGGGTCGAGACGTAAGCATCGTAGGCGTCAGCAGTAGAATCAGGGCCAAAAAAGCTAGACCAAAAGCCAACAGTTTCCTTAAAGTTTTCCCGCTGAATCTCGGTTAGGGAATCATATATTTTATCGCCTGCATGAAGAACATCCACAACAAAATCAGAAAACGGAACCACAACCACCTTAGTGAAGGGCTCAAAAAGATCAACGGCCGCAACCGCAGGAATCGCAATTAAAGAAAAAGTTATTGCAATACTCAAAAGAACTGCTATAATTTTCCTATAAATTGACATAAGAAATACTCCTGAAAGAAAGAGAGAAGATTTTATGAAGTATGAACTTTCCGAATGGGATATCGACATCATTTCCCATGCGCTTAAAAACCGCATCGACTATTTGGAGGGAATGATTATGATTCATGAGCAATTCCAAACCAAGGAGCCGGAACAAATCGCATATCTAAAGGTTTTACTTAGAGAAACAAAACGTGTGCAAAACCTGACTACATATGAGGGCCAATCTATTTTCCTAAAAGACCAAAATGGTTTTATAGACCTAGATGAATTAGCAAAATTATTTAAAAGAAAGTTTGCTTAAAACTTCAAAAGATTTACCATGTAAGGAGAGAAGGAAGTGGATATTTTATTAATCGTAATTGTAGTTATCTTAGTGGCACTTCTTATCCAGCAAAAGAACGCCAACATTTGCCGAATAACTTCCGCTACATTATCAGGATGGAAAATATCCATAAGAACCTCCAACAGCGTCCCTCCTGGGGCGCTGTTCTTTTGTCACACAATCCGGCGCAGCTGCTCCGCTGGAGATCAGCCGAGATTGTGTTACAGACCCTACCGCCCACGGGCGGGACGAGAGACGGGAGACGGGGGATTGTGTGTGCTCGCTGGCCGCCGCTGAAAGAACCAGTCTCCGAAAAACCGGATGTTCTCCGCTTCGCTCCGAACTGCCCTACAAGGCTATCATGTCAAGGAACTTCCACGGCCTGTTCCCGGCGCTCGCACACACATCCGCCACGGGCGGGGACGGGAGATTTATGTGGTATCGCTCCGCGATGATTTCATTCCGCTGCGGCGGGACGGGAGTGCTCTACCGAAAAGCCGCTCACTGCGTTTGGATGAACTTCTCCGCTGCGCTCCGGCGTTCACCCTGCACATCCGTTCGCCTGGATGTCAAGCCTCCCTGCGGCTGACAGGCCTGGGTAATGGACAATCCGCTATCCGCGTCTTGTCCGGTGCTTCACTAAAGTTTCTTCGAGCCATGGAAAAGAAACAGGAACAGACCAAAGCAGACTTCAAAGGCCAGGAAGGCCGCGAGGAACTGGAAGAAGTCCAAGTTGCAGGAGGCGCTAAAAGTATCGGTGAACAGGCTGGTACAGCCCGCGAAAAATTCGAGCATGGTTTTTTTACCTCCACACATAGGAGTAGGGGCGCAGGCCAGGCCCACGCCCCTGCGGGGATTACTTCGCCGCGCGCTTGACCTTCTTGAACACGGTGACGCCAACGCCGATCAGGCCGACAGCCAGAAACAAGGTCAGCAGCGGGTTGCTGGTCATCATGTCCCAGACGGAGGTCATCAACTCCGTGACCGTGGACATGCTGCCGATGACGGCGCTCATACCAGTAGCAGCTTCTTGAGGTCATTCCTCCTCTCTCATAAAGTCGGGATTGTTGTCATAGGGCTTGCGCCCTGGTTGCGGGGGCTGGATTCGGACCAGCGGTCTCCAGGCTCAAATCCTGGCGTGTTACCACTTCACTACCCCGCCATGTTGTAACACAATCTGACGCCGCAGCCGGGGAGCTGGCGGGCGGAATTGTGTTACAGGTTTATTTTCAGTTGTTCATAGAACGGATCAACCGTCCAGGGCTGGAAGCCCTGGAGCGGGTCCTGAATCGGCTTGGGATCCAGGGGCTCCTCGTCTGGGATCTCCGCTCCGTCCCACTGGTAGGGGAAGTACCAGGGAGCGTCCTGGACCATGCCGACCTTGCAGAAGTCGTATTCATGGGTGCAGAGATCATCCAGGCCGGGGTTATACAGGTACACGTCAGAGGCTTTCTCCGCTTTTTTCAGCGGGCGGGAGTGGAAATACAGGTGCTTGCCTAAATCGCCCTCGCGCTGGGCCAGATCCTTGCTGACATACTTGGATATGTAGTACGCCGTCGCGATCGGGTCCCGGATGGGAGCCAGAGAGCAGAAACCAAACTTGTGCATGTAGTCCGGCCAGTTGAGAAAACCGCCGTCTATGAGCTTTTTAGGCGCCGGAGGGGCGAAACCGCAGACGGCAGCATCCGGCAGGTTATGGACGAGGCCATGGATATGCCACGCACCGTCTTTGTGTTTTTCAGGAACAAGAAGATATTGGATTTTTGATTCATATATTTTTCTCTTATCCCGAATAAACTGGGTTAATCTGCTGTTGAAGGTGTCCAGGTCGTAGCGGTCAAACTTCTGCCGGTCCAGGGTCCCGGTAAAAAAGTACGTCCAGGGATTGCACAAGGCATATTGCAGGACCATGGACCGGGCGCGGGAAAAACTGTTATCCAGTTTGGTTTCATTGCGTTGATGATCCTCCCGGTCACGAATGAAAACCTTGTCCGGATCACGGTTGCCTTTGAAGGCTACGACCTTGTAAATGTCCTCCCTGTACTGGTGGATCGTGTATGCTGGTGAAAGCGCCATGCCGCAACCACTTCCCGGAAATCGTTATGGTGTCAAGTGGCCCCCTGCGGAGCTGCCGCTCCGCTCTTTCGGGGGCTTGTCCTTGACTGCTGCATATCGTCCCGACGTTCACCAGCAAGGGAGGGTATTTACTGTTGGTTACTTTTCTTTGACAGTGCTGATAGAGGACAGCCGCCCCTTAGGCGTGAAATCCACGTTGACCAGGGAACGGACAGCGGGAGACCAGGCGCACTTCTGGGCCATACTGTCAGAGACAAAGACCTTGGAAACCTCGTCGCCCTGCACGCCGTCGGCAGGGTAGCCGATGAAGCAGGAGAAGCCCTGGACCTTCCTACCTTGGTCATCCGTCATGTCCACCCGGCGGACACCGTACAAATATGCCTGCATTGTTTTTTCCTCCTTTGCTATCTGCGGGAGGGGCGGGGATCACCCCTCCCTATATGAATTTAGAGTGGCGAGCTGGCCGCTCTGCCACTCTAAATTCATTTTAGAATCTGCCTTGAGGATTTTCAAAAAAACAGTTGACCGCCGGCTTTCCCTGTAGTATAATTCCTCTTACCTGTGAAAAAGGGGTTTTCTTTTCGTGCGCTTTTTTCGCTTTTCAAGCCACGGCGGGAGAGCCGCTGAAATCATGCAGGGAGGCAGTCGGCATCCCCGGCACCGCCGGGAAGATGCCAATAATAAGGAGGTGCCGTTAGATGCGCGTTAAAGTCACTTTGAGATGCAACGAGTGCAAGCAGAGAAACTACAATACGATGAAGAACAAGAAGAACACCCCGGACAAGCTGGAACTGAACAAGTATTGCCGCTTCTGCAAAAAGCACACGCTCCACACCGAGACCAAGTAAGGTTCAACGAATTAAGAAAGGGCGTGTAAGACGTTATGGCAGAAGAAGCGAAGAAGAAAAAGGATCGCGGCCTCTGGTTCCGCGAGATGAAAAGCGAACTGAAAAAGGTCGTTTGGCCCAACCGGCAGACCGTGCTGAAGAATACCGGCACCGTGCTGCTGTGCTCCCTGCTGATCGGCGCCTGCATCTGGATCTTCGATTTTGTGGCGGTTTCCGCCGTGGATCTGATCCTGCATGTATTCGGTGCCTAAGGAGTAACGAATATGTCAGACAGCGCGAAGTGGTATGTGATCCATACCTATTCCGGCTATGAAAACGCCGTTAAGACCAGCATCGAGAAATTTGTCACCGGCCGCGGCATGGAGGACAAGATCCTCCGCATGGAGATCCCCATGGAGACCGTGACCGAGGTCACCGACTCCGGCGCCTCCAAAGAGGTGGAGCGGAAGGTGTTTCCCGGCTATGTGCTGATCAAGATGGTCATGACAGACGACACCTGGCATCTGGTGCGGAACGTGCGCGGTGTCACCGGCTTCGTCGGCTCCGCCAACAAGCCCATCCCTCTGACGGAGGAAGAGGTCCTCGCCATGGGTATGGAAAAGCACGAGATCGTCGTCAAGTACAATGTGGGCGATCACGTCCGGATCGTGGACGGCCCGCTGGCCAGCTTCACCGGCATCGTCGAGGAGATCGAGCCGGAGAAGAACCGCGTCAGCGTCATGGTCTCCATGTTTGGCCGGGAGACGCCCGTGGACCTGGAGCTGGATCAGGTCGAGGTCCAGGACTGAAGTTTCGCAACAAGCGCCGCGCCGGCGTTTCCGGCGCAAAGTGGGAGGGGCCGGAAGGCCCCGCCAAGGACGGACGGAAGAGACGTCCGCACCACATTTATGATTTAGGAGGTGCTACTCCGTGGCACAGAAAATTACTGGTTATGTAAAGCTGCAGATCCCCGCAGGCAAGGCGACTCCCGCTCCCCCCGTTGGCCCCGCTCTGGGCCAGCACGGCGTCAACATCGCCGCGTTCACCAAGGAGTTCAACGAGCGTACCAAGAATGACATGGGCATGATCATCCCCGTCGTCATCACCGTGTACGCTGACCGTTCCTTCTCCTTCATCACCAAGACGCCCCCCGCCGCCGTCCTGATCAAGAAGGAGTGCAACATCGAGTCTGGCTCCGGCGTCCCCAACAAGACCAAGGTCGCCACCATCTCCAAGGCCTCCGTCCAGAAGATTGCCGAGATCAAGATGAGAGACCTGAATGCCGCCAGCCTGGAAGCTGCCATGAGCATGATCGCCGGTACTGCCCGCTCCATGGGCGTTGTGGTCGGCGACTAACATACCGTAAGCCGAGCGGCTGACAAAGGCCGCTCCATACAGTGGGAGGATTGGATCGAAACCTTTCCGAAGAACCACTATGAGGAGGAAGTAACATTGTTTAGAGGCAAGAAATATCAGGAAAGCGCCAAGCAGATCGATAAGAACGTGCAGTATGAGGCTGCCGAGGGCTTGGCTCTCATTTGCAAGACCGCCAGCGCCAAGTTCGACGAGACCGTCGAGCTGCATGTGAAGCTGGGTGTTGACTCCCGCCACGCCGACCAGCAGGTCCGCGGCGCCATCGTGCTGCCCCACGGCACCGGCAAGACTGTCCGCGTGCTGGTGTTCGCCAAGGGCGACAAGGCCGACGCCGCCCGGGAGGCCGGCGCCGACTATGTGGGCGATATGGACCTGGTGGAGAAGATCCAGAAGGAAAACTGGTTTGAGTTCGACGTGGTCGTCGCCAGCCCGGATATGATGGGCGTGGTGGGCCGCCTCGGTAAGGTCCTGGGCCCCAAGGGCTTGATGCCCTCTCCCAAGGCCGGCACCGTGACCCCCGATGTTGCCAAGGCCGTCCAGGAAGTCAAGGCCGGTAAGATCGAGTACCGTCTGGACAAGACCAACATCATCCACTGCCCCATCGGCAAGGTCTCTTTCGGCGCCGAGAAGCTGACCGAGAACTACAACGCCCTGATGGGCGCCATCGTCAAGGCCAAGCCCGCCACCGCCAAGGGCCAGTATATCCGCAGCTGCGTCGCCGCCTCCACCATGGGCCCCGGCGTGAAGATGAACACTGCGAAGCTGGTGTGAGCTTAAAGGGGGGAGCAGGCTCCCCCTTTAGATCCCCCAACACCGTCGCGGTATTACGGTTCCCGGCCCTTAACAGGGCCGCCAATCGTGCCGCTTCCTCGAAACAGCCTCGCTTTATCCGCCACAGGCGGCGCTTCGGCTGTTTCCACCAGTGACACGGTCACTGGTGTGTGCGCCCAAGGGCGCACGGATCGGGGAATTTTCGCCACGCACATGTCGCGGCGAAAATGATCGGAATTTCTTCTTTCGCCGTTGGCGAAAGAACCGGGAAAACCGCAGGTTTTCCCGGGCCCCTTTCCTGAAGCCGGAGGGCGCGGGATAAGGGGGAGATTTCGTGAAAAATGTATATTTAAGGGTTGACTTTTGCCAGCGCCTTGAATATAATATCAGATGCGTTCCAAAGACAGCAGGTGAGGGTGACCTCGTAAATCCTGCCGAGGGCGGCTAATCGTGAGATTGCTACTCCGTCCCTGTGTCTTTGCGGCACAGGGACGGTTTCCTTTTTGAACGCACCTACAATTTTCCTGGAGGTGAAAACAAGAATGCCTAACGCAAAGGTCTTATCCGAGAAGCAGGCCATCGTGGCCGAACTGACCGAGAAGATCCAGAAGGCCACCGCGGGCGTGATTGTCGACTACAAGGGTATCACCGTTGAAGAAGACACCGCGCTGCGCAGAGAGTGCCGCGAGAGCAATGTGGATTACGCTGTTGTGAAGAACACCCTGCTCCGCTTTGCTTTCAACAACACCGGCCTGAACGACCTGGACGATCTGCTGAACGGCACCACTTCTCTGGCTCTGTGCGATGACCCCGTGGCTCCCGCCCGTGTCATGGCCAACTACGCCAAGAAGCTGGACGGCAAGTTCGAGATCAAGGGCGGCTTTATGGACGGCAAAGCCGTCGATCTGGCCACCATCCAGTCCCTGGCTTCCATTCCCGCGCTGCCCGTCCTGCAGGCGCAGGTCCTGGGCACCATGCTGGCTCCCATCACCGGTCTGGCCGTCGTCCTGAAGCAGATCGCCGAGAAGAACGGCGCTCCCGCCGAGGATGCCGCGCCCGCCGAAGAGGCTGCCCCCGCCGCCGAATAAGTTTGACGGCACCATATTTTATTAAAATTTACAATTAGGAGGCAAATACAATGTCTGAGAAAGTTACCGCTATGATCGAAGAGATCAAGGGCCTGACCGTTCTGGAGCTCAGCGAGCTGGTTCACGCCCTGGAGGAAGAGTTCGGTGTTTCCGCCGCCGCCATGGCCGCTCCCGCTGCCGCCGCTGCCGCTCCCGTTGAGGAGAAGACCGATTTCGACGTGGTCCTGACCGGCTTTGACGCCGCTGCCAAGATCAAGGTCATCAAGGCTGTCCGTGAGATCACCGGCCAGGGTCTGGCCGAGGCCAAGGCTACCGTCGAGGGCGCTCCCAGCACTCTGAAGGAGGGCATCTCCAAGGAGGACGCCGAGGCTCTGAAGAAGCAGCTGGAAGAGGCCGGCGCCAAGGTCGAGCTGAAGTAATTTCACTTCCATACGACAAAAAATTTCCTGTCCGATCCGGACAGGAAATTTTTTTTGCCGTATGTGCGCTTCTTTCTCTCATTTCCGGCCCTTTTCTCCCTCAAATTTCAGCAGGCGGGAGGAGAAAGCACTTGTCCGGATCACATGACCATGCACAGGAAGATCGGCAGGAAGATGGCCGGGACCAGGTTCATGACCTTGATCTTGGTCAGATCCAGCATGTTCAGGCCCAGCGCCACGATCATCAAAGAACCCACACAGGTCATCTCCGCGATGACTGCCTCGCCCAGAAAGGGCTGCAAAAAGGAGGCGGCCAGGGAGATCAGCCCCTGGTACAAAAAGATGCCCACGGCGGAAAAGGCCACGCCCACGCCCAGAGAGGAGGCAAAGACGATGGAACTGATGCCGTCCAGCACGGACTTGGCCTTCAGCGTGTCATAATTGCCGGTGAGACCGTTTTCCAAAGCGCCCACGATGGCCATGGCGCCCACGCAGAACAGCAGGCTGGCGGTGACGAAACCGTCGGAAATAGAGGGGCCGCTGCCGCTGGATTTGATCAGCTTGGAGGTTTTCTCCTGCACCCAGTCGCCCAACGTGTGCATCCGGCGGTCCAGATCCAGCAGCTCGCCGATGATGGCGCCGATGACCATGGAGAGAATGGCGGTCAGCGTGTTGCTGCCCTTGAAGCTGCCGCTGATGCCGATGTACAGCACGCACAGGGCCACGCCCTGCATGATGATGTGCTGGAGCCGCTGGCCCAGGGCGGCGCTGCCGGCGGGAAGGCGGCTGGAGAAGTGTCCCGCCAGCCATTTCAGCAGCAGGCCTGCCATGGAGCCGGCCAGCACGGCCAGCGAGTTGATGATGGTACCTGTCAACATGAGGGGTCTCTCTCTTTCTGTAAAATATCCCGGACCACGGCGCTGCCCAGCAGCAATCCCGCCGTGGCCGGGACCCAGGGGTTGCTGGCGGGGACGCTGCGGCGGCCGGGCGGGGGAGTCTCCAGCTGCCGCGTGGGGGCAGGCTCCTCCGGGCTGAACACCACCTTTTGATGATGGATGCCCCGGCCGCGCAGCTCCTTCCGCATGACCCGGGCCAGGGGGCAGCCGTAGGTCTCGGAGATGTCCGCCAGACGGAGCAGGGTGGGGTCCAGCTTGTTGCCGGTGCCCAGGGCCATGACCAGGGGGATATCCAGCCGCCGGGCGGTCTCCGCCAGATCCAGCTTGCAGGACACCAGATCGATGGCGTCCACGATGTAGTCATACCGGCGGCCCTCGGGAAAAAAGAGCTCCCGGTGGGCGGCGTCATATGTGGCCTGCATGGGATGGAGAACGGCGTCCGGGTTGATATCCCGGACACGGGCCGCCGCGGCGTCCGCCTTGGGCATGCCCACCGTGGAGGTCAGGGCCACCAGCTGGCGGTTGATATTGGAGACAGACACAGTGTCGCTGTCCACAAGAGTCAGTTCACCGATACCGGAGCGGGCCAGGCATTCGGCGGTGTAGCTGCCCACGCCGCCCAGGCCGAACAGGATGACATGGGCCTGCCGCAGGCGCTGCTGGCCCTCCGGCCCCCACAGCATCTCATTGCGGAGAAAACGTTCGTCCATGGCGGGACCTCCCTCGTGAAAAGGAAGCCGGCTTTGAGAAACAAAGCCGGCTTCCCCAATATTATATGCCGGATGATCAGCCAACGAACTTCATGCCGAAGTCGCTGCGGGTGACGGTGCTGTCAGCGGCCAGGGACTCGACCCACTCGCTGTAAGCCTCGCTCTTCAGATCGGAGACCACCTGGGCCTGCCAGCGGGGCAGATCCTCGCCCACAAAGTACATGACGTGGGCGCCGTACTGGGTCTCCACCACGCCGGTGTCGCCGGCCTTGCGGCTGGAATCGAAGCACCAGTCGTTGAAGGTCTCCACCATCTGGCCCTGATAGACCTGGGTGTACAGGCCGCCGTCGTACTTGGAGCCGTCTGTGGACTCCTGCATGGCCAGGGCGGCAAAGGAGTCCTCGGTGGCTTCGCCGGACTGCCACTGAGCCAGCAGCTCGTCGGCCTTGGCCTTGGCGTCAGCCTTCAGCTGGGCCTGTTCATCCTCATAGCCCTCGTCGTCCTCGGAGAGGGTGGCGGTGCCCAGGCTGACCAGGATGTGGCGGACATCGATGGTGTTGTACTCATCGCGGAAGCGGTCGTGGAACACGGCCACGTAATAGGTGCTGCCGCTCTCCAGCACGGCGCTGTCGCCGGCCTTGCGGGCGTCGTCAAACACCCAGTCGCCCAGGGAAGAGCTGCTGTACGTGCCGGCGTCCAGATTGGAGTAGGTGGCCTTGTCATTGGCGTCAGCCAGGGCCTCCAGATCTCCGCCGGCCCGATAGGCGGCCAGCATCGCGTCAGCGGCTTCCTTGGCGGCCTCCTTGGCGGCGGCGGTCTCCTCCTCGGTGGGCTCCACGGTGTTGCCGTCGGCGTCCTCGGTGCTCTCGGCGGAGCCGGAGATGGAGACGTACTCGTAAGCGGCCTTGTCGTAGCTGTTGGGATCGGCGTTGTAGGCGTCGTTGATCTCCGCGTCGGTGTAGGTCAGGCTGTCGCTGTAGGCGGCGGTGTAGGCGTCGTACCGCAGCATCCGCATCAGGTGCTCTTCATAGACGCCCCGGCTCATAGTGGCGCCGAAACGGTTTTTCAGGTACTGGGAGACAGACAGGTTGCTGGCCTTGGCGGCGGATTCCAGAGCGGCGATGGAGTCGTCGTACTGGGCCTGCACGCCGGCGGGATAGGTGAAGCCCTCCGCCTCGGCGGCTTTCAGCGCGGCCTGGATGTCGGCCATCTGATCCAGCGCCTCGCCCAGGAAGTAATCGTACCAGGTCTCGCCCTCGGTGGCGCCGGTGAACATGGCGCCCATGGAGGAAATGGTCTGATCCTTCAGGGAAGAAGAGGTGTCCAGACCGGCATAGCTGAGCATGCCGTACTGGTAGAGCTGGTTGACCAGATTCTGGTACGCATTCTGATAGTAGAAGTTCACCTCGGCGGCAGTATACTTTTCGCCGTCAATAGTGGCGGCGGTGGACATCTTGGGGATGACGTTGGAACGCCAAACCAGGGTGGCGACCACCGCAATGGCAAAGATGACGCCGATCACGCCGTACAGGATGCTGGTCCGCTTTTCCTGCCTGCGCTGCTCCGCCTCGCGGGCGGTCTTGGGATCGATCCAGCCGGTGCTGGCCTGCTCCTGACGGTTCTGCTTTTCTCTAGATGCGCTCATTTGTATTCAGTCCTCTCAAATATTCAAGTGCAAGTATTGCAATTTAACGCACTTTGCTATTATACCGAATCTCGGCACAATGTGCAAGGGGGAAAATCCAAATAGGATTTAAAAATGATTTCCTGAAAATCAGCTGAAAAACGGAACAGGGCGGCCCTGTTCCGAACAATTCAAAAAAACGTGCCCCGCAGCGGCCGTGTAGACCTCGTTATAACCTGCACCTTTACGGACAGGTGGGTTGCCTCCAACGCGCTTTATCGCTTCCAACTTCCAGCCGCAGACGGCAGCCGGGAGGCCTGCGAACCACGCGCTGATCCGGCATCCCGTATAACGAAATGTGGGTTAAAAAAAGATCTATCACGAACCCCGCAGGGCACTTTTCAGTTGAGTGGACCGGCTTACTCGCCGGCTTCGTCGCTGAACAGGGCCTCCATAAACAGTTCGTACACCGTGTCCAGCTCTTCGTCGGAATCCAGGGTGGAGAGGAGATCCTCGCCGTCCTCGTGAATGACCTTCAGGATCACAAGGCCGTTGTCGGGGTCGTCCTCGTTTTCCCCCTCGGTCTCGGCGGGGAAAAAGGCCTGGTACATCTGGCCGTTATATTCCAGCGCGTCCACGAACTCCAGGACGATCTCGTTGCCCTCGTCGTCCGTGACGGTGATAAAGGTGGGGCCGAATTCTTCGCTCATCGGAGGGCCTCCTTTTCTTTGGCTGAGGTCATTTTACATGAAATTGAACAGGATTGCAAGGGGGGAAGTGGTGAAAAAGATGAAAAGACGGTCGGCTGGGCAGAAATTATCCTGCCCAAAAATAAAAAAACGATGCAAAACGGGAACTTTTTTTCGAGAAAATGCGACTTTTTCAATATTGACACGGGATGGTACAATAGATAAGTACTATGGTGCATTACAGACTTTTGCCGCCGGGACAAGCCGCCGGCAGAGGATCACGCTATTATTGCGAAAAGGAGGTACCCTGCCTTGGAAAACGAGAGAAGGCAGCCGGCCCGCCGGGAGCCCAAAGCCCGCAAACGCGGCGGAGGGGCTGTGCGGAAGGTATTTTTTACACTGGGGACCCTGGTGCTGATCGGCATTTGCACGGCGGCGATGATCGGGGGCATTTTCCTGAAGTATGTGGAGACGACGCTGACTCCCACGCTCCAGGTCAACGCGGACGACTATACCATGAATCTCAGCTCCTTTATCTATTATCAGGACAAGGAGACGGGGGAGTGGGTGGAATTCCAGACCGTCCACGGGCTGGAAAACCGCATCTGGGTGGACATCGAGGATGTGCCCGACGCCCTGTGGCAGGCGGTGGTGGCCATTGAGGACCAGCGCTTTTTCGAGCACAACGGCGTGGACTGGCAGCGGACGATCATGGCGACCCTGAACATGTTCACAAACAAGGATACCTTCGGCGGCTCCACCATCACCCAGCAGATGCTGAAGAACATGACCCACGATGACGACCCTTACGTCAACCGCAAGGTGCGGGAGATCTTCCGGGCCCTGGAGTTCGAGAAGAATTACACAAAGAAAGAGATCCTGGAGCTGTATTTGAACTTTATCTATCTGGGCGGCAACTGCTACGGCGTTCAGACGGCGGCGGAGTATTATTTCGGCAAGGATGTCAGTGAGCTGGACGCGGCGGAGTGCGCGTCCCTGATCGCCATTACCAACAACCCCTCGGCGTATAATCCGCTGCGGGACGCTGTATTCACCAGCGACGACGGCACGACCACCACCCCGCGGGAGCTGAATAAGAGGCGCCAGGAAAATATCCTGAAAAAAATGTCCGAGGTAAAGGGCCCCGCGACGCTGGATGATTTTAACAGCGACCCGGAGACGTGGAATTACTATCTCACGGAGGAGGAAAAGGAGGCCGCCCAGAACGAGATCCTGCAGTTTACCGACGGCTCCACCTCCGCCGACGACATCGTGGAAAAGGCTGTGGGCGGAATCGAGATCAACAGCTGGTTCACCGACCAGGTGATCCGGGACGTCACCGCCGACCTGATGGCGGAGTACGGCTATACCACCGAGGAGGCGGAGGCCAGGCTCTACAACAGCGGCTACCACATCTACACCACCCTGGACCCGGATATCCAGAAGATCGCGGAGGACGTCTATGTGGACCGGGGCAGCCTGAACAACCTCACCAGCCGGGACGGGCAGCTTATCCGCTCCGGCATCACCGTGATGGATCCCTACACCGGCAACATCGTGGCCATGGTGGGCGACATGGGCGAGAAGGACGGCAACCTGCTGTGGAACTACGCCACGGACAAGCACCAGGTGGGCTCCTCCATGAAGCCCCTGACGGCCTACGCGCCGGCCATCGACTCCGGCGCGGTGACGCCCGGCAGTACCTTTGACGATTACCCCGTTGAGCTGATGAACGGCAATTACTGGCCCAAGAACTCGCCCCCGAGATACCGGGGCTTCACCACGGTGGCCTCCGGTCTCCAGCACTCCATCAACACCATCGCCGTCCAGACCCTGATGGCCGGCGGGGTGCAGGAGGCCTACGAGTTCGCCACGGAAAAGCTGATGCTGGATCTGGAGCCGGAGGATATGGACCGCAGCCCCCTGGGCATGGGCGGCCTGCACCGGGGCCTCAGCACTGTGGAAATGGCGGCGGCCTACAGCTGCTTTGCCAACAACGGCGTCTATAATTCCCCCAAGACCTATCTGCGGGTCACGAAGGTGGACGCCGACGGCAACGAGACGGTGGTGCTGGAAAACGAGGGCGAAAGCCACGTGGCCATGAAGGAGACCACCGCCTACCTGATGACCAAGATGCTCACCAACGCGGTGAACGCCGGCACCGGCACCCAGGCCAAGTTCAGCGGCATGACCATCGCCGGCAAGACCGGCACCACCAGCGACAACTACGACCGCTATTTTGTGGGCTACACGCCCTATTATGTGGCGGCGGTGTGGACAGGCTATAAGTCCAATGCCCGGATCAGCTACTCCGGCGGCAACCCGGCCATCACGCTTTGGAAAAAGGTGATGCAGGAGGTCCACGCGGACCTGCCCAACAAGAGCTTTTCCAAGCCCGCCAGCGGGCTGGAGACCGTGACGCTCTGCGCGGACAGCGGGCTGCTGGCTACAGACGCCTGCCGGGCGGATGTGCGGGGCAGCAGGGCCGTCCAGGTGGAGATCGCCGCCGGTACGGCGCCCACGGAGCAATGCACCCTTCACACCATGGTGGACTACTGCTCCGACGGCCAGTGCCTGGCCACGGAATCCTGCCCGGAGAGCTCTGTGAAGCAGGTGGCGGTCCTGGATCATGTCCGTGAAAACTATGGCGCCAATGTCAAGGCGGAGGACGACCCCTATCTGCTGATCAACATGCAGAAGGCCATCGGCCTGGCGCCCACCGTCGGCGAGGACGGCTCGGAGACCTATCCGGAGGTCATCGGCTGTCCCGTCCACACGGGCCTGCCGGTGGAGGATCCCGAAAATCCGGATGACCCCGGCGTCGATCCCTCCGACCCCAACTATAATCCGCCGTCGCCCGGCGAAGAGGGCGGAGAGGGGACAGGGGATGCCCCTGTCACGCCGGAAGAGCCAGGCGAGCCGGACCCCACGGATCCCAGCGGCGGATTTGGAGACGCCGGAGGAGACTGGTGGAGCGGTTTTTGGAATGATAATTAGCTTTCAGCCCGCCCAAAAAGTCCTTTGGACTTTTTGGGCGGGCTTCACAATGCCTTGCTTTTTAGGGCTGCGGAGCAGCCAAAAAGCAGCCGCTTCGCGGCGCAAAGGGCTGTGATAGCAGCCCTTTTGCAGGTTTTTGAGCCAACGCGAAGGGACTCCCGTTCCCTCGTACTCCTCTTGCTTTTTCCTGCCCTCTCTTTTCCGTCAGGTTTTTCGACAAGCCGAAAGCGCCGGGAGCGACAGCTCCCGGCGCTTTTTCTCGCGGCGGAAATGTTATGCGGATGAGCAAAGCCGTGGCAAAATGGCGGAATCGATCAGGCGGAATGTGAGCACGGCGCCGCGGGCGGCCCGGGACACCGTCCGGCGGCGGCCCTGCCGCTTGTGGGATGGACCGGGTCAAAGGCCGCGGATCTGGTTTTGGATCAGGGTGCCCACGGTGTCCGCGAACTGGTCCAGGGAGCGGATGCGGGCGAAGTCCCGGCCGTAGATGGTGTGGGCGGCGGGGATGTCCTCGTCATTGCCGGTGAAGACGCAGATGACGGAGACCTCCTGACGCAGCAGGGCGCGGACCTCCCGGGCGGTGTTTTCGATCCCGTTCTGGGCGGCGTAGTCCAGCAGGGAATCGCCCTGGACCAGCTTCGCCACGTCGTTGGGCTTGGCGTCGGAGAGCAGGATGACGATGCGGTGCTCGCAGGGGGAGTCCCCCAGCCCCTGGCCCAGGGCCCGGATGGCCAGGCCGTCCCGGTTGCAGCCGGTGGTGAAATAGTGGAAGACGCGGTCGTTTTTGTCCGTCTCGCTGTAGTCCCGGTAGCGGGTCACAATGGTATAGCCGCTGAGGGAGCAGAAGGAGGACACCCGCACCGGGATGCCGCAGCGGGTCAGGCTCTCGGCGATCATATAGCCCTGGGCCGCCACCGCCGCCTGGCGGTCCGTCTGGGAGGTGGAGCCGTCCAGCAGCAGGTCCACGCTGATGTCGCCGGGGTCTGTCCGCAGGACCCGGGTGAATACCTTGTCATCGTCCAGATACAGCCCCCGCCAGACGCGGCTGGCGTCCAGCTGGCCGGAGGCGGAGCGCACCACCGTGGGCTGCGGATAGGCCAGCATGGCGTTGCGGATGCGGGCGGTGAGCCGCAGGATGCTGTTCCGGTGGCGCACCGCGTCGGCCTCGTAGGCCTCCCGGTTGTGTGCCATCTGGTTCAGGGCCGACTTGCGCTGGGCGGCGGCGTAGCCCTTGACGCGGGGATCCAGGGTGTCGTCCCCCCGGGCGTAGTAGAGATGGCAGCCCTTGTGGTCGTCCGCGCACAGGGCCTGTTCCAGCTCCTGGAGCTGCTGGGCGCCGAAGAGGGGCGGGCCGAAGACGCTTTGGACATAGGTCCGCAGGGCGGCCTCGCTCTGGGCGGCATTCAGGTCCGTCAGGCGGCGCTGGGGCGGGACCACCTCTCTGCCGCCGCCCTGACCGGAGACGGTGTGTTCCCCGAAGCCGTAGGCAAAGCCCCGGACGGGGGGCAACTCCGCGCTGCCCTTCCGGCGGCGTCCGAAGAGGAAGCGGTGCTTCTTCTCTTTGGCCTCGGCGGCCTGGGTCTCGCCGGGAATGAAGCCGAAGGAGGCGCGCAGGGCGCCCAGGATCCGCGCCGCCAGGGCGGGGCCGTCCAGGTCGCCGGGGAGCTCCAGGGCGTCCAGCAGCTTTTGCTCCCCGGGGCGCAGGCGGGGCTCCTCTCCCAGGGCGCGGCGGAAGTGGGCGCTCTCCACGATGTTCAGAATCTGGTCGCTGGTGTGGCCCAGGGCCAGGACCCGCCTGGCGTAGCTCCGCCGCAGGGACGGCAGCGCCGGGCGGCGGGGGGACTCCCGGAGGAACACGGCGTTTTCCAGGGCCAGCCAGGCCAGCTCTTCATAGAGGGCCTGATCCTTGCAGCCCTGGAAGCTCTCCAGCAGGCCGTCCACCGTCTCCTGGCCGTAGTTCTTCCGGACGGCGCCGATGATGCTGTTCCAGTACAGGTCCGCCCGGCCGTCCTCGTCGTAGGCCTTGAAGTCCGGCTCAAAGCCGTAATCCCCGGCGGCGTTCCAGATCAGGTTCCGGGCCCGGCGCTTTTCACTGTCCGGTATCTCGATCAGGTCCATCAGGCAAACACATCCTCAAAGCGGATCTCGTCCGGCAGACGGGTGCGGATGACGTCCGTCACCAGCTGGCGCTCAAAGCTGTCGAAGGACTTGTTGACAAGGCCCAGCTCCAGGGCCCGGTTGCCCTCCAGCCCCGCGCGCATCAAGCGCACGGCGGCCAGCAGGCCCCGGAGGTCCAGAGGCTTGGTGGAAAGCTCGCCGCCGTCGCACTTGCGCTGGATATCCTGGAACAGTCCGGCGAACTGGTCGGCGTAGGCGGGGCGCAGGCCGGGGAACTCCCGGGTCAGCAGCTTCACCAGCCCCTCGGTGGAGATGGCGGGCATGTCGATGACCACAAAGCGGGAGGCCAGGGCCTCGTTCAGCTCCCGGGTGCCGGCGTAGCCGTAGTTCATGGTGGCGATGAAGCGGGTGGCGTCGTGGAGGGTGATGCGGTCGTAGCCGGGCATGTCGATGCTGCGGCGGAAGTCCAGCGTGGCGTGGAGCACCGCCAGGGATTCGTTCTTCGCCATGTTGATCTCGTCCAGGATGCCGAAGCCCCCCTCCTCGGCGCAGCGGTAGATGGGGCCCTTCCGCAATGAGACGGCGCCCTCGGCGAAGGTATCGGTGCCAAGCAATGTGGCGGCGTCGGTGTTGATGTAAAAGGATACGTCCCAGCTGGGGCGGGCGAAGACGGCGGCCAGGTTTTCCGCCAGCACGTTCTTGCCGGTGGCCTTGGGGCCTACCAGCAGCAGATTTTCGCCGCAGAGCAGGGCGGTGGCCGCCTCCTCCCAGATGTCCTTGCCGTAATAGAGATACCGGGGCTCGGGGATGCGGCGGCGCAGGGCCCCCTCCGCCGGGAATTTGGTCCGGAAGGCCTCAAGCTCTTTTATGATTCTGGGGCTGACGCCCTCGCTGCGCAGGAAGTCCAGCATATGATCTCCTCCATTTCTTACCCACAGCGGACAAGGGGCAACACGGTTTTTCGGGGCATCTTGAGCATCTGGCGGTGTTATCCTCGTTGCCGCCCGCCAAGGACGATGACGCCGCCAGCGTTGATTTTGGCCGCTGGCAGGCGTGCTGCCCTTTGTCCCCTGAGGGTACAGCTCCATCATACCACCTTTCCGGAAAATGACAAGCGCCCGGAGCATATTCTCCGGGCGCCTGGGGCGTTAAGATGCGTTAAGGTTTCAGGGTGTGTCCACCAGGGGGAAGGTGACCCGCCAGCGGCCCTCGGTGAGAGTGGAGGCGGTGTAGAAGTCGCCGTGGAGGGTGTAACCGGACAGGTCGGCGGGGGAGACGTCAAAAAGGAAGTCCGTGTAGTCCAGCCGCCCGCCTGTCTCCGTTTCGGCATCGTTGTGGAAGCCGATGGAGCAGCGGGGCTCCGTCCGGTTCCCGGCGGCGTCCTCCAGCCACAGCCAGCCGTGGTTGTCCAGCCGAGCAGCGTTGCCCCGGCAGAGCTGGATGTGGAACAGGCCGTCCGCGTAGCCCGCGGCGGTGACGGACAGGCCGGGGACGGGCTCCGCCAGCGCTTCACCGGGCATCAGGACAGGGGAAGTTTGGTACAGGGCTTCGTCCTCCTCCGCCGAATAGCTGCCGCCGGTGCGGTAGAAAGCGCCGGGGGTTTTCCTGTCGGGATCGCTCCAGGTAGGGGCCGCGGCGGCTTCAAAAGCATAGTCCGCCAGGCTGATCTCTACCGCCAGATCCTCGGCGGTCTCCCTGCCGGAGAGGAAGCAGCCCACGGAAAAGGTCATTTTCCCGCCGGCGGGGATGGGGGAGCCGTCCATGGTCTCCGTGGTACAGAGGAAGGTGGCGGTATGGGTGGCCGCATCGTATCCCACCCGCTGGCAGTGGCCGATCTGGTCGAAGGGCAGGTGGAAGTTATAGCTGTCGAAGAGGTCGCAGGTCTCGTCCACGGCGTCCCCGGTGAGGGTGATATACGCCTGGGCGGCGCTGCCCTCCACCCGGACGGCGGCCACCTCCATGGTGACGCCATTGTCCGTGCAGGACCTCTGCACCGGCTGGAAGAACTGGGCGGCGGCGGGGGCGATCCGGTACAGGGCCTGGTAGCCCAGCTCCGTCTGAGCCGCCAGAGCGGGGGTGGCGATGCACAGGGCCGCCGCGGCGGCAATGGCCGCGACGCGGCGCAGGGGAAAGCGGCGGCGTTTGGCCCCGGCCAGGGTCTTTTCCACCAGGGCGGGGGAGGGGGCGACGGCGTCGTTCATGTTGCGGTAGGTCTCGGAAAACATCAAAATTCCTCCTTCAGCAATTCCTTGAGCTTTTGGCGGGCGCGGGTCAACTGGGCCCGGACGGTAGAGGGGGAGCGGCCCAGGATGCGGGCAATCTCCTCCGTCTGATAGCCCTCGTAGTAATAGAGGTGGACGACGGCGCGGTACTTGCCGGGCAGCTGGGCCAGGGCCCCGTCCACCGCCGATTCCGCCGGGTCCGTGTAGGCGTAGACGTCCTCCAGAGGCACCGTCCGCCGCCGCCAGGGGGAGGCGCGGAGGCTTTTGGCGCAGTTGGCGGTGACTTTCAGCAGCCACGCCTTTTCGTGCTCCGCCGTCTCAAAGGCCGGGGCGGCCCGGTGGTAGCGGAGGAAGACCTCCTGGAAGATATCGTCGGCGTCGTGGCGGCTCCGGGTCTGGGCATAGGCCATGCGGTAGACCATGGGGCCGTACCGGCTGACCGCGTCCGCGGTGTCTGGGTGGGGCATGTGATCACATCCTTCTACACGGGATACTTTGGAAGAGGCGGAATTGCTGCAAAAATGGCAAAAAAATTTCTCGCGGGCGGGGATGTTGCGTTTGGTTGCGGGGATGTCAGGCCCGGGCGGTGGACTTCCGCGGCGGATTTTGCTATGATAAAGGCAGACAAGGAGGCGGTTTTATGACCTTTTCGGAAAAGCTGGCGCGCCTGCGGAAGCGGGAGGGCCTGAGCCAGGAGGAGCTGGCGTCATACCTGGGGGTCTCCCGGCAGGCGGTGTCCCGCTGGGAGCAGGGCACGGCCATGCCGGGAGACCCCCAATCTGGTGAAGCTGCGGCAGCGGTTCCGGGTGTCCCTGGACTGGATGCTGGAGAACGGACAGGGCTGGGAGGAGCTGGATGATAAACAGCCCGGCGGAGAGACGGCCCCCAAGGCCCTTGGCCGGGGCTGGTCCATCGCCGGAGGGGCGATCACCGGCCTCTCCCTGCTGGGGCTGCTGCTTCTGGGGATCCTCAGCTCCGTGTTCCCGGCAAGCGTGGCGGAAGCGCCGGCGGGCGTGGAGTGGGTGCGTGGTTACACCGGGCTGACCGGCTTTTTGAAGTACCACCACTTGGAGTGGCTGTTCGCCCTGTGCCTGCTGACGGCGTTCGGGGGCGTCCTGCTTCTGGCGCTGCCACGTATCCGCCGGAACACGGAGAAAAACCCCATCCTGCGCTCCAATCTGGAACTGCTGGCCATCGCCGGTCAGGCGGGGAGCCTGTACGGCTGCGCCCAGTCGCTGTGGTGGCTGAACCAGGGCCTGGAGCATTACCGCGGCCCCGTCTGGCTCTATCTGGCTCTGACGCTGGCCTGCTCCGTCTGGATGGCGGCCAATCTGCGGCGGGAGCAAGACCCCCGCCAGCGGCGGAAAAACAGCCTGATCGAGCTGGGCTACTGCGCCGCACAGGCGGCGGTGGCCGTTTTGACGGCGGACATGGGGCTGGGCCTGGCGGGGCTGGCGCTGGGCGTCATCCTGCTTGTGACCTATCTTTTGGTGGTGAACCCCAGGTATATGGGCCGGAGGTTCACCCGAAAAGGGAAAAGACCGTAAAAGACACGGGGCCGGTTTCCGGCCCCGTGTCTTTATCGCTGCTGTCAGCCCAGCAGATAGCTGTACTTGGTCAGCACGGTGAGGATGAACACCTCGATATCGGCGGGCAGATCATTGACGGCGTCCAGATCGGCCTCGAAGACCTTGCCATCCAGCCGCACCAGCACCTTTCTGCCGCCCAGGGGCAGGAAGCCCTGGTTCTTCACGCTCTCGTCAAAGCCCTCCTTCGTCATGAACAGGGTGAACTTATCCCGGTAGGGGGCGGAGTCGTAGGGGCAGAAGATGGCGCAGTTGCCGCACTCGTTGCACATCCGGTCCACATGCAGGATCTGGTGGCGGCCGTCGGGCAGCTCGACGACCACGTTGGCCCGGTTAGGGCACACGTCGGCGCAGACCTGGCACACCACGTTGCAGGTCAGGCAGCGGTCGCCTTCGCACTTGGCGGACTCGCACAGGATGCCCTTCTTGGCGATGGCGGCGGCCCGGTCGGCCCTGGCGTGGGCGGGGATGTTGACCTGATAGCCTTCGCCGATGACGGCGTTGGCGAAGCCCTGGGCGTCGGCGATGCCCTCCACCACGGTGGCGGGGCCCCGCATGGCGTCGCCGCCGGCGTAGACGCCCTCGATATTGGTCTTGAAATCGGGGATGCCCTTGGCGTCCACTTCGATGCCGTTGGCGGTGAACAGCTCGCTCTCCACCCGCTCGCCCACGGCGGAAATGACGGTGTCGCAGTCGATGGAGACCAGCTCGCCGGTGGGCTCGGGCTTCCGGCGGCCGCTGGCGTCCGGCTCACCCAGGCGCATCTTTTCGCACACCAGCTTGCCGTCCTTCTGCTCCACGGGGGCCACCAGCTCCAGGAACTGCACGCCGTCGGCAATGGCCAGCTCCAGCTCCTCGGCGTCGGCGGGCATGTATTTCTTGGTGCGGCGATAGACCAGGGTGGAGGACTTTGCCCCGGCCCGGAGGGCCGCCCGGGCGGCGTCCATGGCGGTGTTTCCGCCGCCCACCACGGCCACATGGCCCAGGGAGACCGCCTTGCCAGCCTTCAGATCCTTCAGCCAGCCGATGACGGGCACCACGTTGCCGGGGATGTCCAGCCTGCCGGCCTTCCAGGCGCCCACGGCGAAGAAGATGTGGGTGTAGCCCTGGGCCTTCAGCTCCGCCACGGAGGGGGCGGGGGTGTTCAGCTTGACCTCCACGCCCATCTTGAACATCAGCGCCACATCGTTGTCGATGGCGTCGTCAGAGATGCGGAAGGCGGGGATGACCTGCCGGACGATGCCGCCCAGGCAGTCGGATTTTTCAAAGATGGTGACGGGGATGCCGGCACGGCCCACGAAGTAGGCGGCGGACATACCGGTGGGGCCGCCGCCGATGACGGCTACCTTGCGGCCGTCGTTCACGGGGACGGGGGCCTTGATCTTTGCCATGTAGGCGTCATAGCCCTTCTCCGCGGCCACCAGCTTGGCGGAGCGGATCTGGACGGGCTCGTCGTAGTAGTTCCGGGTGCACTTGGTCTGGCAGCGGTGGGCGCAGATGGTGCCGGTGATGAAGGGCAGGGGGTTCTTCTCCGTGATGAGCCGCAGGGCGGAGGCGTACTGGCCCTTGCGGCACAGCTCAATATACTCCGGGATATCCTGCCGGATGGGGCAGCCGCCCTTGCAGGGGGCGGTGAAGCAGTCCACCAGGGGAACTTTTTCATACAGCTTCCGCCGGGGCAGGGGCTTGATGTCCTTGACGTGGTACTTGTCGGTCCGGGCCGCCAGGGCCAGGGCTTCGATGGCGCCTACGTCCACGCCGGTGAAGGGCTTGAAGTCCAAAGCGTCCAGCTTGTCGCCGATCTGGACGAACCGCTGATAGCCGCCGGGCTTCAGCTCCGTGGTGGCCATGGTGATGGGCCAGATGCCGCAGGCGAACAGCTTGTCGATGTTGAAGGCGTCGGCGCCGCCGGCGTAGGAGATGCGGAGCCTGCCGCCGAACTCCCGGGACAGCCGGGCCGCCATGGTGGTGGTCAGGGGGAACAGGGACTTGCCCGCCATGTACATCTCGCCGCTGGGCAGCTCATTCTGCTTCACGTCCACGGGGAAGGTGTTGGAGAGCTTCAGGCCGAATTCCAGGCCGTTGGCGTCGGCCAGGGCCTGGAGGCGGTGGAACATGGGCACCGCGTCCTCGTACTGCAGGTCCTCCTTGAAGTGGTGGTCGTCAAAGGCGATGTAGTCGTAGCCCATGCCGTCCAGGATGGACCGGGCGGTCTCATAGCCCAGGAGGGTGGGGTTGCACTTGACGAAGGTGTGCAGATGCTTTTTCTCAATCAGATAACTGGCGATGCGCTCGATCTCGTCCGGCGGGCAGCCGTGGAGGGTGGACACTGTGACGCTGCCGGAGACATGGGGGGTGATGGTGTCGATATAGGCGCTCTCGCCGGGGAAGAACTCTTTCAAAACCCGGATGCACTCCCGGAAGACAGGGGTGCCGGAGGCGTCCACCATGCCGTTCAGGAATTTGTCGATCTTCTCCCCCTGGATGCCCGCCAGGTCATAGCCCACGGACATGTTGAACACAAAGCCGTCGGGATCGCCCAGCCCATAGACCTTGGCCATGATCTTCAGGGCGCACCATGCTTTCACATACTCCTCGAAGGCCTGCTGAACGTACAGCTCCGTGGACCACTCGCAGTTATAGCACTCGTCCTCCGCCAGAATGCAGGGGCGATTGATGCAGGCGGCCAGGTCCGCGCCGTCCATCTTCTGGACGGTCTTCAGCTCGAAGAACCGGGCGCCGCCGAAGTAGCCGGCGATGATGTTCTGGGCCAGCTGGGTGTTGGGGCCGGCGGCGGGGCCGAAGGGGGTCTCGATGGTCTCGCCGAAGATGGGCAGCTTCTTGGCACCGGCCTTATAGGGCTTGTGGACGCCGAAGACGGTGCCGTCCCGCTGGTACTCGGTGGTGATCCAGGTCATCAATTCCCGAAAGGGAATGGGGGTCATCAGTTCAGACATGTTTTTTCCTCCTCAAAATAACTCCTTACAGCGCGAAAAGAATTGATAATTGACAATTGACAATGGACAATGTTTTGGTTGATGAAGAGCGGCTGCCATGACCGCCCCATTGTCAATTGTCCATTGTACATTGTCCATTCGGTTTAATACGCGCAGTGGTTCAGCTTGCCCCACAGGCGCTTGCTGCTCTCCAGGATGTGGGCGTTGACGGCCTCTTCGTCGATCTCAGTCAAAACTCTGTCCTTCATCAGGATCCTGCCGTTGATCATGGTGGTCTGGCACTGGCGGCCGGTCATGCCGAAGAGCATGTGGCCGTCGATGTTGGCGTCGCTGAAGGGGGTGTAGGGCTTGTAGTCCATGACAATGACGTCCGCCGCCGCGCCGGGCTTCAAAATGCCCAGGGTGGGGAAGCCTGCCCGCTGGGCCATTTTGGCGTTGTTGCGGAACAGCATGTCGGTGACCTCGCACCAGCCCACGCCAGGGAGGCAGGCGTTGTGCCGCTGGGAGCACAGGGCCACCTTGATGGATTCCAGCATGTCGTTGGTATAGGCGTCGGTGCCCATGCCGATGAGGATGCCCTTTTTATAGAGCTGCAAAACGGGAGAGATGCCCACGGCGTTGCCCATGTTGGACTCCGGGTTGTTGACGCACATGGTGTCGGTGGCCTTGATGATGTCCATTTCAGCGGTGTTCACATGGATGCAGTGGCCCAGGATGGTCTTGGGGCCCAGGATTCCGTGGTCCTGGAGCCGCTGGACGGGGCGGCGGCCGTAGTTCTGCAGGCTGTCGTACACGTCGTTCATGCCCTCGGACACGTGGATGTGGAAGCCAACCCGGCCGTTGTTGGCCGCCACCATGCGGTCAAAGGTCCTGTCGGAGATGGTGAACAGGGCGTGACCGCCGAACATGGGCTTGAGCATATCGCTGGGGTGGCTCTCGCACCAGTCGATGAAGTCCTTGTTCTCCTGGACGGACTGGAGGGACTTCTCCTCGCCGTCCCGGTCGGAGACCTCGTAGCACAGGCTTGCCCGCATGCCGAATTCCTGGGTCACCTCGGCAATCTTCATCAAAGAGCCGGGGATCTCGCAGAAGCTGGCGTGGTGGTCGAAGATGGTGGTGACGCCCTGCTTGATGCTGTCGATGACCAGGGCCTGGGCGCTGGCGCGGGTGGCCTCCAGGTCCAGGTTGCGGTCGATGTACCACCACTGGCCGTCCAGCACCTCGTAGAAATTGGTGGGGGCGTAGCCGTTGATGGAGAGGCCCCGGGCCAGGGCGGAGTAGATGTGGGTGTGGGCGTTGATGAGACCGGGCATGATGACGCCGCCCCTGGCGTCCACGAACTCGGCCTGGGGATATTTGGACTTCAGGTCGGCGGTGGCACCGACTTCCACGATTTTTCCGCCGTCGGTGACCACGCCGCCGTCAGGCAGGTAGCCCGCGCCGTCGGGATCCCGGGTGATGACTTTGCCGTTTGCCAATAAGATCATACGAAAACCTCCTTATATTCCCTCAAAGCGTTTACACTGATAAAAAGAAAAGGCGCTTCAAACCCACAGCGGTTCGAAACACCTATCGACGGCAAAGGAAGATAGGTGTCAGCCCGTGCGCGAAGCACTACGTTGCAGCTATCCGTCTTTGCTTGTACTTGTATTGTAGCGGAGAATGGGCTAAAATGCAAGCAGACAGCCTGAAAAAATTTCAGGCGGATTTTGTACAAAGCGCCAAATGCTGGGGAACTTTTTTCGGCGCGCTTCGTCAAAACAGGCAAGAGGTGATGGGTATGAAGAAAATTTTCGCGTGTCTGCTGTGCGTCCTGCTGCTGGCGGGGTGCGGGGCGAAGGAGAACCCGGCGGAAGAGGGCCTGGCGCCGGAAACGAAAGAGAATATGCAGGAAAATGAAATCCAGGCACCTGGTACAGGGCTGTTTTTGGAGATGGAACACGCGGTTTATGATCCCTCTTTGACCCGGTATACCTATTTCCTCCGCAACGACACCGAGGAGACCGTGGAGTTCGGGGAAGACTATGCCATCCAGCGGCAGGAGGATGGAAGCTGGCGGGATCTGACCAGGGTCGAAAATGCCGGATTTACCGCGATCGGCTACGCGCTGGAGCCGGGCGGCACCGTGGCCCTGACCTGCGGTTTTGATCTATATGAGGAGAAGCCGGAAGGGGAGACATATCGTCTGGTAAAGCATGTCGGCGGCGAGACGCTGTACGCCGAATTCAAGATCGGCGACAGTCCCTATACTGCCGAAACGCCCTACGGCTTCGGCCCGCTGGAGGAGCTGCCGGAGGACTACGGCGCGGCCTCTGCATCGGACACTGACGTGGTGTTCACCGGGGACGGCGTGCAGAACGACGGCTTGGCAGAGGAATTCCTGTACAAGGTCTCCCTGGGCGTCCCCTGCCAGCTGCGCACGTTGCAGGACTATGGCGAGGGCTTGCCCATGGTCATCGACGTGATCTTTGAAAACGACAGCTTCCTCTGGCGGATGTGGAGCGATGGGAAGATATACGAGAAGCGGTACGCCTATATCGTCACCGACGGCGGGGACCTGTACCTCTCCAACGGCGCGGACTGGGAAAACACGGTGAGCCGGGACAGCGAAAAGGCCTTCCTGCTCCCGGAGGGGACGGCGGCCTGGCTGGTCCCCGCCGCGGAGGACATGACGGCAGACCGGTTGGCCGGGAACGCCGCCCGTTACCGCGTCTGGTCGCCGGACGGCGTGTGGGACGCCATGCTGACGGAGGAGCCCACGGAGTTCGGCGTGGGGTGGCAGAAGCCCGGAGAGGGCTCCCGGGGCGGCATGTACGATCTCCAGGATTGGGACGGCCTGGAGACCGCCATCCTGAGCCTTGCGTGGCAGGAGGACGGCAGGCTGCGCCTGGACTGTGAAACTGTCACCGGCGGGACCGGCGTTTTGTACTTTGATCCGGAGACGGAGCAGCTGACGGACAGATAAGCGCGGCGGGAGGGCGGACGGCCCTCCCGCATGTTTTGCATCAAATGATGGGAAAATAAACGGGAATTGACAAAAGCGGCGGCTTTCTGGTATGCTGGTGCGGTATCATGAAGAAATAAACGGGGAAGTGCTTTATGCTGGGAACTGTTATCGGAACGCTGAACAACTGGCTTTATACCTATATCCTGGTGATCCTGCTGATCGCGGCGGGACTCTATTTCAGTATTCGCACGAGGTTTGTCCAATTCCGCCTGTTTGGCGAGGCGTTCCGGGTCCTGCGGGAGAAGTCCCACGGCGATGGGGTCTCCTCTTTCCAGGCGCTGATGATCTCCACTGCCTCCCGGGTGGGCACCGGCAACATCGCCGGGGTGTCCATCGCCATCTGTCTGGGCGGCACGGGGGCGGTGTTCTGGATGTGGGTGGTGGCGCTGCTGGGCTCCGCCTCCGCCTTTGTGGAGAGCACCCTGGCCCAGATCTACAAGGTCCGGGACGGACAGGGCGGCAGCCGGGGCGGCCCGGCGTACTATATCGAACAGGGCCTGGGAAACCGGAAACTGGCGGCGGCCTTCTCTGTTTTCCTGATCCTGACCTATATGGTCGGCTTCAATATGGTGGCGTCCTACAATCTGGTGGACGCCTTCTCCGGATACGGTTTTTTCTCGGCGAAGGTTCCCTATGTCGTGGGCGGCGTGCTGGCGGCCGTCACGGCGGTGTGCGTCTTTGGCGGCGGAAAGCGGCTGTCCAAGGTCACGGAGATCCTGGTGCCGGTCATGGGCGGCCTTTATGTGCTGGTGGCGCTGGGGATGATCCTGCTCCACATCCGGCTGCTGCCGGGGGTGGTGGCGTCCATCTTCCAAAACGCCTTTGACTTCCGGGCCATCTTCGCCGGGTTTACCGGCTCGGCCATGATGTACGGCATCAAGCGGGGCCTGTTTTCCAACGAGGCCGGCGTGGGCTCCGCCCCCAACGCGGCGGCGGCCGCCTCGGTGTCCCATCCGGTGAAGCAGGGACTGGCCCAGGTGCTGTCCGTGTTTCTGGACACCATGGTCATCTGCTCCGCCACCGCGTTCCTCTGCCTCTGCTCCGGCGTGGAGCCGGACGCGGCGCTGAAGGGCGTGCCCTATGTCCAGGCGGCGCTGAGCGGGACCTTTGGCCCCTTCGGCAACTGGTTCATCACCGGGGCCACGCTGCTGTTTGCCTTCACCACCATTTTGGGCAATTACTATTACTGCGAGAGCAACCTCCAGTACCTGCTGCGGCGGGACGCGAAGCGGGGGGAGCTGACGGCGTTCCGGCTGGCGGCGGCGCTGATCGTGTTCCTGGGGGCGCAGATGGACTTTTCCCTGGTGTGGGACACGGCGGATGTGACCATGGGCATGATGGCCCTCATCAACCTGTCGGCCATTTTGCTGCTGGCAAAGCCGGTGCTGCTGGCGCTGGAGGACTACCTCCGGCAGAAGGCGCTGGACAGGGACCCGGTGTTTCGGGCGGCGGAGATCGGACTGCGGGGCAGGACGGAATTTTGGAACTGAGCAGAAAAATGACCGGCGGCGGGGCGGGAGTGCCCCGCCCATTCTTTTTTGCTGGAGGGAGGAATGAAGAAAAGATTTTGTGGAAAACTACTTGAAATTTTATAAAACATCGTATAATATAGTTTTAGAAACCATATTATATAATTTGAAGACACAATTGCGCGCCTGCGAAAGACAGCTGCGGCGCGTTTGACGGATGGAAAAGGAGGACGGACCATGGAAATGGTGTTGACGGCAAGGCAGTACGCCCGGATCAGACGAAAGGTCCGGACCAAAAAGCGGAATGAGCCGCCCCGGCTCACCGTGGGGGAGGAGGTCTTCAACGCGATCTCCCACGGCTTCGGCGCGGCGCTGGCCATCACGGGGCTGGTGCTGCTGCTTCTGCGGTCGGACACGCCGCTGGAGATCATGGCCTCCTGCTTTTACGGCATCAGCATGGTGGTGATGATGTCCATGAGCAGCATATACCATGCCATGCCCGCGGGCTCCGGGGTGAAGCGGCTGTGGCGGCGGTTCGACTACACCTCCATCTATCTCCTGATCGGCGGGACCTTTGCGCCGATCCTGCTGGTGTACTATGGCGGCCGCTTGGAGATCGCCCTGTTCTGCGTGCAGTGGGGCGTCATCCTGCTGGGGGTGACGCTGCTGCTGGTCTTTGGGCCGGGGCGCTGGCGGCCCCTGCATTTTACGCTGTATTTTTTGATCGGCTGGAGCGGGCTGATGTTCCTGCCGGAGATGTACCAAAACAACCGGACGCTGCTGTGGTTCATTCTGGCGGGCGGCGTGGTGTATACGCTGGGGATGATCCCCTTTGCGAGGAAGGGGAAGTACAACCACTGCGTATGGCATGTGTTCGTCCTGGCGGCGGCGGTGCTGCATTGGATCGGCATTTACACGCGGATCTATTGAGGAGCGGGCAAAACAGCCAAATGCGGCCGTTTTTCCTGAATGGAGAGAATCTTTTAAGTGTCGGGAGCCCCGGCGGATATTGCTTCGGCAGTATCTGCCGGGGCTTTTTCTGCCTGCGCGGTTCCGTCCGGCGATGTGCCCCGCCGTTCGCCAGGGCGGCTTTTGGACGCCGGATGCACTTGACATTTTTCTGTAAGTATAGAATGATAAGTTAGATCCAAAGGGGCGGGGGCTGCTTTTGCCGGCGGTTTTTCAACAGAACGCACAGGTGCGCGCAGAGCGCGTAAAACCGCAAAAAACAGCTGAAAAACGGCGAAAGGCAAGGAATGCTTGCCTAAATGTAAACCGCGTGCGGTTTACATTTGATGGAAGTTTATAGTAAATTTGGACATGGAGATGAAAGAATGGAACTGTCACAGAAGCTGAAAGAATTGAGAAAGGAACAGGGACTGACACAGTTGGAGCTGGCGAAAAAGCTGTTTGTGTCCAGGCAGGCCATAACCGGATGGGAAGCGGGAACGTCAAGGCCGTCGACAGAGAGCTTGCAGAGCCTGAGCAAGCTATATCATGTCCCTCTTGAAATCCTTCTGGACGACGCGGCGGAGATAGAGCCGGAGCCGGAGAAGATCCCGGCGGCGGAACGGCCGGAAGAAAAGCGGGAGCCGGAGCGGGGGAAGGACAGAACGGGCAGGCGGTACAAATTGTTTGCGGTGATCGCCGTGCTCCTTGCCTTTCTGCTGGGTATGGCCGCCGCCGCACTGGCGCAGAGGAGCGCGGGCCAAGGCTCGTCAAAAGTACTGACTTTTGACGAGATGGACAGCAGACGCATGGATATTACTGATGATATAACAGAGGTACCGTTGATTGGATTTGATTGATTTGATCGGAAGGGAGGTGGAGAAGATGCGCAGGTTTTTGTGTATGGTATTGACCGGGATAGCGATGATCGGATGCCTGTGTACCAACGCCGGAGCGGTTGATGCACCCAACGCGGTTTTGGGGGAATATGAACTGGCGGAAGCGGCCATTACACGGGCAACAGGCAGTTTTAATACGACCGTAAAGGCGAACAGCGAGGTGATGGTAGATACAAAATTTACGCTTGCGGCAGGGGAAACTGTCCGGATCCGGGCAAGCTACTCACCGGAAGATGCCAGCATGGACTTCGGATTGCTGGATTCGGACGGAGTATACCACTATGTCAATGTGACAACAGGCAGCATTGACAAGACGATCAAGGTCCCGGAAAGCGGAGATTATTGGCTGGTGATTTCAAACAATTCGAGCAATTCGGTCGCGGTGACCGGGATCGTGAGATATTGAAAAATCGAAAATAGGAACAGAGAACTCATAATTTGTGCAAAGCAAAAGAAATTATAAAAGAATGAGAGGAGAATGATATGTGCGGTAGACAGTTTATACATCGTATCAGAGAACGATCAGGCCGGGTATGTTTTTCCTATCAATTCTGGAGAGGGCGAATTAAGGCCATAAGTGCGGGCAGAGGATTTGTTGTTTTAATATGTCTATTTTCAGTTTGCTGCCTTACTGTGGTATATGCACAAGGCAGTGAACAGGCTAGAGACAGTGCGCAGAATGATAAACGCGGAGAAGTCATTCTTGCGGAGCAAATCATAATTCCTACTGTAGATGATATTAGAACCAATGGGTATCCTAAAAATGAAAATGGAGAAACCTATGGCCCTGATGTATGGGAATCTATGGAACAGCCTGATTTACTTTTAGTGTACAACGATCTTGGGAAAAAAGGATATGTGAGACAAGCTGATTTTGATGATGGAGTGATGACACTGGAAGAAGCGATAAATCATAAGCCAAGACAGCGTACCATAAACATGTATTCACATGATGGAGTAACAATTATCGGAACATTTACGATAGGAAATTAAAAGGGGGATTTTTATGAAAGCAACTATTAAAAGAATCTTGTCCTTAATCATGGTCTTTGCGATTGCAGTGATAACTTATGTTCCTGCTTTTGCTATAGATTCGTCTTCATCGGATAAAACAACGAAGACTGTAGGTGGGTATACTTATACCTATTATTCGTATATTCAAAGATGGAGTCCAAAGTTGTCTGCCAGGGTTCACACAATAGCAAATAAAACCGTTCCAATTGGGTATATCGGAACGCGAGCACGAATGTATAGGGCGGATGGCGGCCTTGAAGGAGCGGCAGACTGGACATATAATGATGATCCGCTTGTGGGACAGGATACATATATATGTTGAAGTTGATCCTGATGAGTATTACTATTCTAAAGGACAGGTTTGTTTTTATAATGGAAATGGATATACGACGTATACAACTAATGCTTCTCCGAACATGTCATTAGGGACGAGCAGATATCTCCCCACAGTAACAACGAATGAGCATGGGGATATATACGGGCCAGAAATCTTTTTAGAGGCGATTGGCATTGAGCCAGATTTGATTTATGCGATTGGTGTAAATGGGGTGGAGGGATATGTAAAAGCGACAGATCTTGAAGTTCCTGTTGCTGAAACGCCAGCAGAAGCTGTGCAGCAAGTGAGAGTAAACAGAACGATCCCCCTGTATGCAAGCGATGGAATTAGTGTAATTGGTAGCTTTGTGATCCAAAACAATGATCCGACAGCCATTGCACAGTAACACAAGGTAAACTGTTATACGGCTATATTTCTGAATGTCCTGCCACCCTCCACACAGATGTCCTGGAGCGCCTCGGATTCCGCGCAAAGCAGCGGCTTCTATTGCGATGGCCGAAGCGCCGGCCAATGTCCGCCGCCCACTTTTTGCAAAATATGGCGTCCTTGTGGGGCGCCGCGCACAAAAACAGCCGGAAGCATCCGCTTCCGGCTGTTTCAATGGGAACTGGAGGGGAATGCGCAGGGGGAGCATGCCCCCTTGACGTCACTTCGTGCCGAAGATGCGGTCGCCGGCGTCGCCCAAACCGGGGACGATGTAGCCGTGCTCGTTCAGGTGGTCGTCCACCGCGCCGCAGAAGATGTCCACATCGGGATGGGCCTTCTGGATGCAGGCGATGCCCTCGGGGGCCGCCACCAGGACCATCAGCTTGATGTGCTGGCAGCCCCGCTTTTTCATCTCGGTGATGGCGGCCTCGGCGCTGCCGCCGGTGGCCAGCATGGGGTCCACGATCAGGATGTCCCGCTCGGCCACGTCCTTGGGCATCTTGCAGAAGTAGACATGGGGCTCCAGGGTCTCCTCGTCCCGGAACATGCCGATGTGGCCCACACGGGCGCTGGGCACCATCCGCAGCACGCCGTCCACCAGGCCCAGGCCGGCCCGGAGGATGGGCACCACGGCGAACTTCTTGCCCTTCAGGGTGGGGGCGTCCATCTTGCACAGGGGGGTCTCGATCTCCTTGGTGGTCATCGGCAGGTCCCGGGTGGCCTCATAGGTGATCAGCATGCCGATCTCGGAGACCAGCTCCCGGAAATCCTTGACGCTGGTGTTCTTGTCCCGCATAATGGTCAGCTTGTGGGCTACCAGGGGATGGTCCATCACATGTACTTTTCCGCTCATGATCGTGTTCTCCTTTATCTCAAAAAATAGTTGGCTTTATTTCTGGCGCAGGCGGTCTGCCTGGGCGGGACGGAGATAGACGGGCTCCAGGGCCTGGGGGGATACCAGCCTGCCCGCGGCGGCCAGGGCCTCCGCCTCCAGCGCCACGGACATGGCGTTCTGCATCACAAGATGGGGCGGGGCCAGGCGGCAGGGGATGCCCGCCGCCGTGAGAGCGTTGAGGCACAGCCGGGCGCCGTCCCCCACCACGGTCTTGGGGCGGGGGTCGCCCCGCAGCTCCTCCGCCAGCTCCGCAAGGCCGATGGCCCGGTCCGGCGTCAGGCGGGTGATGGCGCCGTCCCTGGCGTCAAAGAGGGCGTTGTAGATCTGGTTCCGGCGGGCGTCCATGGCGCAGACGACGAGGCCGCCGGCAAAGGACACGTTCCGGGCCATGGCGGCCAGGGTGGACACGCCCGCGGCGGGCTTGTCCGCCGCGAAGGCCAGCCCCTTGGCGGCGGAGACGCCGATGCGGATGCCGGTGAAGGAGCCGGGGCCCGCCGCCACGGCAATGGCATCCATGTCCTGAACGGTCAGGCCGGTGTTTTGCAGGATGTGCTCCACAATGGGCATCAGGGTGCGGCTGTGGGTCAGACCCGTGTCCTGATAGCCGGAGCAAAGGATTTTACCGTCCTCCGCCACAGCGGCGGAGACGGCCTTGGCCGAGGTTTCCAGTGCTAAGATCTTCATGGGAGGTCCACTCCTTCGATGGTGATGGCCCGCCAGATGTCGGATTCAGGACGGCGGGCGAGGGTGACCCGGACGGTGTCGGGGGGCAGGGCCTCCGCCACCTGTTCACTCCACTCCACGGCGCAGACGCCGCCCCGGTCCAGATAGTCCTCCCAGCCGATGTCAAAGAGGGCGTCGGCGTCCTCCAGGCGGTACATGTCGAAGTGGAACAGGGGGAGGCGGCCGCCCTCGTACTCGTTGACGATGGTGAAGGTGGGGCTGGTGACCCGGCCGGTGTAGCCCAGTCCCCGGGCAAGGCCCCGGGTGAAGGCGGTCTTGCCCATGCCCAGGCCGCCCCGATAGGCCACCACGGCGCCGGGGGGGAGGGCGGCGGCCAGACGGGCCCCCAGGGCCTCGGTCTCCGCCTCGCTGCGGGAGAGATATTCCATAAAAGGCACCGCCTTTCCTGCTGCTGAAAAATTGCCGGAAACAGTATATCACAATTTGAACAAACTGTAAAACAAATTTGCGGCGTTTACACCACTTTCTCTTTGTGGTATACTGCATCTGTGAAAAATCGCGTGTTTTGAAACGGAGAGATCCCATGGTGAACCGATTGAAAGCCATTCTCGCGGACTTTTTCCAGCAGGCCGACCTGGTGCTGCTGGGGCTTTGCTGCGCCTCCACGCTGTACGGCATCGCGCTGATCGCCAGCGCCACCCACTATATGAAACCGGTGCGGATGATCCGCTATGTGGGCGTGCAGAGCGTGGCCATGCTGCTGGGCCTCTGCGCCTACATCCTCATGTCCATGGTGGATGTGGAGATTTTGGTGAAAAAGTGGAAGTGGCTGGTGGTGTTCAACATCGTGTTCATCGGCCTGCTGAAGACCCCCCTGGGGGTGGGCGGGGAGAGCACCGGCAACCAGGCGTGGCTGAAATTCCCGTTCATCCCTTTCCAGATCGGCCCGGCGGAGGTGGTGAAGATCACCTTCACCCTGCTGCTGGCCAGGCAGCTGGCGTGGCTGCGGGAGGAGAAGCGGGACCTGCGGTCCTTTTCCTCGGCCTTTATGGCGGCGGGGCACACCCTGGCGCTGATGGGGTGGTATGTGGTCATCTCCAAGGATATGGGCAACGCCCTGACCTTTTTCTGCATCTTCCTGTGCATGGCCTTTGCGGCGGGCTTTGCCCTGCGGTGGTTTGCCCTGCTGTTCGCAGGCATCGGCGCGGCGGTGGGGGGTGTGATGGTGCTGGACAGCCTGGGCAAAGTGCCGAAATCCTTTTCCTACATGGTGGACCGCTTCAAGGTCCTGTTCGACCACAGCTATGATTCGCTGGGCGTGGGCTGGCACCAGACCCGGAGCCTGCTGGCCATCGGGTCCGGCGGCGTGTTCGGCCAGGGGTACATGAACGGCACCCAGACCCAAAGCGCGTCCAGCACCTCCCTGCCCGCCCGGTGGACGGACTTCATCTTCTCCGTCTGCGGGGAGGAGCTGGGCATGGTGGGCTGCATCGCTGTCATACTGCTGCTGGCGGCGGTGATCCTCCGCGTGCTGCTGGTGGCCAAGCACAGCCAGACGCCCTTTCAGTGCTATGTCTGCGTGGGCGTGGCGGCCATGCTGCTCTATCAGACCGTCATCAACATCGGCATGTGCCTGTTCGTGATGCCCACCATCGGCGTCACCCTGCCGTTTTTCAGCTACGGCGGGTCCTCGCTTTTGACGCTGTACGCCGCCATGGGGATGGTGTCCGCCATCAAGAAGCGGTCGCCCACCATGCGGCGGTATCGGGGCGTCCTGCGGTGAGGCCGCCAAAAGCAGCCGGAGTTTTCCGGCTGCTCAGCCTGTCGAAAAACCTGATTGATTGGAAAGAAGGCGGCAAAAAGCAAGGGGAGTACGGGGGGACGGGAGTCCCTTCGTGTTGGATCGAATGCCTGCAAAAAGCCTGTTATCACAGGCGTTTGCGCCGCGAAGCGGCAGCTTTTTGGACTGTGAAGCAGTCCGAAAAGTGAGGCATTGTGAAACCCATCAAAAAGTCCTTTGGACTTTTTTGATGGGTTGAACAGCCGGAGTTTTCCGGCTGCTTTCCGCATAATTTTGACGGCCGGGAAAACAATACTCCTGTACTAATTCCGACAGGAGGACTGATCCACTTGAAAAATACGTTGATGAGACGCGCCGCCGCCCTGGCTCTGGCTGCGGCGCTGGCGGCGACAAACAGCGCTTCGGCTCTGTTTGGGAAAAAGCAGGAGACCCCGGAGCCGGCGGAGGGCGCGCCTGTTGCCCGGGCCATCGAGATCAAGACCTATCGCGGCATCCCCTATCAGGCCCAGTTCCTGGCCAGCGACAGCGAGGGGGAGAATATGACCTTCGCTGTGGTGGATCAGCCCCGGAAGGGCAGCGTCACCGTTGACGGCGTGAATTTCACCTATACCCCGGACGAGGGCGTCACCGGCGGCGACAGCTTCACCTATGCTGCCACCGACAGCGCGGGCCACGTGTCCCAGCCCGCCACTGTCACCGTGACCATTGAGAAAACCAGATCCGGCGTGACCTATGCCGACACCGAGGGCAGCGCGGCGGCCGCCGCGGCCCAGGAATTGGCGGAGGCGGGCATCTTCACCGGCGCGAAGATCGGGGAGCAGTATTACTTCGAACCGGACAAGACCGTGTCCCGCAGTGAATTTCTGGCCATGGTGATGGAGACCGCCGGACGGGAGGTCACCGCCGTCACCATGACGGGCTTCTGTGACGACGAAGCCATCCCCACCTGGGCCAAGGCCTATGCCGCCGCCGGTGTGGCGGACGGCATCGTACAGGGCAAGGCCACGGCGGAGGGCGCGGCCTTCCAGGGCGGGGACGTCATCACCTTCAATGAGGCGGCCACCGTGCTGGACCGGGTGCTGGATCTGGGCGATGTGGAGCTGGACGTGTGGTACGCGGACCGGGAGGAGGTGCCCTCCTGGGCGGCCCAGGCCGTTGGGAACATGGAGGCGGTCAGCGTGCTGTCCGCCGGCAGCTTCGGCAGTCAGACCTTGGAGCAGGCGGTGACCCGGGCCGACGCGGCCCGGATGCTGTCCGCCGCCAAGACGCTGCTGGACGGCGGGGAGGAGTCCCGGGGCCTGTTCGGCTGGCTGAGCTGACACCCATATAAAATCGCCGGCCCCCTGAAAAAGGAGCGCTCCTTTTTCAGGGGGCCGGCGTCTGCGTCCCTATGCCTGCTGCTTCACGGCGGGGGCGTCTGAAAAACAGCGGCGGTGCTCCCGGGGCGTTCGCCCGGTGAGACGGCGGAAGGTCAGGGCAAAGTAGCTGGGGCTTTCAAACCCGCAGCGAAGGGCGACCTCTGTAATGGGCAGGTCCGTCTCCGCCAGCAGGCGGGACGCCTGCCGGATCCGGAACCGCAGCAGATACTGGATGGGCGTGACGCCGATGGTGCGCTGAAAGCAGCGCAGGCACTCCCGCTTGCCCACATTGGCCGCGGCGGCCACCTCCTCCAGGGTGATGGGGCGGTCGTAATGCTCGTGGATGCAGTGCAGCATCTCCTTCAGGCGGCGGGTGTCGCCGCTTTCCTCCACCACAGGCACAGAGGGAGCCGCGTGTTCCGCCGCAAGGCTCCACAGCCGCCCCAGCTCCGCCCGGACGAGAAGCTCCCAGCCAAAAGACTCCGCCGCAAAGGCCTGATAGGCCCCCTCGATAGCGGATACCGCGTCCCGCTGCCAGGGGACGTCCCGGCGCAGGGGCAGGGCGCGGGAGGGAGAGCGCAGCATGGGGCGGAGATAGCGCTGCTCAAACACGCTGCCCGGCACCCCCGCCAGAAGGTCGGCGGAAAACACCAGGGAATGGAGCTGGCAGAGGCCGCCGTCCACCAGATGGACGCTGTGGAGGGTGTTGGTATTAACAAAGATCCCGTCCCCCGTCTCCAGAAGCCAGGATTCGCCGCCGGCCTGGACAAGCCCCCGGCCCTGGGCGATGGCGATGACCTCGATCTCCTCGTGCCAGTGCCAGGGAACCTCCTGGGCGACATTCAGCCGGACATCCACATTGTAGCAGGAGCAGGGGAACAGCAGCGTGCCGTTGGGATCCAGCTGGCGGAAGTCCTCCGCCAGCCGCAGGTCGCAGATCTGGCCTGGGATCATAGCGAGCCCTCCTTGGTCGTTTTTGTTATAATATAAGTCGGTTCTCTGCTTGTGTCAAGGGAGAAAAAACGGTATGCTGAAGTCACAAAAAGAGAAAGGACGGTACAACAGCCATGAAGGTTACACTGGTGGATATTCAGCGGCCCGACGAACTTTTCTCCCTGCTGGATGCCTTTGGAGGTCCCGTATTGTGCTGCGGTATGGACCTTCGGCGCGATCAAAGGCTGCGGGAGCTGATCCACGGCATGGCGGATCCCGTGCGGGGCATCCCGAGACTGGAACTGACGGTCCTGGACGCTGCCGACGCTTCCCGCCTGCTGCGCTATATGCGGGACGGCGGCAGAGCGGCTGCGTGATCGTGATAAAACGGTCCGCCGAAGAGGGGCGGAAGAGAAAATGGAAGGCTTTTGGGCAGACTGAAACGCAGAGTCCCGCTGGGACTCTGCGTTTTGATATCCAAGCGGAAAAGCAATGTCCGGGAATATGAAGGGGATCCGGAAATTTTAAGACAGGCAATGGATTTCGACAGAAAGCAAAATACAGACATGCTATCATCACCGTAAGGCGAAATGCCTTGCGGTGTTTTTCATAACACGCGGACAGGCTTGGAAAAAATACACAAAAGAGGCGATAACGATGGAGATAAAGGCAAAAAGCGCGGAGCGAAATCTGCTGCTGGAGTTCAGCGGGGAATTGGACCACCACGGCGCCAGAAACGCGCTGCGGGAATTGGAGCAGGCGGTGGACGCGGCGCTGCCGAAAAAGCTGGTGCTGGATATGGCCGGCGTGACCTTTATGGACAGCTCCGGCATTGCGCTGATCCTGCGGGCCCAGCAGCGCATGCAGCTGCTGGATGGCAGCGTGTTTGTCTGCAACGTGCCGGCCCAGGCGCGGCGGGTCCTGGACGCGGCGGGCATCGGCCGGCTGGTCACGATCAAATAAGGAGGGATACATAATGAAGACCAAGGCAGTCAATGAAGTTACCATGGAATTTCCCAGCCGCAGCAGCAACGAGAGCTTCGCCCGGGCCGCTGTGGCCTGTTTCGCGGCCCAAATGGACCCGACCCTGAATGAGCTGGAGGATATCAAGACCGCCGTCAGTGAAGCGGTGACCAACGCCATCGTACACGGTTATCCGGACTCCATTGGAAAAGTTGCGGTCAAGGCGCGGATCTGCCCGGGCAGCATTCTGGAAATCACGGTCAAGGACCACGGGCGGGGGATCTCCGATGTGGAAAAAGCCCGCCAGCCCATGTTCACCACCGGGGGAGAGGAGCGCAGCGGCATGGGATTTACGATCATGGAGAGCTTTATGGATCAGCTGACGGTCCGTTCTGTGCCGGGCCGGGGGACCGTGGTGAGCATGAAAAAGAAACTGGCGCCAAGGCTGAAAACGGGAAAATGAGCGCCGCGCTGGAATTGCTGCGGGCGGCGCAGGAGGGAGACAGGGACGCCTGCGAGCGGGCGGTTATTGAAAACAACGGCCTGATCTGGAGCGTGGTGCGGCGCTATTATGGCCGGGGCGTGGAGCCGGACGACCTGTACCAATTGGGATGTCTGGGCTTTTTAAAGGCGGTGCAGGGATTTGACTTTGACTATGGCACCTGCTTTTCCACCTATGCCGTCCCCAAGATCGCCGGGGAGATCCGCCGTTTCCTGCGGGATGACGGCGCGATCAAAGTCGGCCGCGGCATACGGGAGCAAGCACAAACACTTTACAGTATTCGGGAGCGTCTGCGCCATGAATTGGGCCGGGAGCCAGCGCTTTCCGAACTGTCTGAAGCCGCGGGGCTGACCCCGGAGGAGATCGCCCAGATCGATCTGGCCACAGACACGCCGGAGTCCCTGCAGCAAGAGACGGCAGATGGCCTGACCCTGGAGGGCATGCTGGGCACGGAGGCCCCGGAGGATGGAATGGTGGAACGCATCGCCCTGCGGGAGGCCATCGATCATCTGCCGGAGAAGGAGCGTCTGACGATTCTGCTGCGGTATTTCAAGGGGCTGACACAGGAGCAGACAGCCCGGGTCCTGGGTGTCTCTCAGGTGCAGATATCCCGCCTGGAGCGGCGGGGGTTGACGCGGCTGCGGGAGAGCTTTGGGCCTTAAAATAGTCCGCCCCCTGAAATTCCGTCATGGTGCCCCAGTACCGTTTGGGCATATTGGTCATCCGGCACCTGGGGTTATAGCGCTCCTTGATGGCGACGGTATCATAAAAACGTTTCCAGAGGATCCGATAGGAGGCCTCCGTTTCGTCCGGCGGCGCCATCTGAAAATCCTCCAGGGGACGGATGACCGCTTTGCCGGAGGCGTAGAACAGGGCCTCCTTGTGCGTGCGGTCATAGATGAAGAATTTTTCGTTCTGATAGCGGGCGCAAAAGTGGCTCCGCAGGATAGGGAGCACCTGGTTTTTCGGCTCGATCTCGCTGCCCAGAACACCGCCTAACTCGGAAAACCGGACAAAGCCCTTGAGAAGGTGCGCCTCCCCCATGAGATGCTGGACGGCCTTTGCCACGGGATGCAGGGTCTCGTCGGAAAAATTCCGCAGAAAGCCCGGGCCGTCCCGCAGCAGCTTTACAACCAGACGGTACAGATGCAATTCCTTTTCCGGCAGGCAGGTTAGAAAGCCCTTCCGCAGCAGATCTGCTGTATAGGGAGAACACTTTACAATTTTTCGCAATACGCGGTTTGCGTGGTCACGGTCCGTCTGAATGGCGCGGGAGGCAAACAGCGTAGGGATAAAGTCCTCATCGCGGTAGATCGCGGTGAGGACTTCCTGATTGGCATAGCTGTCGAAGATACAGCAGAGGAAGCCTTCAAAGCTGCCGTCGTAATAGTAGACCATCTCTGTCATAGGGGGCTCCTTATCCCACAGAGTCGAACAGGGACA
This sequence comes from uncultured Dysosmobacter sp., assembly GCA_947625655.1. Taxonomy (GTDB): domain Bacteria; phylum Bacillota; class Clostridia; order Oscillospirales; family Oscillospiraceae; genus Oscillibacter. Next base: position 44,879 of record CANQPD010000001.1, read on the forward strand.
GCTGCACGGCCTCCTGCTGGGGCAGCAGGGGGCGCTCCGCGGCGATCAGTCCCCGGAGCAGGCTGTCCGGCGTAAAACGCAGACCGTCCGGCATTTTGCCGGAGGCGGTCAGAAAGTACTGCGCCCGCTTCATGACCACGCCCAGCTTCCGCAGGCCGTCGATGTGAAGGGGGCCCGCCCGCCGGGCGGACAGGATGCGCCGGGCGGATGTAACGCCGACGCCGGGGATGCGGAGCAGGGACTCGTAGTCCGCCGTATTGACCTCCACGGGAAAAAAGTCCGGATGGGCCAGGGCCCAGCTGCACTTGGGATCTACCCGGGGGTCGAAATCCGGATGCTGGGCATCCAAAAGCTCCTCGGCCCGAAAGCCATAGAAGCGCAGCAGCCAGTCCGCCTGGTACAGCCGGTGCTCCCGCAGGAGGGGCGGCTTCACATCCCTGGCGGGCAGCAGGGCGTGCTCCACCACCGGCACATAGGCGGAGTAAAACACGCGTTTCAAATGGTAGCGGTCATACAGCCCCTGGGTCAGCCGGAGGATGTGAAAGTCGGAATCCGGCGTTGCCCCCACGATCAATTGGGTGCTCTGTCCGGCGGGGGCGAATTTGGGGGCGTGGCGGTATTTCACCAGCTCCTCCCTGCTTTGCCGGTTCCGGGTCTGGATCTGCCGCATAGGCGCCAGAATGGCGTTTTTGGTCTTGTCCGGCGCCAGCGTCCGCAGGCTCGCCTCCGAGGGGAGCTCGATGTTGACGCTCAGGCGGTCCGCCAGCAGGCCCAGCTGCTCCACCAGCTCCGGCGCGGTGCCGGGGATGGCCTTGGCGTGGATATAGCCGTTGAAGCGGTATTGTTCCCGCAAAAGCCGCAGGGCCTGGATCATCAGCTCGGTGGTGTAGTCCGGGCTGCGGAACACGCCGGAGGAGAGGAACAGCCCCTCGATATAGTTCCGGCGGTAAAACTGGATCGTCAGCTCCGCCAGCTCCTGGGGCGTGAAGGCCGCGCGCCTGGTGTCGTTGCTGCGGCGGTTGACGCAGTATTTGCAGTCGTATACGCACTTGTTGGTCAGCAGGACCTTCAGCAGCGTCACGCACCGCCCGTCGGCGGAAAAGGTATGGCAGCAGCCTGCCACAGAGGTGGAGGTATTGCCGATATACCCCTTTTTAGCGGTGCGGTTCCCGCCGCTGGAGGTGCAGGCGGCGTCATATTTGGCGGCGTCCGTCAGGATGGTCAGCTTTTCCAGAACATCCATGGGCCGCTGGTTTACCGGGCCACGGCCCGGCGGCGGGACCGCCGTGCGGGGCGTTCGATGGCATCCACCAACCGGAACAGCTGCGCCGCCAGAAAGGCCACGCCCACCAAAACAAAGAAAAAGCTCCAACCAGTCATGAGAATATCCTCCTTTGTCGAACTGTTGTTCTATAAAGAATATAACTCGAACAGACGTTTCTGTCAAGAGGAAATCGAACAAAAGTTTGAAAAAATACCGCCCTTGAAAGGGCGGTATCAGGTTTGCCGTTTGTGGATGAAAAAGAGCCGGAAATTTTCTTTGCCGCATAACCGGCCTCCGGCAAGGTACAATATCCTCATACTTTGCAAACAGGAGGTTTTTCAAATGACAGAACACAGCCTGACTCCGGAACAGGTCGCGGCCTATGGCCTGTGGCTGCGGCGGGAGGAACACGCCCCCGGCACGGTGGAGAAGTACCTGCGGGACATCCGGGCCTTTGCCGCCTGGCTTGACGGCAGGCCGGTGACGCGGGAGCTTGCCGCCGCCTGGAAGGAGCATCTGCTTGCCACGTCCCCGGCACCGTCAACTCCATGCTGGCCGCCCTCAACGGCTTTCTCCGCTTTCTGGGCCTGGAGTACCGGGTGAAATTCCTGAAGATCCAGCGGCGGCTGTTCCGGGACCAGTCCCGGGAGCTGACGCGGGAGGAATACGGCCTGCTGGTGTCCGCCGCCAGGGCGGAGGGCAGGGAGCGTCTCGCCCTGCTGATGGAATCCGTCTGCGCCACCGGCGTCCGGGTGAGCGAGGTGAAATACCTCACTGTGGAGGCCGCCCGGGCGGGCCGGGCGGAGATCGCCCTGAAAGGCAAGATCCGGGTGATCCTGCTGACAAACAAGCTGTGCCGCAAGCTGCTGAAATACGCCCGGAAAAACAAAATCGCCTCCGGTGAGATTTTCATCACCAGAAGCGGAAAGGGGATGAGCCGCCGCCAGATCTGGGCGGAGATGAAAGCCCTGTGCAAAGCGGCGGGGGTGGACGCGGAAAAGGTCTATCCCCACAATCTGCGGCACCTGTTCGCCCGGACCTTTTACAAGGCCTGCGGGGACATTGCCCGGCTGGCCGACGTGCTGGGCCACTCCTCCATCGAGACCACCCGCATCTATCTTCTGACCACCGGGGCCGAGCACACGAAGCAGCTGGAGCGGCTGGGCCTTATCTCATAGGGACAATTTCAACATTTTGACCGGAAATCCTATGTAAAAAGGTTCTTCAACTACATAGTTTCGAACAAATTATACCATACCGGTCTCTGAAGTGCAAGACGTTTTCCAGCATCTGGGCATAAAAATCTCAGCCGCAAAACGAATTTTTTTGCGGCCTCCTTTTCGCGCCCATTTGGCCCCCGTCAGGAGGGAAACCGGCGGTTCCTATTGAATTTTCACCCCCGGTCCCGGCCCGCGGCCATCCCCGGCGCATCACAAAATGTTGATATTGTTGATTGTGAGGGGGGATGCTGATGGCACAGGAAGAGCCGTTGACCTCTGATCTGCCGGAGCCGGGGCAGCCGCCCCAGGCCGGCGCGGAACAGGCCCGGGCCGCGCTGATCGCCGGACTGTCCTGTCCGCCCGGGAAACAGAGGGCGGAGCCGGAGCGGCCATGGGAAACAGAGAAGACCTAAGCTGAGGGAAAACGAAAGGAAGATATCGGTATGAAGAATTGGAAAACAAGGCTTTTTGCAATGCTGGTCACGGTATTGATGACCTGCAGCCTCTTGTCCGCAACGGCGATGGCCGCAAAGGATATCGTGACAATAGGGGCTGTTTTGGATGGCGTCAGGGATTCAACCTTGGAGGAAGCTGAGGAGGCGGCGCTGGCGGACGCAGAAAAGATAGGGTTTGACGGCTTGGTAAAAACTGTATATGTAGACGACCATTTCCCGGGCGATGATTTTTACGCCGGAAACGGGGAGTGGATTCATACCCCCGCCTGTGAAGGCGACGATACGACGTGGGTTATCGTGCCTGTGTATTATCATGCCAATTATGATTATTCGGATCCAACGGACGATGTCGTGGCGCTTGTCTACTATATCCTGCCGAGTTGCAACATTGACTGGGGGTGGCCCTTGGAGACCGCCGATTCCCTTGGATTCACAGAGACGGGGTATGTCCAGAATGCGGACGATCCGTGGAGCTATGCCGAGGGCTATTGGCACCCTGGATACATGACCTTCGGCTTTAAGGGCGATAATCTATTTGGCGATCAATCAGAGGATGCGGACTCTAAGGTCGGATATTTTTGCGATAGTGACGGGGAAAGCCCAATTCATATTCGCACCAACTGGAAAGAAAAGGGTGACCCCGTTGACGTCCCCGACCCCGTAAAGCCCAAGCCCGAATACCCCGAACTGACCAAGAAGGTCGACGGCGGGGACAGCACCTCCGCCGCGGCGGGGGAGGATGTGGAATTCACCCTGACCTCCCGCGTGCCCCGCGATCTGTGGAAGTGCTTTGACTTCTCCGGCACTTCCACGGTTATGCCGGCGTCTCTTGAAAATCAGGGCAAAACCATTGATGGCGCGAAGTATGAGCTGACCTTCCACGATGTCATGGACCGAAAGCTGACGATGACAGACGCCGGCGTGTCGGTCAGGATCGGTGACGACCGGACGCTGGCGGCCGGCAATTATACATACACGGCCGACACCGGCGACGGCTGCACCTTCCATGTGACGCTGGATCTGGTGGACCTCTACGAGAAAAACATCGTCACGGACGCGGACTATGCGGCGCAGACGCCCATCACCGTCACCTACGCCGCCACCCTGGCGGATGACGCCACGGCGGGCGTTTACAAAAACGAGGCCTGGGTGGACTGGGAGAAGAAGATCGTGGACCGGGAAGACCCGGATGATCCCCCCGATGATCCCCCCAAGGAGCCCGAGGATCCCGATGATCCCCCCGAGCACGATGAGGTGGAGGTGTACACCTATAAGATCCAGCTGACCAAGACGGACAAGTCCACCAAAGCCCTCCTGTCCGGCGCCACATTTAAACTGGAAATGCTGACCGACGAGGAGACTGACACCTGGGAGCTGGTCGGTGAACAGAAGACCACCGGCGAGGACGGCATCGTGTCCTGGGACGGCCTGGACGAGGGCACCTACCGCCTGACGGAGACCGACGCCCCCGCGGGCTACATTATCGATACCAGACCCGTGACCGTGAAGCTCCCCGCCGACGCGGGCGATACTAAGACCGCCGCGGTGTCCTTCACCAACGGCACGGTGCCCCACACCGGCGGCAGCGCTACACCGTGGCGGGCCTGGCCATTCTCTGCTGCGCGGCGGGGGTGCTGCTGGTCTCCCGGAAGAAGAAAAGCGGTCAGTGACCGTTCTTTCCACGCGGACGGAGGCGGAGATAGTTGAGAGGACCGAGGAAAAAACGGATCTCCGTGTCCGTGCTCCTGGCCGGAGCCTTGGCGCTGATCGGCCTGGGCGTGCTGCTCTATCCCACCCTCAGTGACCTGTACCTTCGGCAGCAGATCCGGCTGGAAGTGCGCCAGTATAACCGGGTGCTGGAGGCGGAGCAGGCCGATTACTCCGCCCTTTGGGCGGAGGCGGAGGCCTATAACCGGTCGCTTTTGGAGAATCCGGACCGCCTGACCCCGGGCGGGGCCGAGGTGGAGCGGGTCTTTGGGCTGCTCAATCCCGATGGCGGCAGTAATATGCTGGGCTATCTGGAGATCCCGGCCATCAACGTGGAGCTGCCTGTTTTCCGGGGCACGGAGGAACGGCAGCTCCAGGCCGGGGCGGGCTGGTGGATCGGCACCAGCCTGCCCACCGGCGGGGAGAGCACCCACTGCGTCATCACCGCCCACACCGGCCTGGCCAAGGCAAAGCTGTTCACCGACCTGGATCAGCTTGCGGCGGGTGACCGCTTCACCGTCACGGTGCTGGACCGGAAGCTGACCTACGAGGTGGACCAGATCCTGGTGACGGAGCCCGACGAGGTGGACGCCCTGGAGATCGTGGAGGGGGAGGACTATTTGACCCTGTACACCTGCACCCCCTACGGCGTGAACACCCACCGGCTGCTGGTGCGCGGACGCCGCGTCCAGCCGGAGGCGGAGCCCCTCCCGGAGGAGACGACGGAGAAGACGCCGCCCCGCTGGGCGCCGCTGCTCCTGCTCCCGGCGGCGGGAGCAGGCGTGGCCCTGTTTCTCCGGGGCGCGTCCCGGCACGGAAAGCGCGAATATTTGAAAAAGAAAGGCGAAAGAAGGTGAGCCTCATTTACAGGACGACACAAAAACAGAGGGTAAAAAAGCCCTTGGCGGCGCTGATCTGTCTGTTATTGCTGCTTGGGCTTCTGCCGCAGGCGGCATTCGCGGCGGGAAACGGCACCCTGACCGTGTACGGCCGGAAAAACGGGGTTTCCTTTCAGCTCTACCGCGTGGCGGAGCTGACAGCGGACGGCGGCTATGTCCTGACCGGCGATTTTGAGGGCCTGCCCGTGCGCCTGCCCCAGGACGGCGACAGCGCCCGCACCTGGCAGTCGGCGGCGCGGACGCTGAAGGACCTGGCGGCGGAGCGGGGGATCCGTCCGGAGACGTCGGGCACGGTGTCCGGCGGAAAGGTCCGCTTTGAAGGCCTGGAGGACGGGCTTTACCTAGTACTGGGCAGTCCCTTCCGGGAGGACGGGAAGACCTTCACCCCGATTCCCGTCCTGGTAAAGGTGTCCGGCGGCGGGGCGGCGGTCTATGCCAAGGATGAAGCCGACGATCCGGATGACCCGGACGATCCGGATGACCCCGATGACCCCGACGATCCGGATGATCCCGATGACCCGGACGACCCTGACGAGCCCGACGAGCCGGACGACCCCGATATTCCGGACGAGCCTGACGACCCCGATATTCCGGACGAGCCTGACAGGCCCGATGACCCCGATATCCCGGACGATCCCGGCGAACCCGATAAGCCCGATGACCCCGATGAGCCCAGGCTGCCCCAGACGGGCCAGCTCTGGTGGCCGGTGTGGCTGCTGGCCGGGGCCGGAGCCGTGCTGCTGGGCGCGGCCGGCGGCAAGCGGTCCCGTGGGAAGGGTGACGAGTGATGTTTGGCAAAGGATGTGATGAAATGGGAAGAAAAATATCAATACTGATCTTATCCTTGTGCCTGCTGCTCGGAATGGCGCCCAGCGCGGCACAGGCGGCGGATCCGCCGCCTGCTGCCGATGAAGGGGAAGCGGAACTTGTCCTGGATAAATGGGTGGAAGACAACGGGGACGGCACCTTTCAGCTGGTGATGGAGAGCTATGCCACCGGCTCCGACGGCACCATTGTCCCAAAGCCGACCCCCGTTGACATCGTCCTGGTGCTGGATGAGTCCGGGTCTATGAAGGACGTTCTTGTTCAAGGCTGCAACAACAAAAATGGTATAGATGTACACGTCAAGCCGGAAGGCCATCTGGCGCAAGGGGCTACGGCGGCGCATCCCGGTACGGAGCTGTTTGTTGGGCACAAGGTGTTTCCCGAACCCAGCGATGAAAGCAAAAAAATCGATACCAAAAAATCCTACACCATCGTCTATCCCGGCGACGGCACAACGAGAACGGTGACCTACTGTCAAACATGCGGGAATTGGTACTCTAATGAGGACCACAATGAGCATTACCACCTCGCAAAATGGATCCCGTTTACAGTCGAAAATGAGACGCCGACAAATGAGAATTCCGGTGATAAGACCGGACGGTGGACGTGCCATGTCCAGTTTTACGAGCAGTGCGAGCGGACCGGCAAGGAGGTCCTGCAGGAGGCCCTGCGCACATTCCTGACCAGCCTGTACAAGAATTCCAAGCCGGCGGACAAGGAGCCTGTCCACAACCGGGTGGCCGTCATCGGTTACGGCGAGGGCGTGTCTTACATCTCTTCAAGCGGGCATCGGGATCAGTTGGTCACGAACTACAGCACGGAAAAGGAATACCATGACTTTGTCGATGGCATTGATACGCTTGCGGCAAACGCGTTTTCCGATGTTTCCACCTTCGACAGTGAGGCTGCTTTTGCCGGGTGGGTCAGCGGGGTCTACGATACCGGCAGCACCCCCACCCAGCTGGGCATCCTGGCGGCGGAAAAGGCTTTTGAGAATCTTCAGCCTTTCGGCGACGGCCTGGAGCGCCAAAAGGTGATGATCCTCTTCACCGACGGCGCGCCCGGCAGCGGCTACATCAATTTCGGCCCCGGTTCAAAATTAGGCCATCCGGACTGGGTGACGGTGGGCATCCAAGCGGCAAGGAGGATGAAGGAGAGCGGCGTGACCGTCTACTCCGCGGGCCTGTTCCCCGGCGCCGACGGATATGGCGCCGAACATATATCCTATGATGTTACAAAGGACGGGAAGGGGACGACCGGATTCTTTACAAACGCCAACTGTTTCCTGCACCTGGTGTCCTCCAACTATCCCCATGCGTCCGGCGTCTTGCCAGACCAGTGGGGAAAACTGAGCGGCGACTATCGGGAACAGTTGTATGACAAACTTAACGCGCACAGCTATTATCTGGCCACCACGTCTAACGAGGCGGATAAGCTGTCTGAAATTTTTGAGCATCTCTCCGCCATTCTGAGTCCCGGCTCCGCCGGTGTCGATTTGCATGAAACCGCTGTCACGAAAGACACGGTCACAGACGACTTCCGGATCACCTATACGGATGGAAAGGCCAATGTGACCGCGTATACCATGCGCTACCAAGGCGGCGATATGAGCAGGGAGGACGCATGGGAAAAAGAGGATGCTAGCTTCAGTACTGTCGCCGACAAGGATGCTCCGGATAAGCTGCACATACAGGTGGACGGCCAAAACGTATCGGTCACCAATTTTGACTTTGCGGGCAACTATGTCCATATGGACGGCAGTACGGCAAAGGGAAGAAAGCTGGTGATCGAGGTTACGATTGCGCCTGCCGAGGGTTCTCTGGGCGGCGACAACCTGGCGACCAACACAGGCCGCCCCGGCGTTTACGACCCGGACAATCCCATCCCCGTGGAGGAATTCCCCCTGCCCCATGTGGATCTCCCCACAACGGTGACGATCCAAAAAGTGGTGCGGGGCGTCACGACGGAGGAGAAGTTCGATTTCACCGTTGATTGGCAACGGAAGCAAAGCTATGATGATATCGAAGGCACTGCGCCCGGCGACAGCAACCATCTTACAATGCAGACGACTGAAATCAAAGGAGAGGCATTTTCCCTGGGGGACGGCGAGAAATATCAGCTTGAAAACGCCGCGGTGGGGACTGCGCTGACGATCCGTGAGACAGCGCCGGGGTACACCGTGACGGTCACCACCGGCGAGGGATCGAAGGCATATTCTCCCGATAGCGACGGCAGCTACCGGATCCCCGTCACCCCCGGCATGGTCGTCACCTTCACCAATGCCGTCTATACCGTGGAGGTGCGCAAGGTGGACAAGGACACCGGCGCCCCGCTCGCCGGCGCTGTGTTCCAGCTGGAAAAGCGGGTCGGAGAGAACAGCTGGGAGCAGGTGGGGGACCTCCAGAAGACCGGCGCGGACGGATCTGTCCGTTGGACCGGGCTGGGGGAGGGGACTTTTCGGGTGACGGAGGTTTCAGCGCCCTCCGGATATCTGAAGGTCAGCAAGCCCCAGGAGCTTACCATTCCGGCCAATGCCGGTGACGGCGGAGTCGTGCGTGTTCAGTTTGAGAACGGAAAGGCGCCCCAGACAGGCGGCGGCGGGACCCTGGCCTATACAGCGGCGGGCCTGGCCCTCCTCTGCTGCGCGGCGGGGGTGCTCACGCTCTCCCGAAAGAAAAACCGCGGATGAGCCGTGTGTTCGCGAAAATGACGGCTGACCGGCCGGGGGCGGCGCGATGATGTCCGGGCGGCGTTTCACCCTGGCCCTGGCAGGCGTTCTGCTGATCGCGGCGGCGCTCTGTCTCACGGTCCGCAACCTGCGGGACGGGCAGCGGGCCGGACAGGCCGCCCGGCAGGCTCTGGAGCAGATGGCCCAGGCGGAGCCGGAGCCCGCTCCGGAGCCGGCGGAGGAAGATCCGCGGCCGGAGATCCCCGCCTACATCCTGGACCCGGAGATGGAGATGCCCGCCGTGGACATCGACGGGACGGCGTACATCGGCGTTCTGTCCGTCCCGGCGCTGGAGCTTGCCCTTCCGGTGGCCAGCCAGTGGAGCTATGACGCCTTGAAGCTGGCCCCTTGCCGGTACACCGGCTCGGCCTATCTGGATGATCTGGTCATCGCCGGGCACAACTACCGCACCCACTTCGCGGGACTGAAAAATCTGGCCCAGGGAGACGAAGTCCTGTTTACCGACGCGGACGGCAACCGGTTTTGTTATCAGGTCATCCGCACGGAACAGCTTGCGGGAACGGCGGTGGAGGAGATGGAGGCCGGGGACTGGGATCTGACCCTGTTCACCTGCACCGCCGGCGGAAAAGCCAGGGTGACGGTGCGGTGTGAGCGCACGGCGTCCCCGGCGGCGGAGGATGGGGGACCTTGATGCTCCAGGCGGGGCATCATGCCCATGAAAAACCGAACGCCCGCGCAGGCTGCCGGAGGGCCGGGACAGAAGGACAAAGGACAGGAGCATGTTAGCTCCTGTCCTTTGCCATTGTCAAAAAACCTTTGTTTGGAGAAAAAAGTGTTCCGTTTTGCAAGGGGAGTACGAGGGGACGGGAGTCCCCTCGTGTTGGATCGAATGCCTGCAAAGAGCCTGCGTTAGCAGGCGTTTGCGCCGCGAAGCGGCAGCTTTTTGGGCTGCGAAGCAGACAAAAAAGCGAGGCATTGTTCAGGCTGTCGAAAAAGTCCAACGGACTTTTTCGACAGCCTGAAAGGACAGGAGCATGTTAGCTCCTGTCCTTTTTGGTGAAAAAGCGGGAGATGGGGCGATCCCCTCACCGGCATTCCGCCAGATCCCGCAGGAACGTATCGACAGCGCTCGCCGGCGTTGCCCAGCTGGTGACGAAGCGGACGCAGGTGTGCTCCGCGTCCGCGGCGTGGTCGGTCTCAAATTCGTATCCCTTGGCCAGCAGGCCCTCCGCCACGCTGTTGGGCAGGACGGGGAACTGCTGGTTGGACGGGGAGGCCACCGGGAAGGGGTAGCCCAGAGCGGCCACGCCGTCCCGCAGGCGGTAGGCCATCCCGTTGGCATGGCGGGCCAGCTCAAAATACAGGCCGTCTTCCAGCAGCGCCTGGAACTGGACCCCCAGCAGCCGGCCCTTGGCCAGCACGGCGCCCCGCTGCTTCATGTGCCAGCGGAAGTGTTCGTTGGGGGCGTTCATCACCAGGGCCTCGCCGAAGAGGGCGCCGTTTTTGGTGCCGCCGATGTAGAACGCGTCGGTCAGCGCCGCCAGATCCGGCAGGGTCAGGTCATTGCCCTCGGCGGTCAGGGCGGCGCCCAGCCGGGCACCGTCCAGATACAAAAACAGGCCGTGGGCGTCGCAGCAGGCCCGCAGGGCCGCCAGTTCCGCCCGGGTGTAGACGGTGCCCACCTCCGTGGTGTCGGAGATATACACCAGACGGGGCAGAACCATGTGTTCGGTGCTGTGGCCGCGTACCACGGACTCCACCAGCTCCGGCGTCAGCTTGCCGTCAGGGGAAAATACTGTACAGACCTTGTGGCCCGTTGCCTCGATGGCCCCGGTTTCGTGGACATTGACATGGCCGGTGTGGGCGGCGACGACCGCCTCATAGGGCCGCAGAAGGGCGGCGATGACCAGCAGATTGGTCTGGGTGCCGCCCACGGTAAAATGGATGGCGGCATCCGGCGCGGCGCACAGGCGGCGGATCAGATCGGCGGCGGCCTGGCAGCGGGGGTCCATGCCGTAGCCCACGGTCTGCTCCAGATTGGTGTCGGCCAGGGCCTGCAGGATCTTGGGATGGGCGCCTTCGCTGTAGTCATTTCGGAAGCTGTACATAAAATTTTACCTACTTTCTAAAAAGTAACAAATTGATGTTGAAATCATACCGCGGTTCCTGTATAAAAGCAAGAAGAGGCGTCAAAACTCTTTAAAATTTTTAAAATAGGAAATACTGATACCGGAACGGAAACTTTTTGACGTCCGTTTCCGTCTGTATGATGAACGTGAAAAAGGGGTAGGAAGAGCGTGATGAGGAAAGAGACAACGTTGACTTTGGCGGCGCTGATGCTGCTGGGCCTGCTGACCGCCTGCGGCGGACAGCGGGATACCGCGGATGTGGACGTGGATCTGGCGGCGTTTTACGCGGATATTGAGGAGGGCTACGGCTGGGGCGACGGCTATATGGTGGATATCGATGGGGATATGCTGGACAGCTATTACCCCGGCTTGAGCGATATCCCCGCAAAGCAGTTCGTGGCGAAGATGCCGATGATGAGCTCCGTGGTGAACGAGATGGTGTTCATGCAGTGCGAGACGGAGGATGACGCCGCCGATGCCGCGGCGATCCTGCAGGACCGCATCAATGTGCAGGCCCAGGGCGGTGCCTGGTATCCTGAGTCCATGGACGCCTGGAGCCACGGCATCGTCATCCGGCAGGGGACGTATGTCGCGATGGTGGCCTCCGCGGAGCACCAGGATGAGATCTCAGAGGGCTTTAACCAGAAGTTCCTGTAAGCGCTGCCTTGATGGAACAGCCGCAGACGAACTGCGGCTGTTTTTCTGACTTTTGAAACGAGGAGGGGACCCATTTGATCTTCAGCAGCCTGACCTTTCTGTTTGCCTATCTGCCGCTGACGCTGGCGGTCTATTTCCTGACGCCCCTGCGGTGGCGGAATCTTGTGCTGCTGCTGGTCAGCCTGTTTTTCTATGGCTGGGGCGAGCCGGTGTACATCACCATCATGTTCCTCTCCATCCTCATCGACTACACCCATGGCCTGCTGGTGGAAAAACATCGGGCCAATGACAAAAAGGCCCGGTGGTTCGTGGGGCAGTCCGTGGTGTTCAACCTGCTGCTCCTGGGCTTTTTCAAGTATTGGGACTTTCTGGCGGCAAACCTCTCCCTGCTCCCCGGCGTCAGGCTTCCGCAGCTGGGCATTCCGCTGCCCATCGGCATTTCCTTTTTTACCTTCCAGACCATGAGCTATACCATCGATGTCTACCGCCAGGACGCCCCGGTGCAGCGGAACATCGTCAACTTCGGCGCCTTTGTCACCATGTTTCCCCAGCTGATCGCCGGGCCCATCGTGAAGTATAAAACGGTGGCGGCGGAGCTGGACCGCCGGGTCCATACCACGGAGGACTTCGCCCTGGGCGCCCGCAGGTTTACAGTGGGCCTTGCCAAAAAAGTTTTGCTGGCCAACTCCATCGGCGCCCTGTGGGAGACCTGTCTGGCGGCCCAGGGCGCCGGAACGCTGACGGCGGCGGGGGGCTGGATGGGCCTGCTGGCCTTTGGCTTCCAGATCTATTTTGACTTTTCCGGCTACTCCGACATGGCCATCGGCCTGGGACGGATCTTCGGCTTTCGTTTCAACGAGAATTTTGACTATCCCTATCTCTCCGCCTCCGTGACGGAGTTTTGGCGGCGGTGGCATATGTCCCTGACCTCCTGGTTCCGGGAGTACCTGTATATCCCCCTGGGCGGCAACCGGGGCGGCACGGCAAAGACCCTTCGGAACATTCTGATTGTCTGGTTCTGCACCGGCTTCTGGCACGGGGCCAGCTGGAATTTCATCCTTTGGGGCCTGTATTTCGCGGCATGGCTGATTTTGGAAAAATATGTGCTGCGCGGCGTATTGCGAAAAACGCCCGCCTTTATCAAGCACCTGTACACCTTGATCGTGGTATTTGTGGGCTGGGGCATTTTCGCCATGGAGGATCTGGGCGTCTGCGGGAAATACCTGGCGGCCTGCTTCGGCGGCGCCCCGCTGTGGAGCGCGGCGGATGGCTACCGCCTCCGCAGCTACGCCGTCACCTTCCTGGCGCTGATTTTGGCGTCCACCACCCTGGGGAAGCGCGGCTGGCAGCATCTGCCGGACCGGGCGCAAAAGGTCCTGACGCCGGTCCTGATGGCCCTGGGGCTGGTGGTCTGCACCGCCTATCTGGTGGACGGCAGCTACAACCCGTTCCTGTATTTCCGGTTCTGAGGAGGGAAGCGACATGACAAAGACATACGGCCGCTTCCTGACGGCCTTTTTCTGCCTCTTTTTGGGGGGGCTGCTGGTGTGGCACATCCTGCTGCCGGACCGGGCGCAGTCCGAGACGGAAAACCGCACCCTGGCCCAGCTGCCCGCCTTTTCCTGGGAGAGCCTGAAGGACGGCAGCTATACGGCGGCGGTGGAGGAATACTTTGCCGACCAGTTCCCCCTGCGGGACGGCTGGACGGGCCTGAAGGCCCGGGCGGAGCGCTTCATCGGCAAGTCGGAGTTCAACGGCGTCTACCTCTGCGGCGACACGCTGATCTCCAAGGTGGAGACGCCGGACGGGGAGCTGGTGGAGAAGAATTTAGACTATGTCCGGCGGCTGGCAGAGAAGACGGACATCCCGGTGACCCTGGGACTGATCCCCTCCGCGGCGGAGGTGTGGAAAGAAAAGCTCCCCGCCGGCGCGGAGAGCTGGGATCAGACGGCGCTGCTGGGGGGGAGCGGCATTGACTTTCAAGAAGCGCTGGCCGCCCACGGAGATGAGCCTATCTTCTACCGCACGGACCATCACTGGACCACCCTGGGGGCCTTTTACGGGGCCAATGCTATCTTGGAGGCCCTGGGAATGGAACCATTAAAGGAAGATAACTTTACACCGGAGACCGCCAGCACAGACTTCAACGGCACCCTGTATTCCCAGTCCGGCATCCACTGGCTGGCGCCGGATACCATGGAATTCTGGGTGGAAGAGGACGGCCTCTCCGTCACCTCCTGGCAGAACGGCCAGATGGAGGAAGCCGCCCTGTATGACCGCTCCAGGCTTGCGGTCAAGGACAAATACGCCGCCTTCCTGGGCGGGAACCAGCCCCTGTGCGTCATCAGAAATGAAAACGCCCCCGCTGGAGCCGGAAAGCTCCTGATGATCCGGGACAGCTATTCCGACGCACTGGCGCCCTTCCTGGCCCAGCGCTTCTCCGAGGTTCATCTGCTGGACCTCCGGTACTACCGGGCTCCGGCGGCTCAGTACGCGGCGGAAAACGGCATCGACGAGATCTGCGTGCTCTACAGCGTCCAGAATTTCATCTCGGACCGGAATCTGGTGCTGCTGACCCAGTGAGAACGCCCCGCAGGGAGGCGAAAGGAGGAGACCCATGCATTTGACAGACCTGTCGTCCCCGCTGTGGGAGGCATACCGGGGCGCCTACGGCAGCGTCCGGCGGGAAATGGAGATCCTGATGGCCGGGCCGGAGGCCGCGCCGCCCCAGGAGAAGCTGCGCCGGCTGGACCCGGCGGAGAAGGACGGCTACCGCGTCGCCTTTGACAATTTGTGCGAGGAGCTCTCCCACCAGATGAGCTTTTACGAGGCCAGCTATCTGGTCCTGCCCTGGATGGTGGCGCTGCTGGAACAGAAGGAGGCAGAGGGGGACCTTCCGTGGCAGGTACTGATCCTCTCGGAAATGGGCCTGTGTCTCGCCGCGGACGTACCCTGGAACCACAACGGGAATGAGGTCCCCCGGGAGATCCTGGACAGCTATCAGGAGAGCGTCACGATCCTGGGCGAAAAGGCGAAGCAGCTTCTGTTCCAGAGGACGGAGGACCTGCGGCGGCTGGACCGGGACACGCTGTCCCTGTTCTGCACGGGCCTTCCGGGGCTGCTGGGGGACCGGCGGATGGCCTTCGCCCTGGTCATGGGCTACTGGGAGACCTGTTATGTCCAGTGCGGCAGCTGCGGCTATCTGGATGAGGAATTGGAACTGTCCGACCCGGTACAGCGCAAAAAGATCAAACCGGCCAAACGCCGCGCTTGGCAGCGGTGGGACCGGAAGCGCTGTGACGATACATACCTGTGGTACGGCAGCGCCCTGCACCTGCTGGGGGCGCGGGAGCTGGAGGAAAAGCTGGCCTTTTACTGCGGCACTTACACCTGCCCGCTCTGCGGCGCCAGGGGGCCGGTGCCGGAGGGGCTGATCCGGGCCTTTGACGGCAGCCGGCCCGCCGTGGAGCGGCCCCCTGAAAAACCGCAGAACACCTCCAGCCCCGGCGCTCGGGCGGAGCGGCCAGCGGCCACGCCCGCCTGCTCGCCGGAGGGCACCGACCTGATGGAGACGGACAACGCCCTGACCCGGGCCGGCGAGATCTGCGCGGGGCTGTATCAGGACGTGGAGGCTCTGCTGGACGTGGGGGACATCCGGGGGGCGGCCGCACGGTGCGGGGAGCTGTTAAAGGAGGCCCCGGACTGGCGGCTGTATGTCCTGCAGGCCCACTGCTATAAGCGGCTGGGGAAGACGCCGGAGCTGGACCGCAGCCTGACCGCCGCCCTGGAGCTGGCCCCGGACAATGTCCTTATACTCCGGGCCCGCTGCCCCACGGCGGCTACCACCAACCGCTACCGCCGCCACGTTGGGGACCTGACCCGCCTGATGGAGCTGGACCCGGAGCACCTGGGGGTCTATCTGGTCAGCCGGGCCTACCGCCTCCACTGGACGGGAGACGACGAGGGCGCCCGCCAGGACCTGCGGGCCGCCCGGGATTTGGGCGGCGGGCTGCTGCGGACTGCCGACTTCCGGTATCTCTGGCAGGAGCTGCTGCCGGAAGAGCCGCTGGGATAGAGCTGACAAAAAAGCGTACCCGTGAAAACGGGTACGCTTCAGGCTGTCGATCCCCCTGTTTGGAGAAAAAGCGTTTCGTTTCGCAGGGGGAGTACGAGGGGGCGGGAGCCCCTTCGTGTTGAATCGAATGCCTGCAAAAAGCCTGCGGCAGCAGGCGTTTGCGCCGCGAAGCGGCTGCTTTTTGGCCTGCGAAGCAGACAAAAAAGCGAGGCATTGTTCAGGCTGTCGAAAAAGTCCAACGGACTTTTTCGACAGCCTGAAGCGTACCCGTGAAAACGGGTACGCTTTTTTCAATCCGTGGTGGTCTCGTAGGGCCAGTCGATGATGCCGCCGATGTCGGCCACATTGGTATAGCCCATTTTTTTCAGTTTCTCCGCCGCCTCCGCGCTGCGGCGGCCGGAATGGCAGTAGAGCAGGATCTCCGCGTCCTTGTCGAAGACGATGGGCATGTCCGCTGTGATCTCCTCGTTGGGCAGGCAGACGGCGCCGGGGATGTGGCCCTGGTCATATTCCTCCTGGGTCCGGACGTCCAGCACCAGGGCGGCGTCATTTTCCTCCATCCGCCGCTTGGCCTCCTCCGGGGAGAGAACGTCACCTCTCGGCTTTTTTTCCGGCGGCGCTTTAGGAGCGGGAGCGTGGTTGGGGGTCATGCGGGCGGTGAGAAATTTGATGGCGGCCATGCCGAAGCAGATAATGGCGGCCACGAGAAAGAGCTGCTGCATGGTAAAAATTCCTCCTGTTTCGGATGTGTACTGCTGACAGTATACCCGAAACAGGAGGAAAAGGGAAGATATTTTGCCAATCAATTGTCCAAAACTGTCAGAGAGACCGTTTTGGCGGACAGGTCCACCTCATAGCGGTAGGTACCTTTCAGGTGAACCAATATGTCGCCGTCCATCATTTTCCCCGGGAAGCTGACGCTGTATATGAATCTGCCGTCCGCAAACAGGCCGTTGTCCACAAGCGGTGTGCCGATCAGATTGTTTTTCGGCAGCGGAAGGTTCGCCAGGGTGCCGTCCGGGAAGCGGAGATACAGGTATTTCCAGGCAGAGGCGCCTGGGGAGACGCCGGTCAGGTTTCCGTTATAGGCGATATAGCCGTCCTGAGTTTGGGCGGTTTTGACGGCAAAGCCGATACTGTTTTCAACACCTCCGCCAGCTTCGCACCAGGCCCACCGCTCGTCATAGGTCATGGTGTCCGTTTCGGCGGACAGCGCCTGCCCGGAGAACTCTACATCCGCTTTGGTGAAAGTCTGAGCGGCGGTCTCCGCCGCAGCGGCGTCAAGCTGTGTTTTCAGCGTGTCCAGCAGTTCGCTGCCGGGGTTGACGGCGGTTTCCGCCGCTTCCACCGGGAAGCAGGTTCGGATGTCGGATGCGCGATAGCTCCCGCCCCGGGGCGTCCAGAACTCAATGAGCTGATATTGGCCGTTGACTGCGGCGAAGGTGAGGGCGGCAGCCTCGGCGCCGCCGGTTGACATTTGGTAACCGCTTCCCGCCGGCTCATAGTCCCCGAACTGGAACAGAAGGTAGACGGTGCAGGTGCTGCCGGTTCGGGCCGTGTCCAGAACGCTGTGGGCTTCGGCGTGGAAGGCGTAGGCGTGGCCGGAGGCGTTTTCGCGGTGATCCAGGATGGACGCGTGGATGGCGGTGTCCAGATCCGTGTATGTCCCGCCGATGCCGCCGGGAGTGATGCCGGTTTGATCCAGCAGCTCCCTCCAGAATGTCTGGCCGTTGGCGTCCAGATCCCTGATGCCCCAGGCGGCGGTCTGCATGGCATCCCGGAAGAGGCCGCGTTCATTCTCGCCGCCTTGGTTGTGGAAGGAGGCCAGCGCCTGGATCACGGCCCTCCGCTCGGCGGCGGGATGGGTCCCCATCCGATTGAGGAAGTAGGGAGGGTAGCCGCAGTAGAACATGTGCAGCAGGGTGTCCGCGTCCAACTGCGATGGGGCCAGCAGGCCGTTTTCCAGCAGCACCATGGCCAGCTCGGCCCGGAAGGCCGGGGCGTCGGGGGAGGTGTCGAAGGCGATCTCGCCGTCCAGCAGGGTGTAGCGGCCGCCGTCCATTAAGAACACCAGATAGCCGGAACTGAGGCCGCTGACCCAGCCGTCCTCTGTCATTTCCATGCCTCCGGCCAGCGCCACCGCCTCCGGCCGGGCGGCGTGATATGCACAGCCCATCTGATAGACCGCCGCCGTGACGGAAGCGTCGCCGAACGCCGTGACGGCGGCCGGAGCCAGATAGGAGATGCGCCAGCCGTCATACCGGGCGTCCGCGGCCCAGTCCTGGGCGCGGAAGGCTTCAAACTCCGCCGCCGCTTTTTCCTGCGCCGCCGCCAGCACCGCTGGAGGGGCCGAGATCTCCGCGGCCTGCGGCCCCTCCGCGATGCGGGCTTGCAGCCGCTGCCAGAGGGCCTGGGCCTCCGGCGTGAAGTCGGAAGGCCACCTGTCTATATAGCTCACGCAGGAGGCGTAGGCCTCCGCCCCGCTGTCACTGCCGCCCAGGGCGATATAAGTGCCCAGCTTCTCGATCACTGCCGTCTGCACGGCCTCCGGCTGATTTTCTGCCAGACGGTTCAGGAAAGCGGCGGGCTGGCCGGAGAGCATCTCCAGAAGCGTCTGCCCGTCCACGTCCTCCAGGGCCAGCAGGCCCATGGACGTCAGCTGGTTGACCATGTCGGTGCGGAACAGCTCCGTGCCGGGGGCGCAGTCGTTCTCCATGGCGGTGTAAAGATGGGCGCGGTTCCCGCTCTCATCCACCTGGAAATACAGGTAGTCGCAGCTGGGATAGCCGATCATGCACCAGCCGTCCTCAGTGATATAGCTGCCGCCCGCCAGCAAGACCTGATGCTTTGTGGAGGTGTGGCACTCATAACCCAACCGCCAGACCTCGATCCGCAGGCCGCCGATGTCCTCGTAATAGGGGCCGGACAGGTCTGTGATGCGCCAGTCGTCGTAGTCGTCCTGGACTTCAACCATGTCCCCGTCCACCAGATCGTAGCAGGGGACGCCCTGGACGTACCGGCTCAAGACATATTCCCTGGCGATAGCCAGCACGTCCTCCGGCGCGTTGACCGTGTCCTTCACATGGTCT
Organism: uncultured Dysosmobacter sp.; assembly: GCA_947625655.1. Lineage (GTDB taxonomy): Bacteria > Bacillota > Clostridia > Oscillospirales > Oscillospiraceae > Oscillibacter. The sequence continues at coordinate 63,888 of CANQPD010000001.1, forward strand.
GTGTAAGTGGTCTCGTCCCGGTAGAGCAGCAGCTCGCTGCCGTTGAAGTACAGATAGCGGGTGGCGGTGCCCTGCATGTCGCTGTCCGGGATGGGTACCTCGCCGGAGAGGGAAAGGCACCGGCTGTACATGTCCCACCAGCCAAAACTGAGATATTGGGCCTCCGTCCAGGCGCTTTCCACCAGCGCCTCAATGTCCGCGCAGTACAGGACGCCGTCCCGCTGGAAGAACAGCTGGACAGGCCCGCCGGCGGAGGCCGCCAGTTCGAATTCTCCGTCGCCGTCCAGATCGCTCACGCAGACATCTCCGAAGGCCCGGGCCAGCAGGGCGGGGACGCCCTCGTCCGTCACATAATAGTAATCGTTGAAGGTGCCGTAATATCGGTCATTGATCCAGCCGTAATAGGAGATCGCGACGCCGCTGCGGCCCAGAAGGTCATAGAAGCCAGTGACCGTGATGTCAGAAAAGTCTTCGCCCTCGGGGAACGTCAGGAAGCAGTCCTCCGCCCAGTCCTCGGAAGCCAAAGGGCTTGCCACGGCGGCGTAGGTATTGCCGTCGGTGGAGCGGTAGATGTCGATTGCGTAATCTTCATTGGCCATGATGCCGTACAGCCGCTGCTCCACGTCCCCGGTGTGCCGCTCCACCGTGACGGCGGGGGCCTCATAGGGCTCCAAATCCGTCAGCGGGACAGTCAGCACCGGCTCCCACTCCGGGTACACCGTGGGGACAACAGGCTTTTCGCTGGGCAGGTTGGAGATGAACCAGCAGCTGCCGTCGGACTGCTCCTCCAGGGTGACGCACAGCCAGTCACAGTCATATTTGGCGCTGCTGTCCGGGTAGTAGAGGCGGATGGTGCCGCCCTCCCGTGTTCCGGCGGTGATCTGGACGCTGTGGAAATAGTTGGTGTCCCCGTGGGTGTGGTAATAGGAGTCGTACTGTTCCAGATAGGTGAAGCTCTCCAGCCCGGTTTGATTTGTCTGTTCCAGCGTCAGCCCGGTGTTTGCCAGCAGCACGCTGTTGATGGCGGAGACGGACAGCTTGTCGGTGGGGCAGATCTCCTCGCCCTCCGGGTCAAAGGAGCAGACCAGCTGCCGCTCCGCGTCGCTCATGGTCTCATCCAGCCCTGTGCCGCAGTAGAACAGCTCGTAGAGATCGATGTCCTCCGGGCGTTCATACAGGGAATTCAGAAACTGGTTGTGGATGTTGAGGCCCACCACATTGTCCACCGTGTCGTTGTTGAAGAAGGTCTCGTTGAAATAGGCCAGCTCCGTGCCGGTGAGAGCGGTGATGCCGCTCAGCAGATGATCCGGCCGCTCACAGAGCTGGTGGGAGACGAAGTGATAGGGGAATCCGTCCTCAAATTCGCCGGGGACTTCCCGCAGCGTCAGGCAGGCCCAGCCCTCCGCAAACTCGCCGCCCAGGTACATCCCGTCGGCCCGATAGTAGAGCCGCGTGAGATCGCCCTCCCGCTCTCCGGCGGCAAAGGTGACGCCGACGATGGCGTTGGTGTCGCCGTGGGTGTGGTAATAGGCGTCGTAGTCCGCCAGATATTGGAAATTATCCATGCCCAGGGCCTGGGTCTCCGCCAGGGTCAGGCCGGTATAGCGCTCCAGCACCTGGTCGATCTCCCGGGCGGGCAGCTTCGTCAGATCCACCTCCGGGTCTGCGCCGTCATAGTAGGTGTCCACCAGCAGCGTCCGCTCGCCGGGCTCTGCCACACCGGGCTGGCCGGTGCCGTTGTAGAACAGCTGGAACATGTCGATGTCCTCCGGCTGCTCATACAGGGAGGTGAGGAACTGGCGGCGGAAGGGGGCGTTTTCCTGCTCGCCGAAGAAGTCCGCGTTGAATTGTGCCAGCTCCTCTGCCGAAAGGGGCTGGGACGCGGCCGAGGTTTTGGCCCCGGTGAAGGTCACAACGCACAGCAGCACTGCCACCGCTGCTGCCGCGAACAGCGCCGCCGCCCGGGTCTGGCGGTTTTCCGCGATGCGGGTGACGCGGTCCTTCAGCCGCCGCTTATCGGAAGTCATGGTGGTGGCCGTCAGCACAGGATTGGCAGGTTTTTTTGCCACGGGGATCAGGGACAGCAGCGTCCGCCCGTAGGCGATGCGCTCCGTCTCACCCAGGCGCTTCAGCGCCCCTTCGTCACAGGCCAGCTCGCAGTCGGTCCTGGACGCCAGGGCGGCGGCCCACACCAGTGGGTTGAACCAGTACACCGCCAGGCACACGCCCCGCAGCAGCGACCACAGGGGATCCAGATGGCGGGCGTGGGCGGTTTCATGGGCCAGCACATGGCGCAGGTTCTCTGGGGAGGCCGCGGCGGGGGTCAGGTAGACGGCAGGCCGGAACAGTCCGAACAGGCAGGGGGAGGGCAGGCCGGACTCCACCAGATAGACGGGGTATCTGCACCCCTCTACACTGTAAGGTGTTCTAACTTTACATAGCTTCCGCCAGAAGCGGAGGTTGGAGATCACCAGCCAGCAGGCCATGGCGGCGGTGCCGGCGTACCAGATGCAAGTCAGGATATCCGTCAGCGGCAGTGCTTTAGCGTACCAGGTCATTGCTCCGTCTTCTGACATGATCCAGGCAGCTGCGTTAAGCTCATGATAATCATGTTCATAGACCATATCAGAGCGGCTGTCCCGCACTGCTACGGCAGGTGTGGAGGTGTCCGGCGGTCCGACGTAGCTCTGTGCGCGTTCACTCTGGCCGACGGGGTCCAGATAGACAGAGGTATAGTCGATCCGTTCCGTGACCGCGGCGCCCACCGGCTCCATGGTGGTCAGCACATTGTGTTCCATGGCGGGCAGGCTGACCGGCACCAGCAGCCGCAGCAGCACCAGCCCCCACAGGGCGTACTGCGCCCGGCGGGAGATGGTTTTGCGGAACACCTGCCGCAGAACCAGCAGCGCCAGGATCAAAACCGAGGAGGTCACCAGAATATCTCTCATCCCTCAGCACCTCCCGCCTTTTCCAGAATGGCGGACAGCTCTGCGATGTCCGCCTCCGTCAGTTGGCGGCTCTCCACCAGGGCGCTCATCATCAGTCCCAGGCTGCCGCCGTAGACCTTGCCGAGAAAGCTCTCCGTCTCCGCCTGGGCGGCGTCCTCCCGGGGCAGGCGGGGGTAGTACTGCTTGGCCCGCTGTCCCTCCTCGTGCCGGACGGCCCCCTTGGCCTCCAGCCGGGAGAGCATGGTGATGACGGTGTTTTTCGTCCAGCCGGTGTCGTCCCGCAGGGCCGTGGTCAGCTCCATGATGGTCATGGGGGAGCGGTCCCACAGGCGGTTCATCAGCTTCCACTCGCTGTCGGACAGGTTGATCTTCATATATCCACCTCCAAAAGGGTATACGATTGTCTACCGATACCGTATCAAAACGGTAGACGTTTGTCAACCTCAAAATGGTTACAAATAGTGACAGAGGGAGGGCCCCGCTGTTATTTTGCGCCGGGCCGCGGCGGAAACTTGACCAGCCACGGATTTTGTCCTAAAATAGTCCCCAAGACTAAAGAAAACTGGTGAACATATGACTGACTTCAATTCTCGCTACATCGCCGCCCGGAAAGCCGTCATCGCCCGGGATTTGGCACGGCTGAACCCCATGCAGCGCAAGGCCGCCATGACCACCGAGGGGCCGCTGCTGCTGCTGGCGGGGGCGGGCAGCGGCAAGACCACCGTTTTGATCCAGCGGGTGTACAACCTGCTGACCTATGGCCGGGGCAGCGACTCGGACTTCGTGCCGGACTGGGCCACGGAAGAGGATCTGGCCTTCCTGGAAAACTACCCGGCCCAGCCGGACGCGCTGGAAAAGGACCGGGCCCGCCGCCTGTGCGCCGTGGACGTGCCCCGCCCCTGGGAGATCATCGCCATCACCTTCACCAACAAGGCGGCGGGGGAACTGAAGGAGCGCCTGGCCGCCCGGCTGGGGCCGCCTGCCAACGACGTGTGGGCCTCCACCTTCCACTCCGCCTGCGTCCGCATCCTGCGGCGGGACATCGACCGCATCGGCTTCGACAAGGACTTCACCATTTACGACACCGACGACTCCAAGCGGGTCATCAAGGATATCCTGAAGGAGCAGAACCTGGACGAGAAGACCTTCCAGCCCAAGAGCATCCTCTCCATCATCAGCAGCTCCAAGGACCAGTACGAAAGCCCGGAGGAATTTGCCCAAAGGCACAGCAATGAGACGGACTGGAAGATGAGCCGCGTCGCCAAGGTCTACGCCGCCTACGCCAAAAAGCTCCGGGCCGCCAACGCTTTGGATTTCGACGACATCATCTACCACACCGTGACGCTCCTGCAGCGGGAGCCGGAGGTTTTGCGCTACTATCAGGACAAATTCCGCTACGTGCTGGTGGACGAGTACCAGGACACCAACCACCTGCAGTACCTGCTGACAAGCCTCCTGGCCGGCGGGCGGAAGAACCTCTGCGTGGTGGGCGACGACGACCAGTCCATCTACCGCTTCCGGGGCGCCAATATCGAGAACATTCTGAGCTTCGAGCAGCAATACAAAAACGCCCGGGTCATCCGGCTGGAGCAGAATTACCGCTCCACCCAGAACATCCTGGACGCCGCCAACGCCGTCATCAAGAACAACCTGGGCCGCAAGGGCAAGACGTTGTGGACGGACAACGGCAGCGGCGACGTGGTGACGGTGAAAACCACCTTCAACGAGAGCGACGAGGCCAACTACGTGGTGGGGGACATCCTGATGGGAGTCAACCGGGGGCGGAACTTCCGGGACACGGCGGTCCTCTACCGTATGAACGCCCAGTCCAACGCCCTGGAATACGCCATGAAACGCAACGGCATCCCTTATAAAGTGGTGGGCGGCATGAAGTTCTTCGACCGGGCGGAGGTCAAGGACATGCTGGCGTATCTCTGCGTGCTGAACAACCCCCTGGACGACCTGCGGCTGCGGCGCATCATCAACAACCCGGCCCGGGGCATCGGCGCCACCACTGTGGACAAGGTGGCGGCCATCGCGGAGGCCCAGGGCGCGTCCCTCTATGAGATCATCCGAAACGCGGACCTGTTCCCGGAGCTGAAAAGCCCCGCGTCCAAGCTGCTGAAGTTCGCGGACTTGATCGACAATCTGCGCCGCGCCGGCGGTGAGCTGGCCCTGCCGGAGTTCTACGACGCCGTCTGCGACCGGACCGGCTATGTCCGGGCACTGGAGGAGAAAAACGACATGGAGAGCCGGGGCCGCATCGAAAACGTCCAGGAGCTGAAGTCCAACATCCTGGGCTTCCTGGAACAGGACCCGGAGGACGCAACCCTTTCCGGATTTCTCAACGAAATTGCCCTGTACACGGATCTGGACAGCGTGGAGGCCGACGACAACTGCGTCACCATGATGACCATTCATTCCGCCAAGGGTCTGGAATTCCCCACGGTCTACGTGGTGGGCATGGAGGAGGGCATCTTCCCCGGCTCCTCCGCCCAGTACGACGAGGAGGAGCTGGAGGAGGAGCGCCGCCTGTGCTACGTGGCCATGACCCGGGCCAAGGAGAAGCTGACATTGACCAACTGCCGCCAGCGGATGCTGTATGGCCGCACCAGCGCCAACAAGTCCTCCCGCTTCCTGGACGAGATCCCCGAGGACAACATGCGCTGGGAGAGCAAGCCGGAGCCCCGCTTCGGCGGCATGGAGGGGGACAGCACCTTCGGCGGCGACCGCTGGGAGGGCGGCGCGTCCTACGGCGGTTTTGGCGGCGGCTACGGCCAGCGCACCGCCCGGCCCTCTGCCGGAGGGAGCTGGAGCAGCGGCGGCGTCCACAGCTACCGGGATACCAGCCCCAAGCCCGCGGCCCAGCGGCCCCTGCAGTCCGTGGGGAAGAGCGCGGCGCCGTCCGCGCCCCTGCTGCAGCTGAACCAGGGTGACATGGTGGAACACACCGCCTTCGGCAAGGGGATGGTGCTGTCCGTCCGCCCCATGGGCGGCGACGCCCTGGTGGAAGTGGCCTTCGACAACGTGGGAAAAAAGAAGCTGATGCTGAAATCCGCCGGAAGCCATATGAAGAAGCTGTAAGGCACGACAACAGGACCGCCCATCGGGCGGTCCTGTTCAGTCTGTCGAAAAAGTCCAGCTGGACTTTTTCGACAGACTGAACAATGCCTCGCTTTTTTGTCTGCTTCGCTGCCCAAAAAGCAGCCTCGGCCCAAAGGAACGGGCCTCGGCAGACTACACGGAGAGATGTGCAGCCAGCCGCTTCGCGGCGCAACGGGCTGCTGACGCAGGCTTTTTGCAGGCATTCGGTTCAACACGAGGGGGCGGGAGCCCCCTCGTACTCCCCCTGCGAAACGGAACGCTTTTTCTCCGAACAGGGTTTTTTTTGACAAGCTGAAAAGGACCGCCCATCGGGCGGTCCTTTTGTCCCTTTTTTTCGTTCACGGTGCGGTGTTATGACAGGATCTCCTCCACCATGGAGCGGCAGGCCTGTATGTACATCAGGGTGTCCAGGCTGCAGGTGACGCTGTCGAACCCGGTGGACAGGCGGGCTTTGGCGTCCTTCGCGCCGCCGCAGAAGATAAAGGACAGCTTTCCGGCCTGCTTGCAGGCGGCCAGGATGCGGCCGATGGCCTCTGTCATTTGGGGGGCGTCCAGCTGCATGGGGCAGCCCAGAGCGATGGAGAGGTCCAGCGGCCCCACGAAGATGCCGTCCACGCCGTCCATGGCGGCGATCTCCTCGATATGGGCCAGACATCCGGCAGTCTCGCACTGGGGGATCAGGAGGGTCTGGCGGTTACAGTCCTCCATATAGGCCTCCGCACCAGCCGCGGCGTTTTCGGCGAAGCCCCAGCCGCCGTCCCGTGTGGGGCAGAAGCCCCGGTTCCCCAACGGAGGGAATTTGGCGTACCGGACCAGCTGGCGCACCTGCTCCACCGTCTCCACTGCGGGAACGATGATGCCCTTGGCCCCCAGGTCCAGGGGGCGGAGCACGGCGGCCCGGGCGATCTCGTTGACGCGGACCACAGGCGTTACACCCGCCGCGTCGGCGGCAGTGATGGCTGCGGATACGAAATCCATATCCGCAGCACAGTGTTCCGTGTCGATGATCACATAGTCCAGGCCGGTGTAGGACATGCTTTCAATGGCGGCGGTGCTTTTCAGATGGGTGAAGGTTCCCACAGAGGGCTGGCAACAACCAGCCTTTTCCAAAATACGGTTCATCAAAACATCTTCTTTCTATGAAATAATGATCCCCAGGATCCGGGCCACCACGGCGGCCTGGGAGGCGTCGATCTTCGCCCCCTTCAGCTCCGCGCAGCTCTCCGACAGGGCGATGCGGTCCAGGGTGCAGGAGGAGAGGTCGCAGCCCTTCAGGCTTGTCCGGAACAGCTCCGTGCCGGTGAGATCCACCTTTTCAAAGGTCACTTTGCTGATCCTGCTCTCCGACAGGGTGGACTCCGTAAAATTGCAGTCCCTGAGAGCGGTGCGCTCCCATACGGTGTTTGTGAAATTGGCGTAGCGGAGCACCGTGCCCTCCAGGGCGCAGCCCTTCATGCGGCTCCTCCGGAAATCCCCGCCGTCGGCCTTACAGCCCCCCAGGCGGCAGTCCTTCCAAAAGCTCACGGCAAAACGGCAGCCGGTGAACCGGCAGCGCTCAAACACGCAGCTGTAAAAGGCGGACTTGGAGAAGTCACAGCCGGTAAAGGAGCAGCCGTGAAAGGAAGTCCGGCTCCACTCGGTTTCCGAGAAGTCCAGCCCCTCCGCCGCCTCCCGGTCGAAGCAAAGGAGCTCCAGAGGGGCCTCACGCTGCCGGGCAGCCAGCAGGGCATCTTCCAGGGCGCTCATTTTCGGCGCGCCTTCTGCTCCGGCAGCCATAAAAGCTCCTCAAAGCTCTTGATATACACGTCGCAGAACGCCCGCATCTCTTTTTCGTCCTGGGCGAAGAACCCGTCGTACACGCCAACTACCCGCATCTTCGCGGCCCGGGCGCCCCAGCAGGCGGCCAGACTGTCGTCAAAGACGGTGCAGTCCTCCGGGCGGACGCCGTGCGCTTTTGCCACAGTCAGCCAGATCTCGGGATTTTTCTTCTCAAGGCCCAGGTCGTGGGCAAAGGTGATGCCGTCAAAATACTTCTCCAGATCCAGATTCCTCAGCGCCGTGTGGCAGTGCTCCGGCACGCTGGAGGTCACCACCGCCATTTTTCGCCCCTCGGCCCTGCACTGCTTCAAATAGGCCCGGACGCCGGGCTTGACGGTGACGTGGGCATAGAGGTCTTGCGCCAGCTCCATCCACTCCGCCATGATCTCCTCGCAACTCTCCGGCAGCTTGCAGAATTCCTTGGTGAACTTGGCCGCCAGAGGGAAGATGGTATGGGCCACGCCCTCGTAATAGGCGTGGGTATAGGGAAGGCCCCGGCGGGCCAGAAATTCCCGGTCCACGTTTTTCCAGATGCCGTTGGAGTCGATCAGGGTCCCGTCCATATCGAATAAAAACATCACGCGTCCTCCTTTTCCAGCCAAAAGCGCCAGGGGAAATCCCTGGCCTCCTCGGCATAATCCACGCCGATGCGCGGCCCGGCGCGCATCCGCTCTCCCGGAAGCGCGGGGCAGGGGCGGCCGATATCCGCCGGGGATTCGCAGACAAACAGGGTGCCGCCCGTCAGATCCAAGCCGTTTTCAGCTCTGGACAGGGATAACCCTTTACAGATCTTGCCGGGGCCGTTCAGAAAGTTTTTCCGCCGGTAAGCGGTCAGGGGCCTGTCCCCGTACCGCAGGCGGAGCATAACATCCGTGCCCGCGATGGGCTCCAGTGCCCGAATGAGGACGGCGGCGGGCTCACCCTCCGGCTCCGTCACGAAGTTCAGGCAGTGGTACATGCCGTAGATCAAATAGATGTAGGCGTGCCCCGGCGGGCCGAACAGGGTGGAGGTGCGCTCCGTTTTTCGGTAGTTGTAGGCGTGGCAGGCCTTGTCGCACCGGCCGACATAGGCCTCTGTCTCCGTAATCCGGCCCGCCAGAAGCCGGCCGTCCAGCACCCGGACAAGGCACTTGCCCAAAAGCCGCTGAGAGACCTCTACCGTATCGCGGTTATAGAATTCACGGGAAAGCCTTGCCATTTTTCCACCTCGGTGCTAAAATATCAACTTGTTGTGATTTTTCACTGCAAAGTATACCATGGAATGGATCGTGAAACAAGTATTATGAAAGTCAATCGGATTCGTCAAAACGTATTTCCCATGCTGGCCGCCTTTATCTGGGGAACGGCATTTGTGGCCCAGAGCGTGGGCGCCGACTATGTGGAGCCCTTTACCTTCAATGCCGCCCGGTCGGCGGTGGCCTTTTTATTCCTGCTGGCGCTGTGCGGCGTGTTCCGGGCAGTGCGGAGGCGGGACCCCAAGGCGGAGACCGCGCCCGGCTCCCGGAAGGAGCTGGTGATCGGCGGCGTCTGCTGCGGGCTGGCCCTGACGGTGGCCAGCAACCTCCAGCAGAAGGGGCTGGAGACCACCACTTCCGGCAAAGCGGGTTTTATCACCGCCCTGTACATCGTTATTGTGCCCATTGCGGGGATTTTCCTGGGAAAGAAAGCGCCGAAGGTCATCTGGGTCAGCGTCGTGCTGGCGGTGGCGGGCCTGTACTGCCTCTGCATTACCGAGGATTTCACCATCACCGGCGGTGATTTTTATATCCTGCTGTGCGCCTTCTGCTTCACGGCCCACATCCTGGTTATTGACCATTTCACCCAGCGGGTGGACGGCGTTGCCATGAGCTGTATCCAGTTCCTGACGGCGGCGGTCCTCTCCGCCGCCGGCATGCTGCTTACGGAGTCGCCCTCGCTGGAGGCCCTGCGGATCTGCGCCGGCCCCATCCTGTATGTCGGCATCTTCTCCAGCGGCGTGGCCTATACGCTGCAGATCCTGGCCCAGAAGGATTCCAACCCCACGGTGGTATCCCTGCTGCTGAGCCTGGAATCGGTGTTTGCCACGCTGTCCGGGGCCGTCATCCTGGGGGACACCATGAGCGGCAAGGAGTATTTCGGCTGTGTGCTGATGCTGGCGGCGGTGGTCCTGGCCCAGCTGCCGGAGCCCCGGAGACGGCAGACGGAGGGAGCGGAACAGAAATGACCAAAGCGGGGAGGCCATTTTCGGCATCCCCGCTTCATTTGGGATTGGACAAAGGAGGACCCCTGTGGTATAATGAAAAACTGTATGAGTATGTTGCGAGGTGGTACCATGCGTATCGACGTATTAGGCGTCGGCTTTGACAACTTGACCATGGATGAGGCGGTGGACCGGGGGCTGGTCCTGCTGCATGAGGAGGGCGCCCACTATGTGGTGACGCCCAATCCGGAGATCGTGGAGGTCTGCCGGGAGAACGCGGCGGCCAAGGCGGCTGTCAACGGCGCGGATCTGGTGCTGCCGGACGGCGTCGGCGTTATCAAGGGCGCGGCCATGCTGGGCACGCCTTTGAAAGAAAAGACCCCCGGCATTGAATTCGCGGCCCGTTTGATGGAGAGAATGGCAGGGGAGGGGCTGTCCCTCTATCTGCTGGGGGCCAAGCCCGGCGTGGCGGAGCAGGCGGCGGAAAAGCTGGCGGCGCAGCACCCCGGCCTGGTTATCGCCGGCACCCACGACGGCTATTTCAAAGAGGACGGCCCCGTTGTGGAGGCCATCCGGCAGAGCGGCGCCGACGCGGTGTTCGTGTGCCTGGGCGCGCCGAAGCAGGAGCTGTGGATGGCGAAAAACGGCCCCGCCACCGGCGCCCGGCTGCTGTGCGGCCTGGGCGGCAGCCTGGACGTGTTTGCCGGCGTGGTGGAGCGGGCGCCGAAATTCTGGTCCGACCACGGGCTGGAGTGGTTTTACCGCCTCTGCAAGGAGCCCCGGCGCATCGGCCGCATGATGAAGCTGCCGCTGTTTTTGGTGCATGTCAAACAGGAGAAACGGAAAAAATGAGCGGAAAACTGATCGTATTTGAGGGGACCGACGGGTCCGGCAAGGCCACCCAGGCCCGGCTGCTGTGCGGCTACCTGGAGGAGGAGGGGATCCCCTTCCGGGAGATCGACTTTCCCCGGTACGGCAAGCCCTCTGCGGCCATGGTCCAGGAGTATCTGGACGGCAACCTGGGCAGGAAGCCCGGGGATGTCAACGCCTATGCCGCATCTATGTTCTATGCCATGGACCGCTACGCCTCCTACAAGCAGGACTGGGGCGGTTTTTACGAGGCGGGCGGGCTGATCGTCGCGGACCGCTATACCACATCCAACGCGGTCCATCAGGCGTCCAAGCTGCCGCCGGAGGAGCGGAAGGCGTATCTGGACTGGCTGTTTGACCTGGAATACCGGCTGCTGGGCCTGCCCGGGCCGGATCTGGTCATCTATCTGGACATGCCCACGGAGATCACGGAGCAGATGATGCGCCGCCGGGAACAGGCCGCCGGGACCCATGCCGACATCCATGAGAGGGACGAGGCGTATCTGAAAAGCTGCCGCGCCAACGCGAAAGCGGTGGCGGAGATATGCGGCTGGACGGTGATCCGCTGTGCCGACGGGGACCGCCCCAGGACGCCGGAGGACATCCACCGGCAGGTGCTGGAGACTGTGAAGGGGCTTCTGTAAAGCCTGTCCCCTTTATAGCTGGCAAAAATGGGGCCTGGGCCCCACTTTGCCGGCGGATTCAGCAGCAGCCGCAGTTGTCGTTGCAGCCACAGTTGCTGCCGCCGCCGCAGCCGCAGTTGTTTCCACAGCTGTTTCCGCTGTTCCCGCAGCCGCAGCAGCAGATCAGGATGACGATGATGATGAGCCACAGGCAGGAACAGTTGTTGTTTCCGTTGTTAAACCACATGATTGTCACCTCGCTTTGAGACATTCTATGCGCCGGGAGCCTGGAAGGAGCCTGACCGCGTGAAAATTCCAAAAGGGAAAATACGGATGAGTACCGCCCGCCGCGCGGGCGGAGAGTATGGAGGTTCCAATGTCTGATTTCAAAAAAGGAGATACCGCCAGCTGGGACGCGGAGCAGGTCCGCCGGAGCGAGCCGCAGCGCCGTCCCCGCCAGACCACGGCCCGGAAACGGCGGAGGAAAAAGCGGATCAACCCTCTGCTCTATATCCTGTTCGTCCTGATCACCTCGGCGATCCTGGCGGGGGTGGGCTGGCTGCTGATCACCGACCTGTGCGCCTTCAACAAGGAATATATGGAGACCACGGTGGAGATCACGGCGGACGACACGGTGAAGACCGTCGCCGACAAGCTGAATGACGCGGGGCTGATCAAGTACAAGTGGTTTTTCCGCCTGTTTGCCGGCGTTACCAAGGCCGATGAAAAGATCGGCATGGGCACGTATACGTTGACCACGGACATGGACTATCAGGCCCTGATCCGGGGAATGCGGAGCTCCGCCGGCAATATGACGGCGGAAACGGTGAAGGTCACCATCCCGGAGGGCTATACCGTCAGCCAGATCATCAAGCTGCTGGCCAAAAACGGCGTGGCCGCGGAGGAGACGCTGCTGAAGGTGGCCCAGACCTACCAGTTCGACTATGACTTCATTGATAACACCTCTGAGGATATCAGCCGCCTGGAGGGGTATCTCTTCCCGGACACCTATGAATTCTACGCGAACATCACCAGCGAGTCCCAGGTGGGCAGCGCGGTCTTCGGCAAGCTGCTCTCCACCTTCAACAGCCGGATCGACGACGAGCTGCTGGAAGCGATGGCGGCCAAGGGCTATGATATGCACGACATTGTCACCATCGCTTCCCTGATCGAAAAGGAGACCGACGGCACGGACCAGGGGATGATCGCCTCCGTGATCTATAACCGCCTGGAGGGCCCCGGCGACAAGGCCGGCACCTACGGCATGCTGCAGATCGACGCGTCGCTGCTGTATGCCCTGCCGGACCACGAGGGCGCCATCACCAGCGCGGACATGGAGACGGATTCCCCGTATAACCTCTATAAGTACGCCGGCCTGCCGCCCACGCCCATCTCCAACCCGGGACTGGCCTCCATCCAGGCCGCCCTGGAGCCGGAGGAGACGGATTACTACTATTACGCCCTGGGCACCGACGGAAAGCACCACTATTTCACCAACTACAACGACTTCCTGAACTTTGTCAACAGCAGTCAGTATGGTGGATAAGCGTGTGAAGCCGGAGCTGCTGGCCCCGGCGGGAGATATGGAGCGGCTGAAAATGGCCGTGCTGTACGGCGCCGACGCGGTGTACCTGGCCGGAACAGACTTCGGCATGCGGGCCTTCGCCGGGAATTTCACCCCGGAGGAGCTGCGGGCGGCGGTGGCCTTTGCCCACAGCCATGGCGTCCGGGTCCACTGTACCATCAACACCATGCCCCGGAACGATGAGATCGTCCGGCTGCCGGAGCATCTGGAACTGCTGAACGACGCCGGGGTGGACGCGTTGATCGTGGCGGACCTGGGGGCCTTTACCCTGGCGGGGAAGTACGCCCCCGGCTGCCAGCGGCATATCTCCACCCAAGCCAGCATCTGCAATTATGAGACCGCCCGGGCCTGGTATGACCTGGGCGCGTCCCGGGTCATCCTGGCCCGGGAAGTGGGGCTGGAGGAGATCCGCGCCATCCGGGAAAAGACGCCGGAGGATCTGGAGATCGAAGCCTTTGTCCACGGCGCCATGTGCGTCAGCTACTCCGGGCGGTGCCTGCTGAGCAACTATATGACCGGCCGGGACTCCAGCCGGGGGGCCTGTGCCCAGCCCTGCCGCTACCAATATGCCCTGATGGAGGAAAAGCGCCCCGGCGAGTATTTCCCCATTGAAGAGGATGCCCGGGGCACGTACATTTTGAATTCCCGGGACATGTGCATGATCGACCACCTGGACGACCTGTGCGCCGCCGGTCTCAGCAGTTTGAAGATCGAGGGCCGGGCCAAATCCGCCTATTACGCTGCCATCGTCACCGGCGCTTACCGCCACTGCCTGGATGACGCGGCGGTGGGGCGGGCCATCGATCCTGTTTGGCGGGACGAGGTGGAGCACGTCAGCCATCGCCCGTATTCCACAGGCTTCTATTACGGCCCGCCGGGGCAGTATTACGCCAATTCCCGGTATGTCAGGGAGTGGCAAGTGGTTGCGCTTGTCACGGATTGCGATGCGGAGGGGAACGCCACACTGTCCCTGCGGAACAAGTTCCGCGCGGGAGACATCGTGGAGCTGGTGGGCCCGAACCTGCGGCCCTTTGCCATGACCGTCCCGGAGATGACGGACGGGGAGGGCGCGCCGCTGGAGGAGCCCCGGACCCCGCAGATGACCTTTCATATGAAATTGCCGCGGGCGGTGCCGCCCTATACCCTGGTGCGCCACGCGGTGGAGCTGTCAGCGAAATGAGGAGAACGAGTCAGTAAGGAGAAAGAGACTATGAACGCAGACGTTGTGATCGTGGGCGCCGGCCCCGCCGGTATTTTCACCGCCCTGGAGATGCTGAAAAAGGGCAGCAGGCAGAAGATCGTCATGGTGGAGAAGGGGCAGGCCATCGAAAACCGCCACTGCCCCAAGGACAAGACCCGCAAGTGCATGAGCTGCAAGCCCTACTGCCATATCACCACCGGCTTCTCCGGCGCGGGCGCTTTTTCCGACGGCAAGCTGTCTCTCAGCTACGAGGTGGGCGGCGACCTGCCCAGCCTGATCGGCGAGGACCTGGCCCAGGAGACCATCAACTACGCCGACCAGATCTATCTGGAATTCGGCGCGGACACCCACATCGAGGGCCTGGAGCACGAGGAGGAGCGGAAGGAGATCCGCAAGCGGGCCATCCACGCAGGCCTCAAGCTGGTGGACTGCCCCATCCGCCACATGGGCACGGAAAAGGCCCAGGAGATCTATCTGGCCATCGAGAAGTATCTCCAGGAAAACGGCGTGGAGATCTATTTCGGCTATGAGTGCAGCAACCTGATCCTGGAGGACGAGGCCTGCAAGGGTGTCTCCATCTCCAACGGAAAGGTGGACATGGAGATCTACGCCAAACACACCGTGGTGGCCACCGGCCGCCGGGGCGCCGACTGGCTGGAGAAGCTCTGCGCCGAGCACAACATCGCCCACGCCCCCGGCACCGTGGACATCGGCGTCCGGGTGGAGGTCCGCAACGAGGTCATGGAGATGGTCAACCGGGTGCTGTACGAGTCCAAGCTGGTGGGCTATCCCCGGCCCTTCAAGAACAAGGTCCGCACCTTCTGCCAGAATCCCGGCGGCTTCGTCAGCCAGGAGAATTACGACAACAACCTGGCGGTGGTCAACGGCCACTCCTACAAGGATCTGAAGAGCGACAACACCAATCTCTCCATCCTGTGCTCCCATAATTTCAGCGTCCCCTTCAACCAGCCCATCGCCTATGCCCAGAAGGTGGGCGAGCTGACCAACATGCTGGCCAACGGCCAGATCCTGGTCCAGCGCTTCGGCGACATCCTGGACGGCAAGCGCACCTGGCAGAAGGAGCTGGCCCAGTCCAACATCCGGCCCACCCTGCCGGACGCCGTGGCCGGCGACATCACCGCCGCCATGCCCTACCGGGCCATGATCAACATTATCAACTTTATCCAGGCCATGGATTATGTGGTGCCCGGCTTTGCCGCGTATGAAACGCTGCTGTACTCCCCCGAGCTGAAGTTCTACTCCAACCGGGTGAAGATGGACACGGACTTCAACACCAGCCTGCGGGGCCTCCACTGCCTGGGCGACAGCTCCGGCTGGACCCGGGGCTTGATGATGGCCTCCATCATGGGTGTCCTCATGGGCCGCAAGATCGCGGAAGAGGGCTGAAACTGAACAGAAGAGCCGCCGAAAATTTTTCGGCGGCTTTTTTCTGTCAGTGCCAGATTTGCGGCTTTGGATTCGTTTTCCTGGTAGAAAGGCGCCGAACACAAAGGAGATGATAGTACGGATCAGATCACATATTCCCGGCAGGAGGCCGAGGATTTGGTGACCCAGTGGGCGGATACGGTGCTGCGCATCGGCTATACCTGGACCGGCAGCGCCCAGGACGCCCAGGACATCAGCCAGACGGCTCTTTTGAAGCTACTGACCTCGCCCCGCCGCTTTCCGGAGCCGGAGCAGGAGCGGGCCTGGGTGATTCGGGTGACCATCAACTGCTGCAAGGACTGGAAGAAATCCGCCTGGAACCGGCGGCGGGTGCCGCTGGAATCGGTCCAGGAGCCGGCGGTGCATCTGCCGGAGCCGGAGGACACGCCGGTGCTGCGGGCGGTGCAGGCCCTGCCGGAGAACTACCGGCGGGCGGTGTATTTGCGCTATTACGAGGAATACAGCGTGGAGGAGATCGCCGCGCTGATGGGGTGCAGGGCCGCTCAGGTCAGCACCTATCTCTACCGCGGAAAGGCAAAGCTGCGGGCGATGCTGGGGGAGGTTGTGTAAATGGATCACATGACATATCGGCAGGAATTACAGCAGGTCCGTTACACGGACGCGGGCCGGGCGGCATTGGTGGAGCGGCTGATGGACGCTCAGACGGAGCAGCCCGGGCAGGGAAAGCGCTGGGGCCGCAGGGGGATTATGGCTGTTCTGGCGGCGGTGCTGCTGGTGACGGCTGCGGCGGCGGTCACTGCGCCGCTGTGGACAGGCTACTTCGGCAACCTGGACGAACAGCAGCAGACCGTTGTGAAGGACATGGAGACAAATGGCCTTCCGGCGGCGGAGGCGGACGGCGTCACCATCACGCCGCTGAGCATTCTCGGTTCCAAGAACCAGCTTTACATGATGCTGGAAATCCGGGCCCCGGAGGGGACGGTATTCACGGAGGACGGCAGCTATCTGCTGTCGGCAGTCGTCAAGCCGAAGGTCACGCCCGCAGAGTTTGCCGGATACACTGAGAAATTTACCGTTTTGGAGGCCGGGACCAGGGAACCCAATGTACTGACAGGCGTTTACAAAATCACCTCTTCCTGCGACCTGGGCGGCGGGACTTTGGAGGTCTGGGGCCTCCACCTGCGGAAGGAGGAGGGCCGGGACGAATGGATCTTTGAGGGAGAGTGGGAGATCCCTCTGCCGGGGGACCTGACCGGAAACCAGGTGCTGGAGCCGGAGGCGGCGGGCGTGACGGTGGAGACGGAGCAGGGCACCTTTACCCTGGACACCGTCAGCGTTTCGCCTCTGGGCCTCTGGTGGCAGTACCGTTTCGACGGCACGCATGAGCCGGTCATCCACGCGTCACTGAAAATGAAGGACGGAACCATTGTGGAGCCGACGCCGGGTCAGATGATCATGGGCCGTCCCGGCGGCAGTGAGGCTGCCACGGCCTCCTTTGCAAAGCCTGTGGACTTGAGCCAAGCGGCCGCCCTCTGCTGGGGCAACGTGGAAATTCCCCTGGACGGACAGGGGGAGATCACGGCGGCGGAGGATGTTCCTGTTATCAGCGACGAGCCGCCGTTTGAGGATCAGCCGGCCGGCAGAGAGGAAACAGAAGAGGATGAGTCAGCCGCCCAGCCGGAGAAGAGTGCTGACACCGGGACGGACAGCGGCGCCGCGTCATCCCCTGACCGGTCGGATGCGGGCAGTGAAACAACCCTCAGACATACGGATACCGGCGTGGTTATCACGGCCAAATCGGACGACGATGGGGTGTTGACTGCGTCCCAGCAGCGGCGGCACGACTATTATATGAAAACCCTCTCCCTGTCAGACTGCGAAATGATTTATAACGAGCCGGTCACAGACCAATTTGATTATAAAGACGCTCCTTACGGCGATGTGTGCTTTGGGATCGATTATCTGACCTTCGCGGAGGACGGATATGCCAGAGTATCCTATTGGAGCCACGCTGACGGGACCGGTATACTTGCCGTTTACAAGGATGAAAACGGCGACACATGGGGCCGGGCGTTCCGCGTACCGGAGGAACTGGTCTGGACCGGAGACTGACCGCCGAAAAAATGAGGAAAACCCTTGCACACGAAGGGTCTATGCGCTAGCAAGCCGCCGGGAAATTCCCGGCGGCTTTTTTGCTGCGAAACGCGCCGCCGGGCAGGCGGCGCACTTTCGCTATTATTGCGAAAAAATCCCGGGGACAGCGGCCCAAGATTGTAGAAAAAAGCTCTAGCAGGGGCGTGGGCGGGTGGCTATAATACGGGGCATATCAAGCAAAGCGAGGAATCGTCTATGACCAAAGATCTGACAGTGGGCAGCCCCATGAAGCTGATTATCCGGTTCGCCCTGCCCACCCTCCTTGGAATGTTGTTCCAGCAGTTTTACAATCTGGTGGACACCATGATCGTGGGAAAGCTGCTGGGTTCTCAGGCACTGGCGGCAGTAGGCTCCACTGCTGCCATCAACTTTTTTGTGATCGGCTTCTGCATGGGCGTTTGCAGCGGGTTTGCCATCCCGGTGGCCCAGCGGATGGGCGCCAATGATATGTCCAAAATGCGCCGGTATGTGGCCAACGCCGCGTATTTGTCCATCCTGTTCGCCGTGGTGCTGACGGTGGTCACCGGCCTGCTGTGCCGGACGATCCTGACGGCCATGAAAACGCCGGAGGACATCTTTGAACAGGCCAACGCCTATATTTTTGTGATCTACATGGGCATCCCCGCCACGTTTTTGTACAACCTGCTGGCGGGCGTGATCCGTTCCCTGGGAGACAGCAAGACCCCCGTGTATTTTCTGGCGCTGTCCTCCTTTTTGAATATCTTCCTGGATTTTGCCCTGATTTTGTGGTTCCACGCCGGGGTGGCCGGGGCCGCCATCGCCACGGTGGTCTCCCAGTGGGTGTCCGGTGTGGCATGCCTGTTTTTCATGGTCAAGCGGTATCCCGTCCTGCGCATGACGGGGGAGGAGCGCAAGCTGGACCGCTTTTCCTGCAAGATCCTCTGCGTCATGGGCATCCCCATGGGACTGCAATACTCCATCACCGCCATTGGCTCCATCATCCTCCAGTCCTCGGTCAATGTCCTGGGCAGCGACGCCGTGGCCGCGGTCGCCGCGGGAAGCAAGCTGTTCCAGCTGCTGGCCTGCCCCTACGACGCGCTGGGGGCCACCATGACCACCTATTGCGGCCAGAATGTGGGGGCCTGGAAGCTGGACCGTCTGGGCCAGGGCATCCGCTCCTGCGCGCTGCTGGGCTTTGGCTATGCCCTGACGGCGTTTGCGGCCATGCTGCTGTTTGCCCCGCAGTGTGCCATGCTGTTCATGGATCCCGGCGAACAGGATGTGGCCCAGCTGGTGGCGATGACCGGGCGGTATATCGTCACGCTGACGGCCTTTTACCCTGTGCTGGCGGTGGTGTATGTGGCGCGCTTCTCCATCCAGGGGATGGGATACAGCGCCCTGGCCGTTCTCTCCGGCGTGTTTGAGATGATCGCCCGCGCCGTGGTTGGCACATGGCTGGTACCCGCCTTTGGATACACGGCCGTATGTTTCGCGTCGCCGGGGGCCTGGTTTTGCGCCGACCTGTTCCTGGTCCCGGCCTGTATGAGCTGCATCGCCCGGCTGCGGCGGATGCATCCGGCGGTGCCGGCGGCGGAGTCCGCGCCAGTAAAGCAGATGCCGGCCGTTTCCTCTGCGAAGGGCTGATGGCTGCGGCAGCTCCGATCCCTTGCGCCCCAAGGCCCGCAACCTGGGGTTGACAAACTTCCACCCGCCGCGTTCTTGCCTTTTCCGCCCAAATGCCGTACCATGGGAGCATCAAACAGGAAAGCGGGAACGTATGCCATGGAATTTTCGGAAAAGCTGATAAATCTCCGCCGCCGGGAGGGCATGTCCCAGGAGCAGCTGGCGGACCGGCTGGGCGTCACCCGCCAGTCCGTCAGCAAATGGGAGAGCGGCGCGGTAATGCCTGAGCTTGTAAAGCTGATTGCCTTGTCAGAAATGTTCGGCGTCAGCGTGGACTATTTGGTGAAGGACTGGCTGGAGGAGCCGGCGGAGGAGGATTGGGAGACGGCCTCCGCCCGGCTGGAGCAGAAGGTAGACGACCTGACCCGCTCCATCAACGGCCATATTTACCGTTATGACAGCAAAACCCGGATCCTTGGGCTGCCGCTGGTGTCTGTCCGGATCGGGTTTGTCCGGCGTCACCGAATGTCCCGGGATGATGTGGCCCGGGGTGTCATCGCCATTGGAAACGCCGCCATCGGCGTGGTCTCCCTGGGGATCATCAGCATTGGCCTGATCAGCTTTGGCGCCATAGCTGTGGGCCTGCTGGCCCTTGGCATCGTGTCCCTGGGGCTGGGGGCTTTTGGCGTGGCGGCCCTGGGATATCTGGCCTTTGGCGTCAGCGCTATTGGCGTTTATGCCGGCGGCGTCTGTGCCGCGGGCACTGATATCGCCGTGGGCGTGGCGGCGGCCTCCGCCAATACGGCGGTGGGCTGTGACGCCGACGCGCCCCATGTGCTTCTGTGGGGCGGCGGCCTGAGCAGGGAGGCAGTCGAGGCTTTTCTGCTGGAACACCACCCCGATCTCTGGAAACCGCTGCTGCGCTTCCTGGGAGCAGTCGGCGCGAACCTTCAATAGAACAAACAGCACGCATTCCCCTGTATGGGGAATGCGTGCTGCGGCATATAGAAAGGCTACTTGCCCAGGACTTCCCGCCGGACGAAGTCAAAGGCGGCGTCCTCGCCCTCGTCCCGCAGCTTGAGGAGGATGGCCTCCAGCAGGGCGGAGGTGTTGGGGTGAATCAGCAGCCGCTTGTCCTTGCCCCGCAGAAAAAACTTGTAGGGGTCGCCGGGGTCGAAATCCGCGCCCCGGTACACCTTGCTGGCGGCCAGCCGGTCGCAGAACATTTCAGCCACGTATTTTTTCGGCATCTCCACGCCGATGATGCCCTCGCCGTGGGTGCCGTAATCGGTCCAGAACTCAAAGTGGTGCCGGTTGCGGCCTTTGTGGTGCATCCAGGAGGCGCTGTAGCCGAATTCCTTCCGCTGGGCGTCGTTGGGGCTGTGGTCACCCTGGAAGTACTTCACGCCCGCCCAGAATTCCACCGGGGAGTATTTGGACAGGTCGTGGGTCAGCCCCTGCCAGTACAGGCCCAGACGAAAGCAGTATTTCCGCACCAGCGCCCGGTGGCGGTGCACGGTTTTCAGATGGCCCCAGAAGTGCAAGGCGCGTCACCTCGAATCAAACGGTCTCAAAACGGGATCGGCGGCGCATGAGGCCGCTTTTGCCGCCATTATAGCACAGCGGCCCAAAAAAGACGAGAGGAATTTTGCATGGAAATCCCGGGGCGGCAGAAACTAGCCGGGAGGTGGTCAGATGGAGAGCGCGATCTTTGCATGTCCCGCGTCCTGGGAGCGGTGGCTCCCGCCGGATACCCGGCGGCTGCGAAACATGGAGGAGCTGGCGGAGCGGACGTGGGATATCCTGATCCTTCCATCCGGCAGGGAAGCGGTGGAGGGGCGCTGCCGCATCCTGCTGGTTCCCGGCGACTGCCCGCCGGAGCGGGTCGCGGGGGTCTCCGCCGCGCAGGTGGTGACCTGCGGCCTGTCC
Organism: uncultured Dysosmobacter sp.; assembly: GCA_947625655.1. GTDB lineage: Bacteria > Bacillota > Clostridia > Oscillospirales > Oscillospiraceae > Oscillibacter. The sequence goes on from CANQPD010000001.1 coordinate 85,291, forward strand.
CACCGGGACACGCTGACCCTTTCCAGTCTCGCGGAGCCGGTGCTCTGCGTGCAGCGGGCCTTGACCCGGCCGGACGGCGGTATCATCGAGCCGCAGGAATTCCCGTTGCCGGGGCTGCCGCTCCCGGCGGCGGAGATCCTTCCGCTGCTGGGCCTGAGATTGTTGCATATGCCACTGACAACGGCGCTGTCCCTATGATAAAGTCGATCCAAAAGGAGGGCGTGTCTATGACGGTTTTCGGTTGGATCTTTATGATTGGGTCTCTGGCGGCGGCCATCTGGCTTTGGAGCTTTATGTTCCGTGGGGAAACGCAGACGTTCCGCTGCGCCGGCTGCGGCAAATGTGTTGCCGCGGGAGAGTGCGTCTTCATGAAAGAAGAGCGGGAGCGGAAGCTGGCGCTGGAGAAAAAACGGGCCATGAAGAAAAACGCCGCATCAGGGCCGGAAAATCCCCGGGATCTATCTTGACAAATTTCATAAAAAAGATATAATGTTTTCGTTCATAAGCAAAACGCTGTGAAAAAGTCAGCCTGGCGAAACAGACCGAAGCGAGAGGGGAGACCGGTGCAAGCCCCTTGTCCATGCCGCCATGCAGCCGCTTTGGAGCAGTCCGCGGCGAGCGGAACGGCCCATCCCCGTTACCGGATGACATGAGATGCCCGCTTGCGGGCAGATCAGGGTGGTACCGTGGAATGTTTTCCGCCCCTGACATGGTCAGGGGCGGTTTTTTCGTACAGGAGGGATATATCATGAAACAATATGTCATAGACGCCTTTACAGACAGCATATTTCAAGGAAATCCCGCAGCGGTCTGCGTCGTGGATCAGTGGCCGCCGGAGACGCTGATGCAGCGGATCGCCGGAGAGAACAACCTGTCTGAAACGGCCTTCGTCCTGCCGGAGGGAGAGCACTATCGCCTGCGCTGGTTCACACCAGGCGGCGAGATCGACCTCTGCGGCCACGCCACCCTGGCCACGGCCTATACGCTGCTCCGCTTTTACTGCCCGGACAGGGAGGCGGTCACCTTTGAGACCCTCAGCGGGCGGCTGACCGTCTGCCGCAGGGGAGACCTGCTGGAGATGGACTTCCCGGCCTACTGTTTAAAACGGGTGGAGGTCACGGACGCCATGGCCGCCGCCCTGGGCGTCCGTCCGGCGGAGGCGTGGATGGGCCGGGACCTGCTGTGCGTTCTGGATCGCGAGGAGGATGTGCGGAGCCTGACGCCCGATCTGGAGAAAGTCCGCCAGCTGGACGGCCTGCTGTGCCATGTGACGGCCAGAGGCACGGACTTTGACTGCGTGTCCCGCACCTTTGCGCCCAAGTGCAGCGTACCGGAGGACCCGGTGTGCGGCTCCGGCCACTGCCACATCATCCCTTACTGGGCGGAGAGGCTGGGCAGGACGGAGCTGACCGCCCGTCAGGCGTCCCCCCGGGGCGGCACGCTGTACTGCCGGATGACGGGAGACCGGGTCTGCCTTGCCGGAAAAGCGGCACTGTTCGCAAAATCCGAAATCTATGTGGATTGAGAATAAATTTTATTGACATTGGAGGAAGAAACACTATGGCACATCCCTATTACGGGCTGAACGAACTTCGGGAGATGTTCCTCAGCTACTTCGAGAGCAAGGGCCATCTGCGGCTGCCCAGCTTTTCCCTGATCCCCCAGAACGACAAGTCCCTGCTGCTGATCAACAGCGGCATGGCCCCCATGAAGACCTGGTTCACCCGGGAGGAGGAGCCCCCCCGCAACCGTGTCACCACCTGCCAGAAGTGCATCCGCACCGGCGACATTGAGAACATCGGCAAGACCGACCGCCATGGCACCTACTTTGAGATGCTGGGCAACTTCTCCTTCGGCGACTACTTCAAGAAGGAGGCCATCCCCTTCTGCTGGGAGTTTCTGACCAAGGTGGTTGGCCTGGAGGAGGACCGGCTGTATCCCTCCATCTATCTGGACGACGACGAGGCCTTCGAGATCTGGAACAAGGACATCGGCATCCCCGCCGAGCGGATCTTCCGCTTCGGGAAAGAGGACAACTTCTGGGAGCACGGCGCCGGCCCCTGCGGCCCCTGCTCCGAGGTCTATTACGACCGCGGCCCCGAGCACGGCTGCGGCAAGCCCGGCTGCACCGTGGGCTGCGACTGCGACCGCTATATCGAGGTGTGGAACAACGTCTTCTCCCAGTTCGTCAACGACGGCGAGGGTCACTATGAGGAGATGAAGAACAAGAACATCGACACCGGCATGGGCCTGGAGCGGCTGGCCTGCGTGTGCCAGAACGTGAATTCCCTGTTCGATGTGGACACGGTGATGAACATTACCAACAAGGTCAGCGAGATCACCCACGCCCACTATGGCGAGAGCCACAAGACGGATGTCAGCCTCCGGGTCATCACCGACCATATCCGCTCCTCCGTCATGATGATCTGCGACGGCGTGCTGCCCAGCAACGAGGGCCGGGGCTACGTCCTGCGCCGCCTGCTGCGCCGGGCCGCCCGCCACGGAAAGCTCCTGGGCGTGGACAGGCCCTTCCTGTTTGAAGTGGTGGACACCGTGATCCACGAGAACGAGTGCGCCTACCCCGATCTGCGGGAAAAGCAGAGCTATATCACCAAGGTCGTCCGCACGGAGGAGGAGAACTTCGCCAAGACCATCGACGGCGGCATGAAGATCTTCTCCGACCTGCTGGCGGCCCACAAGGCCAAGGGCGAGACGGAATTTTCCGGCGCCGACGCCTTCAAGCTGTACGACACCTACGGTTTCCCCATCGACCTGACGGCGGAGATGGTGGAGGACGAGGGCATGACCCTGGACCGCGCCGGCTTCGACCGTGAGATGGAGGAACAGCGCGTCCGCGCCCGCAAGGCCCGGGAGGCCCTGGGCGACCTGGGCTGGGCCGGCATCGAGTTCGGCTCCGAGATGCCCGCCACTGAGTTCATCGGCTACGACCACACCGAGGCCCAAGGCAGGATCCTGGCCATTGTGGCGGAGGAGGAGCTGCGGGACGAGGTGGTCTCCGGCGCCGACGCCATCCTGGTGCTGGACCAGACCCCCTTCTACGCCGAGATGGGCGGCCAGGTGGCCGACCACGGCGTCATCACCGCTGAAAACGGCGCCAGGTTCGAGGTCACCAACGTCCAGAAGAACAAGGGCGGCAAGTTCATGCACTACGGCAAGGTGACCGCCGGGGAGTTCCAGGTGGGCGGCACCGTCACCGCCGCCATCGATGTGGAGCGCCGCAAGGCCATCATGCGGGCCCACAGCGCCACCCATCTGCTGGACGCGGCGCTGAAAAAGGTCCTGGGCGACCACGTCCATCAGGCCGGCTCCCTGGTGGAGCCCGACCGCCTGCGCTTCGACTTTACCCACTTCGAGGCCATCACCCCCGACCAGCTCAGCGAGATCGAACGCATCGTCAACGACGCCATCCTGGAGGGCTATCCCGTGGTGACGGAGGTCCTGCCTATTGAGGAGGCCAAGAAGAAGGGCGCCGTGGCCATGTTCGGCGAGAAGTACAGCGACGTGGTCCGCGTGGTGGAGATGGGCGACTTCTCCATGGAGTTCTGCGGCGGCACCCATCTGGACAACACCGCCAAGGCCGGTATGTTCCGCATCAAGTCCGAGGGCTCCGTGGCCTCCGGCGTGCGCCGCATTGAGGCCACTGTTGGCAAGCTGACCCAGGCGGACATCGACCGCAGCCGCAAGATGATCCATCATGCCGCCCAGATGCTGAAAACGAGCCCCGCTGAGCTGGACAACCGCATCGAGCAGCAGCTCAATGAAATGAAAGAGATGCGCCATACGCTGGAGAAGTTCCAGGCGGAGGCGTCTCTGGGCGAGGCCCGGCAGTTCCTGATGAGCGCCAAGGACGTGGGCGGTTTGAAAGTGCTCACCGCTACCAAGAACGGTCTGGATGCCAATGCCCTGCGGCAGATGGGCGACTTCCTGCGGGACAAGGAGCCTGCCACTGTGGCGGTGCTGGCCTCCGTCAACGGGGAGAAGATCACCTTCCTGGCCGTCTGCGGCCCCGAGGCCGTGAAGCGGGGCGTCAAGGCCGGCGACCTGGTGAAGAATGTCTGCGCCATCTGCGGCGGCAAGGGCGGCGGCAAGCCCGACAGCGCCATGGGCGGCGGCAGCGACATGCTGAAGCTGGACGACGCGCTGGCCAGCGTGGACGATTTCGTGGCGGCCAAGCTGGGCTGAGATGACCAGAGACGACCTGAAGAGGTTTCAGGCGCTGGATATTGATTTTTCCGCCATCGGCCTGGAGCAGTCTGAGAATATCGCCTATTTCTGCACGCCCGTTGGGGCGGAGTATGCAGGCTGGATCGGCTGCGACGGCGTCCATTTCATCCTGCTGCCGGGGGACGAGCGGGTATTCTGCGTGGACCCGGCCATGGGGGAAGAGGGCACCTATGTGCTTCCGGTGGCGGCGGACTTCCGGGAATTCCTCTCCTTTGTCCTGTTCTGCCGGGACGCCAACCCGCTCGCCCAGATCCATTGGTTGAGCGAGGGGCGCTTCCGCCAGCTTCTGCGGGAAGATGCAGAGGCCCGCTGGGACGGCTGCGAGGCGTTTTTCGCCAGAAAGGCGGCGGCATTGGATACCATAGCCGAGGCCTTCGCCATCCGGCCCCAGGCCCCCTACGCCAAGGTCAAAGCGATGCAGGCGGCATTTGACCCCGCCGTTCTGACCTTCTCCGATGAGTATTACGATGTGCTGGGGCTGGAAAAGCCCCGCTGATCCGAAGAGGTGTGCCCCATGATCCCGAAAGACCCTGTGATCCTGCTGAGCTTTGTCAACACGAAGCTGCGGGATGAGTTTTCCAGCCTGGACGACCTGTGCGCCGCCCTGGACGCCGACCCGGCGGACATCGCCGCCGCGCTGGCCCCGCTGGACTATCACTACGATCCCGACCACAATCAATTTATCTGAAAAATGAGAAAAGGAGGTTTGAACCATGTCTGATTGCTTATTCTGCAAGATCATCGCCGGGGAGATCCCCAGCAGCAAGGTCTATGAGGACGACGTCTGCTACGCCTTCAACGACATCGCCCCCCAGGCCCCGACCCACTTTCTGGTGATCCCCAAACAGCACATCGCGTCCGTCTCCGGCGTCAACGCGGACAACAGCGCCGTGGTGGCCCACATCTTTGAGGTCATCGCCAAGGTCACCAAAGAACTGGGCATCGAGAGCTACCGTGTGGTGTCCAACATCGGCGAGCAGGCGGGCCAGAGCGTGCCCCACCTGCATTTCCACGTCCTGTCCGGCCGGGATATGACGTGGCCTCCGGGCTAAAATCGAGGGGGAGCAGGCTCCCCCTCGATCTCCCCCACCACCAGTGACACGATGTCACTGGTGATCGCGCCCAGGGAGCTTAGGTCAAGGTATTTTCGGCAGGCGCATGTCCTGCCGAAAATGATGAAAAAGGCGAGGCCATGAATTTTTCATGGCCTCGCTTCAGGCTGTAGAAAAAGTCCGCTGGACTTTTTCTGCAGCCTGAACAATGCCTCGCTTTTTTGTCTGCTTCGCAGCCCAAAAAGCAGCCTCGGCCCAAAGGAACGGGCCTCGGCAGACTGCACGGAGAGATGTGCAGCCTGCCGCTTCGCGGCGCAACGGGCTGCTGCCGCAGCCCTTTTGCAGGCATTCGATCCAACACGAGGGGGCTCCCGCCCCCTCATACTCCCCCTGCGAAACGGAACACTTTTCTCCAAACAGAGGTTTTTTTGACACGAAAAGAGACAGCGCCTCGTTTAGAGGCGCTGTCTCTTTTCACAGGATTTCAGGCGGCGGGGGCGTTCGCTCCGCCGATGATCTCCTCAAAACCGGAAAAATCGGGATAGGTGATCTTCACGTCGCTGCCCATGGCGTTGACCTTCATGTTCATATCGTAGTCATAGGCCACGTCCGTGGAAACCGTTTTGCCGTCCTCGCCGGGGATCTCCAGCTTCATGGAGGCGGAGAAGACCATGGCGACGGACTTCAGCTTGCCGTTGGAGCCCACGGTATAAGAGGCGGTGATCTCGCCGATGTCCATGGACATACCGGCAGCTTCCTGCTCCATCATGCCCATGATGTTGTCCATCAGGCCGCCCATGCCGTCGCCGATGACCATGGTATACACCGTGTCACTGCCGGACTTTTTGGCGGTGAGGGAGTCGATCATGGCAAGGCCGCTGACATTCATGCCCTCCACGTCCACGATCTGCAGGCTCTCCAGGGCGGCGGTCTGGTCCGTCACGGGAGTTTTGATCTTCGTGGTCTCTCCGCCCATGCCGGTGGACATGTACATCCAGCCGTCCTTCATCCACATGCCGATGTTCATGGTTTCACCGGCGGCAGTGGTCTTCATGGTGCAGGCCATCTGGATGTCCTGGTCCTTGACGAGCATCTTCATGTTTCCGGTGGTCTTGGAGGCGACGGTTTCACCGTCTGCGGTCATGTTCATATCCATGTCGATATCCACATCCATGGAATCCTGGTCGATGCCAGCCATGGCGGTCTCCATGGCGCGGTAGGCGGTGATCTTCTCGGTCATGGGGGCGGCGGCCTTGGCGTCGATGGCACCGGACTTCACCAGGCTGTCCAGCAGATAGGTCTTGCCGTCCGCCGTGTCGGCGGCCAGGGCCTGATAGGTCAGGGCGGCCAGATCGTCCCGCAGGAAGTCGCCGGAGAACATCAGCGGCTCATAGAAGCCCTTGCTCTGGGCAAAGGTCAGGGCGTCGGCGTACTGGAAGTCCGTGCCGTCCTTGTAGCCCAGGGCCCGCAGCAGGAAGACCACGTAGTTCTGCACGCTGCACTTGCTGGCGGAGCCAAAGGTGGTGGCGGAGGTGCCCTTGGAGATGCCGTTGGTGTACACCCAGGCCACATAGGGCGCGGCGGTGTCGCTGACGTCGGTAAAGGGATGCCGGATCTCGCCGGCCTCGTAGGCGGCCTTGGCTGCGTCCTCGGCGCCGTGGAGCCGCACCAGCATGATGGCGGCCTCGGAGCGGGTGGGGGCGCGGTCCAGCTCGAAGCCATTGGCGGTGCCCCGGAACATGCCGATGGCGGACAGGTCCTCTGCCACCGCGTCATAATCGGAGGCGGAAGCGGTCACACACAGGGCCGCGGTCAGCAGCAGAGCGGTGAACAGGAGGGTCAGGAAACGCTTCATAGAATTGCTCCTCTCTTTCTTTGCGGCGAATTGCCGTTTTTATTATGTTACATTGGATAATTTGATCTGTCAAGAGACGCATTTTAGCTGGATTTTTGTGACTTTTTGTATTATAATGAATTTAATGGCTCCATATGGGCACAATACCACGCAAAAATGTGGCCGTTTGGTAACATTTTTGTGGGTGATGAAATATGGATGTCAGACGGATAAAAGATTTGCGCGAAGACCGTGATAAGACACAGCAACAGGTTTGCGATTACCTGAATATGCACCGCAGCGTTTATCGGCGCTATGAGAGCGGTGAAAGGGAAACACCAGCCTGGGTAGTTGTGAAATTAGCTGACTACTATGGCGTCAGCACTGATTACCTTCTGGGCCTCACGGATGACCCCACGCCGCCCAAGAGAAAATGAGAAAACTCGCTGTTTTCGCTGGTTCCTTTTCTCTGGGCATCTTCCTGGCCCAGTATCTCCTGCCATATAACTGGCTGCTGCCCGCCGCCTTTGCCTGCCTGGGTGTGGGCGTGGGCGCGCTTTTGCTGCCCTGGGAGCAGCAGCGGCGGTGGGTGGTCATCGGCGCGGCCCTGGCACTGGGCCTGGGTTACAACTGGCTCTATGCCCGCCAGGTCCGGCAGCCCATGGAGGCCCTGGCCGGTACGGAGGCCTCCGTCACCATGACCCTGCTGGACTACGCGGAGCCTACCGCCTACGGCACCAAGGCCACCGTCAGAATCGAGGGCCTTCCGGGAAAGGCGGTCTATTACGGCGACGAGATGCTGCTGGCGCTCCAGCCCGGCCAGACGGTCCGGGACCGGGTCCTGCTAAAAAGCTCCGGAAAGATCCGGGACGAGGGCGTGTCCGTCTTCACGTCAAAGGGCGTGTTCCTGCTGGCCTATGCCCGGGGACAGGCGGCCTTTGGCCGGGGGACGGCGGAGTCTCTCCGCCGGTGGCCCGTCCGCCTGGGCCGCGCCATGAGCGAGCGGATCCATGAGATGATGGACGGCGACGCCGCCGGATTTTTGACCGCCATTTTGACAGGGGAGACCACCGGCCTCTCCGAGGGCGCCGCCTGGGACCTGTCGGAGGCGGGGATGTACCACATCCTGGCGGTCTCGGGCATGCACTGCGGCTTTTTGCTGCTGCTTCTGCGGGCGGTCATCGGCCGCCACCGCCGCCGCCTGCTGGCGGTGGTGACCGCGGCCCTGCTGGTGGGCTACGCCATGCTGGCCGGCGCGCGGCCCTCCATGGTGCGGGCCTGCGTGATGCTGGTGCTTTTGCTGGCGGCGCCGCTGTTCCGGCGGGAGAGCGACCCGCCGACCTCGCTGCTGACCGCCCTGTTTTTGATCCTGCTGGCAAACCCCTTCGCCGCCGCGTCCATCGGCCTGCAATTGTCCTTTGGGGCCGTGGCGGGGATCTTCTGGCTGACGCCAAGGCTCTATAAAGCGCTGCTGGGGGAGAGAAAGCATGGCAAGGTATTTCGCTTTATAGCAGCTGGATTTTCCAGCACGATGGGCGCACTGGTGTTCACCGTGCCGCTGACCGCCTATTATTTCGGGATCGTGGTGCTGGTCTCGCCCATCAGCAATCTGCTGTGCCTGTGGGCGGCCAGCGTGGTGTTTATCAGCGGGCTGATCGCGGTGTTCGCGGGCTTTCTCTGCCCGCCGCTGGGGAACCTGATCGGTCTGCTCCCGGCGCTGTTTGGCCGGTACATTCTGGGCGTGGCCCATGTGCTGGCAAAGCTCCCTTATCACGCGGTGTATACCGCCAATCCCTACCTGAAATACTGGCTGGCCTTTGTATACCTGCTCTTTGCCGCCGCCTATCTGCTCAAGCCGAAACAGGGGCGGAAATATCTGGTGGCCGCGCTCTGCGGCGCCCTTACCCTGGCGGTGACAGTGTATCTGGGCGCGGCCCGGTATCAAAGCAGCCTGGACGTGCTGGTGCTGAATGTTGGACAGGGGCAGAGCGTGCTGCTGGCCTCCGGCGGGCGGTTTGCCCTGACGGACTGCGGCAGCGCCAACAACTGGCAGGACCCCGGCGAGACGGCGGTGCATCAGCTGCGTACCATGGGCTGCCGGACACTGGACTATCTGATCCTGACCCATTATGACAGCGACCATATCAGCGGCGCGGCAAAGCTGCTGGAGCATCTCCCTGTTTCCACGCTGCTGGTGCCGGAGCTGCCGGAGAGCGGCAGTCCGGGAGCCGAGGTGCTGGAGGCGGCAAGGGCACAGGGCACGGAGATCCGGGTTCTGGCGGAGCCGGAGGCCGCCGCCTTTGGCCGGGCGGCCCTGACGGTGTATCCGCCGGTCAGCGACAAAGGGGACAACGAGCGGGGGCTGTCCGTCCTGGCCTCCGCCGGGGAATCGGATCTGCTCATCACCGGCGACATGGACAGCGCCACGGAGCGGAAATTGCTGGCGGCCTATGACCTGCCGGATATCGAGGTACTGGTGGCGGGCCACCACGGCTCCAAATACTCCACGTCGGAGGATCTGCTGGACGCGCTGTCGCCGGAGACGGCCTGTATCAGCGTGGGAGACAACAGCTACGGCCACCCGGCGGAGGAGACGCTCCGCCGCCTGGCGGAGCACGGCTGCGCCGTCTACCGGACGGATCTGCAGGGCACCATCCATCTATCACTGAATCGAGGAGACCAACATGGCATACGCGAAGAAAGCACCCAAGAGCAATGAGGCCTTTCAAAAGCTGAAGGCGGACCTCTCCGCCGGGACGCCGGGCTGCGCCTATATCTTTTACGGCGAGGAGAGCTACCTCCGGGAGTATTACCTGGGGGAGCTGCGGAAAAGCCTGGTGCCCGCCGGCTTTGAGGAGTTCAACTACCACAGGCTGGAGGGAAAGGACCTGACGGTCCAGAGCCTGGCGGAAATGGCGGAGGCCATGCCCATGATGACGGAGCGGACGCTGATCGTGGTGACGGACTTCGACCTTTTCAAGCTGAATGAGGAGCAGCGGGAAAAGCTGATTGCCTTTTTTGAGGACATCCCGCCCTACGCCTGCGTGGTGTTCGTCTATGACACCGTGGAGTATAAGCCCAACAGGACCATGAAAAAGCTGTACAAGGCCGTATCCGACCATGTGGCGGCGGTGGAATTCCGGGCTGCGGACAACAGCGACCTGGTGGCCTGGATCGCCCGCAGGTTCCGCGCCCTGGGGAAGGAGATCGACCGCCAGACGGCGGAGTACCTGATCTTCACCTGCGGCGGCCTGATGACGGGCCTGGTGCCGGAGATCGCAAAGATCGGAGCCTATGCAAAGGGGAAAGCCATTACACAAAAGGACATCGACGCCGTGGCGGACCCGGTGCTGTCGGCGGAGGTGTTCAAGCTGTCCGACGCGGTGCTGCAGGGAAATTATGACCTGGCGGCCTCCATCCTGGGGGACCTTTTGAAAATGCAGACGGAGCCCATCATGATCCTGGCGGCCCTGGGCAGCCAGCTCCGGCGCATCTACACCGCCCGCATGGCCATCGACAGCGGGCGCGACAAATACTGGCTCATGGAGCTGTGGGACATGAAGTCCGACTACCCGGCAAAGCTGCTGCTGAACGCCGCCAAGCGGACCACCGCCGACTGGTGCGCCGACGCGGTGAAAATGTGCCAGGTGCTGGACCGCCGGATGAAGAGCGAGAAGGGCATCGACGCGGCGGGCGAGCTGAAGCTGCTGCTGGTGCGGCTGGGGGCGCGGCGGAAATGAGAAAGATCAAGGAAGTCATCGTGGTGGAGGGCCGGTACGACAAAAACGCCCTCGCCCAGGTGGTGGACGCCACGGTGATCACATTGGGCGGCTTTTCCGTGTTCAACGACCGGGAAAAGGTGGCCTTCCTCCGCCGCCTGGCGGACAAGCAGGGGCTCATCGTCCTGACGGACAGCGACGGCGCGGGCTTCGTCATCCGCAATTATCTGAAAGGCGCCCTGCCTAAAGACTGGGTGAAGCAGGCGTACATTCCCGACATCCGCGGCAAGGAGCGCCGCAAGCGCGCCCCGGGGAAGGAGGGGAAGCTGGGGGTGGAGGGCATGCGGCCCGACGTGCTGCTGGAGGTCCTGCGCCGGTGCGGCGCGACATTTCTGGATGGGCCGGAAGAGACCCAGCCGGCCAAAGCCCCCATCACCAAGGCGGACCTGTTTGAGCTGGGCCTGACCGGCGGGCCGGACAGCGCCGCCAAACGGAAGGCCCTGCTGAAACGGCTGGATCTCCCGGAGCACCTGACCGCCAACGGGCTGCTGGAGGCGCTGAATTTATTGTATGACCGGGAGAGCCTGTGCCGGGAGATGGAACCCCTATAAAAATGACCGCCCATTCGGGCGGTCATTTTACTGCGTTTTTTTACTGCTTCTGCTTCTTGCGCCAGTCGTCCAGAATGGCGCAGAACACCAGGGAGAGGTAGGTCTCCTCCTCCGCCGCGGAGCGGGAGGTCAGGGCGATGGGCACCCTGGCGCCCACCACGGCGCCGCAGGTGACGGCGTGGGCGTGGATCAGCCAGCTCTTCACCAGGGTGTTGGCAGTGGCCAGGTTGGGGGCGATGATGCCGTCGAAACCGCCGCCGGAATAGGGGCAGTCATAGTTCTTCAGGCGGGCGGCCTCCTTGCTGAGGATCAGGTCATAGGAGATGGGGCCCCACAGCTCGCAGTCGGCAATGGGCTGCTCGGCATGGGCGGTCATGATCTGCTGGATCTGGATGGTGTCCTTGATGTTGAAGTTGACCTCCTCCACCAGGGAGAGCATTGCCAGCGTGGGGTGCTCATAGCCGAAGGCCCGCAGGGCGTCGGCCATGTTTTTGATGATGGCCTTCTTCTGGCTGAGGGTGGGCTTGACCACCACGGTCATATCGGAGAGTGCCAGCAGCTTGGGATACTCCGGCAGAGAGGCCAGAGAGACGTGGGACATGATGCGGTCAGTCCGAAGATTGCTCTCCCTGGCGATCACGTCCGTCAAAAACTGCTGGGTGCCGATGTTGCCGCGCATCAGGATATCGCCGTCGCCGCTGTTGATGATGCGGATGGCCTCCTTGGTGACATTCTGCCCGGGGGCCGCTTCCACCATGGTATAGGGCTCCCGCTCCAGGCCCAGCTGCTCCAGAACGGTGATGGTGCGGGCGCGGTCACCCACCAGGACGGGCTGCACAAAGCCGTCCTTCTGGGCGCGGAAAATCCCCTTGAGCATATTTTCGCCCTCGGAGCCGGCGAGGACTACCCGCAGAGGATGGGTGGTTTTTGGGATCCTGCTGATAATGCTGTCGAAGTTTTTCAATTCCATGCTGATTCGGCGTCCTTTCCACTTTTTCTAAAATTTTGAAAACAAAATCCAAACTCCTATCAGTATATCAGTATAGTGCTTTTTTGTCGAGCTTGCAAGAGATTTCACCGGTGAATACGCATTTTCAACACATTTGTGTATCATAAAAAAGGATTGTTGTGCAGAAAGCACAAATAAATTCAGCCTTCGACAAAATATGACAAATTTCGCGGCCTCCGCGTGATATGCTTTTTTCATGAAAAGCCGGAGATCCCGGCTGAGGAGGCGAGAGGTTTGCGGAGACATTTGGTTGGAGCGGCCCGGTGCGGCAGGCTCCCGGTCCGGTATTATCTGCTGGAGGGCAGGGAAGGAGACGGACGGCGGGCATACGGGATCCTGGTGGAGGGCGGCGGAGACAGGCAGGCGGTGCCGTCGGTCACATCCTCCAGGCAGCGTGCTGAGGCGCTGTTGGCGATGTTGATGCGGGGGCGTGTTACACCGACAACGGCGCGGGATGTGGTGGAGGACTGGATTTTGACCTGAAGACGGCGGAAGGGCATGGATTTTCCTTGCAATTTTCATGGGGATTTTGTATAATATGGTCCTGTGTTGAAAACTTGCATAGGGAGGATGAAAAGCCCATGGCAGAAGAGATCAAGAATGTGCAGGGAGAGGCGCCGGAGAGCCGGAACTTCATCCACGCTTTTATTGAGGAGGACATCGCCCCCGGCGGGCAGTATGAGGGGATGACGGTCCACACCCGTTTTCCGCCGGAGCCCAACGGCTATCTGCATATCGGCCACTGCAAGGCCCTGACCATCGACTTCGGCACCGCCGAAAAGTACGGCGGCCTGTGCAACCTGCGGATGGACGACACCAACCCCACCAAAGAGGACGAGGAGTATGTGGAGGCCATCAAAGAGGATATCCACTGGCTGGGCTTTGACTGGGATGACCGTTTTTATTATGCGTCCGACTATTTTGACACCATGTATGAGTACGCCGTGGCCCTCATCAAAAAGGGCCTGGCCTATGTCTGCCAGCTGACGCCGGAGCAGTTCAAGGAATACCGGGGCAGCATCGGCGTGCCCGCCAAGAGCCCTTACCGGGACAGGCCCATCGAAGAGAGCCTGGACCTGTTTGAGCGGATGAAAAACGGCGAATTCCCCGACGGCGCCATGACCCTGCGGGCCAGGATCGACCTGAACAGCGGCAACTTCAATATGCGGGATCCCGTCATCTACCGCATCAACCACCTGCCCCACCACCGCCAGGGAAACAAGTGGTGCATCTATCCCATGTACGACTTTGCCCACCCCATTGAAGATGCCCTGGAGGGGATTACCCACTCTCTGTGCTCACTGGAATTTGAGAACCACCGCCCCCTGTACGACTGGGTGGTGAGCAATGTCCCCATTCCTTACCACAAGCCCCGGCAGATCGAATTCGCCCGCCTGGGCATCGACCACACGGTCATGAGCAAGCGGAAGCTCCGCCGCCTGGTGGAGGACGGCAGGGTCTCCGGCTGGGACGATCCCCGGATGCCCACCTTGTGCGGCCTGCGCCGCCGGGGATATACGCCCCGGTCCATCCGCAATTTCTGCGAGCGCATCGGCGTTGCCAAAAGCACCAACGTGGTGGAATACGGTTTCCTGGAGCACTGCCTGCGGGAGGATCTGAACGAGACCGCCCAGCGGGTTATGGCTGTCACCCGGCCGATTAAGCTGACCATCACCAACTATCCGGCGGACAAGCAGGAGACTGTCACCGTGGAGAACAATCCCGTGGATCCCAACGCGGGCACCCGGGAGGTGGCGTTTTCCCGCGATTTGTGGATCGAGGCCGACGATTTTCTGGAGACCCCGGTGCCCAAGTACAAGCGCCTGTTCCCCGGCGGGCCGGAATGCCGGCTGAAGGGCGCGTACCTCATCACCTGCACCGGCTGCGTCAAGGACGAGGACGGCAATGTCACGGAAGTCCTGTGCGAATACGATCCAGACAGCCGGGGCGGCGATCCCGCCGATGGCCGGAAGGTGAAGGGCGCCACCATCCACTGGGTGGACGCCGCCACCGCCGTGGACGCCGAGGTGCGGCTGTACGACGACCTGTTCCTGGACGCGGCTCCCGACGCGGCGGACAAGGACTTTCTGGAGTGCCTGAACCCCAACTCCCTGGAGATCCTCACCGGCTGCAAGGTGGAGGCGGGGCTTAAGGACGCCGCGGCGCCCGCCAGTTTCCAGTTTATGCGCCTGGGCTACTTCTGCCTGGACAACAAGGACTCCAAGCCGGGCCATCTGGTGTTCAACCGCAGTGTGTCTTTGAAGGACAGCTTCAAAAAATGAGATGAAACCTGAAAGAAGCAGGGCGCCCTCCGGCGCCCTGCTTCTTTCAAAATTCGATTTTCTGTTCCGTTTGGAAAAAGGTGAATGTGCCCGTGCCCAGCAGCGTTCCGTTTTGATCGGTGACCCTCGCTTCGTAGACACAGACGGTCTTTCCGGTTTTGATCTCCGCGGCCTCGGCGGTCAGGGTGTCGCCCAATTTGGCACTGCGGAAAAAGTTGTAGCTGGCGTTCATGGTCACAGCCACGCGGCCATGGGCGGCCATGGCGGAGCCGCAGGCGGTGTCGGCCATGGAGAAATAGATCCCGCCGTGGGGGACCTTCAGCGGGTTCAGATCCTCCGGACCGATGGTCTTGCGCACCTTGGCGTGTCCGGGGCCGATTTCCGTTACAAAGATGCCCAGCCGCGTGACGGCGGGATTATTGGCGTTGCGGTATTCTGCGATTTTCTGGAAATCCATGGGACCCACTCCTTTCCTTTTGGGGCCATTGTACACTTTCCACGGGAAAATGTCCATTTGTTCGAAAAAAGATTTGTACAAAACTGCCTTTGTGGCCAGGGGAAAAAGACGGTATATTAGTATCACAACGTGTGGTGAACTGCGTAAATCCGGTTGCAGGCCGCGCGTTTCTTTTTTGCCGTTTTGAAAAAACGGGATACGGAGTGTGTGGCCAGTGGCGTAAATCCAGCTTTCTGACCATGCGCTTTATTTTTTTGCCTAGAAAGGGAGGACCATTCCAAATGAACGAATCCAATGCCAACACGTTCCTGGAACAGGAAAAACTGGGGACGCTGATGCGGAAATACGCCGTCCCCTGCATCATCTCGCTGCTGGTGGCGGCGCTTTACAACATCGTGGATCAGATCTTCATTGCCAACGCCGATTACCTCGGCTCTTACGGCAACGCCGCCAACGGCGTCGTGTTCCCGCTGACGGTGGTGGCGCTGGCCATTGCCGTGATGATCGGCGACGGCTGCTGCGCCTATGTCAGCATCTGCCTGGGAGCCAGGAACCGGGAGAACGCCCACAGGAGCATCGGCAGCGCCACACTGCTGTGCATCATCAGCAGCGTGCTCCTGACCATCATCTATCTGGCCTTTCAGGAGCCGCTTCTCACCGCTTTCGGCGGCCGGGTCAACAACGAGACCTTTGTCCAGGCCAAGGAGTATTTCTTCTAGATCACCCTGAGCGTACCGTTTTATATGTTCGGCCAGGCGCTGAACCCCATCATCCGTTCCGACGGAAGCCCCAAGTTCGCCATGGCGTCCACGCTGGCCGGCGCCGCTGTTAATATCGTGCTGGACCCCGTTTTTATTTTCGGCTTCAAATGGGGAATGATGGGCGCGGCGGTGGCCACTGTCCTGGGACAGATCCTCACAGCGGCTCTGGCGGTTTGGTATATGTGCCACATGAAGGTGGTCCGCCTGCGGCGGGAGAGCTTCCGCCTCCATCCCGCGCTGGCGAAAAAGTATCTGCCGCTGGGCATTTGCAGCTTCCTCTCCCAGATCTCCCTGGTGGCAGCCATGGCAGCCATCAACAATATGATCCGCAAGTACGGCGCGCTGGACGAGATCTTCGGCCAGGAGCAGTACGCGCAGATCCCCATGGCGGTGGTGAGCATCGTCATGAAGTTCTTCCAGATCATCATTTCCATCTCTGTGGGCACCGCCGCCGGCTGCATCCCCATCGTGGGATATAACATCGGCGCCGGACGGAATGACCGGGCCAAGGGCCTGTTCACCCGCCTGCTGGCCGTGGAGGCGCTGGTGGGCGCGGCCGCGCTGCTGATCGTGGAGCTGTTCCCGGCGCAGCTGATCGGCATTTTCGGCGCGAAAAACGAGAGCGTCCATTATACGCAGTTTGCCGTCCGCTGCTTCCGGATCTATCTCTGCATGCTGCCGCTGGCAACGGTGAACAAGGCCACCTTCATCTACCTCCAATCCCTGGGCAAGGCGCTGCTGTCCACCGTGCTGTCCATGGTCCGTGAGGTGGTGTTTGGCGTGGGCTTCGCCCTGCTGCTGCCGCTGTTTTTCGCACTGGACGGCGTGCTGTATTCCATGCCCGTCTCTGACGTGCTGACCTTTGTCATCTCCGCCGTCGCTATCGTTCACACCTATCGGACATTGAAGTAAGGAGGCCGTTATGAAAAACAGGATCATCACCATCAGCCGGGAATTCGGCAGCGGCGGGCGGACCGTCGGCAAGCTGGCGGCCCAGAAGCTGGACATCCCCTGCTACGACCAGGAGGTGATCGAAAAGATCGCCCAGCAGAGCGGCTTTTCCCCGGCGTATATCAAGGAGCAGGGCGAATACGCCGTCCGGGCCGGATGGCTGTCCAACGCCCTGGCCAGCCGCTTTTCCAACGGCCTGACCAGCCAGGACCAGCTTTGGCTGATCCAGCGGAAGGTCATTCTGGAGCTGGCGGAGAAGGGCCCCTGCGTCCTTGTGGGCCGCTGCGCGGACTACATTCTGCGGGAGGAGGCCGACTGCCTGACCGTGTTTATCCACGCCAATATGGACAAGCGGGCGGAGCGCATCGTCCAGGTCTACGGCGAGCGGGAGGAGACCCCGGAAAAGCGCCTGCGGGACAAGGACAAGCGCCGGGCTGCCTACTATCAGTTCTACACGGACATGACCTGGGGCGACGCGCGGCATTACGACGTCGCCCTGGACAGCGGCGTTTTCGGCATCGAAAAATGCGTGTCCACCCTGGTGCATCTGTACTGACAGATTGGGACCGCCGGTAAAACCGTCAAAAAGAGACCCGGAAGGGTCTCTTTTTCTTTTAGATATTCTTTTTAATGGTATTGATGGCGCCCTTTTCCAGCCGGCTGACCTGGGCCTGGGAGATGCCCACCTCGGCGGAGACCTCCATCTGGGTCTTGCCCTCGTAAAACCGCAGGGACAGGATGCGCCGCTCCCGGTCGTCCAGCCGCTTCAGCGCGTCCTTCAGCGCGATGCGGTCCGTCCAGTTCTCGTCGTTGTTCTTTGCGTCGCTGACCTGGTCCATGACGCAGATGGCGTCGCCGCCGTCGGAGTACACCGGCTCGTACAAAGACACCGGGTCCACGATGGCGTCCATGGCGAAAACCACCTCCTCCCGGGGGATGCCCAGCTCCGCGGCGATCTGCTCCACCGTGGGCTCCCGCTGGGACTCCGCAATGAGCCGGTCCCGGACCTGCAGCACCCGATAGGCGGTGTCCCGCGTGCTGCGGGAGACGCGGATGGCGCTGTTGTCCCGCAGATAGCGGCGGATCTCGCCGATGATCATGGGCACGCCGTAGGTGGAAAATTTCACCGGTTGGCTGATGTCGAAATTGTCAATGGCCTTGATCAGGCCCACGCAGCCAACCTGAAACAGGTCGTCCGCGTTCTCTCCCCGGCTGGAAAACCGCTGGATCACGGAGAGCACCAGCCGCAGATTGCCCTCGATCAGCTGGCGGCGGGCCTCCTGGTCGCCCTCCTTGGTCCGGCGCAGAAGCTCCGTGGTCTCCTCGTTTTTCAGGACCTTCAGTTTTGCCGTGTTGACGCCCGCGATCTCGACCTTTCCCTGCATGAAAGCCGCCCCCTGATCTTCTGAAAACTTCTGAGGTCAGTATTTCCCCCGGCGTTTTTTCCTATACTGGGAGCTTTTGTCACATTGTGGGCGCATAGGACATCCGCATCCCCGCATAGGGTCTTGCAGGGAGGGGATCATGATGCAGTGCAGGATCAGAGACTTGCGTTGTAAGGAAGTCATCAATATTTGCGACGGCTGCCGCCTCGGCTTTGTCTCCGACGTGGACGTCCGGGTGCCGGAGGGACAGGTGGCTGCCATTGTGGTCAACGGCCCCTGCCGCTTTTTCGGCCTGTTCGGCAGGGGGGAGGAGTTCTACATCCCCTGGGACTGCATTCAGCGCATCGGGGACGACATCATCCTTATCGACAAGCCCTTCCAGCGCCGGGACCCCAGCCTGGAGCGGAAGCGGCGGCGGAAATTCTGAAACCTGGGCCGGACGGCCGGAATTTTGGGTGAATTGCTGGGATTTTACCAGATTTTTTGTAAAAACTACTTGCATGAGAATTTCGGTTGTGGTATTATATTTCAGCATTCCGCACGGTGCGTCGACTTTCTGTTCGTGCCCAGGTCAAAGCAATGGGTCAGCAGGGGGGATGAAGCCGCCGGAGGTAAAAACGAAATTGATTTGGAGGAACAAACAACTATGGCAAATTCTAGCGTCGTATCCATGAAGGCCCTGCTGGAGGCAGGCGTCCACTTCGGTCACCAGACCCGCCGTTGGAACCCCAAGATGGCTCCCTATATCTACACCGAGCGCAACGGCATCTATATCGTGGACCTGCAGAAGACCGTCCGCAAGCTGGAGGAGGCCTATAACTTCGTCCGCCAGCTCAGCGAAAGCGGCCAGTCTCTGCTGTTCGTCGGCACCAAGAAGCAGGCCCAGGAGGCCATCCGCGAGGAGGCCACCCGCTGCGGCCAGTACTATGTCAACGCCCGCTGGCTGGGCGGCATGATGACCAACTTCAAGACCATGCGCACCCGTGTGGACCGTCTGACCCAGCTGAAGACCATGCAGGCCGACGGCACCTTCGACATGCTGCCCAAGAAGGAAGTCATGAAGCATCTGGGCGAGATCGAGAAGCTGGAGAAGTACCTGGGCGGCGTGAAGGAAATGAAGAAGCTGCCCGGCGCCCTGTTCATCGTGGATACCCGCAAGGAGCGCAACGCCATCGCTGAGGCCCACAAGCTGGGCATCCCCGTGGTTGCCATCGCCGATACCAACTGCGATCCCGACGAGATCGACTATGTCATCCCCGGCAACGACGACGCGATCCGCGCCATCAAGCTGATCTCTTCCATCATGGCCAACGCCGTGCTGGAGGGCAAGCAGGGCGAGCAGACCGAAGAGGCCGCCGCCGAAAAGGCCGAGGACGCCGAGTAATCAGGTCTGTTCAGGCGCTGCGCGCTTTGATACCAACTATATTGGAGGAAACGAAAATGGCTTTTACTGCAGCTGATGTTAAGAATCTGCGCGAAATGACCGGCGTGGGTATGATGGATTGCAAGAAGGCGCTGACGGAGTCCGACGGCGATATGGACAAGGCCGTCGAGTGGCTGCGTGAGAAGGGCATGGCCGCCTCTGCCAAGAAGGCCGGCCGCATCGCCGCCGAGGGCATGGCTTACGCCGCAGTGATCGACGGCGTGGGCGTTGTGGTCGAGGTCAACGCCGAGACCGACTTCGTGGGCAAGAACGAAAAGTTTGTGGACTTTGTCAAGGGCGTGGCCGCCACCGTGGCCAAGGAGAATCCCGCCGATATGGACGCTCTGATGGAGTGCAAGTATGCCGGCACCGACATGACCGTGACCCAGCAGCAGCAGGAGATGGTCCTGGTCATCGGAGAGAATATCAAGGTCCGCCGCTTTGCCCGCTTTGCTGACGGTGTGTCCGTGGCCTATGTCCACGCCGGCGGCAAGATCGGCGTGCTGGTGAACCTGGAGACCGACCTGCCCGCCGAGAAGGTGGAAGAGGCCGGCAAGGACGCCGCCATGCAGATCGCCGCTCTGAACCCCCGTTTCTGGGACAAGTCTCAGGTCACGGAGGATGTCCTGGCGGAGGAGAAGAAGATCATGCTGGCCCAGATGGCCAACGACCCCAAGATGGCCGGCAAGCCCGAGGCCGTCCGCGAGAAGATCGTTCTGGGCAAGATGAACAAGTTCTATGCCGAAAACTGCCTGCTGCAGCAGGAGTTCGTCAAGGACAATTCCATGACCGTGGAGAAGTATATCGCCTCTGTGGCCAAGGCCCAGGGCGGCACCATCACCTTCAAGGATGCCGTGCGTTTCGAGAAGGGCGAGGGCATTGAGAAGAAGCAGGAGAACTTCGCCGCGGAGATCGCCTCCATGGTGAAGGGCTGATTCGCCGGATTTTTTCAAAGAGCGGACGCAAAAGCGTCCGCTCTTTTTATGCTGTGCTGCCCGCGCGTGCCTCTGTTTCCCGGAGGCCCAGGCAGTCTGGATTTTCCTTGTGTTTTACAGAGAAATCTGGTATAATCACCAAGTATATTGGAGCATTATGACTGGAGAGAATTATGCTGCACTATCTGCAAGAGCTGTTCCGGGCGTTGGATGTCGCTTCTCTGGGCGACGCCGCGCTTCGGGTGGCTGCGATCTTCCTGTGCCTGACAGTCCATGAGACCTGCCACGGATTGGCCGCGTATGCCCTGGGGGACCCCACCGCCAAATCCATGCACCGGCTGTCGCTGAATCCTCTGCGCCATATCGACTGGTTCGGCCTTTTGATGATGTTCATAGCCGGCTTCGGCTGGGCAAAGCCGGTGCCTGTTGACCCGCGGTATTTCAAAAAGCCAAAGCAGGGAATGGCCGTCACGGCGCTGGCCGGGCCGGCATCCAATTTTCTGCTGGCGCTTTTGCTGATGCTTGTCAGTAAAGTGATTTATCTTTACGCCCCTTATTCTGCCGGTATGGAAACGCTGTTCAACTTCTGCCTGTACACTGCGGCGCCGCTGTCTATCGGCTTGGGGCTGTTCAACCTGCTGCCCATCCCGCCGCTGGACGGCTCCAAGGTCCTGGCGGTGCTGCTGCCGGACCGGGCGTATGTCCAGCTGATGCGCTATGAGCGCTATGGGATGCTGGCGCTGCTCCTTCTCAGCTGGTTTGGCCTGACGGGCAGATGGATCGGCGATGTCATCATGGCCGTGTACGGCGCGTTTATTAACTTGATCTTTTGAGGTGGCTCTTTTGGAGAATCCCGTATTCAAACTGGAAAAGGTCGTCCGCTCCAAGGCGGAGGAGATGCAGGACTTTGAAGGCCCGCTGGACCTGATCCTATTTTTGCTGAGCAAAAATAAAATGGAGATCCAGGATATCTCCATATCCCTGATCTGCGACCAGTATCTGGCATGGCTGGAGCAGCGGCAGAAAATGGATCTGGAGGTCGCCAGCGAGTTTGTGGCCATGGCGTCCCATCTGGTGTATATCAAGACCCGGATGCTGCTCTCCATTGAGGACGAGGAGGCCCAGAGCGAAATGGACGCCCTGATCCAGTCCCTGGAGGAGCGCCGCCGGAATGAAAATTACGTCCGCGTCAAGGCGCTGGCGGCGCGGCTGGGGCCCATGGGGGAGTTCGGGCGGAACATCATCACCCGGAACCCGGAGCCTGTGCGGCGGGGCAAGATCTATGAATACGACCAGGAAAAGGCGGATCTGATCCTGGCCATGGCCGAGATCCAGAGCCGGGCGGAGCGGACGCTGCCGCCGCCCAGGGCCGCCTTCCAGGAGATCGTGCAGCACGAGCCCTATCCGGTGGAGAGCAAGGCCCGGGAGATCATCCGCCAGCTGAAGGAGCATGGCATCACCCGGTTCCGGCTGCTTTTCCGGGGCAGCCGCAGCCGCAGCGAGATCGTGGCGACATTCCTGGCGGTGCTGGAGCTCTGCCGCGCCCGCGTGCTGCATCTGGCGGGCTCGGAGACGGACTGCACCGTGCGTCAGGCGGGCGAGCTGCCGGAGAATTTGACGTTGTAAGGAGCAATTTGCCATGGAGACCATGGAGATGAAAGAAATTGAATCCGCCATTGAGGGCATCCTGTTCGCCTCCGGCGAGCCCATCCATGTGGACCGCATCTGCGTGGCCCTGGACATGGACCGCCCCACGGTGGAACAGGTGCTGCAAAGGCTGATGGATTACTACGCCTACGAGCGCCGGGGCATCCGCCTGCTGCGCATTGAGGACAGCTGGCAGCTCTGCTCCGCGCCGGATTACGCGGACGTGATCCGCAAGGCCTTTGAGATCCGGAAGCCCGCCAAGCTCAGCCAGCCGGCGCTGGAGGTCTTGACCATCATCGCCTATTATCAGCCCACCACCCGGGCCTATGTGGATCAGATCCGGGGCGTGGACAGCTCCTACACCATGGGGCTTTTGCAGGAGCGGAAGCTCATTGAGGAGTGCGGCCGGCTGCAGGTCCCGGGCCGTCCCAGGCTGTACCGGACGACCAAGCAGTTCCTGCGGGCCTTCCATCTCACCAGCCTGGACGATCTGCCGGAGATGCCGGATCTGGGCGGCGAGGGGCAGATGCGCCTGAATGAAAGCGGCGAGGTCATCGATCCCGCCGAGCAGGCGGAGATCACCGGCGCCGACACACCGGAGGACGCGGATTTTCCGGAGGAATGACCGACAGCCTTTGAAGCGGGGAGGTGAAGCCGATGCTGTGGCTCTGGATACTGGGGGTGCTGGCGGCGCTGACCGTGCTGCTGTGCCGGACCCGGGTGGGAATCCGCGCGGCTTTCGGCGGCGGAACGCTCACCCTGGATGCCAAGGTGGGCTTATTCCATATCCGTATACTGCCTGCTAAAAAGAAACGGGAAAAAGCCGGAAAAAAAGCGGCGAAAGCGGAAAAAGAGAAGCCCCAAAAGCCAAAAGCACCGCTGCAAAAGCCGTCTCTGGCGGATATCAGGGACGCGGCGCGTACGCTGGCCCCGCCGCTGAAGCGCGCCCTTGGCCGCACGAGACGGGGGATTCGGATCCATCCCCTGCGGCTGAGCATAACCGTAGGCGGAAGGGAGGATCCTGCCGCCGCCGCGGAGCTGTACGGGGATCTCCACGCCGGGGTCTGGACGGGGATGCCGGTGCTGGAGCAGCTGCTGGCCATTCCCGCGCCCCACATCCACATTGGTATCGATTTCGACGCACCGGACACCATAGCAGAGGGAGAACTGGGCGTCTCCGCCCGGATCGGGACGCTGCTGGCCGCCGCGCTTGGCGTCGGAATCCCGGCGCTGCGGTGGTTCCTGCGCTATCAGAAAAAGCATAAGCAACAGACGCCCGCCAAGGCCTCCCGGCAGGCGGCCGCGTGAGAAAGGACGGTTTACAATGGATAACACAATGGAGAAAAAAAGTCCGCTGAACGACCTGATGCGCTCCACGATGGAGAAGATCCACGAGATGGTGGACACCAACACCATCGTCGGCGAGCCCATCAACACAGTTGACGGCGTGACGCTGATCCCGATATCCAAGGTCAGCTTTGGCTTCGGGAGCGGCGGCGGAGACTACGGCAAGGCGGCAAAGGACGGCTTCGGCGGCGGCAGTGCCGCCGGCGTCAAGATCGATCCCGTGGCGTTTTTGGTCATCAAGGACGGCGTGACCCGCGTCCTGCCTGTGGCGGTGCCTCCTGTGTCCACCGTGGACCGGGTGGTGGAAATGGTTCCCGATATCATGGATAAAGTGGAAAAATATTTCGACAAGAAGGAAGTAAAAGAAACCCTGTGACAGGGGTATACTACCATCACTGTGAACAAATGAGGTGATGGTCCATGCCAAAGCGCGTTTACCGCTGTCTGGCTTTTTTCTGCTTGCTGTTCAGTGTTTTACCTTGTCAGGCTGGCGCTGTCAGCACATCGGCCGCCTCCACCATTCTGATGGACGCGGACAGCGGCCGGGTGCTGTATGAGCAGAACGCCGACGCCCGGATGCTGATTGCCAGCACCACGAAGATCATGACGGCGCTGGTAGCCATCCGGGAGGGCAATCTGGCTGACACAGTCACCGTGAAGCGGGAGGCCACGCTGACAGAAGGCTCCTCCATGTATCTGAGGGAAGGGGAGCAGCTGACGCTGGAGACGCTGCTGTACGGGCTGATGCTGTGCTCCGGCAACGACGCCGCCGTGGCCATCGCGGACCATGTGGGGGGCAGTCAGGCGGGCTTTGTGAAGCTGATGAACGAGACGGCCCGGGAGCTTGGGATGGATAACACCTCCTTTGCCAATCCAAACGGCCTGGATGACGAAAACCACTACTCCACCGCCAGGGACATGGCGGTGCTGGCCTGCGCGGCCATGGAAAACGAGACGCTGGTGCGGATCGTGTCCACCCGCAGCATCACCGTCGGCGGGCGGACCATGACGAACCACAACAAGCTGCTGGCCTACATGGACGGCTGCATCGGATTGAAAACCGGCTATACCCGGGCGGCGGGCCGGACCCTGGTCAGCTGCGCGGAACGGAACGGGCAGCGGCTGGTGGCGGTGACCCTCCAGGACGGCAACGACTGGGCGGACCACCAGGCGCTGTATGAATACGGATTTTCCACCTACCCCGCCAAGCGGGCGGCGGTTTTGGGGGAGACGCTGAAAAATGTGCCGGTTCAGGGCGGGCTTCGTCCCACAGTGCCGCTGGTGGCGGCGGACAGCTTCTCCTGGCCCCTGGCGGCGGGGGAACGGCTGGAGACCCGCATGGAGCTGGACAGGCCCCTGACAGCGCCGGTGAGCGCCGGGACGAAGGCGGGCCAGGCTGTGTTCATCCTGGACGGCCGGGAGATCGGCCGGGTGGACCTGCTGTGCGGCGCGTCCGTGCCGCCGAAGGTGGAATCCGCATGGAACGCCCTGAAGCTGGGCCTGCCGGAATGAGGATCGAAAGACATGGAAGAACGACTGCAAAAACTGCTCTCCGCCGCCGGGCTCTGTTCCCGCCGGGCGGCGGAGGGGTACATCACCGCCGGGCGGGTCACGGTCAACGGCGAGACGGCGGAGCTGGGCCGGCGGGCCGACCCGGACCGGGACGATATCCGGGTGGACGGAAAGCCCCTGTCGCCTCAGGCGGAGCCGGTCTATCTGCTGCTGAACAAGCCCCGGGGATATGTGACCACCCTTTCCGACGAGCAGGGACGGCGGACGGTGGCGGACCTGGTGAAGGACTGCGGTGCACGGGTGTATCCCGTGGGGCGGCTGGACCTGGATTCCGAGGGACTGCTGCTGATGACCAACGACGGGGCTTTGATGCAGCGGCTGCTGCATCCCAGCTGCGAGGTCTCCAAGACCTACCAAGTCTCCGTCTACGGCCCGGTGGCCGGAGCGGCGGCACGGCTGGCCGCCGTCACAGACCTGGAGGGGGAGGCCATCCGCCCCGCCCGGGTGGAGGTGCTGCGGCAGACAGCCCGGACGGCGGAGCTCGCCATCACGATCCACGAGGGGAAGAACCGCCAGATCCGCCGGATGTGCGCCGCCTGCGGCCTGACGGTAAAGCGGCTGCGCCGGGTGCGGGAGCATACCCTGGTGCTGGGAGATCTGCCCTCCGGAAAGTGGCGGCGGCTGACGGAACAGGAAACGGCGGCATTAAAAAATCAGGAATTAGGAGTTAGGATTTAGGAATTTTTACTGTTCCGGCAGGTTCTGATCTCTAATTCCTGTTTTTGCAAGTCCATGAAAAAAACTTGCAAAATGTGTTTGAATTGCTCTGGATTTGTGGTACAATACGGCAGGATGCGGCCTGCCGGAAGGGCAGGCCGGCGCCAGGAGAAAACAGAGAGAATGAACACGGAGGGAGCACCGTGGCCAAGAATATTTTACATACCATCGAAAGCGGCATGAGCGGCTTTTCCAAGGGCCAGAAGCGGATTGCCGGGTATATTCTGGAAAACTATGATAAGGCGGCGTTCATGACCGCCAGCAAGCTGGGCAGGCTGGCGGACGTCAGCGAATCCACTGTGGTCCGCTTCGCCTCCGAGCTGGGGTACGACGGCTATCCCAGTATGCAGCGGGCCCTGCAGGAGATGATCCGCAGCCGCCTGACCTCCACCCAGCGGATCCGGGCGGCGGGGGACCGGCTCTCCGGCCAGGATCTGCTGGGTTCGGTGCTGCAGTCGGACATCGACAAGCTGCGGGAGGTCGTCAGCGAGGCCGACCGGGAGGAGTTCAACGATGTGGCGGAACGCATTCTGAAGGCCAGACACATTTATATCCTGGGCGTCCGCTCGTCCTCCTTTGTGGCAGGCTATCTGAACTTCTATATGCATCTGCTGTTTGAAAACGTGACCCTGGTGCAGTCCAACGCCGCCGGAGAGATCTTCGAGCAGCTGTTCCGCATCGGTCCCGGAGACGTGATGATCGCCATTAGTTTCCCCCGGTACTCCAAGGTCACCATGAACACCGTCAAATTCGCCCAGGACCGGGGGGCCACCATCATCGCGGTGACGGACAACGAGCTGTCCCCGGTGTACCAGATGTCCGACGCGGCGCTGCTGGCGCCCTGCGAGATGATCTCCTTTGTGGACTCCATGGTGGCGCCGCTGTCCCTCATGAACGCGCTGGTGGTGACGCTTGCCTACCGCATGGGGACGGACGTGGCCACCACCTTCGGGGAGCTGGAGGATATTTGGAACGAGTACGGCGTATTTGGAAAGATGGACGATGAGTAAGAGGACTGTAGTGATCGGCGGCGGCGCCGCCGGAATGATGGCCGCCATCTGCGCGGCGGAGCAGGGGGGCGCCGTGACGCTGCTGGAGCCCAACGAGCGGCTGGGCAAAAAGCTGAACATCACCGGCAAGGGCCGGTGCAATGTGACCAACAACGCCGACCTGGAGACGCTGCTGGCCAATGTGCCGAAGAACGGGAAATTCCTGTACAGCGCCTTTTTCCACTTTGACGGGCGGGCCGCCATGGCCTTTTTTGAAGGGCTGGGCGTTCCGCTGAAAACGGAGCGGGGAAACCGGGTGTTTCCCGTCTCTGACCGGGCATTCGATGTCAGCGCCGCCCTGGAACGGCGGCTGAAGGCATTGAAGGTCGCCCTGGTCCGCGACCGGGCGGTATCCCTGGATATCGCGGACGGCGCGGCACAGGGCGTTATGGGGGAAAAGGGCCGTTATCCGGCGGACGCGGTGATTCTGGCCACCGGCGGCGTATCCTATCCCGCCACCGGCTCCACCGGCGAGGGCCACCGCATGGCGGCGGAGGCGGGCCATACCGTGACGCCGCTGCAGGGCTCCCTGGTGCCCCTGCGGGATTTTGGCGTGGGCAGACGGATGCAGGGCCTGAGCCTGCGGAACGTCAGCCTGACGGCGTTTGAGAACAACAAAAAAATTTATACGGATTTCGGGGAAATGCTGTTCACCCACTTCGGTGTCAGCGGGCCGCTGGTGCTGTCCGCGTCGGCCCACATGCGGCATTTTGAGAAAAAAGCCTACCGCCTGGAAATCGACCTGAAGCCCGCGCTGGATGAGCGGCAGCTGGACAGGCGGCTGCTGTCCGATTTCACAAAATACGCCAACAGCGACTTCTGCAACGCGCTGGACGACCTGCTGCCCCAGAAGCTGATTCCCGTGATAGTGGAGTGGGCGGAGATCCCGCCCCACCAGAAAGTCCACGATTTGACGAAAGAGCAGCGCCGCGCCCTTCTCCATCTGTTGAAGCATTTTCCCGTTGCCATTGCCGGGCCCTGCCCGGTGACGGACGCCATTGTCACCTCCGGCGGCGTCAAGGTCAGCGAGATCAACCCCGCTACAATGGAATCAAAGATTGTAAAGGGGTTATACTTTGCGGGGGAAGTGATCGATGTGGACGCCTACACCGGCGGGTTCAACCTGCAGATCGCGTGGGCCACAGGCCGTGCCGCGGGGATCGCGGCGGCGCGGAACGACACAGGACAGGAGAGAGACGCATGAATATCAGCATTGCCATCGACGGACCCTCCGGCGCGGGGAAGAGCACCCTCGCCCGCAGCATGGCCCAAAAGCTGGGGTATCTGTATGTGGATACCGGCGCCATTTACCGCACCATCGGCTACCATGCCTTTGCCAGCCATATCGACCCCAGGGATGAGGCGGCTGTTGCCGCCTCGCTGCCCGCGCTTCAGGTGGAGCTGGCCTACGGGGAGGACGGCCTGCAGCACATGCTGCTGAACGGCAGGGATGTGACGAAGGAGATCCGCCTGCCGGAGATCTCCATGTATGCCTCCGCCGTCTCCGCCCACCCCAGTGTGCGGGCCTATCTGCTGGAGATGCAGCGGGAGCTGGCCAGGACCCACAACGTCATCATGGACGGCCGGGACATCGGCACCGTGGTGCTGCCGGACGCGGAGGTGAAGGTGTTCCTCACCGCTTCTCCGGAGGCCCGGGCCCGGCGCCGGATGCTGGAGCTGGAGCAGCGGGGGACCCCGGAGCCCTTTGAAAAGGTGCTGCGGGAGATCCGGGAGCGGGACTGGAACGACTCCCACCGGGCCGCGGCGCCGCTGCGGCAGGCGGAGGACGCCGTTCTGCTGGATACCACGGAGCTGGATTTCCAGGAGAGCGAGGCGGCCCTGCTGGAGATCGTTCGGAGGAGGACGGGCCGATGAAACCGATGAACGGCTTTTTTGTGTTTGTCTATTACGTGGTGGGCTTTCTCACGCGGATCCTGTTTCCCACCACGGTGGAGGGGCTGGAGAAGCTGCCGAAAAGCGGTGTTTTGCTGTGCCCCAACCATTCCAGCAACTGGGACCCGGTGCTGCTGGGCACACGGCTGCCGGTGAATTACCGGCTCCACGCCATGGCCAAGGAGGAGCTGTTCCAAAACCCCGTTCTGGGCTGGATCATCCGCAAGCTGGGGGCGTTTCCCGTCAGCCGGGGCAGCAATGACATCAGCACCGTTCGGACGGCCATGCAGGTCATCAGGGACGGCGACAATCTGCTGATCTTCCCGGAGGGCACGGTGGTCCGCAACGGCGTGGGGTACATAGACGGCCTGCCCGCCCACGCCAAGGCGGGCGCGGCCATGATCGGCGTGCGCACCGGGGCCACGCTGGTGCCGGTGTTCATGGACGGGGAGAAGAAGCCGTTCCGCCGCACCCGCATCATTTTCGGCGACCCCTATGAGCCCCGCTACACCGGCCGGCGGGGGACCTCTGAGGAGATGCAGAAGATCGCCGACGACATTCTGGAGGCCGCCTACGCCCTGGGCGGTCAGGCCGTGGGGGGGAAGCCGCTGTGCGAGTGATCCTGGCGGAGAGCGCCGGATTCTGTTACGGCGTCCGGCGGGCGGTGGAGCTGGCGCAAAAGACCGCGGAGGAGTCCGGCGGCTGCTGGATGCTGGGGGACCTGATCCATAACGCCCACGTGGTGGAGGAGCTGTCCCGCCGGGGTGTGCGGAAAACGGAAGACCCGGCCCGGCTGGGCCCGGGGGATACGGTGGTCATCCGCTCCCACGGGGAACTGAAAAGCACCCTGGACGCCCTGGAGCGGCAGGGGGTGACCTGCGTCAACGCCACCTGTCCCAACGTCTGCCGCATCCAGAAGCTGGCGGCCCAGGTGGAGCGGGAGGGGCGGCGGCTCGTCATCATCGGCGAGCCCCACCACCCGGAGGTCATCGGCGCCGCCAGCTGGTGCCGGGACCCGCTGATCTTTGACGGGCCGGATTCCGTAAAAATGTGGCTGGCCGAACGGCCGGAAAACCGGGAAACGCCCCTGACGGTGGCGGCACAGACCACCTGCATTCGTGAACTTTTTGAAACTTCTTGGAAAATCCTAAAAAAAGAGTGTACAAACGTAAAAATATTTGATACAATATGCAATGCTACGCATAAGCGTCAGGCCGAGGCGGCATCCATTGCCGGCAAAGTGGACGTGATGGTCGTGGTGGGAGACCGTAAAAGCGCCAACACCAAACATCTGACGGAAATCTGCACGAAGAGATGCCCCCGTGTTTTTCAAATCGAGAACGCGGACGAGCTCTCGCCGGACTTTTTCAATGGTTGTTCTGTTGCGGGCCTTACGGCCGGTGCCTCCACGCCTGCGGGCATTATTAAGGAGGTATATGCAACGATGAGCGAAGAAATCAGAGCGGCCGAGGGCAAAGAGGAGTCCTTCGAGGAATTACTGAATCAGTCTTTCAAAACTTTAAATACAGGAGAGAAGGTCACCGGCATTGTCACGGCTATCACGCCCACCGAGGTCCAGGTGGACGTGGGCGCCAAGCAGGCCGCTTACATCAAGCTGAGCGAGCTCAGCGACGATCCCAGCGCCAAGCCCGAGGATATCGTCAAGGTCGGCGACGAGATCGAGACCTACATCGTCCGCGTCAACGACGTGGAGGGCTATGCCGAGCTCTCCAAGAAGCGCCTGGACGCCGTCAAGGTGTGGGAGAACATCGAGACCGCCGTTGAGGAGAAGACCGTGCTGGAAGGCACCGTCACCGAGGAGAACAAGGGCGGCATTGTGGTGTCCGTCAAGGGCGTGCGGGTGTTTGTGCCCGCCTCCCAGAGCGGCCAGCCCCGCGGCGCGGACCTGTCCGCCATGAAGGGCCAGAAGGTCCAGCTGCGCATCACCGAGGTCAACCGTGCCCGCCGCCGGGTGGTGGGCTCCATCCGCTCCGTGGCCGACGAGGCCCGGAAGGCCGCCCAGGAAGAGGTCTGGGCCAACATCGAGGTCGGCAAGCACTACACCGGCACCGTCAAGTCCATGACCAGCTACGGCGTGTTCGTGGACATCGGCGGCGTGGACGGCATGGTACATATCTCCGAGCTGAGCTGGAGCCGCATCAAGACCCCCTCCGAGGTCTGCAAGGTGGGCGACACGCTGGAAGTGTACGTCATCTCCTTCGACCCTGAGAAGCGCAAGATCTCCCTGGGCGTCAAGGACCGCAGCGTGGATCCCTGGACCAACTTCATGAACACCTACGGCGTGGGCGATGTGGCCAATGTCCGCATCGTCAAGCTGATGACCTTCGGCGCCTTTGCCGAGGTTGTGCCCGGCGTGGACGGCCTGATCCACATTTCCCAGATCGCCGACCGCCGCATCGACAAGCCCGAGGATGTCCTGTCCGAGGGCCAGATGGTGGACGTCAAGATCACCGCCATCGATGAGGAAAAGAAGAAGATCTCCCTGTCCATCCGCGCCCTGCTGGCTCCCGCTGCGGAGGAGCCCGCGGAGGAAGCTCCTGTCGAGGAGTAAAAACCGCCTGCAGCGAGGCAGACCCCCAGGGGTCTGCCTTCAGCTTGTCGAAAAGCCTCTGTTTGGAGAAAAAGCGTTCCGTTTCGCAGGGGGAGTACGAGGGGGCGGGAGCCCCCTCGTGTTGAATCGAATGCCTGCAAAAAGCCTGCGTCAGCAGGCGTTTGCGCCGCGAAGCGGTAGCTTTTTGGGCTGCAAAGCAGACAAAAAAGCTAGGCATTGTTCAGGCTGTCGAAAAAGTCCAGACTTTTTCGACAGCCTGGAGGCAGACCCCCAGGGGTCTGCCTTGTTTTTTGAAAAACTTGTGATTTTTTTCACGTTTTTCGTTGCAATCAAAGAAGCAGTGTGTTATAATCTTGACGATTTGAAGTAATACAACGCGGCACCGACATCATACAATATAAGGGGAAACAGGAGGAAGAGATTATGAGTTACCAGGATGAATACAAGCAGAAACTGACTTCCGCCGACGAGGCGGTCAAGGTTGTCAAGTCCGGCGACTGGCTGGATTACGGCTGGAGCATCTGCAGCGCCAACGCGCTGGACCGCGCGCTGGCCAAGCGGGCTGAGGAGCTGACCGACGTGAAGATCCGCGGCGGCATCCTGACCCGCCGTCCCGCGATCTTTGATGTGCCCAACGCGGCGGAGCATTTCACCTGGAACTCCTGGCATATGTCCGGCATTGAGCGCAAGGCCATCAGCGAGGGGTTTGCCTACTACATCCCTCTGCGCTATTCCGAGCTGCCCGGCTATTACCGCAACTGCATCAAGTCCCTGGACGTGGCCATGTTCCAGGTGGCGCCCATGGACGAGCACGGCTGGTTCAACTTCGGCCCCGGCGGCTCCCACCTGAAGGCCGTGTGCGAGTGTGCCAAGACCGTCATCGTGGAGGTCAACAAAAACATGCCCGTCTGCCTGGGCGGCTTTGAGAACTGCGTCCACATCAGCGATGTGGCTATGATCGTGGAGGGGGAGAATCCCCCCATGGAGACCCTGGGCGGCTCCGGCGAGCCCTCCGAGGTGGACATGGCTGTCGCCAACCTGGTGGTGCCCGAGATCCCCAACGGTGCCTGCCTGCAGCTGGGCATCGGCTCCATGCCCAACGCCATCGGCAAAATGATCGCCGAATCCGATCTGAAGGATCTGGGCGTCCATACCGAGATGTATGTGGACGCCTTTGTGGACATGTCCAAGGCGGGCCGCATCACCGGCGCCTGCAAGCCCTTTGACCGGGGCCGCCAGACCTATGCCTTCGCCGCCGGCACCCAGAAGCTGTATGACTTCATCAACAACAACCCCGAGTGCATGGCCGCGCCTGTCAGCTATGTGAACGACATCGCCCGTGTGTCCCAGATCGACAATTTCATCTCCATCAACGGCGCGGTGGACATCGACCTGTTCGGCCAGGTGTCCTCCGAGTCCTCCGGCACCCACCACATCTCCGGCGCCGGCGGCCAGCAGGACTTCGTCATGGGCGCGTATCTGGCCCGGGGCGGCAAGAGCTTTATCTGCTGCTCCTCCACGGTGAAGGACAAGAAGACCGGCCAGCTCCACTCCCGCATCCGCCCCACGCTGCTGGAAGGCTCCGTCGCCACCTGCACCCGCACCAACCTCCACTGGCTGGTGACGGAGTACGGCAAGTTCAACGCCAAGGGCAAGTCCACCTGGGAGCGGGCCGAGGGCCTCATTTCCATCGCCCATCCCCAGTTCCGGGAGGAATTGATCGCCGAGGCGGAAAAAATGCACATCTGGCGCCGCTCCAACAAGAAGTAAAATTTTTCTTTTCGTCTCCAGGCGGACGGCTTTTCAGCCGTCCGCCTTTCTTTTTTCCACTTTTCAAAAAAAAAAGTTGCGGAATTTTCAAAAAACGCTTGTAAAGGCGGCTGGAAGGATTTATAATAAATTTGTATTAATATTTGCAGGAAACAACAAAAGCGGTGGACAGGGAACCGCACGGACGGGAAAGGGAAAGGTCTTGCCATGTTCAGCATTGGAGATCTGGTCGTGCATCCGATGCACGGCGCCGGCGTCATCGCAGATATTGTCCAGGAAAAGACCGCGGGAGTGACCAGGGAGTATTACGTTTTCAAAATGCCCATGGGCGGGCTGATCCTGAAGATCCCCGCCGCCAATTTTCAAATGATCGGCGTCCGGGCCATTCTCTCCCCCGGGGAAGTGCAGGCGCTGCTGGAGGCCATCCCCGGGCTGAAGGTGGAGTCCAGCGCCAATTGGAACAAGCGCTATCAGGAAAACCTGCTGCGCCTGAAAAGCGGGGACCTCTACGAGGTGGCCAGAGTGGTCAAGTCCCTGATGCGGCGGGATCAGCAGAGGGGGCTCTCCACCGGAGAGCGCAAAATGCTCCACAACGCGAGGCAAATTATCGTCTCCGAGATCGTGCTGGTGGAGAACTGCGCCTATCAGGAGGCGGAGTCCCGGCTGGACCGCGCCATGCTGCAGGAAGCCGCCGTGTAAAAAAATTCCTGAGAGAGGATATTTGCCATGCTTCCATTTTTGAAAAAGATGCGGGAGAACCGGCGTCCCCGCTGTACCGCGCTGGTGGCCGCCGCCGGCAGCTCCAGCCGGATGGGCGGCGTCAACAAGCTGCTGCAGCCGCTGGACGGCGTGCCGGTGCTGGCGCGGACCCTGACGGCCCTCCAGCTGGCGCGGCAGGTGGACGGGATCGTCATTGCCGCCCGGGAAGAGGATCTGGTGGAGATCTCCCGCCTGTGCCATACATACGGCATCACGAAATGCGCCAAGGTGGTCCGGGGCGGTGAGACCCGCGCCCACTCCGTCCTGCTGGCCGCGCTGGAGGCGCCGCCTGAGACGGAACTTCTGGCGGTGCAGGACGGCGCGCGGCCGCTGGTGACGCCGGAGCTGATCGACCGCGTGATCTCCGCCGCCGCCCGCTGCGGCGCGGCGGCTCCTGCCGTCCCGGTGAAGGACACCGTTAAGTCCGTCCGGGAGGGCGGCGCGGTGGCCGAGACCCTGGACCGGAGCAGCTTGCGGGCCGTCCAGACGCCCCAGGTGTTTGAGGCCAGCCTGCTGAAGGCCGCGCTGCAGTCCGCTGTGGAACAGGAGATCCCCGTGACGGACGACTGCTCCGCGGTGGAGCGGCTTGGCAAGGTCGTCTTCCTGGTGGAGGGCGATGAGGAGAATCTGAAGATCACCACGCCGACGGATTTGATCCTGGCGGAGGCGGTCTTACAGGCGAGGGAGAATGGATCATGACGAATCTGCGTATCGGACATGGCTATGATGTCCACCGGCTGACGGAGGGCCGCCGCCTGATCCTGGGCGGCGTGGACATTCCCTGGGAGCAGGGGCTTCTGGGCCACTCCGACGCCGACGTGCTGACCCATGCCGTGATGGACGCCCTGGCCGGGGCCGCCCGGCTGGGGGATATCGGCAGGCTCTTCCCGGACACGGACCCGGCCTACGCGGGCATCTCCAGTTTGAAGCTGCTGACGGAAGTGGGGCGGCTGCTGGAAGAGCGGGGCTTTGCCGTGGTGAATATCGACGCCACGCTTCTGGCCCAGGCGCCGAAGGTGGGCCCCTATAGGCAGGCCATGGGGGAAAACATCGCCGCCGCCCTGGGCATCGGGCCGGAGCGGGTCAACGTGAAGGCCACCACGGAGGAGGGGCTTGGCTTTACCGGAGACGGCTCCGGCATGGCGGCCCACGCTGTCGCGCTTTTGGAAAAAACAGGCGGACAGGAAACAGATAAAAGATAAGCGTGAAGAGATAAAAGATATTTGCCGGAAGAGGCTATCTTTTATCTCTTATCTTTTATCTCTGATCTCTCACCGTGTTTCGCACTTTCACGCCTCTCCGGCATAAGATGGGCAGAGAGGAGGAGTGCCTGTGGAATACTATTTGATCCTTGCCCGTTCCGTCACCTATGCCCAGCGGATGCAGCGCACCCTGGGCCGGACGGGCATCCGCAGCCAGATATTTCGCGCGCCCAGAGATCTGACGGACCTGGGCTGTGCTTATGCCGTGCGGGTCGCGGTAAACGACCTGTCCAAGGCTTTGATCGCGCTTCACAGGGAGTCGCTGGACCCCATTCAGGTGTTTTTGTTCCAGAGCGGCGCGTACCGGGAGGTGGGGGCATGATCTATCTGGACAGCGCGGCGACGACATTTCAAAAGCCCAGAACAGTGGCGAGTGCCATGCAGGAGGCCCTGATGACGATGAGCTCTCCCGGCCGGGGCGGGCACCCTGCCGCCATGCGGGCCGCGGAGACGGCGTTTCAGTGCCGGAGCGAGCTGGCGGAGCTGTTCGGTTTGGAAAACCCCGAACAGGTGGTCTTCACGTCCAACGCCACCCACGGGCTGAATATCGCCATCAAAAGCCTGGTGCCGCCCGGCGGGCGGGTGGTGGTCTCTGGCTATGAGCATAACGCCGTCACCCGGCCCCTGACGGCGCTGGGGGCCCGGATCGCCGTGGCGGAAGCGCCGCTGTTTGATTCTGACGCGGTGACCGCCGCCTTTGACCGTCTCATTGTCCCGGGGACCAGCGCCGTGGTCTGCAATTACGTCTCCAACGTGTTCGGTTTTATCCAGCCGGTGGAGCAGATCGCCGCCATCTGCAGGGCCCGCCGGGTGCCCTTCATCATCGACGCGTCCCAGTCGGCGGGTGTGCTGCCCCTGGATATGAAGCGCCTGGGGGCGGCCTTTGCCGCCATGCCGGGGCACAAGGGGCTTTACGGCCCCCAGGGCACCGGCGTGCTGCTGTGCGGAGACGGCGGGACGGCGCGCCCCCTGCTGGAGGGCGGCACCGGCAGCCTCTCCATCCAACAGGAGATGCCGGACTTCCTGCCGGACCGGCTGGAGGCCGGCACCCACAACATGCCCGGCATCGCCGGGCTGCTGGCAGGCGTGCGCTATGTCCGACAGCGGGGCCTGCGGGATATCTGCGACCGGGAGCGGCGCCTGGCGCTGCTGGCGGCTGAGGGGCTGCGGACCCTTCCCGGCGTACAGGTCTTTGCCCTGCCAGGGCTGCGGGATCAGGCGGGGGTTTTGTCCGTGGTCCCGAAAAACAGGGATGTGGAAGCGGTTGGGGACGCGCTGGCGGAGCAGGGGATCGCCGTCCGGACAGGGCTGCACTGCGCGCCGCTGGCTCACCGCAGCGCCGGGACGCTGGATACCGGCACCATCCGCCTGAGCTTCTCCGATTTCAACACGCCGGAGGAGGTCTACCGCACACTGACGGTGCTGCGGGACCTGCTGGGCTGATTTTTCTGAACAGACCGTGAATTTTGGCGTTTCACCTTGCAATCTACTGCCAGATTTTATATAATTAAGGTATTCATGGCCTGAAAGGGATGATGACGTGAAATTAGACTGGAACCTTGCGGAGCTGCCCGCCATTGCCGGACGGTATCTGCTCTCCCTGCAGATCACGGATATTCTGGATATCGCCATCATGGTGTTTCTGCTGTTCAAGGTCCTGACACTGGTGCAGAGCACCAAGGCGGCCAATCTGCTGAAGGGCCTGTTCGTCTTTTTGGCGCTGCTGGCGCTGTCCTCCGCCTTTCAGCTGCACGCTATCAACTATTTGATGAGCAAGATGGTGGAGTGGGGCGTTTTGGCGCTTATCATCCTGTTCCAGCCGGAGATCCGCCGGATCCTGGAGCAGATGGGCAGCAAGCGCTTTATCGCCTTCTTCACCCATACGGAGGCTGGGAATGTGCTGGAGCAGACCATCGGCCAGACCGTGCTGGCCTGCACGGAGATGTCCCAGACCCGCACCGGCGCGCTGATCGTGTTCGAGCGGGAAATGTTGCTGGACGATATGGTCCGCAGCGGCACGGTGCTGGACGCGTCTGTTTCCAACGAGCTGCTGAAGAACATCTTCTTTGTCAAGGCACCCATGCACGACGGCGCGGTCATCGTGCGCAACGGGCGGGTCCTGGGCGCCGGGTGCATGCTGCCGCTGAGCAAAAACGTGAATCTCAGCCGGGATCTGGGCATGCGGCACCGGGCCGGCATCGGCATGAGCGAAAATTCCGACGCGGTGGTGGTCATCGTGTCGGAGGAGACCGGCTCTATCTCCGTGGCCATCGGCGGTATGCTGAAGCGCCATTTGAAGCCGGAGACCCTGGAGAATCTCCTGCGGAACGAGCTGCTTCCGCAGGAGGACTCCGACTCGGACAAGCAGAAGTTCGGCCTGATGAATCTGCTGCGCGCCAAGAAGAACGGAGGTGCGGACGATGCAGAGTGAAAAAAAGAGCCCGCGGCAGATCCTGTATCTGTTTATGGCCTTTCTGGTGGCGGCCGGCATTTGGCTGTACGCGGACCAGACCAACAACGGCAACGGCAGCCCCCGCACCATAACACGGGAGATCAAGGGTGTGCCCATTACCTACACCAGTGTGGACACAGTCCTGGCGGACCGGGGCCTGATGCTGCTGGACGAGGGGACCGACGCCACCATTGACCTGACGCTGAAGGGCGGCCGCTGGATGGTCAATGTATTGGACGCATCGGATATCCGGGTCACCTGCGATCTTGGCAGCATCGCCAATTCCGGCGTACAGCGGGCGTCCGTCAGTATTTCGGTGGACCCTAAATACGGCCAGGTGACCAAGCAGAGCCTGTACATGGCCACCGTCAATATCAGCGAGCTGTACAGCAAGACGGTGGACGTCAAGTGCGAGATGAAGGGCAATGTGGCGGAGGGCTATTCCGCCGGACAGCTGCAATTGTCCGTCGAAAAGCTGGAGATCCGGGGCCAGGCGGAGGACATCGACCCGGTCAGCTATGCCAAGGTGACGCTGGATTTGGGCAAGGACGCGGTGGAGACCGTTTCCAAGACCCTGACCTGGCAGTTTTACGATGAAAACGACCAGCTGATGGCGGAGACGGGCATCCATCCCACGGTGGAGAGCGTACAGGCAACGCTGCCGGTCTATGTGACCAAGGATCTCCGCCTGGTGGTGGACTTCAAGGAGTATCCCGGGGCCAGGGCGCGGAATCTGGACGTGAAGATCGAGCCGCAGGTCATCACCGTCTCCGGCGACGCGGCGCAGCTGCGGGACGTGGAGACCATTACCCTGGCTGAATTCGATCTGCTGGAGCTGCTTGGCGACAACGCCACAAACCGCCACTCCTATCCCATCATCATTCCCGACGGCTGCCAGAATCTGAACGGCGTGACCCGCGCCACCCTGACGGTCTCCTTCAAGGACATGACCAGCGCGGAAGTCGTGGCGAACCGGTTTGAGGTCGCCAATGTCCCGGAGGGCAAGAGGGCCCGCATCCTGACGGAGGAGCTGCCCGTGACCGTCTTCGGCACCGCGGCGGATGTGGAGGCTGTGACCGGAGATGACGTCACCATGATCGCGGACCTGAGCGATTACTCCGGCGCGTCCGGCACCTATACGGTCCCGGCCACTGTGCGGATCGGCACATCCGGAGATGTGGGCGTCACCGGCGTCTATCAGGTGCAGGTCACGATCCAGGAACAGCAGGAACAGCCGGAAGAGGATACACCGCAAGAATGACACAGGAGAGGTATTATGACACAAATCGCAACTGTTGAGCGGATTCTCGACGCCGATCACGCCGAGATCTCCGTTCCCCGCAAATCCGCCTGCGGCCACGACTGTGAGGAGTGCGCCGGATGCGGCGTTACCGGCACGGCGGTCCACGCCAGGGCCGTCAACCCCATCGGCGCCCGTCCCGGCCAGAAAGTGGTGGTGGAGAGCAGCACCCAGAAGATGCTTGGCATCGTGGCGCTGGTCTACCTGATCCCCGTGGTGCTGTTCATGCTGGGCTATCTGGTGATGAACGTTCTGAAGGCCAGCGTGGGGGTGCAGTATTTTGCCGCTGTCGCGGGCTTTGCCGCCGGCATCCTGCTGGCCGTCCGCTATGACCGGCGGCTCCGGAAAAAGGGCGGACTGGTCTTTACCATCGTCCGGCTGTTCTGAGACGGTGTTCGGTTATGTGAGGCCGCCAGTCCAGGATCTGCCCGCTGAGGAGACGGAGCGTTTCCGCCGGGCCTACTGCGGGCTTTGCCATACGCTGGGCAGACGGTACGGTCCCGCCGCGCGGTTTATCCTGAATTACGATTTCACCTATCTGGCCATCCTGCTCTCCGATGGGAAGGAGGGACCCGGCCACAGCGCCCGGTGCATCGCAAGCCCCCTCCGAAAGCGGGCGTATCTGGAACCGGACACCGCCATGGAGCTTGCTGCGGACGAGAGCGTGA
Organism: uncultured Dysosmobacter sp.; assembly: GCA_947625655.1. Classification (GTDB taxonomy): domain Bacteria; phylum Bacillota; class Clostridia; order Oscillospirales; family Oscillospiraceae; genus Oscillibacter. The sequence goes on from CANQPD010000001.1 coordinate 124,963, forward strand.
TTTTGGCCTATTGGCAGGCGCGGGACGGCGTGGCGGACCACGACTGGCTCCACGGCTTGAAGTACCGCGGCGCCTCCGCGGTTTTGGAACCGGCCTACCGAAAGGCGGCGTCTTTTCGGCCCGGCTTTGACGGGACGGTGCGCCGCCAGCTGGCGCTGCTGGGAGCGCTGGAGAAAGAGAACTGCGCCTCTATGGACCGGGCCGCGGACGCCTTTGCTGTGCTTTTGAGCGCCGCCGCCCGGGAGATGGACGACCCCATCCGGCGGCGGGTGCTGGAGCAGCTGCTTTACCATCTGGGCCGCTGGGTCTATCTGGTGGACGCGGCGGACGATCTGAAAAAAGACGCCGTCTCCGGGAACTATAACCCTGTGGCCCTGCGGTATTCCCTGACAGACGGGGCCTGGACGGCGGAGGCGCGGCGGGAATTCACCGCCACCCTGGACCACTCCGTCCACATGATGACCACGGCCTTTGAGCTTTGGGATTTCGGCGTCTGGACGCCCCTTTTGGAGACGACGCTTTATACCGGCCTCTTCCGCGTGGGAAAATCCGTTTTGGACGGCACCTTCCGGGCCAAACAGCGCGGAGCAGATAGAGAGAACAGCAAGAATGTTGAGGAGACTGCATGAACGATCCTTATGAAATCCTCGGTGTGTCGGAGAACGCCACAGATGAAGAGATCAAAAAAGCATATCGGGAGCTGGCCAGGAAGTACCATCCGGACAACTACCACGATAATCCCCTGGCGGATCTGGCTCAGGAGAAGATGAAGGAGATCAACGCCGCTTATGAGCAGATCACCAGGGCCCGCAGCGGCGGGGGGAATCGCGGCCCTTCGGCGGGATACGGCGGCTATCAGAGCGGCGGCTACTCCTATCGGCAGTATGGGCAGTCCGCGTCAGGCAGTTCCGTCCTTCAACAGGTGCGGATCGCTATTCAAACCGGCAACATCAGCCGGGCGGAGGCACTGCTGGCCAATTACAGCGACCATAACGCCGAGTGGAACTTCCTGCGGGGCGCGGTGTGCTACCGTCGGGGCTGGATCGATGAGGCGAAGCGGTATTACCAGACCGCCTGCCAGATGGATCCCGGCAATCAGGAGTACCGGCAGGCGCTGGAATTCATGGAGAAAGGCACCCAGTCGGCCTACCGCCCCGGCGGCGGTCAGTTTGGCACGGAGCTTTGCGGCGGGAATATGTGTCTGCCGCTGTGCTGCCTGTGGTCGCTTTGCAACGGCGGCGGATACTGGTTCTGCTGCTGAGAGATGAGGGAGGAAACAGACGTGATCAAAAGTATGACCGGCTATGGCCGGGCAAGGGAGACCTTGCATAAGCGGGACATCACCGTGGAGGTCCGCTCCGTCAACAACCGCTATCTGGACTGCGCGGTGAAGATGCCCCGGATGTATACCTTTGCCGAGGACGCCGTCAAGCAGCGGGTGCAGAAAGCGGTCTCCCGGGGCAAGGTGGATGTGTTTATTACGGTGGACGCCTCCGCCGCCGATGTGGCGAAGGTCACGGTCAACCGGGAGCTGGCCGCCCAGTATGCCGCCGCCCTGCATGAACTGGCGGAGGTCTGCGGCCCTACGGCGTATCATGTGACGCCGGATCAGCTGGCCCGGTTTCAGGACGTTCTGACCGTCACCAAGGCGGATGAGGACCTGGAGACCGTCAGCGAGGATCTTTGCGCCGTCCTGGACGAAGCCCTGGCATCCTACAATGCCATGCGGGCCGTGGAGGGGGAAAAGCTGGCGGAGGACATCGGAAACCGCCTGCGCAGCATCGAGACCTATACCGGCCAGGTGGAGGAACGCTCGCCGGAGACGGTGGCGGAATACCGCCAGAAGCTGACCGCCCGGATGCAGGAGGTGCTGCAGAGTGCCTCCATCGACCCCCAGCGCATCCTGACCGAGGCCGCCATCTATGCCGACAAGGTGGCCGTGGACGAGGAGACCGTCCGGCTGCGGAGCCATGTGGCCCAGCTGCGGGCCATGCTGGACTCCGACGAGCCCATGGGCCGGAAGATGGACTTTTTGATCCAGGAGGTCAACCGGGAGGCCAATACCATCGGCTCCAAGTGCAATGACGTGTCCATCGCCCAGGTGGTGGTCGGGCTGAAGGCCGAAGTGGAAAAGATGCGCGAGCAGGTCCAGAACGTGGAGTGACGGCATGAAGCTCATCAACATCGGTTTTGGAAATCTGGTATCCGGGGAGCGGCTGGTGGCCATTGTCAGCCCGGATTCCGCGCCTATCAAGCGCATGGTCCAGGAGAGCCGGGAGCGGGGCATGCTGATCGACGCCACCTATGGCCGCAAGACCGCGTCCATCTTCATTATGGACAGCGACCATGTGATCCTGTCGGCCCTGCCGCCGGAGAAATTTGCCGCCCGCCCGCTGGGGGCAGATATGGAGGAGAGAGGGGAAGCATGAGAAAAGGAAAGACATTCATTGTTTCCGGGCCTTCCGGCGTCGGGAAAAGCACGGTGCTGAAGGCACTGCTGGAAAAGCGGAAGGATCTGTATTTTTCTGTTTCCGCAACCACCCGGGACCCCCGTCCGGGCGAGCTGGACGGCGTCCACTACCACTTTATGGACGTGGAGTCCTTCCGCAAGTGGATCTCCATGGAGCAGTTTTTGGAGTACGCGGAGTACGTCGGGAATTTCTACGGTACGCCGAAGCGCTATGTGGACGAGGCCATGGAGCACGGCAGGGACGTGATTTTGGATATCGAGGTGCAGGGCGCCATCCAGGTCACCAGCAAGCGGCCGGAGACGGTGCGCATCTTCATTGCCCCGCCCAGCTGGGCGGAGCTGGAACGGCGGCTGACCGAGCGCGGCACCGACAGCAAGGATAAGATCCAGAAGCGATTGCTGCGGGCCAAAGTGGAATTTCAGACCGCCCATACCTATGATTATTTCGTCATCAACGACACCGTGGAAAACGCGGTGAATGAGCTGGACGCCATTATGACCGCGGAGCACTGCAAGCCCAAGGAGCGCATGGAGATCATCAGCGGAAAATAACGCGTGTCCCGGAAAGTGACAAAAAATTTAGCCGAAATCAGGCAGAATGGAAGTAGATACTATGTCAATGCTGTATCCCGCAATGAGCAAGCTGAACACCTATGTCCCCAACCGCTATATGCTGGTAAACGTTGTGGCCCGCCGGGCCCGCCAGATCGCCGAAAAGGCCGAGGATACCGGCGAGATTCTGGAGGAAAAGCCCGTGACCCTGGCCATCAACGAGGTGGCGGCGGGCAAACTGGACGCCAGCAGCATGGATCTGCGCATCAACGAAGAGGACACATCAATCACCGCGTAAGACACCGCGAAGGAGGGGCGAGGCATGGAGACCGCTGTGATCGTAAAAGTCGCGGTCAGCGCCGCGCCCTATTCCATTGACAAGCCCTATGACTATCTGGTGCCGGGGGAGCTGCTGGAAGCGGCGGTCCCCGGCGTGCGGGTAACGGTGCCCTTCGGCCGTGGAAACCGGAGAACCGAGGGGATCATCCTGGCCCGCGGGACTGGGGAAAAAACGCCGGGGCTGAAGCCCCTGGCGTCTGTGCTGGACCGGGAGGCCGTATTGGACCGTGCCGGCATCGAGCTGGCCCTTTGGATGCGGCAGCGGTACTTCTGCACATTGTTTGAGGCGGTGAAGGCCATTCTGCCCACGGGGCTGTGGTATCAGCTCCGGGAGGTCTGGCGCCTGGCGGAAGGCATGGACCGCATGGCCGCCGACGAGGCCGGTGGGAAGATCAAAAAAGCGCCGGCGGTGCTGGACGCGCTGTTCGCAAATGGCGGAAGCGCCGAACTGCCGCTTTTGCGGGACGCCTGCGGGGAGGATGTGGAACATACCCTGCGGGCCCTGCGGAAGGCCGGCGTCGTCGTCTGTGAGACTGCCGCCAGGCGGAAGATCGGCGATAAGACCCGCCGCATGGTGGAGCTGGCGGTCAGCGCGGAAGACGCCCTGGCGCTGGCTGAACCGAAGCGTCGCTCCGCGCCGGCCAGGTATGAGGCGGTGCGCCTGCTGGCCGCTGCCGGAAGAGCCTCCGTCCAGGATATCTGCTATTTTACCGGCGTCTCCACACGGACCCTCCGGGGCCTGGAGAAGGCCGGCATCGTGTCCTTTTCAGAGGAAGAGGAGCTGCGGGTCCCGCAGCTGAGGCAAACGGAGCCCGGGCCGCCCATTGTCCTGAACGAGGAGCAGCAATCCGCCTTTGAAACCGTCCTGGGCCTGACAAAGAGCGGCAGGGCGGAAGCGGTGCTGCTCCATGGCGTCACCGGCAGCGGAAAGACCCAGGTCTATCTGCGCCTGGTGCAGGAGATCCTGAAGCAGGGCCGGACCGCCATCGTGCTGGTACCGGAGATCGTGCTGACGCCCCAGATGATGCGGAAATTTTCGTCCTATTTCGGCGAAAAGGTGGCGATGCTCCACAGCTCCCTCCATATGACGGAGCGCTATGACCAGTGGAAGCGCATCCGCCGGGGAGAAGTGCAGGTGGTGCTGGGCACCCGCTCCGCCATCTTCGCGCCGCTGCGGAACCTGGGGCTCATCATCCTGGATGAGGAGCAGGAGAGCAGCTATCAATCGGAAAACCCGCCCCGCTATCATACCCGGGACATTGGAAAATACCTCTGCGCCAGGGACCGGGCGGTTTTGCTCCTGGGCTCGGCCACGCCCGCAGTGGAGACCGCCTGGGCCGCGGAGCAGGGGTCTTACCACAAGGTTTCGCTGCGGCGGCGGTATAATGCCCAAAGCCTGCCTCAGGTCACTGTGGCGGATCTCAGGGCGGAGGTTCGGGAGGGGAACCCCGGACTGATCGGCGCTGTTTTGCGGGGGGAGCTGGAACAAAACCTTGCCCGCGGGGAACAGAGCATCCTGTTTTTAAACCGCCGGGGCAACAGCCGGATGCTGCTGTGCGGGGAGTGCGGCCATGTGCCGGAGTGCCCCCGATGCAGTGTGCCGCTGACTTACCATTCCGCCAACGGGCGGCTGATGTGCCATTACTGCGGCCACTCGGAGCCCGCGCGGGCCGTCTGCCCGGACTGTGGGGGGATCATGAAGCGCATCGGCACCGGCACCCAGAAGGTGGAGGAGGAGCTGCGGGAGCTGTTTCCAGAGGCCGGCATCCTGCGGATGGACGCGGATACCGCTGCCGGCGGCCATGAGAAGATCCTGAATCAGTTTGAAAAGGAGCGTGTCCCCATCCTGCTGGGCACACAGATGGTGGCCAAGGGGCTGGATTTTGAAAATGTGACGCTGGTGGGCGTTTTGTCCGCCGATATCTCCTTGTATATAGACCACTACCGCGCCGCCGAGCGGACCTTCGACCTGCTGACCCAGGTGGTGGGGCGGGCCGGACGGGGCGGCAAAACGGGACGGGCCGTCATCCAGACCTACACGCCGGAAAATGACGTGATCCAAAGCGCATCCCGTCAGGACTATGACAGCTTTTATCAAAGCGAGATCCGCATGCGGCGCCTGCGCCGCTATCCGCCTTTCGCGGACCTGTTCACCTTTACCGTCTCCGGGACAGAGGAAGGGGCCGTCCTGCGGGCGGCCGCCGGGGTCCGGGAGACGCTGCGCCGTGTGTGTGCCGCTCCGGAGCTGGCGGAGAGCCAGCCGGAGGTCCTGGGCCCCGCGCCCGCTCCCGTGCTGAAGCTGAACAACCGCTACCGTTACCGCTGTCTGCTGGTGGGAAGAAACGACCGGGCCACCCGGGACCGGGTGAGCTGGCTTTTGAAAGAATTTGCAAATGACCGCGCCAATCGCGGATTGAATATTTTTGTTGACTGCAACACCCTGGAGTGAGGCAGTCAGGGAGGTCACAATCATGGCATTGCGAAAAATCGTAGAGATGGGCGACGAGTGCCTGAACAAGGTCTGCCGCCCCGTCACGGAATTCAATTCCCGTCTGCACGACCTGCTGGACGATATGGCGGAGACCCTGGCGGACGCCAACGGCGCGGGCCTGGCGGCGCCGCAGGTCGGTGTCCTCCGCCGGGTCTGCATTGTGATGGACGAGACCACCGAGGAGTATCTGGAATTGGTCAACCCTGAGATCATCGCCCAGAGCGGAGAGCAGACCGGCCTGGAGGGCTGCCTCAGCGTGCCCGGCAAGTGGGGCATCGTCACCCGCCCCAATGTGGTGCGGGTCCGGGCCCAGGACCGGGACGGCAGATGGTTCGAGGTGGAGGGTGAGGGCATGAACGCCCGGTGCTTCTGCCACGAGATCGAGCATCTGGACGGCCACCTGTACACGGAGCATATCGACCACTTCCTGTCTGAGGAGGAGCTGCGGGCGTATCTGGAAGCCGAGGAAGGGGAGTAAGCCCATGCGGATACTGTTTATGGGAACGCCGGAATTTGCCGTGGCGTCCCTGAAGCGGCTGGTGGAGGACGGCCACGAGATCTGCGGCGTGTTCACCCAGCCGGACAAGCCCAAAAACCGGGGACACAAGCTGGTGTTCTCTCCTGTGAAGGAATATGCCTTAACACAAAATCTGACAGTTTATCAGCCCTTGAAAATGCGGGACGGCGAGGCGCTGGGCATTGTGAAAGCCCTTGGGCCGGAGCTGATCGTGGTGGCGGCCTACGGCAGGATATTGCCGGAGGAGATCCTGGACGCGCCGGAATACGGCTCCATCAACGTCCATTCGTCGCTGCTGCCAAAATACCGGGGCGCGGCGCCCATCAACTGGGCGATCCTGGACGGAGAGACCGAGACCGGCGTTTCCATCATGTATATGGCCAAGGAACTGGACGCGGGCGATGTGATTTTGCAAAGGCGCACCGCCATCGGGCCGGAGGAGAACGCCCAGGAGCTGACGCGGCGTTTAGCGGAGCTGGGGGCGGAGGCGCTGTCCGAGACGGTGACGGCCCTGGCCGGCGGCACCGCCGTCCGGACGCCCCAGGACGGGAGCAGGCAGAGCTACGCCTCCATGCTGACCAAGGAGATGTCGCCCATCGACTGGACCCGCTCCGCCCACGAGATCAGCTGTCAGGTGCGGGGCCTGATCCCCTGGCCCTGCGCCTCCACCGACGTGATCAGCGGCGACGCCATCAAGCTGTATGCGGCAGCTGAGACGGGGGAGAATACCAATGCCCTCCCCGGTGTCATCGTGGCGGCGGGAAAGCAGGGCATCGACATCGCCTGCGGCGACGGCAAGGTGCTGCGGGTCAAGGAACTGCAGGCCCAGGGCGGAAAGAGGATGACCGCCGCGGCCTATCTGCTGGGCCATCCGATCCGGTGCTGAGGGCCGGCGCGCTTTGAATCCTGTGAATCGAGGAATGCTATGCCTTACTACTATGATTACGGCTATTTTCTGGCGGACAATATCTACTGCATCCTGCTGGTCCCGGTGTTTCTGCTGTCTGCCTGGGCCCAGATCCAGGTCAGCGGGAACTTCCGGCGGTACAGCGCCGTCAATAACCGCAGGCGCCTGACCGGCGCCCAGGCGGCGGAGGCGGTGCTCCATGCCCACGGCGTTTATGATGTCGCGGTCCGCTGCTGCCAGGGGAACCTGACAGATCACTATGACCCCAGGGACAACACCATCTATCTGTCGGAGACCGTCTACGGCGCGCCCACCATCGCGGCGGTGGGAGTGGCCTGCCATGAGGCGGGCCACGCGGTCCAGTACGCGGAGGGATATGGCCCCATCCGCCTGCGGAGCGCCATCATCCCCGCCACCCAGCTGGGCTCGAAGCTCTCTTTCGTTCTGCTGTTTGCGGGCCTTCTGCTGTATGCCCAACCCCTTTTTCTGGCGGGGATCCTGCTGTTTTCCCTGACCACCCTTTTCCAGCTGGTGACACTGCCGGTGGAGTTCAACGCCTCCCACCGGGCCATTGAGACCATTGAGGGCCAGTTCCTGCTGGATGACGACGAGATCACGGGAGCTAAAAAGGTGCTGCGGGCGGCGGCCATGACCTATGTGGCTGCGCTGCTGATGTCCGCGCTGCAGCTGCTTCGGTATGTGCTGATCTTCCTGAGCCGAAATGGCGGCGGCCGTAACGGACGGGGAGGAGGCAGGCGATGAACCCCGCTGACAAGAAGACAGGCGCTGCCCGGCAGGCGGCTTCCGCCCGGGAGACGGCCCTGCGGGTTTTGGTGAGCTGCCGGACCAACGGAGCCTGGGCGGACGCCGCCCTGAAGGCACAGCTCAGCCGGGACGGGCTTTCCGGCCCTGACGCGGCGCTTTGCAGCCGCATCGTCTACGGCGTGATGCAGAACCGGATGCTGCTGGACTTCTATATCGGCGCTTACTGCTCCCAAAAGCCGGAGCATTTGCAGCCGCCGCTGCCGGAGATCCTGCGCATCGGCGCGTACCAGATTTTATTCCTGGAGAAAGTGCCGGACAGCGCCGCGGTGAATACCTCTGTGGAGCTTGCCAAGCTGGCAAAGCGGGGGCAGGCGTCCGGCCTTGTCAACGCTGTCCTCCGTAAGATCGCCCAGAATAAAAATGCCCTGCCTGCCATTCCGGACCGGGACGAGGCGCAGTACCTTTCCATCCGCTACAGCCACCCCAAGTGGCTGGTGAAGCGGCTGCTGGCCCTTCTGGGCCGGGAGGAGGCGGAAGCGTTCCTCGCCGCCGACAACGGCATAGCGCCGCTGACCGTCCAGGTGAATCCCCTGAAGACCACGGTGGAGACGCTGACCGCAGAGCTGACGCAAAGCGGCGTCACGGTGCGGCCCCATCCCTGGGTGCCCGGGTGTCTGGAGCTGTCCGGCAGCGGCGACCTGACCCGGCTCCCGGCCTTCCAGGCGGGAAAATTCCTGGTCCAGGACCCCGCCGCCCGGCTGGTGTCCCTGATCACGGACATGAAGCCGGGACAAAAAGTACTGGACGTCTGCGCCGCCCCCGGCGGCAAATCCTTCGGCGCGGCCTTTGCCATGGAGGACCGGGGCGCGATCCTGGCCTGTGATCTCCATGAAAACAAGCTGAAGCGGATCCGGGAGGGGGCGGCCCGGCTGGGATTGGGCTGCATCGAGACAGCCGCCGCCGACGGGCGGAAGCGGAATCCCGATTGGGCGGACCGCTTCGACGTGGTGCTGGTGGACGCGCCCTGCTCGGGGCTTGGCATCATCCGCAAGAAGCCGGACACCCGGTATAAGAAGCCAGACGATCTGTTTACCCTGCCGGTGGTCCAGGCGGCGATCCTGGACAACGCCGCCGCCTATGTGCGGCCAGGCGGCATCTTGGTTTACTCCACCTGCACCATTCTGCCGGAGGAGAACGAACAGATCACGGACGCGTTTTTGGCGGAACACCCGGACTTTTCCCGGGAGAGCTTTACACTGCCGCAGCCGGTGGGCGAGACGGACGGCCAGCTGACGCTGTGGCCCCAGCGCCACGGCACCGACGGCTTTTACATCTGCCGCATGCGGCGGCAAATCTGACACGAGGCGCTTATGACCGATTTGAAATCACAGACGCTCCCGGAGCTGACGGACACCCTGAAAGCCATGGGCGAGCCGGGCTTCCGGGGCAGGCAGGTATTCACCTGGCTCCACAGGGGCGTTACCTCCTTTGACGAGATGACCAATCTCCCCAAGGCCCTGCGGGACAAGCTGAAGGAAACCTGCATCCTGACAGTGCCCAAGGTGGCGCGGAAGCAGGTGTCCCGGCTGGACGGCACTATCAAGTACCTTTGGGAGCTGGGGGACGGCAACTGCATCGAATCCGTTTTGATGCAGTACCACCACGGAAACACGGTGTGCATCTCCTCCCAGGTGGGCTGCCGGATGGGCTGCGCCTTCTGCGCGTCCACAATAGCTGGCAAGGTGCGGGACTTAACACCCGCCGAGATGCTGGACCAGGTGCTGTTCACCCAGCTGGACTCCGGGCTGGAGATCTCCAACATCGTGCTGATGGGCATTGGCGAGCCGCTGGACAATCTGGACACGGTGCTGCGCTTTTTGGAGCTGGTGAACCATCCCGACGGCATGAACATCGGGATGCGGCATATCTCCCTGTCCACCTGCGGGGTCATTCCCGGCATCCGGCGTCTGGCGGAGCGGGACCTGCAGCTGACGCTGTCCGTGTCCCTTCACGCGCCGGACAGCGAGACCCGGTCGAAGATCATGCCGGTGAACCGGGCCTATGATGTGGACGCGCTGTTTGACGCCTGCCACGACTATTTTAAAAAGACCGGGCGGCGGATATCCTTTGAGTATGCCATGATCGACGGCGTCAACGACCACGACTGGCAGGCGGACCTGATCGCTGTCAGGCTGCGGGGGATGCCCGGCCATGTGAACCTGATCCCGCTGAACGACGTGGTGGAGAGCCCCTTCAAGCCCTCCAGGCGCGTTGCGGCGTTTCAGAAGAGACTGGAATCCCATGGGATCACGGCCACCGTCCGGCGGAGCCTGGGCGGGGACATCGACGCCTCCTGCGGGCAGCTCCGCCGGAAGGCCATGGAAGAAGCACGGAAAGGGGAGGATTCCCAATGATGCACATATGGGGCATGACCGATGTGGGCCTGGTCCGCAAAGAGAACCAGGACGCGTATTTGGTCAGAGAGGAGACCGCCACTGGCCATACCATCTGCGTGGTCTGCGACGGCATGGGCGGCGCCGCCGGCGGCCGGATCGCCAGCCGGATCGCGGTGGAGACCTTTACATCGGAGCTGGAAAAAATACTGACCGCCGGGATGCAGCCCCAGCAGCTGCGGGAGGCGTCTTCTTACGCCGTCTCCCTGGCCAACAAGGCCATCCGGGAGGCCGCCAGCCAGATGGAGGAATACCATAACATGGGCACCACCCTGGTGTCCGCCGTCTCCTATGACGGCGGCGTGGTGGTCTCCAACGTGGGGGACAGCCGGGCCTATCACATCACCAGGCGCGGCATCACCCGGGTCACCAAGGACCACTCCCTGGTGGAGCGGATGGTGGACCGGGGGGACATCACCGCCGAGGAGGCCCGCCGCCATCCCAACCGGAACCTCATCACCCGGGCCCTCGGCCCGGACGCCGACGCCCAGTGCGACGGGTATATCTGCGCCATGGAGCCGGGGGAATACCTCCTGCTCTGCACCGACGGCCTGGTGGATACCGTCACCGACCAGGAGATGCTGTTTGAGGTCATCCACGGCGACGGGCCTGACAGCTGCCTGGGCCGCCTGCTGGACATCTCCAAGAGCCGGGGCGCGTCTGACAATGTCACCGCCGTCCTGATGCAGATACTGTAAGAAAGGGGGAGGCATATGGATATGGACCAGTATATCGGAAAAATGCTGGACAACCGCTATGAGATCCTGGAGCGCATCGGCACCGGCGGCATGGCGGTGGTCTACAAGGCGAAGTGCCACCGCCTCAACCGCCTGGTGGCCATCAAGATCCTGAAAAGCGATCTGGCGCAGGATGCGGATTTCCGCCGCCGTTTCAACGCGGAATCCCAGGCTGTCGCCCAGCTGTCTCACCCCAACATCGTGTCGGTCTACGATGTGTCCAAGGGCGGCGATATCGAGTATATCGTCATGGAGCTCATCGACGGCATCACCCTGAAGCAGTATATGGAAAAGCGGGGCCAGCTGAACTGGCGGGAATCCCTGCACTTCATCACCCAGATCATGCGGGGCCTCAGCCACGCCCACAGCCGGGGCATCGTCCACCGGGACATCAAGCCCCAGAACATCATGGTCCTGCGGGACGGCAGCGTGAAGGTGGCCGATTTCGGCATCGCGTGCCTGGAAAACTCCGCCCAGACCCTGACCCAGGAGGCCCTGGGCTCCGTCCACTATATTTCGCCGGAGCAGGCCCGGGGCGACCGGACCGACGCCCGCAGCGACATCTATTCCGCCGGCGTGGTGCTGTATGAGATGCTGGCGGGGCGGCTGCCCTTTGAGGGGGATTCCGCCGTGTCTGTTGCCATCCAGCACCTGAGCTCCATCCCTCTGGCGCCCCGGGAGATCAACCCGGACATCCCCGAGCAGCTGGAGCTGATCTGCATGAAGGCCATGGCGCCGGATCTGGAGCGGCGCTACTTCTCCGCCGACGCCATGATCGCCGACCTGGAGGCCTTCCGCAAGAATCCCGGTGTCAGCCTGGATTTTGAACTGGAGGATCTCCGGCCGACTGAGGAGGACGAGCCCACCCAGCTGCTGCGGACGGCGTCCGTCAGCGCCGCCGCCAACACGGGGCGGTCCCACAGGGCCCCTCCCGCCGAGCGGGAGCGCCGCCGGGACTATGACGACTATGGGGAGCCGGAGAGAAAAGGCAGCAAGGGGCGCACGGCGCTGGTCGTGGTGGCCTGCATCCTGGCGGTGGCGCTGGTGGCCGTGCTGTTCAGAACCATTTTCACGTCCTTTAACGCGCCGATGGACCAGTATGCCGTGCCTGATCTGCTGGGCTGGAAGGTGGAAGAGGCCCAGGAGCGGGCGGACATCAAGGATATTTTCACCATCGAGGTCCAGGAGGAGACTTATTTCAGCGACGAGTACGAAGCCGATGAGATTGTCAGGCAGTCTCCCGATCCCGGTGAATACCGCAAGGGCGGGCAGCTGGTCATCGAAGTGTGGCTGAGCGCCGGGCCGGACATCGACACCATGCCGAATGTGACCAATAGGACCGTGATCGAGGCTTCCAGCATCGTTCTGAAAAGCCTGAAGGAAAAATATGACCTGAACATCGAAGCCCTGGAAGAGGACATGCAGTACAGCGCTGATGTCCCGGCCGGCAATATCATCTCCAGCATCCCCGCCGAGGGGGAGCGGCTGGAAAAGGGCCAGACCATCCATCTGGTGGTCAGCAAGGGGCCCCAGCCCACCGCCTATATCCCCTTTATCGGCATGAAGCTGGATGATGTGGCCAAGCGGCTGGAGGACATGGGCCTGACGCTTGGAGATGTGAAGAAAGAGCCCAGCGATCAGGAGGCCGGTATCATCATCGGCCAGGATCCCGACCCCGAAACGGTGACGGAGGTGCTGCCGGGGACCGTTGTCAATTTTGTGGTCAGCCAGGGCCCGGATGGAGAGGTTTCCACTTTGGGAAGCGATAATGTGGTTTTCACGCTGCCCACGGACCGGATCAACGGCCAGCTGGAGGTCTATCAGGACGGCAAACGGATCTTTAACGAGACCGTCCTGTGTGAACCGGGGGCCTATTCTCTGCAGGTCTATGGAAGCGGAGAGACCCATATCACCGCCTATTTGGACGGCGAACTGATCTACGACAAGTGGATCACCATTGACCCGTACTATGGCTGAGGGACGTATTCAAAAAGCCCTGAGCGGCTTCTATTATGTGGACACCGGCAGTGAGATCCTGACCTGCCGGGCCAGGGGAAAGTTCCGAAAAGAGGGCGTCTCCCCCCTGGTGGGCGACCGGGTGGAGGTCCGGGAGCTGGGTAGCGGCGAGGGCTTCGTGGAGAAGATCCTGCCCCGCCGGAACGCCTTTTCCCGCCCCGCGGTGGCCAACATCGACCAATTGGTGGTGATCGCCTCCGCCGCCATCCCCCGGACAGATCCCTTCCTCATTGACCGGGTGGCCGCCATCGCGGCGCTGAAGGGCTGTGAGGTCATCGTCCTGCTGAATAAGTGCGACCTGGACAGGGCCGACGGGCTGTACGGCATCTATCGTGCCGCCGGTTTCCAAACCCTGCGTGTCAGCGCCGAGACAGGGGAGGGGCTGGAGGAGCTGAAGCCGCTGATCGCTGGAAAGCTGTCTGCCTTTACAGGCAATTCCGGCGTAGGGAAATCCAGCATCCTCAATGCCCTGGATCCGGCATTCCACCTGCAGGTGGGGGAGATCAGCGAGGCCCTGGGCCGGGGACGGCACACCACACGCCATGTGGAGCTGTACCGTCTGGCGTGCGGGGCGGAGGTCATGGATTCCCCGGGCTTTTCCTCCTTTGAGACGGAGGAGTTGAACCTGGAGCTGAAGCGCCGCCTGCCGGAGACCTTCCCGGACTTTGGGCCGTATCTGGACGGCTGCCGCTTTGTCGGGTGCAGCCACACCAAGGAAAAGGGCTGCGCCGTGCTGGAGGCCGTCCGCAGGGGCGATATCCAGAAGAGCCGGCACAACAGCTATCTGCGGCTTTACGAGGAGCTGAAGCCCCTGAAGGACTGGCAGGAGGCCAAGAGATCCTAATGAAACGCCGGATGCAAACGCATCCGGCGTTTTCCTTTGAACACGGGACAACACTGCCGTATATAATGGACCAGAAGAGGAGGTGAGACGCATGTTTGGACGGCGGGGAGGCGGCTCCTGTCTGCTTGGCATCTGCGCGGTGGCTCTGGGCGCGGGGATCCTGATTGCCGCGATCTTTCCCGTGGGCGCGCTGCTGTTTCTGGTGGCCTTCCTGCTGATCGCATGCGGCTGCGCCTGCTGCAGGCGTTGATACGGCTGCCGTATCGGAAAGGAGCGTTATCATGAATATCGTGGTTTGGAAATCTCCCAAGGCGCTGCGGGGCATTCTGCGAAAAATATTCCGGGTGAAGGCATAACCGATCCAGGCGGTTCATAGAGTAGGACATGAACTGCCGGGAAAGGAAGGGGTCCTTCATGGAACTGGAACTGAAAAAAGAGAGCCTGGATGCCTATGAGACAGGCGGGGAATTGACCTTGACCCAGGAGGAGACGGCGGAGACCATCGTGCCGGACTACTGTCCTGATATCGCGCGGATCATTGAGGCCGACGGCAAGGTGTATCTCCACAGCCGGGAGCTGCGGGACGGCAAGGCGGAGGTCTCCGGCACCGTCCGGGTGACGGTGCTGTATACCCCGGACGGGGAGAGCGGCATCCGCACCCTGGAATTCGCCATGCCCTTTACTGTGGAGAGCGACAGCCGCAGCCTGCCGGACTGTGTCTATCTGACGGCGGAGACGGAGCCGGAATTTCTGGAGGCGCGGATGCTGAATCCCCGCAAGATCTTTACGCACTGCAAGCTAGTGACCCATATCGCCGGATACCAGAAAACGCCGCTGGCCTTCTGCACCGACACGGAGGCGGAGGAAGCGCTCTGCGTGGAGAAGCGGCAGGAGACGCAGCACGCGGTCCTGCTGACGCACATTGCTGAGAAGGATTTTACCTTTACAGATGAAATGACCCTTTCCCCAGGGAGGGAGGGGGCCGCGGAGCTGCTGACCAGCCAGGTTTGCAGCGCCGTCACGGAGACGAAGATCGTTGGAAGCAAGCTGATCTTCAAGGGCGTCTTTTCCGTCGCGCTTCTCTACCGCACCGCCGACGGAAAGTGCTGCTCCACCACCGGGGAGCTGCCGTTCTCCCAGATCATGGAGGTGGAGGGCGCCGCGGAGGGAGCCGCCGCATCCCTGCACCTGCAGCTGACAGGCACGGACATCCAAATCGACGGGGACGACGCCGAGGGGCGCCAGATCGCCGTGACGCTGTACTTCCACGCCACGGCGCTGCTGCGGGAGGAGCGGGACCTGACGCTGCTCAGCGACCTCTATTCCACCGCCTACGATATGACGTATGAGGCGTCGCCTCTGGCGCTGACCAGCTTCTGCGAGACCATGAGCCGCCGGCAGACCGTGCGGGAGGTGCTGGAGATCGGCGTGGTGGCGGAATCCATCCTGTCCCTCTCTGTGTCCTGCGGCACGGTATCCGTCAGCCGGGAGGGGGAGAGCACGGTGCTGCGCGCCGGCGCCACGGTCCGGGCACTGTATCTGGACGAAGGCGGCGTGCCGCTGGTGGCGGAGCGGTGCATCGATGCCAGCTGCCAGCTGGAGCTGCCGGAGGACTGCCGGGTCACCGCCAGGGCCGTCTGTTCCGAGGAGGTGCAGGGCAGCCTGGGGGACCGGGGGATCGAGGTGCGTTTCCCCGTGGATTTCCGGGTGGAGGCCGCCAGCCGGGTCAAGCGGGTCTGCATCACCGCCGCCAAGCTGGACACGGAGTCCACAAAGGACATGACCGGCGCGCCGTCCCTGGTGCTGCGCTGTCTCGGGCGGCAGGAGAGCGCCTGGGACCTGGCGAAGAAGTACAACACCACCATCGGGACCATTCTGGCCGCCAATCAGCTGGAGGATGAAGCGGAGATTCCCCGGGAAAAGCTGCTGCTGATTCCCAGAAAGCGGGCGTAAAAATAAGCGGACGGCCAGTGGCCGTCCGCTCAGGCTGTCGAAAAAGTCCGCTGGACTTTTTCGACAGCCTGAACAATGCCTCGCTTTTTTGTCTGCTTCGCAGCCCAAAAAGCAGCCTCGGCCCAAAGGAACGGGCCTCGGCAGACTACACGGAGAGATGTGCAGCCAGCCGCTTCGCGGCGCAAACGCCTGCTGATGCAGGCTTTTTGCAGGCATTCGATTCAACACGAGGGGGGCTCCCGCCCCCTCGTACTCCCCCTGCGAAACGGAACGCTTTTTCTCCAAACAGAGGTTTTTTGACAAGCTGAGCGGACGGCCAGTGGCCGTCCGCTGTTTTGCGATCTGCTTCAATTTTCCGAATACCGGGCCAGGAACTGCCGGGTGCGCGATTCCCGGCCGGGCAAGCCAGGCCGGGAGCCCTTAGAATCAAATATTCTCGGGCGAAATGAATTCGCCCTGCGGCAAGATGCTTGCTTCGCAAACATGCTTGCACGCACCATTCGGCGCGGCCGCGCGGTGCGCGGCGTCGTCGCGCATCAGTTCTCCGAGTACCGGGCCAGGAACTGCCGGGTGCGCTCCTCTTTGGGGTGGTCGATGACCTTCCTGGGGTCGCCCTGCTCCACGATCACGCCGCCGTCCATGAAAATCACCTGGTCCGCCACATCCCGGGCAAAGGCCATCTCGTGGGTGACGATAATCATGGTGGTTTTCTGCTCCGCCAGGTTGCGGATGACCCGCAGGACCTCACCGGTCAGCTCCGGGTCCAGGGCGGAGGTGGGCTCATCGAAGCACAGGATGTCCGGGTGCAGGGCCAGGGCACGGGCGATGGCCACCCGCTGCTGCTGTCCGCCGGAGAGCTGGTGGGGATAGTGGCCCGCCCGGTCAGCCAGACCCATCTGGGCCAGCAGCTCCCGCCCGGCGGCCTCGATGGCCTCCTTGCTCTCGCCGCCCCGCTCCTTGGCCAGCAGCTCCCGGGCCAGGGTCACGTTCTGGAGGGCGGTGTACTGGGGGAAGAGGTTGAAGTTCTGAAACACCAGGCCAAAGTGGAGGCGCTTGGTGCGAATCTCCTTTTCATTTTGCGTGGCGGGGTCAGCGGCGTCGAAGATGACGCTCCCGTTGACGGAGATGGTGCCGCCGTCGGGCTTTTCCAGGAAATTCAGGCACCGCAGCAGGGTGGTCTTTCCGCTGCCGGAGGAGCCGATGATGGACAGGGCCTGCCCCTTCTCCAGGGAGAAGCTGATGTCGTTGAGAACCTTGGTGGGGCCGAAGTGCTTTTCAATGTGTCTGGCTTCCAAAATAGACATGCTCGCATCCTCCTTTAACGGAAATAATCCAGCTTGCGCTCAATCCAGCCGAAGAGGATCGTCAGGGCGCCGTTGAAAATCAAATAGTATACGCCGGTGAAGAACAGCGGCCAGATCAGGCCGGAATAGCCGTGGGAGCCCTTCAGGAAGGCATAGCCTGCCCAGATGACCTCCTGCAGGGAGATGATGCGGGCGATGGAGGTGTCCTTCACCAGGGTGATGATCTCGTTGGACATGGGGGGCACGATGCGCTTGACCATCTGGAGAAGGGTGACCTTGAAGAAGATCTGGCGCTTTGTCATGCCCAGCACCTCGCCGGCCTCCTGCTGGCCCACGGGAACCCCCTGAATACCGCCGCGGTAAATTTCGGAGAAGTAGCAGGAGTAATTGATGATGAAGGCCAGGCACGACGCCAAAAAGCGTCCGCTTTCACCGCTGCCCCAGGGGCTGGCGGACATGAGCCGCCCGGGGATGTAGTAGATGATGATGAGCTGGAGCATCAAAGGCGTTCCGCGGATGATCCAGACCACCGTTTTTGTGATAAAGCGCAGGGGGGTGAAGCGGCTCATGGAGCCGAAGGAGACAACCAGACCCAATGGGATCGCGCCGATCAGCGTGACGGCAAACAGCTTCAGCGTTTGCAGGAAGCCCTCGTTCAGGGCGCCGATGACGGTCAGAAACATGCCCGTGATACCACCTTACTCATGATGATTTCTCTTTGTGAACCGGGCAAAAGCAGAGGGGGAGTGCCCCTCTGCTTTTGCTGGATCGTAAGTAAAAATTACTGCTCGATAATGGCGGCCTGGACACCGTAGGTCTCGGCAATCTCCATCATGGTGCCGTCGGCGTAGCTGGCCTGGAAGAAGTCGTTCAGGGCGGCGGCCAGGTCAGATCCCTTGCGGAAGCCCACGCCGTACTCCTCGCTGTTCAGGCTGGCCGTATAGGTCAGGTCGGCATAGCTGGTGCCCTCGCCCACCATGGCGGCGGCCATCAGCGCGTCGATGACGGCGGCGTCAGCGGTCTTGGAGCTGACCTCCAGAAGGGCAGTGGCCTGATCGGCCACCTCGGTATAGGAGGCGCCCAGGGCTTCCACCTCGGCCGCGCCGGCGGAACCGGCTTCCACGGCGAAGGCCAGATCCTTCACGCTGTCAACATCCTGATACTGGTCGGCCACATCAGCAGGGACGATAACCACCTGGGCGTTGTTGCAGTAGGCGTTGGAGCACTCCATGGCGCTCTTGACCTCATCGGTCAGGGTCATGCCGTTCCAAACGACATCAATGGTCTTGCCGTCCAGCTCAAAGACCTTGTTGTCCCAGTCGATGACCTGGAATTCCACATCCACGCCCAGGGACTCGGCAAAGGCCTTGGCCATGTCGGCGTCAAAGCCGATCCAGTTGCCGCTGGCGTCCTGATAATCCATGGGCTCGAACTCGGTGATGCCAACCACCAGAGTGCCCTTGTTCTGGACATAGGCCAGGTCGCTGTCGGCGGCGGGTTCTTCCGTGCCGGCGGGGTCGGTGGCATCGGTGGTGTCGGCGGGGGTCTCGTCCTTGCCGCCGCAGGCGGCCAGGGCCAGGACCATTGCCAGGGCCAGCAGCAGGGCCCAGAGCTTCTTCATGTTTTTCATCTTCAATCCTCCAAATTTCCGAGCAGATGCGCCGCTCGTTTAATTCATTAGCAGTTTACCATACTAAATTGCAAATGTAAATGCGGAAATTGCCGGAAGTAGGCAGAGAAAGTCTTTGCTTTTTTGTATAAAGCATCCAAAGAAAGACGGGCTGTCATACTTTTGCATCATCGGACATAGAGTGGAAGCATGAATATGGAGCGGAAAAAGGACGGGATCGCGTGCAGTGCACGGGATAAAAATGCCCATTCGCCCGCCGCACAGCGGCAGGCGCGAATGACGGCGGCAACCTCCATGCGCGCGAGGTTGCAAATCTGTATGAGCGCTGACAGGCGCATGGAGGTTGCTATGAACACTACCATCTATCAGAATATCGCCACCCGCACGGCCGGAGACATCTACATCGGCGTGGTCGGCCCGGTGCGGACCGGAAAATCCACCTTTATCAAGCGGTTCATGGAGACCCAGGTGATCCCCAACATCGAAAACGTCTACCGCAAGGAGCGGGCCAGGGATGAGCTGCCCCAGAGCGGCTCCGGCCGGACCATCATGACGGCGGAGCCCAAGTTCGTCCCTGAGGAGGCCGCCCAGATCCAGCTGGAGGGCGGCGCGGCCTTTTCGGTGCGGCTCATCGACTGCGTGGGCTATATGGTGAAGGGGGCCATCGGCCAGTATGAGGACGACGCCCCCCGGATGGTCACCACCCCCTGGTACGACCACGAGATCCCCATGACCGAGGCGGCGGAGATCGGCACCCGGAAGGTCATCGCGGAGCATTCCACCATCGGCATCGTCATCACCACCGACGGCACCATCTCCGACATCCCCCGGGAGGACTATCTGGAGGCGGAAGAGCGGGTCATCCGGGAGCTGCAGGAGCTGGGAAAGCCCTTTATCGTCCTGTTGAATTCAGAGGATCCCACATCTGACCGGGCCATGGCCATCAGCCGGGACATCGCCTCCCGGTACGAGGTGAACTGCGTGCCGGTAAACTGCCTGGAACTGGACGAGGACGCGGTGGCAGCCATTTTGAAGGCGGTGCTCTACGAGTTCCCCATGCAGGAGCTGGATCTCTTCCTGCCGCCCTGGGTGGACGCCCTGCCGGCGGAGCACGCCCTGAAAGCGGGGCTATATGAGGCGGTGCGGCAGAGCACGTCCGGGCTCCGCCACATCCGGGAGGTGGACGGCGTCATCGCCGCCCTGGGGGCCTGCGAGAACATCAGCGAGGCGAAGATCACCAGCATTGACCTGGGCACCGGCGTGGCGGCGGCCACCCTCCGCCTGCCCCGGGAGCTGTTCTACCACACCCTGTCGGAGCAGTCCGGCTTCGAGGTGGGGGACGACGGCGACCTGATGAGCCTGCTGACCCGGCTGGCGGCGGTGAAGGCGGAGTATGACAAGGTGGCCGGAGCGCTGAAAGACGTGCGGGAGACGGGCTACGGCATCGTGGTGCCCGGCATCGACGAGCTGAAGCTGGAGGAGCCGGAGATCATGAAGCAGGGCGGGCGGTACGGCGTCCGGCTGAAGGCCAGTGCCCCCAGCATCCACATGATCCGGGCGGACATCGAGACCGCCGTGAGCCCCATCGTGGGCAACGAAAAGCAGTCCGAGGACATGGTGAATTATCTCCTGCAGGAGTTCGAGGGGGACACCAGCAAGATCTGGCAGTCCAATATCTTTGGCCGCAGCTTCCACGAGCTGGTCAACGACGATCTCCAGACCAAGCTGAAGCGGATGCCGGAGGACGCCCGGAAAAAGCTCCAGGAGACCCTGACCCGCATCATCAACGAGGGCAGCGGCGGGCTGATCTGCATTATTCTGTAAGAAAACCAGGCATTGGCCATGGCCAATGCCTGGTTTTTCCGCTCAGGGAAGCTCCTCTGGCAGGGGGGGCCGGGCGTATTGCAGGAATTCCTCCCGCACAGCTCCAAACCGCCTGTAGGCCGCCCGGCCCTGGTTCAATGTCATGCCGCGGTTTTCGTCGCTGGGCTCGTCATCGGAGGCGGTGAACACGTCGTTTTCCCACATGCACACCGGGCAGATATAGGCCAGGGCGTCGGCGGCGGGCACCGGGAAGGTCTTGCAGCCGCAGCAGGGACAGGGGTATTTGCCGGGAGCCGGGGTCTCGGCAGTTCTCTGGCACGGCGAGGGGGATTCCCTATGCCGGACTTTCGGAAGAATCAGTTTCTTCAGACGTTTCTCTTCACTCACAGCGCCGTCCCTTTTTTCGGGACGGTCAGCCCCGCCGTGTCCACGCCCTCCAGCTCCAGCAAATACCGTTTGGCGGCAAGGCCCCCGGCGTAGCCCGTCAGGCTGCCGCCAGCGCCCACCACCCGGTGGCAGGGAATGAGGATGGAGATGGGGTTGTGTCCCACGGCGCCGCCCACCGCCTGGGGCGCGGCGGAGACGCCCCGTTCCCGCAGGGCCTGGGCCAGGGCGCCGTAGGTGGCGGTCTGGCCTCTGGGAATCTCCAGCAGCAGCTGCCACACCGCCTGCCGGAAGGGACTGCCCTTCGGCGCCAGCGGCGGCAGGGCAGGGAGGGGCTTCCCGGCGAAATAGGCGTCCAGCCAGGCCGCTGTCTGTTGGAATACGGGCAGCTCCGGGGCCTCCCGGGTCTCGCCGGTCAGGGTGGCGGCAAAATACTTCTGGCCCTCGAGCCAAAGGCCGGTGACGGCTCCGCCGTCAGAGGCCAGATGCAGCGGGCCAACCGGGGAGGACAGCGTGGTCAAATAAGTCATGGCGTCAGGCTCCTTTTCGAGTTTGGTTTCCTGCCTTTTATTATAGCAGAACAAATGTACGATTTCAACTGCTGTTTTTCAATTTGGACGAAACGACCGGAGCCCGGGCACTTGCAAGCGGCGGAAAGTCGTGATACCATATAGAAAACAAACGATCGGAAAGGGGAGAGCCCATGCTTCTGGCAATCGATGTGGGAAATTCCAATACCTCCGTGGGCCTGTTTGACAAGAGCGGGCGGCTTCAGTTTCTGGCGTCTCTGGACACGGACAGCCGCAAGACAGCCGATCAGATCAGCATTGATTTGATGAACCTGTTCACGCTGTACCGCTTTTCATATGCCGATGTCACCGGAGCGATCCTGTGCAGCGTGGTGCCGCCGCTGAATTTCATGATGGGAAAGGCCCTGACCCGTCTGCTGGGCAAGCCGCCCATGGTGATCGGTCCCGGTGTCAAAACGGGGCTGAATATCCGCCTCACCGTCCAAAATCAGGTGGGCGCCGATATCGTGGCGGACGCGGTGGCCGCGCTGGAGAAGTTCCAGCCGCCCATCATCACCATCGACATGGGCACCGCCACCACCATCGGCGTCATCTCCGAGGGGCGGACCTATGAGGGCGGACTGCTGCTCCCCGGCGTCAATGTGTCCCTGGAGGCCCTCAGCCACCGGGCGGCCCAGCTGCCGGATATCTCCCTCCAGCACCCCAAGGCCTTGATCGGCAAGAATACGGAGGACTGCATGCGCTCCGGCATCGTCTACGGCACCGCCGGGATGCTGGACGGCATCATCGACCGCATCCGGGACGAATTCCCGGATCAGGAGGTCAGCGTGGTGGCCACCGGCGGCAACGCGCCGGTCATCGTGCGGTACTGCCGCAATCCCATTGTCTACGACAAATACCTGCTGATGGAGGGGCTTTGGGCCATCTACCAGAAAAACCGCTGAAAAATCCCTGGCCGGGACCGCTCCGGCCAGGGATTTTTTCTGGCCGGGCGAAACCTTTTCCAGCGGTTTCGGAGTAGACAGGTGAAGAGGCCATTTCAAGAGAGGAGCGGATACACATGGAGGACCACCGCATCGTCGATCTGTACTGGCGGCGGGAACCGTCGGCCATTGCTGAGACCAGCGCCAAATACGGCGGCTACTGCCGCGCCATTGCCCGCCGTATCCTGGGGGACGACCAGGACGCCGAGGAATGCGTCAACGACACCTGGCTGGGGGCCTGGAACGCCATGCCCATCCACCGGCCGGAAAGGCTGGCGCCCTTTCTGGGCAAGATCACCCGGCGGACCGCTTTCGACCGCTGTCAGGCGGACCGGGCCAAGAAGCGGGGCGGGGGAGAGCTGCCGCTGGTGCTGGAGGAGCTTGGGGACTGCGTCCCCGCCGCGCCCAGCGCCGCGCAGATCGTGGAGGACCGGGAGCTGGAGCACATGCTGGATCGCTTTCTCCACACGCTGCCGCCACGGAGCTGCGATATCTTCCTCCGCCGGTACTGGTATGCCGAGCCTCTGTCAGATATCGGAAGGCGGTACGGCATGGGTGTGGGGGCGGTGAAAAGCAGTCTCTTCCGCAGCCGGGAAAAGCTGCGGAACTATCTGGAGCAGGAGGGGATCATATTATGAGCGGAGAAGAGCGGCTGTTCGCGGCCCTGAACAATGTGGATGACCGGCTGCTGGAGCGCAGCGAGCGAAGAAGGAGGATCAATCCCCGGCCCTGGGCGGCTTTGGCTGCGGCGTGCGTGGCGCTGGCTGCCCTCTGCCTGCCCCGGCCCAGCCAGGAACTGCCGCCGGAACCGTCCGGCCCTGTTCAGACCCTGCGATTCGCCGGCGGGGAGGCTGGCGACGCGCTGCACCTGTGCAGCATCCAGTACGGCCCCCAGCCCAGCGTGGGCTTTGCCATCTACGTGAACGAGGAAATTTACGAGGTCTCGGAGATGGACGGCGTCTACACCATCCGTCCCCGGAACCCCCTGCCGGCGGAGGAATTTCCCCCCATTGACCTGACCATTGCCCATGCGGAGGGGCTGTCCAGGGCGGAGGCCATAGAGGCGGCCAAAGAGACCTTGTCGGAATCCTATGCCCAGGTGTCGGGGGCGGAAGAGGTCGGAGAACAGCTCCGCCTGACCGCCGGGGATGGGGACGCCTGGGACGACGCCCATGCGGAGGTCGCCTGCCTGGATGACGGCCTGGGCGGCAGCTTCACCCTGACCGCCCGGTATTTCACCGAGGCCGCGGAGGGCCACGGCGTGCGGTTCCAGGATATGATGGGCACCTTCGCCGTGGTGTACGATGCTGGCGCCGACACCTCGCCCCAGTGGGTGGGAGAGCTGCAAAGCGTCACAAGGCGGCTGACCCAGGCCATTTTCGCGGACCGGACCGACACCGTCGCGGACCTCCTGGCCGAGGGCGCATTGACGGAGGGCTACGGGGAAGATGTGTCGGGGGATGTCAGCGTGGTCTCTGTGGACTACGCCCCGGACAACGACCGGGACCCCGCCTCAGCGACAGTCTCTGTCAAGCACCGGATCAACTTAGAGGACAGCTGCAATTACCTGACCATGGAGCTGACCCGCGCCGGCGGCAGGTGGCGGCTGACCTGGGCGGGCATTGAAAAATGAAAAAGGCCCGCCTGAAAAGACGGGCCGGCGGCAGCGGTTTCCGCCATTATCGTTCCGCTTGCCGCAGGGATATCTGACATGATCCGGCGGGATATGCGCGGCTGCACATAAAAACAGGAAAAGAGCGGCAAATGCCGCTCTTTTCCTGAAAAATTGGTACAGGATTTACTTGGCCAGGACTTTCTTCAGCTTGGCGAAGCGGGGCAGGGAGTCCTGCTTGGGCAGCTTGGGCTCGCCCTGGATCAGGGGCAGGGCATAGTCGATGAAGGGTTTCTCCACGCCGTTGTGGGCGGCGTTGATCCACTCCAGGGGCACCTTCTTCTCGGTGTTGGCCACGTCGGTCAGGCCCAGCAGCTTAGTTCTGCAGACGTACTTGCCGTCCTCATAGCTCCGCTCAAAGCCCACCATCTTGTCGGTGATGCCGTTGACCGCGTTTTCCACGGCGGCCTTGCCGGACATATAGGACTCCTCGATGTCGGTCTCGGAGGCCAGATGGGCGCCGCAGCGCTGCAGCAGGCTCAGCTCGATGCCCCGGACCTTGGCGCCGGTCTTCTCCTTGACCACGTTGGCCAGCATGGCGGCCAGGCCGCCCAGCTGGGCATGGCCGAAGCCGTCGGTGGCAGAGGTCTTCGCCTCGGAGACGAAGGAGCCGTCGGCATAGTGGATGCCCTCGGACACGGCCACCATGCAGTTGCCCTTCTCCTTGTAGATGCGCTCCACATCCGCCAGGAAGGCGTCCATGTCGAAGTCCACCTCGGGCAGATACACCAGGTCGGGGCCGGCGCCGTAAGCGGTGGCCAGGGCGGCGGAGGCGGCCAGCCAGCCGGCGTGACGGCCCATGATCTCAATGATGCAGACCATGCCGGTGTCGTACACCCGGGCGTCCTGATAGACCTCCATGCAGCTCGTGGCGATATACTTGGCGGCGGAGGCGAAGCCGGGGCAGTGGTCGGTGCCGAACAGGTCGTTGTCGATGGTCTTGGGCACGCCCATCACGCGGCACTCATAGCCCACCTTCTGCATGTACTTGGAGATCTTGTTGCAGGTATCCATGGAGTCGTTGCCGCCGTTATAGAAGAAATAACGGACGTCGTACTTCTTGAAGATCTCCAGGATGCGCTTGTAATCGGTGTCGTCCACATCAGGATCAGCCATCTTGTAGCGGCAGGAGCCCAGGGCGGAAGAGGGAGTGTACTTCAGCAGCTCCAGCTCGGCGGGATCCTCCTCGCCCATATCGAACAGGCGGTCGTTCAGAACGCCCTTGATGCCGTGCTCCGCGCCCAGGACGCGGGTGATGTTGGGATTTTTCAGTGCGGTGTCGACGACGCCGTACACACTGGCATTGATGACGGAAGTGGGACCGCCGGACTGGCCGACGATGCATGCGCCTTTCAGCTCACTCATGGGAAAAAGCCTCCTCAAAAAATATGTTTATCTTCTGCGGGAAAGTCAGCTTCTCTATCATATCATTGAAAAAAAGAATTGTAAATACTTGCAATTTAATTTTTCTGTGATATTATCATAGGAGAAAATCGTTTTCGTCCGTTTGATTCTCCGGATTTGACAATTCGTTAACCAGCGGGTATTCCCAAAGACGGAGAGACGGCGGGCGGAACAAATAAAAAATTCAGGAGATGATCGTTATGCCACTGGTTACCACTACCGAAATGTTCAAGAAGGCCTATGACGGCGGTTATGCTATCGGTGCCTTCAACGTGAACAACATGGAGATCGTGCAGGGTATCACCGAGGCCGCCCAGGAGCTGAAGGCCCCCCTGATCCTGCAGGTGTCCAAGGGCGCCCGCGCCTACGCCAACCACACTTATCTTGTCAAGCTGGTGGAGGCCGCTGTCATCGAGTGCCCCGACATCCCCATCGCCCTGCATCTGGACCACGGCCCGGATTTCGAGACCTGCAAGTCCTGCATCGACGGCGGCTTCACCTCCGTCATGATCGACGCCTCCAGCAAGCCCTTCCAGGAGAACATCGAGATCACCAAGCAGGTCGTGGAGTACGCCCATGACCACGGCGTGGTGGTCGAGGCCGAGCTGGGCACCCTGGCCGGCATCGAGGACGATGTGAAGGTCGCCGCCCACGCCGCCTCCTACACCCGCCCCGAAGAGGTGGAGGAGTTCGTGACCAAGACCGGCTGCGACTCCCTGGCCATCGCCATCGGCACCAGCCACGGCGCTTACAAGTTCACCGCCGCCCAGTGCACCCGCAATGAGAAGGGCATCCTGGTTCCGCCCCCGCTGCGCTTCGATGTGCTGGAGGAGGTCTCCAAGCGCCTGCCCGGCTTCCCCATCGTGCTGCACGGCTCTTCCTCCGTGCCCCAGGAGTTCGTGAAGCTCATCAACGAGAACGGCGGCAACATGCCCGACGCCGTGGGCATCCCCGAGGAGCAGCTGCGCCACGCCGCCGAGCTGTCCGTGTGCAAGATCAACATTGACTCCGACCTGCGCCTGGCCATGACCGCTACCATCCGCCAGCACTTCGCGGAGCATCCCGCCGACTTCGATCCCCGCCAGTACCTGAAGCCCGCCCGCGCCGCCATCAAGGCCATGGTGGCCCACAAGATCGTGGACGTCCTTGGCTGCGACCACAAGGCATAATTCAATCCCCGCACACCAAAGAAGAGGCGCATTGCGCCTCTTCTTTTTTTGTCTCCCGCCCCGGCAGCTCCGCATACACTGGGGAGAGGGGAGGGAAGGCCATGCGCTTTTCACAGGACTATGACCGGACGGCGGCGGTGCTGTACGCCCATCACTGGGCCTATGGCCGGAATCCGGCCTTTTACGATTACGAAAAGCTGGGGGGAGACTGCACCAACTTTGCGTCCCAGTGCATCTTTGCCGGCAGCGGCGTCATGAATTTCACACCCACCTACGGCTGGTATTACATCGACGCCAACCAGAAGGCCCCCGCCTGGACAGGGGTGCCGTATCTTTATAACTTCCTCACCAGAAGAGGCCCCTCCGTGGGGCCTGTCGGAGAACCCTGCGCCCTGGAGGATCTGCGGCCGGGGGATCTGGCGCAGCTCTCCTTCAAGGGCGGGGAGTTCCAGCACTCGCCCATCGTGGTGTCCACCGGCTGGCCCATCACATTGGACAACGTGCTGGTGGCCGCCCACAGCTACGACGCCGACAACCGGCCCCTGTCCACCTATGAGTTTCAGGATATCCGCTTCATCCACATCACGGGCGTCATGCGGCCATAGGCCGATTTAAGGAATTGTTCACAATTTTTCCCGGGGCTGTGCTATTATGAAACACATACAAAAGAGGAGGGATGCTTCTGTGAAAAAACTGCTGTCCTGCCTGCTGGCCCTTGCGCTGGCATCGTCGTTGACGGTGCCCATGGCCTCGGCCACCGGGTATACGGATATCCCCGCCGGCAGTTCTCTTGCGGGAGAGGTGCAGAAGGCGGTGGACTACGGTCTGATGAACGGGTACAGCGCCGAGACCTTCGGCTATTCTGACACTATGACCCGGGTGCAGTTTGTGACGGTGCTGGATCGGATGGTTGGATGGTCCGCCAGTTATGATGTTAAGATAGCTATGTGGACAATCCCATTTAAGGCCATGGAAATATCGGAAGATGCGATTTCCCCTGTCTATCTGCCCGGTATCGAAGAAGCGGTGAGGCACGATGTGGTAGACCGTGACAGCCCGTTTCGCCCCAACGACCCCATCACCCGGGGGGAGATGGCGGAGATGATGGTGCGGGTGCTGGGGCTGAAAGAGGTGGCGCGGCAGCTGGACGCCTCCTCTCCGTCGATGCCCTACTCCGATACTTACTCCGTCCTGCATGGCGGGACGCCGTTTACCGACCTGCCCTGGGGAAAAACGGGCTATATCACCGTCGCCTATGCCATCGGCATGGCCAACGGCACTTCCGCCACCACATTTTCGCCCAACGCCACCGCCACCCGTGCCCAGGCGGCGGCCATGCTGGTGCGCATCTATGAAAAGCTGCATCGGGAGCCTGATTTCGTCCATGGCTTCTATGCCATTTCGTCCTACAGCCAGCTGGATCTGGCCGAAAATATGGATGCCGTCAGCGCCGGTTGGAGCCGCATGACCTGGGATGGGGAGACGGCCCTGCTGTCCACCACCAGCGTCAATGGCAACGAATACAATATCCCCAGCGGCTACGGTGAAGTGACGGAGCGGCTGGAGAGCAGCGGCGTTCCGCTGAACCTCAGCGTGTTCATGGAAGGCGACAGCCTGACGGCGATGCTGGCCTCGGAGAGCGGCAGGAAGCAGGCCGTGGAGCAGATCATCCAGGAAGTGACTGTGGACTACAAGACCATCGGCAAGAATCCGTACAGCGGCGTCACCATCGACTTCGAGGGGCTGCGGGGTGACCAGCAGGCGGACTTCGTCACATTCCTGACGGAGCTGGACAGGGAATTGGAGCAATTGGGCAAGACCCTGTACGTCTGTGTTTCCCCCGTCCTGGCCGAGGGCTATGACAAGAGCTACAGCGGATATGATTACGCCGCTATCGGCGCCCTGGCGGACAGGGTGATCCTGATGGCCTACGATTACGACACCCGGGACATGAGCCAGTTCGTGGGAACGGAATATTACAAGACCGCTGCCACGGCGCCGATCCATCAGGTGTATCTAGGCCTGCGGATCATCACGGAGAAGATGGATGCCTCCAAGGTGGCGCTCGGCTTCAGCGCCAAAAATACAGCCTGGCAGATCGATGAAAACGGCAAACTGCTCTCCGGCACGCCGGGCCATCCCTCCGCCGAGACCGTGGCCAGGCGGCTGGCCCAGACCGGCACGGAATTCGGCTGGTCGGACACCTACCAGCAGCCCTACGCCATCTATACCACGGAGGACGGCAGCCGCTATTTCCTCTGGTATCAGGATAGCCGGAGCGTCCAGACCGCGCTGAACGCCGCCAGGCTGCTGGGCGTCAGCGGCGTCTCCATCTGGCGGCTGGGAAATATCCCTCTGTACACCATTGGCGGCCATGACTGGAGCTGGGGCGGACTGCTCCATAACAGCTGAAAGGGCAGGGGAGTGCCAAAGCAGGGAAGTATCAAAAAAGGAGCGAACGCTGCCGTTCGCTCCTTTTTTATTCAGGCTCCTTTGATTTCTTCGGTGTTTTCACATGGGACAGGGGATTTGCCTTCGCGGCCACCCGCAGGGCTTCATTGTCGATATGGGTGTAAATTTCAGTCGTGTTCAAATGGTCGTGGCCCAAAACCTCCTGCACGGCCCGGACGTCCACGCCGTTTTGCAGCATCAGCGTGGCGGCGGTGTGCCGCAGCTTGTGGGAGGAATACTGGGTGCTGTCGATCCCGGCGGCGCCCAGCCGTTTTTTCACCATGGCGTGGACCATGGAGCGGCTGATGCGCTCGTTTCGGGAGGACAGGAACAGCGCGTTCTGATCCCGGCCCACAATGGGCCGCCGCACCGCCAAATAACGCTTTAAAGCCTCCTGACAGGCTTCGTTCAGGTAGATGATGCGGACTTTGTTGCCTTTGCCCAGCACCCGCAGGGCTTCGCCCTGGATGTCGTTGAGATTCAGGCCCACCAGCTCGGAGATCCGCAGCCCGCAGTTGAGGAACAGCGTCAGGATGCAGTAGTCCCGTTCCTGGTTTTTGCCATCCACGGACTCCAAAAGCTGCAAACTTTCGTCTAAAGTCAGGTATTTCGGCAATGTTTTCTTCAGTTTTGGGGAGTCGATATCTTTGACAGGATTTTCACGAAGCAGGTGCATCTTGTTGGTCAGGTAATTATAAAACGACCGGATGGTGGCAATTTTTCGGGCACGGGACGCGGCGTTCAGGCCGTAGTCGGAATTGCGGCTATTCGGATAGCGGACGCGGTCGCGGCTGAGATAGGTCATGTAGCCGTAGATATCCGTCAGGGTCACGCTAGCCACGAAATCCAGGTCCACATCCATAATGTCGATCTCATCCAGCGCTTTGCCGGCAAGCTGCGGATCGCGGATCTGTTTCATGTAGCGGAAGAAATTCCGCAGGTCCAGAAAGTATTCATCGACCGTGCGCTTGGAGTGCGCCTTGACGGTTTCATGGTATGAAAGAAAATCCCGCAGGATCTGCGGCGCTTCGGTGCGGTAATCTGGCATAACTGTAACGAGGTATGGAAGCGCGTAAAAATTTGCTTCAGTTCCGTCATAAAAGCGCGGAACCCCCAAAATCGGCGGCGGATCGGCCTGAAGCGGACTTACGGCGGTTTTGCTCTCCCCTAAATTGAACAAAATTTTTATTTTGTTCAAAAATATATGGACGATAAAATGGGCCGCCCCCCTTCGGGGTCCGTCCCGAAATTTGTAGTCCATATATTTCTGCAAGGGTCTCGCCCTGGCTGCGCCAGGCTGCGCGCGGAAAATCGCGCCCGCAGCGCACCGGAAAGCAACGGATTTTCCGCGCTTGGGCTTCGCCGCTGCGACCAACAAAATAAGGTCTTTTGTGCAATTTCGCCGCCAATGACCCCGGCTTTTCCGGGCCACAGGCGGGCCAACATACCCCACGTCCTCCTTTCAAAGAAAGTCCCGCCGCCAAGGCCGCTCTACCGGCCGTGGCGCGGATTTTATTTGTGTCAAACCCCTTCGTCAAAAGTGCAAGGGGTTGACACAAACAGTATAGAGCGCCACTAGGCCGGTTGTCAACCAAAAGTTTACCGCCTACCGCCCCGGCTGGCCCGCCGTCTCTCCCGCTGCTGGGCCTTGGATGACATCAAAACGTCTGCCATGGCGTAGATCATCGTCACCGACGGCGAGTTGTGCGCAAGCGCCCGCTGCACCCTGTCAATGCTGCCGTACTTCTCCATGAGCCGCACGGCGTAGACCTTGCGGAAGCTGTGGGTCCCAACGTTCTGTTCCAGCCGGAACGCCTTGGCGGCCCGCTTGATGTCCTTCCAAACGGCCTGCCGGGTCTTGTGGGTCCCCGGCTTCGCGCCGGGGAACGCCCACACCGGCCCCGCCTGAGCGAACACCTGTTCTAGAAGCGGCTTGGGCAGGCCGCACCGGTGCATCTTGCCCGTCTTTTTTTCCCGGACCCACATGGACGGGCGCAGCTGCTCCGTCCGCAGTTCCAAAACGTCCGAAATGCGAAGCCCCGTGTGTAAAACGACCTCCATAATCAGGGCGTTTTGCGGCGTCAGCGCCGCCAGGATGTGTCCAACCTCCCGGTTCAAAAGGTATTCCGTGGTCATGCTCCACCGTCCTTTCCCCCGGTTTTTCCGGGGTCATCGCCGCCCCCAAAGCGCCGGGGCCCGCCCCGGCGCGGGGGTCGGCGGGCGTGGTCGACAATCCCCAAAATGTAAACCACGCCCAGCATACAAATTTCCGTGAGGGGGCTTTTTGGAGCCCCCCTCTCCTCCTGCCGGTTCCCTAACAAGGATCTTGTTAGGGAACCTCTCCGCCCTCCGTCCGCAGCCGCACAAAGCGGCTCCACGGCAGCCCGTCCACGGCGAAGGGCTCCGCCTCCCCGCTGGCCGCCAGGGCATCAAAGTCCACGTCGCACCACTCCACGGCGGGCCGCCGCAGCTTGCCGCCGGAGTAGTACCACCTGCCCCCGATCTTCTCCTGCTGCTTGGCCACGTACTTGCAGCAGTACCCCACGGCAGCCGCCCGCTCGCCGTAGAGGCGGATGGCCGTGCTGAACCCCCAGCCCCATGCGGGCAGGTTATAGACGGGGTGGCCGCCCTTGTCCCGGTGGCCACTGTCGGCCACGGGCAGGGCGTCGTTGAAGAATCCGTGGAAGTGGATGGCCCCGTCCTTGTGGTGCTCCGGCACCAGGACGTAGGCCAGCCCCTCCCGGCGGACCCGGTTGTCCAGCCAGTGGCTCAGGTGCCTGACCACCTCCACGGGGTCATAGCGGTCAATGCGCCGCTGATCCAGGGTCAGCGTCACGAAGTAGGCCCAGTCGTTGCACAGACCCAGGTCCCGCACGGCCACCCGTGCGCGGCGCTGCGCCCGCTCCCTGCTGGCCCTCTGGCGGGCCTGTAAGGCCGCCTCATCCACGCCGTCATCCTGGATGGCTGCCCGCTCTAAAACCGCGTAGGCGTCCTCCTGGCGCTTTCTGCGGCGAGCGCGGGCCAGCACGGGGTCGGTCTGCTCCAGAAGCTGGGCATGGATGTCCCGGACGTCCTCGTCCCGGTCATACCGGGCCGCTTCCCGCTCCACGGCCCCGCCCCCAAAAGGCGCGGACGCCGCGACGATCTCCGCGCCCCCGTCCGGGTAGCGCTTGATCCGGCAATTGTGCAGAAGCTCCATAGGCTTTTCCGTGGGGGACATTCTCCCGCTACAGCGGCCCCGGCTGGCGGGCTGACGCGCCCTCTGCCGTGGGCCTGTGACGGAATAATGTCCTAATATCAAGTAAGGGGCACCGCACCGCCGGAAGGGGCTTGACAAGCCCGTCCGGCAGTGCTAGGATAATACCTGCAAGGGGTTGACGCAAGTCAACCGAGGGCGTCCAGGCTTCGGCCTGGGCGCTCTCTTTTTATGCCCGCCCCTCCCGTCCCCTCCCGTGGGAGGGGAAGCGCAAGAGGTTGACGGCCTGCGGGGGACGGCTCCGCTGCGCTCCGCCCCTCGGGCCTGCGGCCCTCGGCTGGCGCTCCCGCGCCGCAGCAAAGACCGGGATGTCCGGCGCTCAACGGTAGGGAGCGGCGGCCATTGGGGCGCTTCTCGCTGCGCTCGTCGGCCCCGCCTGCCGTCGCTTTGTCCCCTCCGCGCCTCCGCGCTCCGGGGACTATTCGCGGTACTCCGCTCCATTGCAATCGGCGGCCCCCGGGGCCGCCGGTTGCGTCGCTCCGCCCCGCGCCTGGTCGCGGTCGCGCGCGGTGCCTGTCGGCAGGCTGGTGTGGGTCCCCCCGCCGTGCCCGCCCGGCCCTCCGGGCCGCATGCGGGCGTCCGGCTCCCCCCTCGGTGGGGCGCGCTCTCCGGTGCTCGTCGCCACGCCGGTCGGCGCGGGGGCCTCCCCAGGGGCGGGGGTCTACCTGCCCCGCCCCTGGTCTGCAAGCCCCTGCGTCTGCCCAAGCGCACCTCTCGCGGCACCCTCTCCCCCTTCCCCCTCCCGTCCCCCTCCCCCTCCGGGGGCGGGGGAGCGCAAGAGGTTGACGCCCGCTGCGGCGGGGACGGGAGAATCCGCTGCGGCGGAGACGGGCGGCGGCCTCTATCCAACGCAGCATAAAAAAAGTGCCCCCGCCTGTGGCTGCTCCACCCGGCGAAAAGGCACAAAACACGTATTTTGTTCAATTAACCCTATACCCCCAATTCCTCCTCTCTCCGAAATTGCTTTTCATGCATATACATAAAATCCGTTCCTTTGCGGAAAGCTAGTCCAAACAACAACAGAACGGATGATCGCTATGAGCTTGATCCCCTGTACCAGTGAATGTGTTTACCAGTCCAACGGCGTCTGTACGCTGGACAGCGCGGCGGCTGCCGGTATGCCGGCGCTGGGCGGCGCCTGCATCCATTTCATTCCGGCGGACGCAAAGCGGCTCGGATCGCCTCACCGATATTGCGGGCCGGGATCAGCCGCAGGCCCGGAAAGTCTCCCAGGGCGCCAGCCCGGTGGGCCGGGATCACGCACTTCTGAAAGCCCAGGCGCTGGACCTCGGAGACGCGCTGGGCCAATTGATTGACGGAACGCAGCTCGCCGGTCAGGCCCACTTCCCCAATGGCCACCAAATCACTGGGCACGGGCCTGTCCAGATAGCTGGACGCCAGCGCCACCACCGCCGCCAGGTCGGCGGCAGGCTCGTCCAGCCATAATCCGCCGATAATGTTCAGATATGCGTCACAGGCGGACACCTTCAGCCCGCCCCGTTTTTCCAGCACCGCCAGCAGCATGGACGCCCGGTTATAGTCAAAGCCGTTGCTGGTGCGCCGGGGATTGCCGCCGGCGGAGGTCACCACCAGGGCCTGGATCTCCGCCAGCACCGGGCGCACGCCCTCCATCACGCAGGTGACGCAGGTGCCCGGCGCATCCTCCGGCCGGCCGGACAGCAGCATTTCCGAGGGGTTTTCCACCTCCTCCAATCCCGCGTCCCGCATCTCGAACACACCGATCTCGTTGGTGGCGCCGAAGCGGTTCTTGGCCGCCCGCAGGATGCGGTAAGACGTGTGCTGATCTCCCTCGAAGTACAGCACGCAGTCCACCATGTGCTCCAGCACCTTGGGACCGGCGATGGAGCCCTCTTTATTGACATGGCCGATGACGAACACCGTGACCCCCTGCCCCTTTGCCAGCTGCATCAGGGCCATGGTGCAGTCCTTCACCTGACTGACGCTGCCCGCCGGGGAGTCCAGCGCGTCGTTGTACAGCGTCTGGATGGAGTCCACGATCAGCACGTCCGGCTGCTCCGCCGCCACGGATTCCAGCACGTCCCCCAGGCTGGTCTCGGAGATGACGTACAGGCTGCCGCTCTCCACCCGCAGACGTTTCGCCCGCAGCTTGAGCTGGTGCTCGGACTCCTCTCCGGATACATACAAAACCTTGGAAAATTCGCACAATTTGCTGCAAATTTGCAGCATCAGGGTGGATTTGCCGATGCCGGGGGCGCCGCCTACCAGCACCAGGGAGCCCTTTACCGCTCCCCCGCCCAGCACCCGGTCCAGTTCCCCCATGCCGGTGGGAAAGCGGATCTCCTCGTCGGTCTGCAGGTCCGTCACCGGGCGGGCACGACGGAGGGGCTGGGCAGCCCGCACCGCCTTCCCACCGCCCTTGGCAAGGCTTTTGGGCAGTTCGGGCTGTTCAACGACGGTGTTCCAGGCGCCGCAGGCGGGGCACCTCCCCGCCCATTTCGGCGTCTCGTTGCCGCACTCCGTGCAGTAGAACATGGTTTTTTGCTTCATGGAACTTCCTCCCCGGAAAGACACCGCAGGCACCCCGCGGCCACGGCGGCGGCCAGCCGCCTCTGGTAGGACGGCTCCTGCAGACGCCGGGCCTCCGTCTCGTTGGAGAGGAAACCGCACTCCACGATAACGCCCGGCGCGGTGATATGCTTCATCAAATAAATGGTGGGCGGGATCTGCTTCGCGTGCTTTTCATTCCCCGCGTTGACGGTCCCGTTCAGGGAATCCTGCACCAGCAGGGCCAGGGTCTCGGCCCCCTCCTGCCGGTTCCAGAACACCTGGGCGCCATGGGTCACCGGCGAGGACGGCAGGCTGTTTTGGTGGATGCTCAGCAGCACGGCGTTTGGCGTGGCGTTCACCAGGGCCACCCGGTTTTTCAGGTCGGAGGCCTTCCGCTGGCGGACGGTGGCTAGCCCCTCGTCGCAGGTGGACACGTCTTCGCTACGGGTCATGACCGTCCGCTGGCCCATCAGGCGCAGCAGATCCCTGACTTGCAGGGAGACCGCCAGGTTGATCTGGCTCTCCTCCACGCCGCCGGCGGAGACGGCGCCGCCGTCCTCCCCGCCGTGGCCGGGATCGATGACCACCGTCACCGGCGCCCCATCTGCGGCGGCAAACACCGGCACCCGGGACATGTGCCCCGCCCAGATGACAGCGCCCAGCGCGGCGAAAAAGCAGCAAAACGCCGCGGCTCCCCAAAATACACGTTTCCGAATCATGACGATCACAGGCAGCACCCCCAGGGATACCTATGTGCGCCTGCTTATCCCATATGCCAGATTATAGCGCTTTTCCCCTCTGAAATCAAGGGCGGGGGACGTGCTCCCGGCATAGAATGGCTTGAGCGCATGGTGCGCTCCACTGTGCGCCATCCTTTCAAAGGAGGCAACCATATCTCATGGAGAAACCCGATCAGAGTGTATCCACGCCCTGCGGCGTCGGCCAAGGCTCCCTGCCCGGCGGCTGCGCGCCGCTGGCGTTCCCCTATATCCCCATGCAGGACAGCAATCCCGTCCGGTACAGCCGGATGGAGGCACTGGAGACCGGCACCCTCTTCCCTGGACTGAACCTGCCCTTCAAGGCGGCCATCCAGGCCAAGACAAAAATGGCCAACACCGCCTTGGCGGAGCTGATGGCCCTGGACTTCGCCATTGACGAACTGGGGCTGTATCTGACCACCCATTCCCAGGATCAGGAGGTTTTGCAGCTGTACTGGTCCTATGTCAAGCTGGGCAGAGAAGGCCGCGAAAAGTATCAGAAGATGTACGGCCCCCTGCTGCAGACGGACCTGACCCCGGAGGACGGCTACGCCTGGCTGAAGGACCCGTGGCCCTGGGACAATGGAGGGAACGACTGATGTTCATTTATGAGAAGAAGCTGCAATACCCCATCAACATCAAGAACAGCAACCCCAAGCTGGCGGCGGTCATCATCAGCCAGTACGGCGGCCCAGACGGCGAGCTGGGGGCCTCTCTGCGCTATCTGAGCCAGCGGTACTCCATGCCCTGGCCGGAGCTGAAGGGGCTGCTTACCGACATCGGCACCGAAGAGCTGGGCCATCTGGAGATGGTTGGGACCATCGTCCATCAGCTGACCCGCAATTTGACGGAGGAACAGATCAGGAGCGCCGGCTTCGCGCCCTACTTCGTGGACCACACCACCGGCGTATATCCCCAGTTCGCCTCCGGCTACCCCTGGTCCGCCTCCACCATGCAGGTCACCGGCGACGTCATCGCCGACCTGACCGAGGACCTGGCGGCGGAGCAGAAAGCCCGCCTTACCTACGACAACATCCTGCGGCTCTCCGACGACCCGGACGTCAACGACGCCATTCGCTTCCTGCGGGCCAGGGAGATCGTCCACTTCCAGCGCTTTGGCGAGGGGCTGCGGCTGGCCAAGGACCGGATGAACGAGAAAAACGTCTACTATATGAATCCCGCCTTCGACAAATAGGGCCAGCCGACAGACGCCCGCCGCTGTGAGAGAAGCACAGCAGCGGGCGTTTTTTTAGAAAATCTGTAAAGTTATTCTGCTTTATACACCTTGCGGCTTACCGGATTTTCCGGCGTGCGCCAGGATCGCATCCACGATTCCCCCGGTGGAGGTGTCAGCCGCCGTCAGGAACGGCTTCGCGTACCGGCGGCGCAGGGCGGCGGCCGTGGCCGCCCCGATGCAGACACAGACGGCTCTGTCCGGCACCTCCCGGTGGGCGGCAAAATACAGCTCCACGCCGCTGGCGCTGGAAAAAACCAGATAGTCCGCGGCCGCCAGACGGCGTTCTGCCTGGGCGGCGGTCCAGGGGTCGGCGGCGAGACGGTACAGCGGCACGTCCCGCACCGTAAATTTTTCCGCCAAGGCCTCTGCCAGGGCGGGACTGCCGTGGGCGGAGCGAAGCAGCCACACCGGCTCCCCCGCCGGCGCCGTGTCCAGCAGGGCCTGGGCCAGGGCGGCGGTGGTAAAGTCCTTGGGGCAGAGGTCCGCCAGGATGCCGCGCGCCTTCAGGGCCCCGGCTGTCGCCGCGCCGATGGCGGCGAAGCGGCAGGCATGGAGATGGCGCAGATCCACGCCCTGTTCCGTCAGCGCGTCAAAAAACAGCCGGACGCCGTTGGCGCTGGTGAATACCAGCCAGTGGGGCTCGCCGCCGCAAAGCGCTTCCAGCTCCATGGAGACCGGCAGCCGCTCCACCCGGGAGCGCTCCGCCAGGAATACACCGGCGCCCAGGGCTTCCAGGGCGGGGCGCAGCTTGTCCGTCACCGCCGCCGTGCCGGTGAGGCCCACGGTGACGCCGGCCAGGGGCCGCGCTATGGAGGAAGTCAATTCCATCGCTGCGGTGGGGCCCACCACCACGACGGCAGGCGGCTGGACCGCACGGGCCTTTTCCGCGATATCCGCCAGGGTGCCCCGCACTGCCGCCAGATGGGGCGCGTTCCCGCCGGAGACCACCGCCGCCGGAGTATCAGGCGGCTTTCCAGCGGCCAGCAGCCGCTCCGCCAGCCGGGGCAGCCGGCCCAGGCCCATGAGAAAGACCAAGGTCCCCTCTTTCAGCCGGGCCAGGGTATCCAGATCTGGGGGCAGCCCGTCGGTCGTATCAGCGGTGTGGGCGGTGACGATGTGGACGCCGCGGCTGAGCTGGCGGTAAGTCACCGGGATGCCCGCCTCCGCCGGGATGGCGATGGCGGAGGAAATGCCGGGAACCTCCTCGCAGGGGACGCCCGCCTGCCGGAGGGCCAGCAGCTCTTCCCCGCCCCGGCCAAAGACGTAGGGGTCTCCCCCCTTCAGCCGCGCCACGGTTTTACCCTCCCGGGCCTTGGCAATCAGCAGGGCACAGATCTCCGCCTGAGAGGCGGAATGGGCTCCCAGGCGCTTGCCCATGTAGATTTTTTCGGCGCTGGCTGGCACCGCCTCCAGCAGTTCCGGGTCGATGAGGTCGTCGTAGACTACCACGTCGCAGGACCGCAGCAGGCCCAGGCCCCGCACCGTAATGAGATCCGGGCCGCCGCACCCGGCGCCCACCAGATAGACGCGGCCCCGCTTCATGGCGTCTCCTCCCTTCCGCCGGACAGGATGTCCCGCAGCTCCCCCTCCTCCAGCGGGCGGCCCGCCGCCAGACGGGCGGCAAACAGCCGGGAGAAGGCGCCGGCCCGGGCCTCCTCCGGAAGGGCCGCCTTGACCGCGGGGCGCAGGGCGGCCAGTTCCTCCAGCAGAGCGCCGAAATCCTCCGGCAGCAGGGCGGAGATCCGGTCCTTCAGGTATGCCGCCGCAGTGGGGCTGGCCCCGCCGGTGGAGATCCCGACTGACAAGTCTCCTTGCTTTACAAGAGCTGGAAATAAAAAGGTACAGGCATACCGGTCATCCACAACATTCACCGGGACGCGGCGCTGCCGGCAGCATTCCGCCACGCGGCGGTTCAGTGTCCGGTCATCGGTGGCGGCAATGACGAACAGCTTTCCCTCCAGCAGCTCCGGGGTGAAGGACTGCCGCAGCAGCGTGAGGCACGGCATGGCCTCCAGCTCCGGGTGGAACGCCGGCGCGGCCACGGTCAGGCGGGGGCCGTAGGGCAGCAGTTTTTGCACCTTCCGCAGGGCCACGGCCCCGCCGCCGACGATCAGGCCCTCCCGGCCCTCCAGCTCCACAAAAAAGGGAAAATATCCCATATGCCGTCTCCTTACTCGTAGTAGTACCGCCAGCCGTCTCCGGAGGCGGCGCGGCCCAGGGAAACGCCCATGACGCGGCTCAGGGAGCCGTCGGCGTACAGCGTCTCCGGCGTGCCCCGGCGGACAAGGCGCCCCTCCGACAGCAGGGCGATCTCATCGGCGGACCGCATGGCCAAACACAGGTCATGGAGCACCAGCACCACCGCCCTCCCCTGCTCCGCCAGACGGCGGGCCAGGGCCATGACCTCCAGCTGGTGCCGGACGTCCAGATAGGTGGTGGGCTCGTCCATGAGGACGGTCTCCGTGTCCTGGGCCAGGGCCATGGCCAGATACACCTTCTGCCGCTGGCCGCCGCTGAGCTCCGGCAGCAGCCGGCCGGCAATGTCCGCCGCGTCCACCCGCTCCAGGGCCTGCCGGGCGGCGTCATAGTCCTCGGTCCGGCAGCGGCGGGGATAGGACAGATGGGGAAACCGGCCATGGAGCACCATGCGGCGGGCGGTGATGTTGGGCACCGGCCGGGACTGGGGCAGATAGGCGATCTTCCGCGCGATCTGCCGGGGCGCGCACCGGCAGATGGGCACGCCGTCCAGCAGCACCTGGCCGCCGGATACCGGCAGCAGGCCGTCCGCCGCCCGGAGCAGGGTGCTTTTCCCGCAGCCGTTGGGCCCCAGCAGGGCCACCACCCGCCCCGGCACGAAGTCCAGGGAGACCTGGTGAAGCACCTCCCTGCCCGGATATCCGGCGGTGACGCCTTGCAGTTCAATCATGGGTGCGCCCTCCCCTCTGCCGCAGCAGCAGCCAGATGAAAAACGGCCCGCCCGCCAGCGCCAGCACGATGCCCACCGGCAGCTCATAGGGCGCGAACAGCATCCGGGCCAGGAGATCGCAGAAGGTCAGAAGGGCCGCGCCCCCCAGGGCGGAGGCCGCCAGAAGGGGCAGGCTCTCCTCCCCCGCGAGGCGGCGCATGATGTGGGGGACGATCAGCCCCACAAAGCCCAGCAGTCCCGCGAAGCTGACGGCGGCTCCGGCCAGGGCGGCCGCCAGCGCCAGCAGCGCCAGCCGCAGCGGCTTTGCCCGCAGGCCCAGGCTCCGGGCGGTCTCCTGTCCCAGCAGCAAAACGTCCAGCTCCCCCGCCAGGGAGAATAGCAGTATCATAGCCGCCAGAATGATCCAAAAGGCGGGGAGGACGCGGGCCATGGACAGGTTCGCCACCCCGCCGACGCGGAAGTCGGAATAGCCGTTCAGGGCGTCCGGCACAAAGGTGACCACCGCGTCGATGCCCGCGC
Source organism: uncultured Dysosmobacter sp. (assembly GCA_947625655.1). GTDB lineage: Bacteria > Bacillota > Clostridia > Oscillospirales > Oscillospiraceae > Oscillibacter. The sequence goes on from CANQPD010000001.1 coordinate 165,583, forward strand.
TGAACATGCTGGATACCGCCACCCCCGCCAGCACCAGGGTGATCCGGGCCGCGCCGGTCCGCTCCGCGATAAACAGCACCAGCAGCACCCCCGCCAGCGCCCCCAAAAAGGCCGCGAAGGGCACGGCGGCAGCCGCCTTGGGCGCGATGGCGCAGCACAGCGCCACCGCCAGCCCAGCGCCGGAGTTGACGCCGATGATGTTGGGCGCTGCCAGGGGATTGTGCAGCACCCCCTGGATCACCGCGCCGGAGACGGCCAGCGCCGCCCCTGCCAGCAGGCACCCGCAGGTCCGGGGCAGCCGGGCGTACAGGACGATCCGCCCCGCCGCCGTGGCGGCGTCCCGGCGCAGCAGCGCCTCCAGGACCTCCCCCGGCGCCACCCGCACCGGGCCGAGGCAGACGCTCAGCAGCGCCAGCACAGGCACCAGGGCGCACAGGAGAAGCAGGATGCGGCGTTTATGCGGTTTTTTCTCCGTAAAGGATCTCTGCCAGCTTTTCATAGGACTCTCCCCAGCGCGCGTTTGGCTTCAGATTGTACAGGCGGTGGTCCAGGGTGTAAAAACGGCCCTCCTCCACCGCCCGCAGGCCCGCCCAGGCAGGATTGGAGAGAAGCGCCGCCTCCAGCGTGGCCTGGGCGGCGGATGGGTCCGCCCCCTGCAGGACCGCGAAGATATAGTCCGGGTCCCCCGCGATGATGGCCTCCAGGCTCAGATCTTCCAGCAGGGCGCCATCACTGTCGGCGATGTTGACGCAGCCCAGGTCCGCCAGCATTTCCCCCAGCACGTTGTCTTCGCTGCCCTTGGCCTTGCAGCTGGAGCCCGTGGCCCGGAGGCAGAGGACCGTGGGAGCCGTGCCGTCCTGACAGGCGATGGCCGCCTCGATCTGGGCCTTGACCAGGATGCCGTACTGGTGATAATTGTCCCTGCAGCCGGTCAGGGCGGTGCAGATGCCCAGCATCCGCAGGTAGTCGTCAAAATCCTGGACGTCGAAATACACCGCCGGGATGCCCGCCGCCTCAAAGGTCTCCAGCAGCTCCAGGTCGGCGGCGGTGTTGCAGCTGGCCAGGATCAGGTCCGGCTCCGCCGCCAGCAGGACTTCCAGGTTTGGCTCCTTGACGGCCCCCAGGTCCGCCACGCCCTCCAGATCCAGGTCGAAGGACGTCCAGGCGTCATTTGCGGCGGCCACCAGGGTGTCCTCCCCGCCCGCCAGGCACCAGACGTCGGCAAAGCTGCCGATCAGGGCCGCCACCCGCCGGGGGCGCTCCACCGTCACTTTCCGGCCCAGGTCGTCCCCGAAGAAAGTGACGGTGGTCTCCGGATCTTCATTCTCCTGTCGTGGGCCGCCGGAGGCCGCCGGGGCGGCGCAGCCCGTCAGCAGCAGAAGCGTCAAAATCCAGCAGATTCGTCTCACGGCACTCTCCCTCCATGACGAAAAGGGCAGGCACTCCGTTCGGATGTGCCTGCCCTGGTTTTCTCTCAGGCGTATTTTGCGATAATGGCGTTCAGCTCCCCGCCGTGGCCGGCGGACCACTGCTCCCAGCCCAGGGCGGAAGCGGCACGGCCCAGCTCCACCAGCAGCGCGGGGATGTCCCGCTCCAAAACGGTGGCGGCGGGCTCGCCGAAGCGGGCGGCCCCCAGGGCGTCGCTGCCCCCCAGAAACAGCTTGAAAGCGGGCTGTGGCTTGCCGTCCACGACCTTTACGCAGCCCTGGAAGCCGATGGCCCCGGCCTGGTGGGCGCCGCAGCTGGAGGGGCACCCGGAGACGCACACCCTGGGCAGCGCGCCGTCAGGCAGCTCCGCCGCCCGCACGGCGGCCACGGCGGAGCGGAGCAGCCCCTGGCTGTCCCGCACGCCCTGCTGGCAGACGGTGGCGCCAATGCAGGCCACGCTGTGCTCGAAAACGGTCTGCGCGCCGTCCTCCGTGGCGTCCAGGACCCTCCGGGCCTCGACGGCGGTGAGGTTGATGAGATAGATGGTCTCGTTGGGGGCGATGCGGCACTCCGCGCCGGGCATGTCCCGCAGGAGAGCGTACAGCCCGGCGGGCTTCTCCGGCGGCAGGATGCCGCCGATGGGGTGATATTCCACGGCGTACAGCCCGGCCTGCTTCTGGGGGATGGCCCGGGGATGTGTCAGGCTGCCCTCCCCCCTCTTGTCAACAGGGCTGGGGATCAGCTCCAGATCCAGGCCCCCTGCGGCCTTGGCGGCGGCGACGTTTGCCAGGAAGGCCTCCTTCAGCCCGTCGGGGCCCAGGGTCTCCTGCATGTAGCGGGTGCGGGCCTTGGCCCGGTTTTCATAGTTGCCGTGGGCGCAGAAGGTGTCCACCATGGCCTTGATACAGTACAGCACGTCGCCGGGGGCCACGGCCTCGTCCACCAGCACGCCCATCCGGTGGTTGTTTCCCAGGCCGCCGGCAATGCGCAGGGCAAAGGTGCCGTCGCTCTGGGCCAGGAAGCCCATGTCCCGGAAGGCGCTGTGGACGCAGTCGTCCGCGCCGTTGCAGAAGGCGATCTTCAGCTTGCGGGGCATATGGATGTCCCGGCAGATGGAGAGCAGATACTCCGTGGCCGCCTCGGCCCAGGGCATCACGTCAAAGGCCTCCCCCTCCTGCACGCCGGACAGAGGGCTGCACATGACGTTGCGGGGGTTGTCTCCGCCGCCGCCCTTGGTGAGGATGCCGCTGTCGATGGCCGCCTCCATGATGGGGGGCACCTGATCGCCGGGGAGGTCGTGGAGCTGCACCGTCTCGCAGGTGGTCAGCTTCAGCTTCTGAACGCCGTACCGCTCCACGGTGTCGGCCAGGAATTTCAGCCGCTCCGCCGTCAGCCGGCCGCCGGGCATCCGCAGGCGCAGCATGTGCCGGGCCTGGTCCCGCTGGGCATAGGTGCCCATGCCGCCGGAGATGCCCTTGTAGGCCTTCTTGTCGATCTCCCCCTGTCCGAAGGCGTCCAGGGTCTTTTGAAAATCGCCGATCTCGGCGCGAAAGGTCCGAATCCACTGTTCGTTCATAGCCTGTCCCCTTTTCCGTTGTTTCCGCGGGGCTGCCGGAAACGCCCCGCTGTTTTTACAGACAGCAGTATACCACACGGGCGCCGCCCCGGCAATCCCAAATTCCGGGGGCCGTGATTTTCAAAGGCTTCCCGGTTCTCTTCCGCCCCGGGGGACGGGGCGCTTCAAGCTCCGCAGAAAGGCCTTTTGCGCATCGGTGACGCGATAGCTCTCCAGGGCCTTCTGGATGGCCTTGTTGTGGGTCCAGGGGTCCAGGCGGTGTTCCAGCAGATAGGGCAGCGCCGCGTCATACTGCTTGGCCAGGGCCGTGGCGAAGTACCAGGCGATCATCATGTTGACGTAGTATTCCCCGCTCCGCACCGCCGCCACCATGGCCGGATATTCCGGCCGGAAGCCCTCATCCAGGTAAAAGCGCATCAGCATCCCGATGGCGAACCGGACGGTATACGTATCTCCGGCGGCCAGCCAGGCCTTGATCTGCTCCGGCAGCTCCGGCAGGTGTTTTCGGAAGACCCGGGGACACATCAGGTCGCAGGTAGCCCAGTTGTCCACATGAGGGAGGAACGCATCCAGGGCAGCCACTGTCTGGCCGTAGTCCTTCATGCCCTCAATGAGGAAGCCGTGGAGGTTGTTCTCCTCATAATATTTATGGGGAAGGATTTTGAGAAAATCTGCCGATTCCGGCATTTTGCCAAACTCTTTTGCGAATTTCCGCAGCTCCGGCGTGCGGACGCCGATGACGGTCTCAGGGGCCACTGTGGGCATGAGCCTGCACTGGAACGCCCGGTAGGCCGGGTCCCGCATGGCAAACAGCCGGGTCTCCACCCAGGCTTCGATGTCGTCCATGGAAAATACCTCCTTCATATCCCTGCGTTGGCTTCCGTCCACCGCCGCAGCACTTCCAGCTGCTCCGGCGTGTGGAACCAGTGCTCGCCACCCTCCATGACCGTCAGTTCGCAGTGGAAGCGGGCGGCAAAGGATTCCGCCTCCCGCCGCTCCGTCAGCGTGTCTCCGTCCGCGTACAGGATGGCGGTAGGACTGGGCCAGAATGTGATGGGGCGGCTCTTCGCATACTGGTAATACCGCCAGGACAGCGTCTCGCCAAAGGAGGTCTCGATCTCCCGCCGGGCCTCCAGCTCCGCCTCCGTCACCCCGGCCCATTGCATCATGCGCCATATCAGCCGCTCCATGTCCAGAACGGGCGAGACGAACAGGCTTTTTTCCGGCGGCTCGGCGGCAAACGCCAGCATGCTGAACCAGGCGCCAAGGCTGGTGGCCCGCAGCGCGGTCCGGGGCCAGCGTTCACGGGCCCATGCCATAACAGCTTGCAGCTCCGGCACCGCGTGCCAGGGGTCAAAGCCGGTCTCGCCGGTCCGCTCGCCGTGCTCCGGCAGATCGATGGCCAGCACCTGCCAGCCCAAGGGGCCGACGGTCTCGGCAAAGGCGCGCCCCTCTTCCTTGCAGCCGTGCCTGCCGTGGACGAAGAGATAAACCTTGTCCGCCTCATCGCCGCATAAAAGGGCAGGGATCTGTCCGATCTGAAACGCAGCTTCTCTCATCAGTCCCCGTCCGCCGGAAGATCAGGGCAGCAGGGCACCAGGCTCTTTTTTCCGCATTCCATGGCCGCCGCGCCTTCGCCTGCGCTGCCGGCGCAGGAAACATATATGATCATACGATGCTCCTCGCTTTCGGTATGGATCGGTCGAACAACAAAAAAAGCTCTGCGGGAGCGCAGAGCTTTCCGTATCGCGGCTCGCCGCGTTTTGATAAGACGATTATAGCCCAGGGCAGCGGCAAAGTCAACGGTTCGCCGTCAGGCAGGAAAAATGCCCGCTGCCACGGAAACCGTGACAGCGGGCATTCCGCGTCCCTGCGGTCAGGAGACGGCAGGGGTCTCGCTGCTCATCAGGTCAGCCACCAGGGCCAGGAGCCTGCTCCGGTCCTCCCGGCGGTCGGCAAACAGCTCCAGGCTGTCGCCCGCCTCTTCCAGCAGGCGGCCCACCGCCACATAGCGGGACAGGGAAGACTTCAAATTAAAAATGTCTCCCTCAGGACTTTTCAGGTACACATCGCCCTCGCAGGACTTGACGACATCCAGAAACTCCTGGACGTCTGCTTCAGAACGCAATTTCATGGGAAACACATCCTTTCCAACCGTATTCAGCCGTTTCCGGCCACGCACTTAAAGTACCACGGGCAGGGCCGTCCTGTCTATGGATGATGTGGATAAGGTTTTTTCCCCGACAATTCCCATCTTTGGGCGATGCGCACAAAAAATATGAATATATTGTTTACAAAAATAAAAACGTAATCGATTTTATGCTTTATTTTGACCGCAAAATATATTGCATCGTTAAATGAATCACAGGGCGGCCCCGCCTTCGCCGGCGGCTTTTGCCGGGGCGAACAGCGCCTCAACGGCGGCCGCGTCGCCCTCCCGCTCCCCGATCAGCACCAGGAATTGGGCCTCGTCGATGACGGGAATCCCCAGCTCCCGGGCCTTGCGGAGCTTGGACCCGGCGGCCTCGCCGGCCACCACGCAGGTCGTCTTTTTCGAGACGGACCCGGAGACTTTGGCCCCCAGGGCCTCCAGCTTGGCCCCCGCCTCCTTCCGGGAATAAGCGGTCAGCTCGCCGGTGAGGACGAAGGTCAGCCCGGCGAAGCGGCTGCCCGCCGGGGCGGAGGTGCTCTCCATGTTCACCCCCGCCTCCCTCAGGCGGCGGATCAGGTCCTGGGACTGGGGGGATGCCAGATAGTCCACGATGCACCGGGCGGTGACACCGCCCACATCGTTGATCTCGGTAAGCTCGTCCACCGTGGCGGCGGCCAGGGCGTCAAAGGTCCGGAAATGGGCGGAGAGGACCTTGGCGGCCTTCTCCCCCACCTGGCGGATGCCCAGGCCGTAGATCAGGCGGCTGAGGTCGTTGGCCTTGGACTTCTCAATGGCCCGGATCAGGTTCTCCGCCGACTTTTCGCCCATGCGGTCCAGCTTTGCAACATCTGCGGCATGGATGCTGTAAAGGTCAGCCGCGTTACAGATCAGACCGCTCTCCACCAGCTGCTGGACCACCGCGGGGCCAAGGCCCTCGATATCCATGGCGTCCCGGCTGGCAAAATGGGTGATGTTCCGCAGCAGCTGGGCGGGGCACTCCGCGCCGGTGCAGCGCAGGGCCGAGCCGTCCTCGTCCCGGACCACCGGCGCGCCGCACACCGGGCAGGTCTCCGGCAGCGTGAAGGGCACGGCGCCCTCCGGGCGCTGGTCCAAGACCACCTCCACGATCTCCGGGATGATCTCCCCTGCCTTCTGGACGATGACCGTGTCTCCGATCCGAACGTCCTTTTCCGTGATATAGTCCTGGTTGTGGAGGGTGGCGTTGGTGACGGTGGTCCCCGCCAGCCGGACGGGGGTCAGCACCGCCTTGGGGGTCAGCACGCCGGTGCGGCCCACCTGCACCACGATGTCCAGCACGGTGGCCGGCTTCTTCTCCGGCGGGTACTTAAAGGCCACCGCCCACTTGGGGAATTTGGCGGTGGAGCCAAGCACTGCGCGGTCTGACAAGGAATTTACTTTTACAACAGCGCCATCAATATCAAAGGGGTAATCCAGCCGCTCATCGTTGATGCGGTCGATCTCCGCCTGGGCATCCGCCATTCCCGTCAGCGTCTTGTGGGGAATGACCTTGAACCGCTGGGAGGCCAGGTAGTCCAGGGTCTCGGCGTGGGAGGCGAATTCCCGCCCCTCCGCCAGCTGGAGGTTGAAGACCTGGATGTCCAGCTTCCGCTGGGCGCAGACCTTGGGGTCCAGCTGCCGCAGCGACCCGGCGGCGGCATTGCGGGGATTGGCCATCAGGGGCTTGCCCTGGAGCTCCCGCATGGCGTTGATCTCCTCAAACACCGCCCGGGCCATGTAGACCTCCCCCCGGACGATGAGCCGGGGCAGCTTCTCCGGCAGCGTCATAGGGATGGAACGGACGGTCTTCAGATTCTCCGTCACGTCCTCCCCCACCCGGCCGTCGCCCCGGGTGGCGCCCCGGACGAACACGCCGTCCCGGTACTCCAGCGCCACGGACAGCCCGTCCACCTTGGGTTCCACGGAGTACTCCACGGGAGCGCCCAGGGTGCCGTCCATGCGCTCACAGAATTCCGCCACCTCTTCACCGTTGAACACGTCCTGCAGACTCTCCAGCGGCACCTCGTGGGTGTAGGGCGAAAAGCCCTCCAGAATCCTGCCGCCGACGCGCTGGGTGGGGGAATCCGGCGTGACCTCCTCCGGGTGGGCCGCTTCCAGCTCCTCCAGGCGGCGGTTGAGCATATCGTACTCATAGTCGCTCATGGTGGGGGCGTCCAGCACATAATAGCGGTAGCCGTTTTCGTTCAGCGTGTCCCGCAGCTGTTTCATTTCCTCGCGGTAATCCATCTTTTACCTCCGATATCATTGACAACTTAAAATAATTGACAATTGACAATGGACAATTGACAATTATGGTGCGTAACAGGCGCTGATTTGCCGCTTTTGGGCGGTTTCTTTCAGAAACGGACATGTTTTAAAAGTTGCTTCGTCCCGCAGCGCACGGTCATTGCCCATTGCCGGTTGTCAATTCATAATTGACATACATGTAAACTAAAAGTGACAGCCCTTCTTCTGCCCGAGCAATCCCTGGCGACATGTCCTGCCCCCAGAACAGCCGGCGCCTGTCTAACCACCCTAATTGTCCATTGTCCATTATCAATTGTCAATTCACAATTGACATGCATGTAAACTAAAAGTGACAGGTTTTTTCTGCATGGGCAATCCCTGGCGACATATCCTGCCCCCAGAACAGCCAGCGCCCATCAAATGCCCTAATTGTCAATTGTCCATTATCCATTATCAATTATAAGTTCTCAATTTCCATTCAGGATGTAGTCCTTCGCGTCCTCCAGATAGGCGTCCGGGCTGGTGGCAAAATAGGTGTAGGTGTCCGGCACGGAGCCGACGATCACCGTCTCCGCCACGGTGAAGGTGTTGGAGACCTTGGTGACGGTGGTGAACCCCGGCAGCAGGATGCTGACGTACACGTCGATATTCAGCACGATGTTGTGCTTGGTCTGGTTGATGCCGGCGGAGATGAACTCGTTTTCAAACCACGCCGTGGAGGAGCCCACGGACTCCATCCGCACCGAGATGCGGGGCCCCCGCCCCGCCAGCAGCGCCGAGCCGGTGAGGGTGCCCAGGGGGATGGACAGCTCCCGGGCGGACACCTGGTCGATGCGGGCCAGGATCACGTCCAGGATATCGGCCTGCAGGCGGTTGAAGGCCGCCATGTTGCTGTGGAGTGCGGTAACCCTGCCCTCGCTGTCCTTTTCCAGGGTGGTCAGGTTGTCGTACCGGATGTCCCCGGACTGGACGGCCTCGTCCACGGCCTCGGTGACGATGCGGGTGACGGTGTTGGAGACCCGGGTGGTGGCCAGGCTCTCCAGCACCGGCTTCATCCGGGCGGTGGCGGTCAGGGCCAGGGCCAGCAGCGCCGCCGTCAGCAAAAACGCCAGCGCCCGCAGCAGGGCCCGGCGGTCCAGCCGCCGGCGGTAATAGTAAAACCCTCTCCACATGGCGCGCCCCTCCCCTCTCAGCGCATTTTATGCGGCGGGAGGATGACCAATGTGGGAATCGACAAAGGACAATTGACAATTGACAATGAACGGGCACTGAAAGCAGAAGCCCCTCTTTGATGTGGACATTTCCCGGGCGATGCGTCTTGACAACAGGACAACCGGCGCATGCCAAGCACCCTAATTGTCCATTGTCCATTATCAATTGTCAATTTTTCAGTTATTTCAGTTCGTTCACGATCTCCTTGAACGCCCTTCCCCGCTCCATGAAGTTGGCGAAGCGGTCAAAGGAGGTGCTGGCCGGGGACAGGATCACCACGTCGCCCTCTCCCGCACGGCTGTCCGCCAGGGAGACCGCCTGATGGTAGTCGTCCACGTCCACGATCTCCAGGCCAGCGTAGTTTTCCGCCTGCTCCACGGAACGGCGGATGACCCCGGCGGTGGCGCCGCAGAGGATCAGCAGCTTCACATGCTGGTTGACCACGGGGCCCAGGGCGTCGTAGGGGATGCCCTTGTCCTTGCCGCCGGCGATGAGGATGACCTTTTCCGCAAAGGAGTTCAGCCCCGCGATGGTGCGGCTGGGGCTGGAGGCGATGGAGTCGTTGTACCACCGGACGCCCTTCCGGGTGCGGATCAGCTCAATGCGGTGCTCCACGCCGCCGAATTCCCGGGCAAAGTCCCGGATGATCCCGTCGGGGACCAGGCCGTCCACGGCGGCGATGGCCGCCAGGTAGTTCTCCACGTTGTGGACGCCGGGAAGCCGGATGTCGGCGGTGGTCATCACCTGCCGCTCCTCCCCGCCATGGCGGGCGATGATGGCCTCGCCCCGCAGGAACACGCCGTCCTCCACCTCCCGCTTCCGGGAGAACAGCCGGGCCCGGCCAACGGCCCGGGCCGCCTCCTCCGCCGTGATGTCATTGTCGGCGTTGAACACGGCGATATCCTCTGCCGCCTGGTGTGTAAAGATGTTTTCCTTTGCGGAAATATACTCTGCGAAATCCTTGTGGACGTCCAGGTGGTTGGGGGCCAGGTTGGTGACCACGGCAATGTGGGGGCTGTGGGTCATGGTCATGAGCTGGAAGGAGCTGAGCTCCAGCACGGCAATGTCACCGGGCCGCATCCCTCCGGTCTCCGCCAGCAGCGGATGGCCGATGTTGCCTCCCAGGTGGACGGTCTTCCCCGCCCGCTTGAGAAGCTCCGCGATGATGGTGGTGGTGGTCGTTTTGCCGTCGCTGCCGGTGACGGCGATCTTGGTGCAGGGACAGACCGCAAAAAAGGCTTCCATCTCAGAGGTCAATTGGCTGCCCCGGGCCACGGCGGCGGAGAGCTCCGGCAGGTCGGGCCGCATGCCGGGGGTGCGGAAAATGACGTCCTGGTCCAGGCCCTGCAGATAGTCCGGCCCCAGGCGCAGCCTTGCGCCCTGGGCTTCCAGCCGGTCCGCCAGGGCCCCCAGGGCCGCCCGGTCCTTTTTGTCGCAGGCGGTGACGGCCACGCCCCGGCCCAGCAGCAGCTCGATGAGGGGCTGGTTGGAAACGCCGATGCCGATGACGGCCACAGTCTTGTCTTGCAGGGAATCCAGATATTCCTCAAATGTCATGGAGATCGCTCCTTATGTTCTCCGCCCTTGGGCGGGAATTGGCGTACAGGGGAATTATACCGCAAAGGACGGAAAAATACAACGTGGAATTTCTCTGACGGCGGATTGCCTGGGGCGGATCATTCCGGACGCGGCCTTGCGGCACGGCGCGGGATATGATAGTATCAGAGCAAACGCCAAACGGAGGAGGGTCTATGGAAATCTATACACAGGCGGACCTGGAGGCCGCGGCCCGGGTGGTGCGAAGCGCCGCCGCCCGGTGCGAGAAGATCCGGCCCAAATTTCAGGACGGCACTGCCCAGCACTCCCTGCTGCGAAACCGGCTCCGGGCCCTGTATACCGCGGAAAAGCTGCTGAACGGCGGGGCGGCGGACATCCCGGCGGAGGAGCTGCGGGCGGCGCTGCCGCCGATTTGCTCCATCCTCCACAAAACGGAGGCCGCCCGGCGGAAATACCCGGAGGATACCGCCGCCTACCGGCGGTTCACCCCCACCGTCCGGGCCATGGAGATCGTGAAGGCCCTGCTGGAGCAGGGGCTTTCCGGGAAAACGGAGACGTGAGATTTCCACATGGGATCTGCGGCGGGGCTTCCGCTTCCAGTTGACAATCCCGGTCCCATCCTGTAAAATAGGAGCCGCGAGGAAAACAGACAGTCGCGTGGGCAGGCCGAAAGGCCGTCCATGAGGAAAGTCCGGGCTCCACAGGGCAAGGATAACGGGTAACGCCCGCCGAAGGCGACTTCAGGACAAGTGCAACAGAGATATACCGCCAGTGCGGTTAAACTGTGCTGATAAGGGACATGACGCCACGTCCGCGGCATCTGCGAAGCAGGGACGCGGATGGCGGGGGTGTTGTGTGAAGAGGGACAAAGGGTCCCTCTTCACGATTTCGATCAACCCGCCGCAGCGGCCGATTCCGCAGGAATCGGAAGGTTTCCACCCTTACCAGTGCGGCTTAGCCGCACTGGTAAGGGTGGAAAGGTGCGGTAAGAGCGCACCCATCACATGGGAACATTGTGATGCTGTAAACTCTATCCGGAGCAACACCGGTATGGGAGCACACGGCTGGCCCGGCCGCTCCCGGGGTGGCTTGAACGTGCCGGCAACGGCACGTCTAGATAGATGACTGTCGAATACAGAACCCGGCTTACAGTTTTGCTCGCGCAAAGATACGGCCCCGGCTGCGGAACACGCGGCCGGGGCACGCTTTTTTAATTGATAATTGATAATGGACAATTGACAATTATAGTGGTGGACATGCGTCGGCAGTTCTGCTGTCAAGCCGCACCGTCCGGGAAATGCCCACGCAAAAGAGCGTTTTTCGCTTTCAATGTGCGCCCATTGTCCATTGTCAATTATCAATTGTCAATTCTCAATTGTTTCACTGCTCCCAGATGCAGACCAGCATTTCCCGGACCTCCTCCGGCACCGTGTCCGGCCAGGATTCCACGGTCTCCCCGTCCGCCATGTCATAGACGGTGTAGGGCTTCTCCGGCCAGCGGGTGCGGACCACCACCTCGTTTTCCCCGTCGCCGTCCCAGTCATAGATGACGGCGTTCATGCAGTCCTCCACCAGCAGAATGGTATCCCGCTTTGACTGATCGCCGCCGGAGGCGGGGCCCTCGATCCAGAACCGGGCATCGCAGAGATATCCCCTGCCCCGGGGCTCACTGTAGGGGTCCGGGTAGTAGTTCTCGGTGGTGTGAAATACCTGGGGATAGCCGAACAGCGGTTCGCACTCTGTCTCAAAGGTCACATCCATCATACCTCCCAGAGAAAAGCCATAAAATTCGCAGGCGGTCAGAGTCCCCTCCCGTGTCCAGCGGTTCCAGCGGTAGGACATCTTGTAGATGCCCTCCTCCCCGTATTCGTTGGTCGTCTGGATGGCGTCGAAATCCACGCCGTCGCCGCATTGCAGCCGCAGCAGATGGCCGGGGTCAGTAGTGTCCTTGATGTAGATGTAATCCATTCCGTCCACAGTCTCCTTCAGCTGGATAACGCTTTCATTCTGGTTGGAACGGAATGTCACAGTGTAAAAGATCCCCAGCGCCGCCGCCAGAAACAGCGCCAGCACGCCCGCCAGCCGGGACCAGCCCCGCCGCTTCTCCGCCTTCACGCTTGCGCCGGAGATGTCCAGCAATGCCTTCACGGTCTCATCCTCCTTTTCCGCACCCGCCGCCTGCCGCCGGCAGGCCATCAGCTCCTCCACGCCCATCTCCAGCGCCGACGCCAGGGGCTCCAGCAGCGTCACGTCGGGGTAGCTCAACCCCCGCTCCCACTTGCTGACCGCCTTGTCCGTCACGTGGAGCCGCGCCGCCAGGTCCCGCTGGGTCAGGCCCAGGGCCTTGCGCTCGTCTCCGATGAAATTGCCAAGCCTCTCTTTGTTCATGGGATCACCTCGTCTCCAATGTACCCGAATTTCCGCCGAAAGGCAACCGACCAGCGGTAGAATCGCCCCTCAGATGTACTTCCAGGCGTCGTCGGACCTGTCCTTCGGCGTTCCCGCCAGATGCTGAACGCACTGCGCCATGCTCTCCTTTTCCGCCCGGGCGTCCTGCTGCCGCCGCAGGGCCGCCTGCTGGTAGCGGACATGCTTCTGCCGCCACTTCTCCGTGTCCCGCTGAATGTTCTGCGCCATGAAGGAAAACGCCATCCTGGTGTCTGTGGACATGGCGGGGTGCCTGCTCAAAACGGCGCCCTGCTCCGTGGGCTTCTCCGCCTCCGCCTGGGCGTACTCACACAGCGCGGAAAACAACTCCCCCCGCTGCTCCGGCGGCAGGGTGGAAACAACGGGATATGCGTCAAAATAGATCAAAAAACTTTTCTTCTGTGTCTCTGCCAATGAGATCGCCTCCTATTGACACCGGAGCATTCCCCCCTGATTTGCACGGAGACGGGCAACGGGCGGTAAAATTTTGCAGAATTTTTCAGCTACAGCAACTGTCACAGTAAAAGCCAATGCAACTGTTATAGTTACAGTAAATGCAACAGCGCGCCGCAGCGGCGCTGATTGCACAAAAGAAAACTTTTGTTGAATTTTTGGAGACGAAAAAGGGGAACGGCCTTCGCCGTTCCCCTCTACGCTCTGTTATCAGTCGTTGTTCCAGTTGTGCCACACGTTCTGCACATCGTCGCTGTCCTCCAGCATGTCGATGAGCTTCTCCATGTTCTTCACGTCCCCCTCGGCGGAGAGGGTGATGTAGTTCTGGGGCACCATTTCGATCTCCGCGCTGACGAAGCTGTACCCCTTCCCCTCCAGGGCCTTCACCACGTCGTTGAAGGCGTCGGGGTCGCAGGTGATCTCCAGGGCGGGGCCGTCGGCCTCAAAGTCCTCCGCGCCGGAGTCCAGGGCGTCCATCATCACGGCGTCCTCGTCCAGCTCGCCGTCCTCGTTGTCAATGACGATGACGCCCTTCTTGTCGAAGGACCAGCTGACGCAGCCCTGGGCGCCCAGGTTGCCGTTGCACTTGTCGAAGGCGTGGCGCACTTCCGGGGCGGTGCGCTGGCGGTTGTCGGTCAGGGCCTCCACGATGACGGCCACGCCGCCGGGGCCGTAGCCCTCGTAGGTGACGGCCTCGAAGTTCTCGGTGCTGCCGGCGCCCAGGGCCTTGTCGATGGTGCGCTTGATGTTCTCGTTGGGCATGTTCACGGCCTTGGCCTTGGCGATGACAGTGGCCAGGCGGGAGTTGTTGTTGGGGTCGCCGGAGCCGCCGCCCTCTTTCACGGCCACGATGATCTCCTTGGCGATCTTGGTAAAGGCGGCGGAGCGCTTGGCGTCCTGCGCGCCCTTGGTCTTTTGGATGTTATGCCACTTGGAATGTCCGGACATATGTGTTACTCTCCTTCAACATAATACTGAATGACCTCTTTGTGAGAGGCGGATTTGGAAACGGCCAGCTGTGGAAACCGGGCCGTCAAATAGGAAATGATCTTTTCGCAGACCGGGTCTTCCGTTGGGAAATGGCCCGCGTCAATGAGGTTGATGCCCTTCCCCTTCGCGTCCAGGAAGGTGTGGTAGGCAAGATCCGAAGTGACGAAGGTGTCGCACCCGGCGTCGATGGCGAAGCGCTCGTACTCCTCGCAGGCGCCGCCGCCCACCGCCACCCGGCGGACGGGCTTCCCGGCGTCGGCATAGCGGACGCCGTTGCAGCCCAGGGCCTTGCAGACAAAGGCGGCGAAGCTTTGTAAAGGCATAGGGCTTTCCAGCGTTCCCATGCGGCACAGGCCCTCCGGGTCCCCCAGGGGCCCAGGGTCGATCAGCCGCAGCGTCTCCGCCAGGCAATCGTTGACTCCCCCTTTGGCAACGTCCAGGTTGGTATGCATACAGACGGCGGCCACGCCGTTTGTCAGCAGCTTCAGCAGCAGATGGCCCTGGGGCGTGTCGCTCCGCACGGTCTGCACCGGCAGCCATTTGCAGTTCATCACCGGATGGTGGCTGACGATCAGCTCACACCCGGCGGCGACGGCCTCGTCGGCCACGTCCTCCGTGATGTCCAGGGCCACCAGGACCCGGGAGACCTGCCGTTCCGGGTCCCCCAGCAGCTGGCCCACATTGTCCCAGGCCATGGCCCCTTCCCGGGGCGCCAGGTCAAACAGGCACTGTTCAATTTCCCGGACAGTTGGCATGGCGCCACTCCTCTCTCATGGACAGCAGGGCGGTGAGGATGTCCCGCAGAGCGTCCGCTTTTTCCCGGCCGGCGGCCGCCGTGGAGCGGTTCAGCCCTGCCACGGCCCCCTGCAGCCGGATGATCTTTTCAATGATGTACCGCTCCCCCAGGGGGTCCCGGAGCAGCTTTGCCCCGCCGTAGAGCTGGCCCGGGGTCAGCTCCATCCGTCCTGCCCGGGCCTCCATCACGGGATAGAGGATGCCCCGGTCACAAACCAGGGCCTCCCGGGTGATGGCATAGCCGTGGTCCGCCAGAAAGCGGCGCAGGTCCTCCGCCCGGCTCTGGGGCTGGAGCAGCAGGGTGTGGCGGCCGTCCGCCGTCCAGGGCGCGGCCGCCAGGATGGCGGCGATGTTCTCGCCCCCCATGCCGGCGATGACGACGGTGTCCGCCTCGTCGGGGTGGATGAAGGCCAGGCCGTCCCCCAGGCGGAAGTCGATGTTCTCCGCGCCCCAGGCCCGGCCGGTCTCCCTGGCCCGCTCCAGAGGGCCGGAGCGCAGGTCGCTGGCAATGGCAGAGGCCACGCGCCCGTGGAGCGTCAGCCACACAGGCAGATAGGCGTGATCCGTGCCAACATCAGCGAGCTTCGCGCCGGACCGCACCCAGGAGGCAATGAGGGCCAGCCTGGGCGTCAGTTCCAAGTGTTTCGGCATGATAGCACCCTTTTCAGATCAGAGATCAAAGATAAGAGATATGGAAATCCAGGATATCTTTTATCTCTGATCCTTTATCTTTTATCTGTTGTGAAGCCCGCGGAAGGACGCATGGGGGTCTCCCCCACGCGTCCGGCGCGGCTGCTTGGTCACTGGGCCTTGTTGGCCTCCTCGTTCACCAGGGCCAGCAGCTTGTCCACGTCCACGCCGTGGACCATGCAGGCCTCCTCCACGGTCTCGCCCCGGGAAGAGGGGCAGCCCAGGCAGTGCATGCCGATGGACAGGAAGATAGGCGCGGTGTGGGGCGCGATGTCCAGAATGTCACCGATGATGGTGTCTTTTGTAATGTTAATCATGGGAAAGTTCCTCCAAACTTAAAATGGTCGATGGTATTATACTCTATTATAGCCGCAAGTTCAATAGAAAATCCGAGAAATCCGCGGAATTTGCGGGGACCACAGCCATGGCGGGCGCACAAAAACGGCGCCCGCTTTCACGGACGCCGTTTCCCTGCAAGAGACAAACCCTGTATATACAGTTTGTTATCTCTGCTGCTCGCGCATCTTGGCGAAGCACTCGCTGCAGTAGACAGGACGGTCAGACTTGGGCTCGAAGGGAACCTTGGCCTCGCCGCCGCAGGCAGCGCAGACAGCGGTGAAGTACTCGCGGGGGCCGCGGGCGGCGTTCTTGCGGGCGTCGCGGCAGGCCTTGCAGCGCTGGGGCTCGTTCTGGAAGCCGCGCTCCGCGTAGAACTCCTGCTCACCGGCGGTGAACACGAACTCCTGGCCGCACTCTTTGCACACTAAAGTCTTGTCTTCAAACATGTTTTTACCCTCTCTTTGAAAAGAAAAATATATTGCGTTCAGCTTCCGCTGAGATCGCCGGAAAGTAACTGCCGCGCTACCTTGCGCCGAATGCGCTGCACGGCGTTGTCCACGGACTTTGGGGGCTTGCCTACCGTCTCGGCAATTTCCCTGCAAGAAAGACCGTCTAAATAGTACCCCAAAATCTTCGCTTCAAATTCGGACAACTGTTTCCGGACACCGGATAAGAGGGCTGCCGTGTGCTCCCTGTCGATCAGGAAATCTTCGGGATTACGCTGCGCCAAATTATTGGTACCAGAGGTGTAGGAATGACTGTCAAATTCGGGAGTATCCAGAGAAACCGACTGATTGAGCGCCTTGTGCTTATCCCGCGCCGCGGCGCGGAGAACGGAATACAGCCGGTTGCGAATGCAGGTTTCCGCGAAGGTCCGGAAGGACGCCTCCTTGGAAGCATCATATTCGCGGACCGCGCGAATGAGGCCCACCATGCCCTCCTGGGTCAGGTCCTCGCTGTCCCCCCCCGCCAGAAAGAAGGGGCGGGCGCAGGTGCGGACGAAGCGGTGATACCGGGTGACGAGGGTTTCCTCCGCCAGGCGGTTTCCGGATGCCGCCATGGCGCAGAGCGCCTCGTCCGGCAGCCGTTCCGGAGGGATCGGTAAGTTCTCATTACATATGCACATACTGTATTATACCCATTCAAACCTGAAAATGTCAAGCAAATTATCAAATCTGCCTGTGAAAACCGCGAAAATTTTAGTGATTTTATAGAAATCACCGGCAGGCGGCCGCCCCTTTGGCCGCCGGAGCGGCGGTTGGGAGGGCCCTCACAGCGTCAGCTGCTCCATGGCGTCCTCCGGCGCGGCGCCGCCGGGAATGGGCCGGTGGAGGTGCTGATACGCTTTCTGGGTCACACACCGCCCCCGGGGCGTCCGGGTCAAAAAGCCCAGCTGCATCAGGTAGGGCTCGTACACGTCCTCCAGCGTCACGGCCTCCTCGCCGATGGTGGCGGCCAGGGTCTCCAGGCCCACGGGGCCGCCGTTGTAGTTGTCGATGATGGCCCCCAGCATCCGCCGGTCGATGGGATCCAGCCCCAGATAGTCGATCTCCAGGGCGCACAGGGCCTGGTCCGCCACGTCCTTGGTGATGACGCCGTCGGCCTTCACCTGGGCGAAATCCCGGACCCGGCGGAGCATCCGGTTGGCGATGCGGGGGGTGCCCCGGCTGCGGCGGGCGATCTCGTAGGCCCCCTCGGTTACGATGTCCACGTTCAGGATGCCGGCGGAGCGGGTGACGATCTGCGCCAGTTCCTCCGGGGTGTACAGCTCCAGCCGCAGCGTCACGCCGAAGCGGTCCCGCAGGGGCGCGGACAGCTGCCCCGCCCGGGTGGTGGCGCCGATCAGGGTGAATTTCGGCAGGTCCAGCCGGATGGAGTTGGCGCTGGGACCCTTGCCCACGATGATGTCCAGGGCGTAGTCCTCCATGGCGGGGTACAGGATCTCCTCCACGGAGCGGTTCAGCCGGTGGATCTCGTCCACGAAGAGGATGTCGCCCTCGCTGAGATTGGTCAGCAGCGCCGCCAGGTCGCCGGGCTTTTCGATGGCCGGGCCGGAGGTGATGCGGATGTTCACCCCCATCTCCTGGGCGATGATGCCCGCCAGGGTGGTCTTGCCCAGGCCCGGGGGGCCGTGGAGCAGCACGTGGTCCAGGGCCTCCTCCCGCTTTTGGGCGGCCTGGATGAAGATGGCCAGGTTGTCCTTGGCCTTCTCCTGACCGATGTACTCCCGCAGGGTCTTGGGCCGGAGGGAGCCCTCCTGGGCGTCCTCCTGGAGGAAGGTCTTGGCCACGATGGGCTCCTCGTAGATGTCATTTCCAAAGTCGATGCTCAAAATGTCACTTCCCTCATTTATACAAACAGTCCATCAGGCTGACAGCGCCCGGAACAACATGGAACAGCCGGCCATTTCGCACAGGCCAAACAGGATCAAATATTTACAGATCCGGTTAAAAGCCTTTTCTCTGTCGGCGATTTCCGCCTCATGCAGAGGCCTGAAAACCTCCGCCTTTTTATATTCCCGATAGGTTCGATACGCGTTCCATGCCGGAAACAGAAACAGGAATCCCGCATAGCAGATCAGCCCCCCATAGTATCCTTCCATCAAATACACGAAGGGAAACATCATCACGATCACACCCGAGACAAAGCAGACCCAACCGTCTCTCGATGTTTGCCATACAAAAACGCAAACAGTCCGCCCAGTAAAAGGCCGATCCCGATAAACAGCGCCAGAATAAATATCATGCCTTCACCATCTTCTTCAGACTCTGGCGGATGATCTCCTCCAGGGGCAGGCCCTCCACGTCCACGCCCTTCAGGGCCATGGCCACCTCCTGGCTGGAGTAACCCAGCACCGCCAGGGCCTGGGCCGCTTCCGTCGCCTTGTTTGTAAAGGCAGGAACATTCACAGCTGCTCCGCCGGAGAAGTCCAGCCCGGTGGCGGAGGATTCCTTGGCCATCTTGTCCTTCAGCTCCAGGATGATGCGCTGGGCGATCTTCTTGCCGATGCCCGGCGCCGCCGTCAGGGCCTTGGCGTCCTCGGTGACGATGGCCATGGCCAGACTCTCCGGCGTGGTGGAGGACAGGATCGCCAGCGCCGCCTTGGGCCCCACGCCGGAGACCCCCAGCAGCAGCCGGAAGCTGTTCAGCTCGTTCTGGGTGGCGAAGCCGTACAGCTCGAAGATGCCCTCCCCCACGTTGAGATAGGTATACAGCTTCCCCCGCTGGCCCTTTTTCAGCGCCGCCAGGGTGTTGTTGGTGGTCTTGCAGGCGTACCCCACGCCGCCGCAGTCGATGACGGCCAGGTAAGGCAGGATCTCCGCAACCGTACCGTCGAGATAGTAGAACAAGGCAATACCTCCCTAGTAATTGACAATTGATAATTGACAATTGACAATGATCGTATACGAAACGCGGACGCGCCTCTTTATCGTGGGCATTTCCCAAAAGCGGCGTCTTGGTGAAAGATTCACCGGCGCCGGACAAGCAGCATAATTGAAAATTGATAATTGACAATTGACAATGATTGTATACGAAACGCGGACGCGCCTCTTTATCGTGGGCATTTCCCAAAAGCGGCGTCTTGGCGAAAGATTCACCGGCGCCAGACAAGCACCATAATTGTCCATTGTCAATTGTCAATTATCAATTATAAATTAGATCGTTTCCTTCACGTTCCCCGTCTGCGGCAGCCGTGAAGTAAAACTCCTTGCGTGGCACAGCGCCAGGGCCAATGCGTCCGCCGCGTCGTCGGGCCGGGGGACGGCCTTCAGCTTCAAAAGGCGTCTCGTCATGTCCATCACCTGGCGCTTTTCCGCCTTGCCGTAGCCCGTCACCGCCAGCTTCACCTGGGAGGGCGTGTACTCGTGCAGGGGGACGCCGCACTTTTCCGCCGCGCAGAGGATCACCCCCCGGCCGTGGGCCACGGCGATGCCGGTGGTGATGTTGGTGTTGAAGAACAGCTCCTCAATGGAAATGACGTCCGGCTTCAGCTGGCCGATCAGCTCCTCCATGTCACAGCTGATCTGGTACAGGCGGCGGCTCAGGGGCAGCCCCGCCGGGGTGGTGATGGCCCCGTAGGTCACCATATGGACTTGTCCCCGCTCCGCCTCCACCAGGCCGAAGCCAATGGTGGCAAAGCCGGGGTCGATGCCTAAAATGCGCATGAAATCCCTCTTGCGAAATCCAGTAAATGGAAGTGTAAATTGACTTTAGGTCTCATTTGTGGTAAATTATCTACAACTATACCATATATCCGTTTTTATTTCAAGGCAAAAATCAGAACATATGTACTATTCTGGGCAGATTCATTGAAAATGGGGCCAGCCGTCCTTTCAGACGGCTGGCCCTTTCATATGGATCACTTGATGGTGACGGCAACCGGGGTCGCAAAGGCGCTGACGCTGTTGAACAGCGGCTCCAGATACGCCGTATCGCCGTGATAGCCCGCCAGCGGGAATTCGGCGGTGAACACGCTGTCGTCGTCCACCCGCTCCCCTGTGGAGGGATCAATATACCCGTAGGTGTTGCTCTCCTGCATGATATCGTGCTCCTGGCCCGCCTCGTCCCAGAAAGCATGCTGGAACAGGCCGAACATGGTGTGCTCCCCATGGACTCCGGCCGTGAAAGAGACGATCCAGCCGCCGGACAGCTCCTCCGCCTTCAAAAAGCGGACGCCCTCCGGCAGGTTTTCCGCCGTGCCCCGCCGCAGGTCCAGCCGGACCCGGGGCGCAGATTTGTCCAGCCACTCCGCGCGGGTGATATGGAGAGTCAGATGGCGGCTGCTTTCAAAATAGGGGCTGTCCAGCCAGACGGAGGAATCGTCGCTGCCACTGGTCATGCCGGAGGACAGGATGCCGTTGGTGGTGGGCCGGAACTGGCGGCCCGTCTCGTCCTCCAGGTAGCATTCCAGCCCGGTGAGCCAGGCGTCGTTGTCCGGGTCCGTGTGGAGAGCCAGCCGCATGTGGGTGGGATACACCTCCGCCTCCGTGATGGAGACGGTGCGGCCGTCCAGGGTGAAGACGGCGTCCACCGGGATGATCTCGCCCTTGGCGGTGAAGGTGGGGTCCAGTTCCAGGGGGAAGGTGAACTCCGCCAGGTACGCCGGGTCATCGCTGACGGGGGCAAAGGGGGCTTCCTCCCCGATGGGGACCGCCGGCGCCTCCGTTTCCTCGTCGCTGCGGTCTGCGTAGACCTTCAGCTGGAGATCCAGCGTCTCCGGGATGTCCCGCTCGATGAAGTCCATCCGCAAAGACCGCAGCTCCCCGTTGGGTGTGCCATAGGAGACGCTGCTGCTGCTCCAGCCCCCCGCGTCTCCCGGCAGGAGGACATTTCCATTGGCCTCCAGCTGCGGATACTGGCGGGAGTCCAGGGTGTAATAGATGTTGAGCTGCTTCATGTCCACAATGACGTATTCGACGGTGGCGGTGACGCCGTTTTCCGTCTGGGTCTGGCCGATGGGCTGGACGTAGTCGTTCTCTACCGCGGCGCTCAGGCTGGGCGACCACGCCACCGCCTTGGCCAGCTCCCGCAGCACCGGCACGGTCCCGCAGGCCCGGGCAAAGGGGATGGACAGGTTCACCAGCAGCACAAAGGCCGTAAAGCAGGCCGCCAGCCCCAGGGCGGAGACGCCAAAGGCCCGCCGCTTTTTCTGTGAAGTCCTTTCCCTTTTCAGCGCTTTTGCGACGGTTCCTTCCAGCTCTGCCGGTGTCTGCTCCAGCGCCGCGAGCAAATTCGTATACTCCTCGTTCCGGGTCATGTCTGCTCCTCCTCTCCCAATTCCAGCCGCAATACTTGCAGAGCCTTTCTCTGCCGGGTGGCCACGGTGCCCTGGGGGACGCGCAGGGCGGCGGCGGTCTCCGCCTGAGTGTACCCGGCGAAAAACCGCAGGATCACCACCAGCCGCAGCTCCTCCGGCAGGCGGCGGACGGCGTCTTTCAGCGGCAGGGCGTCGTAAGCGTCCGGCCCGGCGGTCTCCGGCAGGGCGTCCTCCCCCGCCAGACGCTTCCGGCGGCGCAGCTCCCGGTGGCACTCGTTGATCAGGATGCGGGTGAGCCAGGTCTCGAAAAGCGCCGGCTCCCGGAGCTTCCTCAGCCCCCGCAGGGCCTGATAGACCGCCTCGTCCACCGCCTCCAGGGCGTCGGCCTCGCTGCCGAGATACAGGTACGCGGTCCGGTACAGACGCTGCTTGACGGTCTCTGTCCGGGCGGCGAATTCGTCCCTGTCCATGGGCGGGCCCTCCTTTCATGTTTCTAACGATTAGAGTCCGCAGGGGCGGGTTTTGTTTTCCCGAATGGGAAATTATTTTTTGGGGGGATGGGGATATTGGGCGCAGCCCTGTGAGTGCTTATCGCAATGGCTTCCGTCCCCGCCCCGCTGCCGCCGCGCAGGCTCCCGGCCCGCGGCAATGCGATACATATGATCATCTCCATCCGCAAAAAATCAGCACGGCTTCCGCCGTGCTGACGTTTACGCTCTTGGATGGGCCTTCTGATACACGTCCTTCAGCTGCCGCTTCACCACATGGGTGTAGATCTGCGTGGACGAGATGTCCGCGTGGCCCAGCATCTCCTGGATGGACCGCAGGTCCGCGCCGTTTTCCAGCAGGTGGACGGCGAAGGAGTGGCGCAGGGTGTGGGGCGTGATGTCCTTTTCGATGCCCGCCTTCTCCTGGTAATACTTGATGATCTTCCAGAAGCCCTGGCGGCTCATGCGCTCGCCGTTCATGTTGACGAACAGGGCCGTCTCCTCGCTGTCCGCGATCAGCTGGGGCCGCACGCCGCGCACATAGTCCTGCAGGGCCTTGACGGCGGTGTGGTACAGCGGGATGATGCGCTCCCTGCCCCGGCTCTCGCAGCGGATGAAGCCGGCGGCCAGATTCAGGTCGTCCATGTCCAGGGAGATCAGCTCGCTGACCCGGATGCCGGTGGCGTACAGCAGCTCCAGCATGGCGTGATCCCGGAAGCCCTTGGCATCCACGCATTGGGGCTGCTCCAAAAACAGCTCCACCTCCTTGGCGGTGAGGATCTCCGGGTATTTCCGCTCCACCTTGGCGGAGGTGACGCCCTTGGCGGGGTTTTCCGTGATGGAGCCCTCCGCCAGCAGAAAGTTATAAAAGGATTTGACCGAGGCCAGGAACCGGGTGGCGGAGGCCGCGGACTTCCCCCGCCCCTGCATCCAGCTCATATACGCCTGCACCGTCTCCCGATCGGCCTCCCGCAGGGTGAGGCCCTGTTCATCCAGATAGGACGCGAACTGGGTCACATCCCGCAGATAGGAGCTGACGGTGTTCGGGGAGGCATGCTTCTCCTCCGCCAAGTAAGCGCCGTAGCGCGCGATATCGTCCATTGCCAGGAGAATCCCCTCCCCTCTTTCGCATTATGCCAGAACGCGTTCCAGCATCAGCCGCAGAAGCCGCGGCGAAACAAACAGATCCACACACACGCCCGCCAGCAGCACGGCGGCACACACCGCCATCCGCAGCCACCAGCATCTGCCGTAAGATACCGGAGCGGCCCGCCGCCCTCTCCCAAAGGACAGGCTGGCCAGCGCCGCGGAGGTCCCCCAGGCGGGGACCGCCAGCAGGAAAAACACAGGCAGCGTCACCGCGCACCGCAGGCCGAACACCGCCAGGGCCAGCAGCACCCCGTCCGCTCCGAAGGCCGCCGTGAAGCAGCAGACGGAGAAGGACAGGAAAAAGCCGAAGGCCGCCGCCGTACAGGGCAGCAGCACCGCGCCGATGGAGGCGAAGCCTAGCAGAAAGGCCAGCAGCGGATAGCGGAAATAGATCACCAGCGCCGACAGCGCCGCGCCGGAAGAGACGCCGCCGCTGCCGCCCAGGCGCACATAATCCGCAAGATAGTGCCGCAGCTCGTCCCCTGTGGCGTCGGGCACCCGGCCCGCCAGGACCTGTCCCAGGACCACGCCGCCCAAAAAGAACAGCGCCAGCAGAAGCAGGCGGGGCAGAGACGCCGGCCCGCCCCGGGAAAGTCCGCGATGTGTCTTCCAGTTCAAACCGCCTCACCTCGCAGCAAGCCTATGCGGCGGGCGGACGGTTTATGACGCATTGGTTAACGTAAACCATGTTACTTATTAAATATAGTTCAATTTACCATAATTATCAAGGAATTTAACGGAAAAAGAAGTTTTTTGGCAGTTATGACAAAATATTATGTAAACACAATTATGTAAACTTGATAAACCAGGCGCCGAGGCGGGCGGGAACCCCCGGGCCAAAAGCCAACATTTGGGGCTTTTCGGCAAAATCGCGCCCCATATCTGCCGTCTCCTCCCCTCAGGCAGGCACGGCGGCGGCCCGGGGCGCGGAGGGCGCAGAAAAAACCGGGATTTCCGAAATTTTGTAGGAATCCACAATTGACTTATTTCCGTTTCCGTCTCTTCCGCTTCCGTCCCCCCAGCAGCCCGGCCAGCAGTCCCCCCGCCAGCGCGCACAGCAGCAGGATGCCGCCCCGGCCCGTCCAGGTGATCCCCTGCCAGAAGGCCGTCCCCACCGCCGCCAGCACCGCCGCGAACAGTGCCGCGCACGCCAGCCCGGCGGGCAGCGTCCCCCAGGGTGACCGCCGCGCCGCCGTCATGCCGCCGCAGAACACCGCTGCCGCGCACAGCACCGCCACCGCCGGGAAGGCGCTTTTTTCCGGCAGCGTCCCCCGCACCAGCAGCAGTGCCAGAAGCAGCAGCCCCGCCAGATACACTCCCAGGGCCGCCGCCCCTCCCCGCAGGAACACCGTCCAGGGCGCCGCCGGCTTTTGTCTTTGCCCTTTCGCCATAAAAAATCCTCCCTTGCAACATGCTCGTCACTGGAGCATATTCCAAGGGAGGCTGCTTTTATGAATGGTTTTCCTTACTTTTCTTCCGCTTCAGGGGCAGGGATCTCGTCCACGGGCTCCTCGGGGACCTCGGCCTTCTTCTCCTTCTTGTCCTCGGGCTGCTCGCCGGACTGGACGCCGGTGGTGGACACGGCCCACTTGGTCAGCTCCATGCGGACGCGGTCCTCACTGGTCTCGATGACGATGGTGTCCTTGCCGACGGACACGATCTTGCCGACGATGCCGCCGATGGTGGTGATGACGTCGCCCTTCTTCAGGCTGTCCCGCATTTCCTGGGCCTTCTTCTTCCGCTTGTTCTCCGGGCGGATCATCAGGAAGTACATGATTGCAATGAGGACGACAATCATAATCAGGGATTCTAAATTCATGCCATTTGCTCCTTTTCCTTTTGCGTATTCAGAATGAAACCATTATACCAAAACCAACAGGTTTTGCAAGCCTTTTCTTTGCGCCGGTCCGGCTTTTGCTCAGGCGGGCCCGCGCCACCGGCCGTCTCCGCCCCTTTGGAGCAGCAGGCGGTATCCGCCCCCCTGGCTCCGGACGTAAATTTCCCGGCAGCCCTCCGGCAGCGAAACGGGATAGCTGTCCCCTGCCCCACGGGGATTGTTGATCCCCACGGAGCCGTAAAAGGTCAGGTACAGGGCCGTCCCCGCTCCCGGGCCTCCATGCTCCGCAGATATCCGGCGCTGGAGGCCAGATCCATTTCCAGCGTGACGGAGCTTCCGTCCTCCGCCGCGGTGAAGTCCCGCAGCAGCGCGTCCCCGCGGGGTTTCCCCGGCATCCTCCACAGGCCCGCCAGCGCTGTCAGCAGCGCGGCCGCCGCCAGCAGGGCCAGCACCGCCGTGCAGGACGTCCGCCCCCGGGGACGCCTGGACGCCCACGCCGCCAGAAACGCGAGAATGCCGGGCAGCAGGAATTCCCCGCAGCGCTCCGCCGCCCGGAGATAAAAGGGCGCGGAACGCAGGGTGTGCCCCCAGATATACCGATCCGCGCCGAGCAGGACAGAAAAGGCCAGGAGGAACAGGGTGGCCGCGCCGTACAGGGCCCTGCGGCCGCCGGCCGGCGTCTTCGGGGCCCTCATACCCGCCGCTCCAGTCTTCCGCTGTACCTGGCCCGGAAGTCCGCGAAGGTCCCCTCGTCCAGCGCCTGCCGGATGCGGGCCATCAGCTCATTGTAGAAGTACAGGTTGTGCAGCACCGCGAAGCGCAGGGCCAGCACCTCGTCCGCCTTGAAGAGATGCCGCAGGTACGCCCGGGAAAAGCTGCGGCACACAGGGCAACGGCAGCTCCCGCTGATGGGCCGGTCGTCGGCGGCGTACTTCTCGTTGAGGATGTTCACCGTCCCTTCCCAGGTGAAGAGCTTGCCGTGGCGGCCGTTGCGGGAGGGCATCACGCAGTCGAAAAAGTCCACGCCCCGGCTGACGGCCTCGATGATGTTGCTGGGGGTGCCCACGCCCATGAGGTAGCGGGGCTTGTCCTCCGGCAGCTCCGGGGCCACCACGTCGATCATCTCGTACATGACCTCCGCCGGCTCCCCCACGGCCAGGCCGCCGATGGCGTAGCCGTCGCAGCCGAGCTTTGCAATCTCCCGGGCGTGCCAGGCCCGCAGGTCTGGGAAGGTGGCCCCTTGGTTGATGCCGAAGAGCATCTGCCCGGGGTTTACCGTGTCCGGCAGGCTGTTGAGCCGGTCGTGCTCGATCTTGCACCGCTCCAGCCAGCGCAGCGTCCGCTCCACCGACGCCTTGGCGTACTCGTACCGGGCGGGGTTCTCCACGCACTCGTCAAAGGCCATGGCGATGTCGCTGCCCAGATTGGACTGGATCTGCATGGACTCCTCCGGCCCCATGAAGATCTTATGCCCGTCGATGTGGGAGGCAAAATAAACGCCCTCCTCCCGGATCTTCCGCAGGGACGCCAGGGAGAACACCTGGAACCCGCCGGAGTCCGTCAGAATGGGGCCGTCCCAGTTCATGAACTTGTGGAGACCGCCCAGCTGCCGCACCAGCTTGTCGCCGGGGCGGAGATGAAGGTGGTAGGTGTTGGAAAGCTCGATCTGGCAGCCCACCTCCCTCAGGTCGTGGGCGGACACGCCGCCCTTGATGGCCGCCTGGGTGCCCACGTTCATAAAGACGGGGGTCTGCACCACGCCGCCGTGGGCGCAGGAAAATTCGCCGCGCCGGGCGCGGCCCTCGGTTTTCAGGACTTTGAACATGTGGTTTCTCCTTTTTTGGGATATCTGGCGGGTATCCGAGGGGTTTGCACCCTCCATTTTCTTTTCAACGGCGCCGAAAAGACTGCGCCCGCAGGCGCGTGTCGGAGCCAACCGCCCGCAGGGCGGCTCTTAGGCGGAGACGAACGGGCCGTGCACGGTCCAAAAGAAAAGGCGCTTGGGGCCAAACTTGACCCTTTACGGGTCAAGTTTGGGGAGGCGGACTTGACAGGGTGCCGCCGGCAAAACCTACAGGTTTCCGGGTTGGGCGCGGGAAGCGTGTCGGTGATCATCGTTCCTTTTCCGCCACGCGAATCGGGACGTGCATGACAGGGCAAGCATCGCATGGGTTTTTGCGTCTATTTCCGCTGCTGCTCCCTTCACTCTTCCGGGCAGCCCCTGCAAAATGTTGAAACTCGCAGGGCGGGTCGCCCCGGCTCACTGCATGACACCAGCATGCAACAACCATCCGCGTAGTGTGTAGCGAAGCGGGACACACGGGTGGGATGATAAAGCCCTTGCGTCAATATCCCACAGGCCGGCACCCAATGTCCCAAATGCGGCATAAGCAAGGGCCGATGTGGGCATCGGCCCCTACAAGATAAAGCGTACAGCGCAGCCGGATGAAACTTGGCAAGTTTCTGCCAAACGCATCGTGGCAAGGCCCGCATCCCCCAACTTGACCCAGTTAGGTCAAGTTGGGATCAAGGCGCCTTTTCTTTTGGACCGCGCACGGCCCGTTTTCTTTTCGGCGCAACCGAAAAGAAAATGGGGGGTGCATCCCTCGTCCCCGCCCGTGGGCGGGAACTCCCGTCACCGCCGGTCGGAACGCCCTGCCAGGTAATCCAGGGACACGCCGAAATGGTCCGCCAGGGCGGCAAAAATCTCCAGCCCCGGCAGGCCGTCGTCCGCTTCAATACGCTGATAATGGCGCATAGCGATCCCAATGGCCTGCGCCGTTTGAAGCTGGGTCTCTTTCTTCTCTTTCCGCAATTCTTTCAATCGTTTTCCGATTTTCATAGCTTCATCCTTGACTTGCTAAATTTGTCGTGTTATAATCAAAATATGCTAAATCTGTCGTATTCCAGGGAGGTCAAACCATGTCCGACTTTATGCAATGGCTCTACGCCCACTACATCAAGCCCCAGCTGGACGCCACGCCCCAGGGCGATTACACCTTCTGGTTCTCTCTCATGGACGGCGAGATGACCTCCGATATGCGGGAGGAATTTGAAAAATGCCAGGAGTTCACCGCCATCCACGCCTTTTTGCTGGGCCTGCGCACCGGTCAGGGGCTGCCCGCGCTCACGAAATGAACATCGCGTCGCCGAAGCTGAAAAAGCGGTATTTCTCCCGCACAGCCTCCTCATAGGCCGCCAGCACCCGCTCCCGTCCGGCGAAGGCGGACACCAGCATAATGAGGGTGCTCTCCGGCAGGTGGAAGTTGGTCACAAGGCCGTCCATCACCTTGAATTTGTACCCCGGATAGATATAGATGCTGGTCCACCCCGCCTTGGCCTCCATCGTCCCATCCTCGTTGGCCCAGGATTCCAGCGTCCGGCAGGAGGTGGTGCCCACGCAGATGCACCGCCCGCCGTTTGCCTTCGTCCGGTTGATCAGCTCCGCCGTCTCCTGGGGGATGATGCAGTATTCACTATGCATTTCATGGTCTGTAATGCTCTTTTCCTTTACAGGTCGGAAGGTCCCCAGGCCCACGTGGAGCGTCACATAGCCGATGCCCACGCCCTTGGCCGCGATCTTTTCCAGCAGCTCCGGGGTGAAGTGCAGGCCCGCCGTGGGGGCCGCAGCGCTGCCGACGACCCTGGAATAGACGGTCTGATACCGCTCCCGGTCCTGCAGCTCCTCCTTGATATAGGGCGGCAGGGGCATCTTGCCCAGGCGCTCCAGCACCTCCAGAAAAATGCCCTCGTAGTCGAAGCGGACCAGACGGTTGCCGCCCTCCACCTCGCCGACCACCTCGGCGGTCAGCTCGCCGTTTCCAAAGGACAGCTTCGCCCCAGTGCGCATCTTCCGTCCGGGCCGCACCAGGCACTCCCAGGTCTTCTCTCCCTTGTCGATGAGCAGCAGCACCTCGCAGGCGCCGCCGCCCGGCAGCCGCTGGCCCAAAAGCCGCGCCGGCAGCACCCGGGAGTCGTTCAAAATCAGGCAGTCGCCGGGGTTCAAAAAGTCCGGCAGCTCATAAAAACGGTGGTGCCCCACCGCCCCGGTGGCCCTGTCCAGCGTCATCAGGCGGGACGCGTCCCGCCTCTCGATGGGCGTCTGGGCGATCAGTTCCTGGGGGAGGTCATAGTAAAAGTCGCTGGTTTTCATAGGGTTCCTTCCTTTTGAATGGACAATTGACAATGGACAATTGACAATGAACGCGCACTGGACGTGGGGCACCCTTTTAGCGCGCTGGCGATCCCCTGCCCCCGCAAGGGCGAAGCAGCAGCGCCCGACAAGCCCCCCATTGTCCATTGTCAATTGTCAATTGTTAATTCTGTCTCTCGTTCACTTATCGAACGTCGATGTCCGTATAATAAAATTCCAAAATATCAACGTAGTCATACCCCAGCTCCGCCATGGCCTTGGCGCCGTACTGGCTCATGCCGACATTGTGGCCGTTGCCGGTGCCGGTGATGGTGAAGCTGCCGCTGTTGGAGGCGGTGGGCTGCACCGTGCCGCCGCCCGCTGTCACCGTGGAGGTGCCGGAGGAGGTGATGGCCGTAAACGTATCCCCGTTCAGCGCCGTGACCGTGCCGCCGCCGGAGATGACGGACACGCCGTCCAGTCCGGAGAGCATGCTGCCGGAGCCGTTGACATAGACCCCGCCGCTGCCGGCCGGCCCGCCGCCGTTGATGGAAAAGCGCAGGCTCTTGACGGATTTATTGTAGGTGCTGCTGTAGAAAATGGTCCGGCAGGTGTCCCCAGTGACGGTCCTGGTGCCGCCGGTGCCCTCAAAGGTCACTTTCTTCACGTTGCCCACGGGGGTGTACTCCGAGACGTACACGTTTTTCACCGTGCCCACGTCGTACCCCTTCTGCTGGAGGATCCAGCTCAGCTCCGACGCGGAATAGGTGACGGTCCAGCTGTAGTTGGGGATGCTGGTCCGGGTCTCGTAGGGGTCCTCTTTCCCCTTCAGATAGCCCTTCTCCGTGCCCCACACATTGGCCGCGTCCTCCGTGGCGCCACCGTTGGAGGCGTGGTACACCGGATCCTGCACCAGATAGCCGTCATAGTACAAACACTCCCCGGCGGTCTCCTCCACCGCCCGGTCGCTGGCGGCGGAGGCGGTCTGGCCGATGCCGTTGTACACCTGGCAGTCGCTGGTGGCGCACACATCGAAGCCGTAGGCGCTCAAATGCTTGCTGGTCCGGCAGGCATAGGTCCGGGCGCACACCGCCTGGGCCTTCAGGGCCTCCAGGGGCCATGTGCCGCTCATCTCCGAGGTGATGACGCCCTTTACGTAGTCCTCCAGGTCCACCACGTTGATGACATTGATATTCCCGCCGGTGACCCGGGCGTATTCAAAGCCCCCGGCGTAGCGGTAGCCCTTGAACCAGGTCACGGCGTCGTCCCCCTGGCCGTCCGGCAGGACGCCCAGATCCAAAACGCCGCTGCAGTCGAACTCGAACAGGATCTCCGTGGTCTTCGTCACGGTCACCGTCACACCGGTGGAGGAGGATTTTACCGCGCTCCCCTCCCCCAGCTCCGCGGCGGCGTCCTCCGCCTCCTCCCGGGTGTCGTAGCAGCCCACACGGATCACATACTCCCAGTCGATCCAGGCGGGATAGGCGTCGTCGTAGTCCCAGGCGGCGTCCTGGGCGTCGTCAAAATCCCGGAATCCGCCGATCTCCACATGCCAGGGCCCCATATGGCGGTAGCCGCCGGAGGGCGGCGCGGCGGAATAAGTTCCGTCCGTGCTCATATAGATATCACCGGTGGCAGTCATGGAGATGGTCCGCTCCTCGGTCCGGCCCAGGAACTGGAACTCCCGGCCGTCGTCAAAGTACCCGAACTCGTAGCCGCTGCCCACGGCGTTTTCCAGGTTGGCGGAAAACAGGGCCGTGGAGCCGTACCGCAGGCCCACCTTCACCGTGCCGCTGTCCAGAGCGGCGGCGGAAACGGCGGTCAATGCGAAAAATGTCACAACGAAAAACGTCGTCAGCAGTAATTTTTTCATGAAACCTCCCAATACCAGCGGGCTTGACGGCATTTGCAAAGCGTGTTATCATACACAAAGAAAACAAATGTCCGCGTCACAAATACATACGGTGGCTTTTTCAATAAAAACCATTATAGTACAAAACCGCGGCACATTCAACCCAAATCGACGGACCGGGCGCAGATCCCGCCATTCCGTCCAACAGCAGGAGGAATCATCATATGAAACAGTACAAAGTCGGCATCATCGGATGCACCGGCATGGTGGGCCAGCGGTTCATCACCCTGATGGAGAACCACCCCTGGTTCCAGCTCACCGCCGTGGCCGCCAGCGCCCGCAGCGCCGGCAAGCCCTATGAGGAGGCCGTGGAGGGCCGCTGGGCCCTGGACATCCCCATGCCCGAGGAGGCAAAGAAGCTGGTGGTCCTGGACGCCGAGGCCGACGCGGAAAAGCTGGCCGGCATGGTGGACTTCTGCTTCTGCGCCGTGGACATGAAGAAGGAGGACATCCGCGCCCTGGAGGAGAAGTACGCCAAGCTGGAGTGCCCCATCGTCTCCAACAACTCCGCCCACCGCTGGACGGAGGACGTGCCCATGGTGGTGCCGGAGATCAACGCGGAGCACATCGAGATCATCGAGGCCCAGCGCAAGCGCCTGGGTACCAAGCGGGGCTTCATCGCCGTGAAGTCCAACTGCTCCCTCCAGAGCTACGTCCCCGCCCTGAACCCCCTGCGGAAATACGGCCTGGAACAGGCCCTGGTCTGCACCTATCAGGCCATCTCCGGCGCGGGCAAGACCTTCGCCCGCTGGCCTGAGATGGTGGACAACTGCATCCCCTTCATCGGCGGCGAGGAGGAGAAGAGCGAGCAGGAGCCCCTGAAGCTGTGGGGCCGCATCGAGGGCGATAAGATCGTCAAGGCGGAGGGCCCCTCCATCACCGCCCAGTGCTTCCGGGTGGCCTGCCAGGACGGCCACATGGCCGCCGTGTTCATGAAGTTCGCCGAGGGCCGGAAGCCCTCCATGGAGCAGATCAAGGCGGACTGGGCGGCCTTCCGGGGCCCTGCCCAGGAGCTGGACCTCCCCTCCGCCCCCAAGCAGTTCCTCCACTACTTTGAGGAGGAGAACCGTCCCCAGACCCGCCTGGACCGGAATCTGGAGCACGGCATGGCGGTTTCCATCGGCCGCCTGCGGCCGGACACCCAGTACGACTACAAGTTCGTCTGCCTCTCCCACAACACCCTGCGGGGCGCCGCCGGCGGCGCAGTGCTGCTTGCCGAGCTGCTGTGCGCGAAAGGATACATCTAAACGCAAGTTTTACGAAAGAAACGACCTGCCAACGGCAGGCCGTTTCTTTTTCGGCAGTCCAGCATATAGATAGAGAGATAAGAGATAAAAGATAAGAGATATCCGGTTTCGCGGCAGCCTTTCCCCTATCGATATCTTTTATCTCTTATCTCTTATCTTTTATCTGAACAGATTGGGGGATTATTTATGAAACAGCCCATCTTCACCGGCTCCGGCGCGGCCATCGTCACGCCCTTCAACGACGAGACCGTGGACCTGCCCGCCCTGGGGCGGCTCATCGACTTCCAGCTGGAAAATGGCACCGACGCCATCGTTGTCTGCGGCACCACCGGGGAGGCCACCACCATGACCTACCACGAGCGGATGCGGGCCATCGAATTCTGTGTGGAGCATGTAAACGGCCGGGTCCCGGTCATCGCGGGCAGCGGCTCCAATTCCACGGAAATATCCGTCGCCCTGTCCCGGGACGCGGAGCGGGCCGGGGCTGACGGCCTGCTGCTGGTGACGCCCTATTACAACAAGGCAAGCCAGGCGGGGCTGATCCGGCACTATCAGGTGGTGGCGGACGCGGTGACGAAACCCTGCATTTTGTACAACGTGCCCTCCCGCACCGGGGTGAACATCGCGCCGGAGACCTACGCGGAGCTGGCAAAGCACCCCAACATCAACGGCGTCAAGGAGGCCTCCGGCAATTTCAGCAATCTCCAGAAGACCCGGAACCTGTGTCCGGAGGACTTCTCCATCTGGTCCGGCAACGACGACGAGACGGCGCTCATCTGCCTGCTGGGCGGCGTGGGGGTGATCTCGGTGGTGGCCAACGTCCTCCCCGCCGAGATGCACGCTTTGGTGAAGCTGTGCCTGGAGGGGGACTTCGTCTCCGCCGGAAAGCTGCAGCTGTACTTAAAGGACTTCTGCGACGCCATGTTCTGCGACGTCAACCCCATCCCGGTGAAAACGGCCCTGAACCTGCTGGGCAGGGAGGCCGGGGCCCTGCGCCTGCCCCTGTGCGAGCCCAGCCCGGAAAACCGGGAGCGCATCCGGCGGACGCTGGTGAAATACGCCCTGCTGGAGGCGGAATCTGCATGAGAAACGGGCGGGAGCTCTCTCCCGCCCTCGTTTCCGCTATTTTTTGATCTCGCCGATGGTGGGCGGGGTCTGGGTGGTCTCCGCGGAGATGACGACCTTGGTCACGGCGTCATCGTTCACAGCGGTGAGACCGATGGACAGGGTCTGCTTCAGCGGATCCGCCCCCTCCGTTACATAAAAGGCCCGTTCCACCGTCTGTCCGGCGGGGATTTTGATGGTGGTGAACTTCTGGCTCTCGCCGCCCGCCCGGACGGTATAGGGCCGGTCTACCTGCCACTTTACATCGCAGGAGCTGTTATTTCTCACTGTGATCAGGGTGTACTGCCCGTCTCCGCAGAAGATATCCTCGCTGACGCCGGTCATGGATTCAAACCGGGCGTTATACAGGCTGAAGCCCATAGAAGCGCGGTTGGCCACCGCCGTGGGGCTGACCTCCCGGATAGGGCCCGCCGTGGTGCCCAGCTTCGGCGCGGTGGGCATGGCCGCCAGCTCCTGGGCCCGGAGCTTCTCCCAATTCTCCTTGCTGCCGTGGACAACCTTGATGCTGTTTTCGGGCACCTCGTCTGGAATGGTTTCGCCCTTGTTCAAATCCACTTTCACCACATTGACCGGCCCCTTGTATTTTGCAAAGAAGTCCACACAGTTATTGGCGGCATCCCAGGAGGGGGCCTCGCTCATGTCGAACAGCTCCGCCGCCTTCTGTACGGCGATATAGTTGGTGGCGCCGCCCTTGGCGTCGGTATAGGTGATGGTGACAGGCACCTTCTCCCCGTTGGCGGCGGTCATGGACGCACCGGGGGCGTATTTCTTCCTGCTGAAGACCTCCACGCCCACTTGTCCAAAGCTGGCTTTTCCAGTGAAGGTCCCTGCCGCCATGGCGGGCGCCATCAGCGCCAGGACCATCGCCATGGTCAGCGCGCCGCACACGAATGACTTCCAATTGCTTTTCATAGGAGCTCCTTTCTTATTTCCAAGTGATATTTTCCGCGATTTTGACGATCTCTTCCTCAGAGAGCAGGCCGCTGATCTCCATGATATAGTCGCCCTCCACCCAGATCATCATGGCGAGCCCCTCCTCTTCAAGGAGGTACAATTCCGCCTCTGTGCCATGGATTTCCGGGTGCTTCAGCGTATAGTCCGACCGGTCCCCAAGGCCGACGCTCAGCCGGTCGGACAGATACTGACAGACATAGAGCAGGCCGCCCTCTCCGTTTTCAAAATAGCGGATATACCGCGTATAGGTCTCAGTTTCCTTAAAATCCTCTCTGGTCTGTTCATAGCCCTCCGGCAGATACCCGATCTCTGCGGGCTGGAAGGCCCCCAGTGCGTCCATGGTGCGGAAGGTGTACTGAACGCCGCTCAGCTCCGATTCCGAGCGGGACATCTGGAAAACCGCTCCCCGGATAGCCCCGACGCTTACGCACAGCAGGGCCGTCAGCGCCGCCGCGATCAGCAGGATCCTGCCCCACCGCCGGGCCTGACGCCTCCCGGCCAGCAGCGGACGCATCTTTGCTTCAAATCCCCTGGAAAAGGCATGAACGCAGTCCTCCCTGCCCGGCAGGGTCTCCAGAAACAGCTCCGCCGCCCGGGGCGCCGCCTCGTACAGCATCTCGTCCGTGATGGTCATACC
This sequence comes from uncultured Dysosmobacter sp., assembly GCA_947625655.1. GTDB lineage: Bacteria > Bacillota > Clostridia > Oscillospirales > Oscillospiraceae > Oscillibacter. Next base: position 200,706 of record CANQPD010000001.1, read on the forward strand.
GTCTCCCCCCTTTCCGCCAGCTCCGCCGCCAGCTTTCCCTTGGCCCGGAAAATGATCTGGCGCACATTCTCCTGGGTGGTGCCCAGAAAGCCGGCGATCTCGCCGTTGTCATAGCCGTTGTAGTATTTCAGCAGCAGCACCTCCCGGTACCTGGGAGGCAGGGCCGCCATGGCCCCCGCGAGAGACCCATCCGACGGCAGCGGCTGGTCGCAGGAGAGGGGCAGCTCGTCCAGATCCGCCGTGGGGTGCCGCCGCTTGGCCCGGTACAGGTCGATGGCCTTCCGCTCCGCCACGGTCACGGCCAGGGCCCTGGCCCGGGGCCCCAGCTCCGCCGGGACGTCTGCCATATGCTCTGCAATGACACAGAACGCCTGGTGCACCGCGTCCTCGGCGTCCTGGGTGTTCCGCAGGATACGGTCCGCCACATGGAACATCAGCCCCCGGTAAGCCCGGTACAGTGCCTCGAACCGGGCCCGGTCCGAGGGCGTCTCGATGGCCTGCAAGTATGCCAGCACTGTCATCCCCCCTGTCCCTCTGTCCTCTGTAACGATCCAGGCCGCCCAAATGTGACGCAGCCGCCCGAAAAATTTTTCGGGCGGCTGTCCAGGCTGTCGAAAAAGTCCGTTGGACTTTTTCGACAGCCTGAACAATGCCTCGCTTTTTTGTCTGCTTCGCAGCCCAAAAAGCTGCCTCGGCCCAAAGGAACGGGCCTCGGCAGACTGCACGGAGAGATGTGCAGCCTGCCGCTTCGCGGCGCAACGGGCTGCTGCCGCAGCCCTTTTGCAGGCATTCGATTCAACACGAGGGGGCTCCCGCCCCCTCGTACTCCCCCTGAGAAACGGAACACTTTTTCTCCAAACAGAGGCTTTTTGATAAGCTACGCAGCCGCCCGAAAAATTTTTCGGGCGGCTGCTGTTTACGCGATCCCCTGTTCCGCTTTCATCTCCGCTTCGTCCTGCCGGAGGGCCTCCAGCATGGCCTCCCGGCTGTCCAGCGCCAGTATCCCGCAAAAGAGCGCGGGCAGCTCCGCGGCGGGGATCTCCCCATCCGCGTGGAACTCGCCGCCCTCCGTGCTGATGAGCAGGCGGCTGTCCGCAAGGCAGCCCCGCAGATCCCACAGGAAGTCCGCGATCTCTTCCGGGGCAAAGCCCTGGTGGAGGGGGCTTCCAAAGTTGGTGTCAAACTCCACGCTGTCCTCCCGGAGCGGCGTCTCCTGCCCGGCGGCGTCCAGGGAAAACACCTCATAGCAGTAGGCGGCGGAGCCCTGGTACATGGCTGTCAGATACCGCAGCAGATAGTCCTGTCCGCCAATCTCACAGGCAAACAGGCTGTTCCAGCCCGCGTGGGACGTCTCCGCCCAGTCCGACCACAGCAGGCTGCCGTCCGCTTTTCTCACCCGCAGCTCACAGAAGACAAGCCCTTCGCCTGCCAGCTGTTCCCATACCATCATGATCTCCGCAGTCTCCGGCAGGCCGTCGTGGTCGAAATCATAAGTACCAGGCAGGGCATTTGTCTCCTCCCACAAATACTCGCCGCTGATCGAACCGTCAGTCCGCGGCACAGGCGTACAGAGGCAAACCGCCGCCTCCCCGGTCTCCGCCCAAAGATACCGGACACGCAGAGTATCCGCATTCATCCACTCCAAGGCGGTCTTGGACACGGCGGCATCAAGATCCCACAGAACCTCAAACGCATGAAAATATGCTGTCTCCAGAATGGTCACGACACTGTCGTTCTCCGTCTGCCGGGTCAGGGCGAGGTATTTCCCATCCGGCGACCAGAGGGCCGCGGCTCCGCGTTCTCCCCTGCTCTCCCACAGCACATGGCCCGTGGACCGATTCACGACCTCCAGCCGGGTGCCGGGCCAGATATCCGCCTCCGCGCCGTTCTTCCCCAGGGTCTCCCAGCGAACCTCATATGCTCCGTCCGGGGACTGTGCGCCCTCCAGCGGCACGGTCACCCATTCCGCCGCTGCCTTCGTTTCCGTCTCCGGCGAGAAGAGCTTTACACCCAGGAGCACCGCCGCCGTCACCGCCAGCAGCACCAGGCCCCCCAAAATCCGCTGTCTCCGCATAAAAATGCCACCCCTGTACCGTAATACAAACAGTATAGGGATGGCAAATTTTTATGTCAACCACAATTCGGTTACAAAAAAGAACAAACTTCCGTTCCGCGCGCGCTCATTGTCAATTGTCAATTATTAATTATTAATTGTTAACCGCGCTCCCCCGCCGGAACTCGATATAGTCCTCATACGTCCCCATCTTATCGATGAGCCTGCCGTTTTCAAATTCCATGATGCGGTTGGCCACGGTCTGGACGAACTCGTGGTCGTGGCTGGCGAACAGCACGACCCCCTTGAAGTCGATGAGGCCGTTGTTCACGGCGGTGATGGACTCCAGGTCCAGGTGGTTGGTGGGCTGGTCCAGCACCAGGACGTTGGAGTGGAACAGCATCATCCGGGACAGCATGCACCGCACCTTCTCGCCGCCGGAGAGGACCTTCACAGGCTTGAACACGTCGTCGCCGGAGAACAGCATCCGCCCCAGGAAGGAGCGCTTGAAGGACTCGGTGTTCTCCTCGGCGTTATCCGCCGTGTACTGGGCCAGCCAGTCCAGCAGGTTCAGGTCGCAGTCGTTGAAGAAGGCGGAGTTGTCCAGGGGGAAATAGCTGGTGGTGATGGTGGTGCCCCACTTGTAGCTGCCCTCGTCCGGCTCCAGCTCGCCCATGATGATCTTGAACAGGGTGGTCTTGGCGATCTCGTCCTCCCCCACAAAGGCGATCTTCTCCCCCCGGTTCACCCGGAAGCTGACGTTGTCCAGCACCTTCCGGCCGTCCACGGTCTTGCTCAGGTTCTCGACAGTCAGGATCTCCTTGCCGCACTCCCGGTCCATGGTAAAGCCCACGAAGGGATACCGCCGGGAGGAGGCGGGCATCTCCTCCACCGTCAGCTTGTCCAGCAGCTTGCGGCGGGCGGTGGCCTGCTTGCTCTTGGACTTGTTGGCGGAGAAGCGCTGGATGAACAGCTGCAATTCCTTGATCTTCTCCTCGTTCTTCCGGTTCTGGTCCCGGATCATCCGCTGGACCATCTGGCTGGACTCATACCAGAACTCGTAGTTGCCCACATACATGCGGATACTGCCGTAGTCCACGTCCACGATGTTGGTGCAAACGGTGTTCAGGAAGTGGCGGTCGTGGCTGACCACCAGGGTCAATGCCTCGCAGTCCATCAGGAAATCCTCCAGCCACTCGATGGCCTGGATGTCCAGGTGGTTGGTGGGCTCGTCCAGCAGGATGATGTCCGGCTTGCCGAACAGCGCCTGGGCCAGCAGCACCTTCACCTTCTCCTTGGCGGTGAGAGAGGACATCTCGCTGTAGAGAATGTCGTTGGAGAGGCCCAGGCCCTGGATGAGGCGGCTGACGTCGGATTCTGCCTCCCAGCCGCCCATCTCGGCGAATTCCGCCTCCAGTTCGCTGGCTTTCACGCCGTCCTCGTCGGTGAAGTCCTCCTTTTCATAGAGGGCGTCCTTCTCCTTCATGACGTCGTAGAGGTGCTGGTTGCCCAGGATGACGGTGTCCAGCACGGTATACGCGTCGTATTGGAAGTGGTCCTGCTTCAGGATGGACATGCGGTCCTCCTTGGAGATGATGACCTCGCCGGAGGTTGGGTCCAGGTCGCCGGAGAGGATGCGGAGGAAGGTGGACTTGCCGGCGCCGTTGGCGCCGATGATGCCATAGCAGTTGCCGGGGACAAATTTCAGGTCCACATGCTTGAACAGCGTCTGGCCGCTGAAGTTCATGCTGACGTCGTTGACTGTAATCATGGGTTTTCCTTTCTGTATATATCGAAATTGCTGAAAGATTAGAGATAAAAGATAAGAGATAAGAGATATTCCTTTCTCAGGAAGTTATCTTTTATCTCTTATCCAGCCGCCGAAGGCGGCGCTTATCTCATATCTTTATTTCACGTAGGCCCGGTGGAACACTTTTTTGCCCTTCTTGATGACCACGCCTTCGCCCTGGAAATCGGCCTGGTCAAAGGTCACATCAATAGAGGCCACCTTTTTCTCGTTCACGGCCACGCCGCCCTGCTGGATCAGCCGCCGGGCCTCGCCGTTGGAGGGGCACAGTCCGCAGGCCACCAGCAGGCTGATGGCGCCGATCTTCCCGTTTTCAAACTGGTCTGCAGTCAGCTCCGTGGCGGGCATGTTGGCGGCGGAGCCGCCGCCGGAGAACAGGCCCCGGGCGGTCTCCTGAGCCTTGGCGGCCTCCTCCTCGCCGTGGACCAGCTTGGTCAGCTCGTAGGCCAGGATCTCCTTGGCCTGGTTCAGCTGGCTGCCCTCCCACTTGTCCATCTCGTCGATCTGCTCCAGGGGCAGGAAGGTCAGCATCCGGATGCACTTGAGGACATCGGCGTCCTCGATGTTTCGCCAGTACTGGTAGAATTCGTAGGGCGGGGTCTTGTTGGGGTCCAGCCACACAGCGCCCTTGGCGGTCTTGCCCATCTTCTTGCCCTCGGAGGTCAGCAGCAGGGTGATGGTCATGGCGTGGGCGTCCTTGCCCAGCTTGCGGCGGATCAGCTCGGTGCCGCCCAGCATGTTGCTCCACTGGTCGTTGCCGCCGAACTGCATGTTGCAGCCATAGTGCTGGTACAGGTAGTAAAAGTCGTAGGACTGCATGGGCATATAGTTGAACTCCAGAAAGCTCAGGCCCTTTTCCATCCGCTGCTTGAAGCACTCCGCCCGCAGCATGTTGTTGACGGAGAAGCAGGCGCCGATGTCCCGGATGAAGTCCACATAGTTCAGATTCAGCAGCCAGTCGGCGTTGTTGACCATCATGGCCTTGCCCTCGCCGAACTCAATGAACCGCTCCATCTGCTTTTTGAAGCAGTCGCAGTTGTGCTGGATGGTCTCCCGGGTCATCATGGAGCGCATGTCCGTGCGGCCGGAGGGGTCGCCGATCATGGCGGTGCCGCCGCCGATGAGGGCGATGGGCCGGTTGCCCGCCATCTGGAGCCGCTTCATCAGGCACAGGGCCATGAAGTGGCCCACATGGAGGCTGTCGGCGGTGGGGTCGAAGCCGATATAAAAAACCGCCTTGCCGTTGTTGACCAGGGTACGGATCTCCTCCTCGTCGGTGACCTGGGCGATGAGGCCCCGGGCCTTCAGTTCTTCGTAGATCTGCATACTTGTTCTCTCCTTCATTTGTTGTCCTGTAAGCCTGGGACAGGGAAAAACGCCCTCCGTCCCAAGGGACAGAGGGCGAAATCATTTTCGCGGTACCACCTCTGGTTCGCCCCGCCCTCACAGGCGGCGCCTCAGGTCGTGCCAACACACGACAGCGCGGTAACGGGCGCTCCCGGAACACGCCTACTGGGCCTTTTGGGCCGTTGGGGTGCCAGCTCCAAGGTGTATTCGCCGTCCGCCGCTCTCCCCTTTTCACCAAACCAGGGGCTCTCTTTCCAGCGCCATGACGGGTACTGGTCCTCTTCCTCGCTGTATGCAGGGAGTATTTTATCCGAAATTCCCGGGAATGTCAACCGATTCCAGGGGAAAACCCCAAAAATCTCACCCCGCCGCCCCGCTTTGGAGCGGGCAGCGCCGCAGCAGCGTCTCGTGGGCGGCCGTCATCAGGGCCAGCAGTGCCGCCAGATAGCCGGGAAACAGCGTCACGCTGACGTGGGCGGCGATCAGGCCGAACAGCGGCGGCATCAGACAGGTGCCCACATAGGCGCTGGCCATCTGCACGCCGATGATGGCCTGGGACCTGTCCGCGCCGAAGTGGGCCGGGGTGGCGTGGATGACGCTGGGGTAGATGGGCGCGCACCCCAGGCCGACCAGCATCAATCCCGCCAGGGCGGCCCGCTCCCCCAGGGGCAGCAGCAGCGCGGCGCACCCGGCGGCGGCCACGGCCTGTCCCAGCCGGACCATCTGCCCGTCGTCCAGCCGGAGGGTCAAAAAGCCGCTCAGCCCGCGGCCCACCGTGATCCCAACGAAAAACAGACTGCCGAAGCCCGCCGCCGTTTCCGCCGCCACGCCCTTGTGCAGCGCCAGATAGCTGCTGGCCCAAAGGCCCGCCGTCTGCTCCAGGGCACAGTAGCAGAAAAAGGTCCCCATCACCGCTTTCGCCCCGGGGATGCGGAGGATCTGCCCCAGCCCCAGCGCCGGCCCCGTCTCCTCCGCGTCTTCGCCGCGGCGGTGGACCCGCCAAAGGGGCAGGCTCACGAACAGGACCAGGGTCAGGCCCATCTGCAGCAGCGAGACGCAGCGGTAACCCGCCTGCCACCCAAGCCCTCCCGTAAGGGCATGGGCCATGACATACGGCCCCACCGACGCCCCCACGCCCCACATGCAGTGGAGCCAGCTCATGTGGCGGCTGGCGTAGTGCAGGGCCACGTAGTTGTTCAGCGCCGCATCCACGCTGCCCGCCCCCAGGCCGTAGGGCACGGCCCACAGGCACAGCGCCCGGAAGGACCGGCTGACGGAAAACCCGAACAGCGCCAGCGCCGTGACGGCCACGCTGGCCGCCGTCACCCGCCCGGCCCCCAGCCGCCGGGTGAGCCGGTCGCTCTGCAGGCTGGAAACAACGGTGCCCAGGGCGATGATCATGGACACGGCCCCCGCGTAAGAGACCGGCACTCCCAGCTCCCCGTACATGGAGGGCCACGCCGCCCCCAGCAGGGCGTCCGGCAGGCCCAGGCTGATGAAAGAAAGGTAAATGACCGCCAACAGCAGATGGATCATCCCGCATATCTCCTCTGTACGCAATATGATAACGAACAAGATGATACCACCAAACGCCCCCGGCGGCTAGCAAAAAAACGCCGTTTTTTATGACAAAAGCGGCAAAGGGCCAGGGCCGGACGGCGCCGGAGGGAAAAATGCCGGCGGCCCCGCCCCGGGCCGCCGGTCTACACGGAGAGCTCCCCGTCCTCCGCCTCCTCCCGCAGGAATCCGGGCAGCATCTCCTCCGCCAGCGCCTCCGCCTGCTCCTCCGGGAGCATCTCCCGAAAGGCCTCCCTCAGCCGCTGCCGCAGGGCTTCCGGCTCCTTGGGCAGGCGGCCCTTGAAGTTGCGGTCACAGTACATGTTCTCCGTTTTCAGCAGCGCGTTTTCCAGGATCTCATAGGCCGGTATGTTTTCAGGGAACAGCGGCAGCACGTCCAGCGCCTCCGAGACCTCCCCGCAGAGGACCGCGTACATCTTTTCCCAGTCCGGATATGTCATAAGTAAGACCCCCCATTATTTATTCTGCACTAACAATGCACTCGTTTTATACATATTAGCGCATAATACACTTAAAATCAACTCATATTAAGATTATGTGAGTGTGATTTTATGGGAATCTACGGTGATAAAAAGAAGCACATCAGTATTCGTTTCGACACGGAGACACACGATAAGTTTTTCTATGTGGCCGAGTATGAGGGCCGCACCGGCAGCGGGCAGATCATGTATCTGATCCGCAAGTGCATCGCGGACTTCGAGCGGGAGCACGGCAGGATCGAATGGGAGGACAGAGAAAACGGCTGACGAAACGTCAGCCGTTTTCCTCCTCCCCCTGCCGGATCAGCCGGGAGGACCAGTCCAGCAGCAGGGCGGAGGTCTCTGAAAACCGCCCCGCCCAGGCCCCTGTCAAAAGCGCCTCCAGCACCGCCCGGTCCTCCCCGCCCAGCAGCGGCAGCAGATCCACCCCGCGGGAGACATAGGCCCCCGTCTCCAGGGAATGCTTCGCCTGCAGCACGAAAAACGCCGATTTGCAGCAGCCCTTCAAGATCTCCGGGTCCCGCTCATGCAGGTAATTGTGACAGCAGGCGTGATAGATATTGCAGGCCCCCAGGTGCGCCGCCCGCCGGACGGCGGCCCGGTCGATGCGGGGCAGCAGGGCGTCCAGAGTGCCCAGGTACGGCGTCGTGTCGTGGTAAAACTGGAACAGGTCCGCCGCGTCCCAGCGCTCCAGCTCCGCCCAGCCGGACACAAAGCCGCACAGCAGCTCCCGCCGGGGCAGCTCCGCCACCGCCGCCCGGTACGCGTCCAGGTCCGCCGGGGTCAGGCGGTCCAGGATCACCACCACGTCGATGTCGCTGTCCTCCCGGCCCTCTCCCCGGCCCCGGCTGCCCTGCAGCCCCACAAACGCCAGCCGCCCGCCAAAGGTCTGTTTCATCACATCCAGAAACCGCCCCATCCAAACTTGGATATCCATGTCACACCTCCCATACGCCAGTCTCCCGGCGGTCAGAAAACGGCCCCGTTCCCTTGGAACAGGACCGTTTTGTCTGTTTTTACAGCTTCTTCCGGTATGCCTCCGCCTCGTCCAGCAGCTCTCCCGCGCTCTCCAGCAGGGCTTCCGTCACCTTGGTTCCGCCGGTGATGCGGGCCAGCTCCGCCTTGCGGCGCTCCCGGTCCAGTTGAAGAACCTTTGTAAAGGTCCTCCCCTTGCTCTCTCCTTTCTCCACAGAGAAATGCGTGTCCGCCATAGCCGCCAACTGGGGCAGATGGGTCACGCACAGCACCTGCTTGCGGCGGCTGACCTGGGCCAGCTTTTCCGCCACCTTCTGGGCCGCCCGTCCGGAGACGCCGGTGTCCACCTCGTCGAACACCAGGGTGCCGATGTCCTCCTGCTCCGCCAGCACGTTTTTCAGCGCCAGCATGATGCGGGCCAGCTCGCCGCCGGAGGCGATTTTCGCGATGGGCTTCAGATCCTCCCCCGCGTTGGCGGACATCAAAAACCGGATGGTATCGCAGCCGTCGGGAGATGGCTCCTTTTCCTCAAACTGGATGGAAAAGCGCACCTTGTGCATATCCAGGTCCCGCAGCTCCGCCTGGATGCGCTGCTCCAGGGACTTTGCGGCCTCCCTGCGGGCTTTGGTCAGCTCCGCGCCCGCGGCCTGGACGGCCTTTTCCGCCTTCGCCAGCTTCTGCCCCAGCAAAAGCAGGGTGTCGTCCGCCGTCTCGATGGCGTCCAGCTCCGCCCGGCACTTGTCCAGGTAGGCCAGCATGTCCTCCACCGTGGCGCCGTACTTCTTTTTCAGGCGGTACAGCTGGTCGGCCCGGCTCTCCACCGCGTCCAGCTCCGCCGGGGAGAAGTCGAATTCCGCCCGTTTATCCCGGATAGTCTCGGCAAGGTCAAAGGCTTCACTGCGCAGCTCTCCCAGGCGTTTGAACAGGTCCGCCAGGTCGTCCCCCAGGGTGCGGATGGCGCTGATGGCCTCCTCCGCGTCCCGGAGCTGGTTCACCGCGCCGGTGCTCTCGTCGTCGCCGCTGAGACAGTAATCCGCGCCGGACAGGGCCGATAAATACTTCTCGCCGTTGCGCAGCAGGCTGCGCCGCTGCGTCAGCTCCTCCTCCTCGCCGGGGACCAGCTCCGCCCGCTCCAATTCGTCGATCTGGAAGCGCAGGCTGTCCACCCGGCGGGCCTTCTCCGCCTCGTCCATCTGCAAGGCCCGCATCTGGGCCCGCAGGTCCGCCATGGCGTTATATGCCGTCTGATAGGCCGCCAGCGCGCCCTCGGTCCTGCCAAAGCGGTCCAGGTACGCGCCGTGCTGCTCCTCGTCCAGCAGCTGCTGGCCGTCGTGCTGGCCGTGGATGTTCAGCAGCTCCTCGCCGATCCTCCGCAGCTGGGCCACGGTCACGGGGCGGCCATTGACCCGGCAGGCGTTTTTGCCGTCGCCGGAGATCTCCCGCTGGAGCAGCAGATTGCCGTCCTCGTCCGGGGCCACGCCGTTTTCCGCCAGCCCCGGCAGCTCCGCTGAAACGCCGGAAAATTCCGCGCTGACAAAGGCCTTTTCCGCCCCGGTGCGGATCAGGTCCCGGGAGGTCCGCCCCCCCAGCACCGCGCCCATGGCGTCGATGACGATGGACTTGCCCGCGCCGGTCTCGCCGGTCAGGGCGTTGAACCCCGGGCGGAACCGGATGTCCGCCTGCTCGATGACCGCGATATTCTCGATATGCAGCAGTTCCAGCATACTTTGACGCTCCCTTCGGAAAGGGTTCAGGGGAAACCCAGGTTTCCCCTGATTCTTCCGCCCGAGCGGAAGAAAGAAGTTCAATCATTTTCGCCGGGGCGTGTACCTGGCGAAAATACGTTGACTCAGCCGCCTTGGGCGGCGTTCACCAGTGACCGATGTCACTGGTGGGGGAATCTAAAGGGGGGACGAAGTCCCCTCTTTATAGCATTTCTTTGATCTCCTCGCAGAAAATGGCCGCAGACTCCGTGTCCTGCATCAGCAAAAACGCCGTGTCGTCCCCCGCCAGGGAGCCCACCATATAGCTGATGTCCATGTTGTCTAGGGCGGAGCACGCTGCGCTGGCCAGGCCCGGCATGGTCTTCAGGACCACGATGTTCTGGGCATAGGCGATGCTGGTGATGCTCTCCCGGAAGATGGTCCGAAGCTTTTCCGCGAAATTCAGCTTCGTCCGGTTGCCGGAGACGGCGTATTTGTACACGCCCTGGCCCACCGGCTCTTTGATGAGGTGCATCTGCTTGATGTCCCGGGAGATGGTGGCCTGGGTGCTGCTGATGCCCCGCTCCTGCAGCCGGGTCAAAAGCTGCTCCTGGGTCTCGATGTTTTCCTGGGAAATGATCTCCAGGATCATGGTTTGACGGTCATTTTTCATCGTTCAGCCCTCCCGGCAGCATTTTTTGCGCGAAGATCTCGCAGAAGCTCCGCTCCGACAGCCGCACCAGCCGGAGGGCGTATTTGCTCCGCCGCACCTGCACCCTGTCGTCGGACCGCAGGGCAAAGGCCCGGCTCTCGTCCACAAACAGGTACACCGGCTTGCGGCCATTGCGCTCCAGCTCCACCGTCAGCACATGCTCCGGCGACAGGACGTAGGAGGAAAAGCGCATGTTGTGGATGCAGATGGGGCAGACCACCAGGGTCTGGGCCACCGGCTCCACCACCGGCCCGCCGGCGGACAGGGAGTACGCCGTGGAACCCGTGGGCGTGGCCACGATGACGCCGTCCCCGGCGATGTCCGCCAGGTGCCGCCCGTCGGAGGAGATCTTCAGATGGATGACGTGGGAGATGGGCCCCTCCCGGATGACGGCGTCGTTGAGGCCCAGGTTGGTGTAGATCTGCCGGCCCTCCCGAAAGACGGACACATCCAGCATCATCCGCTGCTCCGTCTCGAAATCCCAGTCCTTCAGCTTCCGCAGCGCGTCCAGCTCCGAGGCCTCCAGCTCCGCCACGAAGCCAAGGCCCCCCATGTTGATGCCCAGCACCGGGATCTTGTTCAGCGCCGCCAGCTTGGCCAGGTGCAGGATGGTGCCGTCACCGCCGAAGGTGATCAGCAGATCGGCGCCCTTCATCTCCTGGGGCAGGGGCCGCACGTCGTAATCGGCGAAGGCCCCCTCCTTCTGATCCCGGAAGGGCGAGCACACCACGGTTTGAAAGCCCAGCTCCCGGAGGATCTTCTCCGCGGCCCGGGTGGCCGCCATGCCCTGGTCCCGGTTGGGGTTGGGGCACAGGATGATCTTCTTCGGACTCACAGGCCGCCCCCCTCTCCGTGCTCTTTCAGGACCTGGTGGGACTCCTCCACCAGCGCCCTCAAATCAAATTCCCTTGGCTGCCATCCGCCCTTTTCCAAATACCCTAAATACTCGATGTTTCCCTCGGGCCCGCGGATGGGAGAATATGTGATCCCAAGGACTGTAAAGCCAGATTCCTTTGCATGCTCCAAGAAGTGCTCCAGCACCTCCAGATGGACGTCCGGGTCCCGGACGACGCCCTTTTTGCCCACCTTTTCCCGTCCCGCCTCGAACTGGGGCTTCACCAGGCAGGCCGCGTGGCCGCCGTCCTTCAGCAGGGCGCACAGGGGCGGCAGGATCAGTTTCAGAGAGATGAAGCTGACGTCCACCGACGCGAAGTCCAGCTCTTCCGGCACCTGCTCATGGGTGAGATACCGGGCGTTGGTCCGCTCCAGACACACCACCCGGGGGTCCTCCCGCAGCTTCCAGGCCAGCTGGCCGTAGCCCACGTCCACGGCGTACACTTTGGACGCGCCGTTTTGCAGCATGCAGTCCGTAAAGCCGCCGGTGGAGGCGCCGATGTCGCCGCAGGTCGTTCCGGTCAGGTCGATGGGGAATGTGGCCATGGCCTTTTCCAGCTTCAGTCCGCCCCGGCTGACGTATTTCAGGGCATTGCCCCGGACCTCGATTTCCGCGTCGCTGGGAACGGCGGTGCCGGGCTTGTCCACCCGCTGGCCCCTGACGAACACCAGGCCGCTCATGATGGTGGCCTGGGCCTTTTGGCGGGTCTCCTGCAGGCCCCGCTCCACCAGCAGCACGTCCAGCCGCGTTTTATTCGCCATGTCCCATCGCCTCCCGTACCGCCGCCGCCACGGAGGCGGCGTCCAGGCGGGCGCTGCGCTCCAGCTCCGCCACGCTGCCCTCCGGGGCAAAGGTCTTCCCAAGATTCTTCAAAATCAATTTTTTCGGGGCCTGTCCGTGCTCCGCCAGGATGGCGGCCACCCGCTGGCCCACGCAGCCCGCGCCGAAGGAGTCCTCCAGCACCAGCAGCCTCTGCCGGCCCCCCAGGGTCCCGCAGACCGTCTCGTGGTCCAGCGGGGAGATCTGGTTCAGCTTCACGACCTCCGCCTGGATGCCTTCCTTCGCCAGCAGCTCCGCCGCTTCCAGCAGATTGTTGATCTGGATGCCATAGCCCAGCAGCGTCACGTCACCGCCCTCCCGCAGCCGCGCCACAGGCTTGTCCGACGTGTCCGCCCGGAAGGCCCCCTCCCCGCCCCGGGGATAGCGGACCGCCACGGGGCCGTCCAAGCGGAACAGGGCCTGCCGCAGCATGGACCGCAGCTCGGCAAAACTGGCGGGACACAGCACCGTGAAACCGGGGATGGTGCACAGAAACAGCGGGTCAAAGCAGCCGTGGTGGGTCTCGCCGTCGGCGCCCACCAGGCCTGCCCGGTCCACCCCCAGCACCACATGGAGCCGCTCCAGCGCCACGTCGTGGATGAGCATATCGTAGCCCCGCTGCAAAAAAGTGGAGTACACCGCGAACACCGGCAGCATCCCCTGGCTGGCAAGGCCCGCCGCCATGGACACGCCGTGCCCCTCCGCGATGGCCACATCGAAAAACCGTTCCGGGAACTCCCGGGAAAAGGCGGTCAGGCCGGTGCCCTCCGCCATGGCCGCGGTGATGGCGCAGACCCGGCTGTCCCCCGCGGCGCAGTCCGCCAGCGTCCTGCCAAAGACGGAGGAAAAGCTCTCTCCGCCCTGTTTTTTCAAAAGGCCCGTCTCGGGATCAAAGGGGCCGATGCCGTGGAATCTGCCGGGGTCCCTCTCCGCGAAGGGATACCCCTTCCCTTTCACCGTTTTCACATGGACCACCACGGGGCAGCGCAGCTCCCTGGCCCAGGTCAGCACGTCGCACAGCCGGGTCAGGTCATGGCCGTCGATGGGGCCCAGATAGGTGAAGCCCATATCCTCAAACAGGGTGCTGCCGGGCCAGAGGGTCTTTTTCAAAGAGGTCTTGACCTGATGGTTGAAGCGGTACAGGGCATTGTCCATGGGATTTTTGCCGAACAGGCCCCGATACCACTTTTTGAAATGATAGTAGGCCGGCTTGCTCCGCAGGCGGCTCAGGTGTCCGGGCATGGCCCCCACATTGGGATCGATGGACATGCCGTTGTCGTTCAGAATCACGATCAGCGGCTCCCCGGAAGCACCGGCGTTGTTCAAGCCCTCATAGGCAAGGCCGCCGGTGAGGGCGCCGTCGCCGATCAGGGCCAGGACACTGTAATCTTTATTCTGTAAAGTCCTTGCCCTTGCCATACCGAGGGCAACGGAAACAGAGTTGGAGGCATGGCCCGCGATAAAGGCGTCGTGGCCGCTCTCCCGGGGCTTGGGAAAGCCGGAAAGCCCCCCGAACTGGCGGAGGGTGGAAAACAGCTCCCGGCGGCCCGTCAGGGCTTTGTGGACATAGCACTGGTGGCCCACGTCGAAGACCAGCCGGTCCGACGCGGTGTCAAACACCCGGTGGATGGCCACCGTCAGCTCCACGGCCCCCAGATTGGAGGCCAGATGGCCGCCGGTCCGGGAGACGTTTTCGATCAAAAATTCCCGCAGCTCCTGGCAGAGCCGGGGCAGCTGCTCTTTTTCCAGCGCCCTGACGTCGGCGGGGGCGTGAATGCGTTCCAGGATCATGAGGCCCTCCCCCTCCTCTCAGCGGTGGAAAATGTGCAGGAAGCGGCCCACCCAATAGACCACCCGGGTAGACTGCTTCATGGCAAAGGTCTTGGACAGGGCCTTGCCGCCGATGGTCAGGCCGGACACCAGGGCGGTGACCCCCACGGATATGAGCACCGTCTGGGTATTCAGGGCCTTTTGCAGCTGGGCCACGATCACCGCGCCGGTGGCGCCGCTGACGATGCCGCAGATATCGCCCACCACGTCGTTGCAGACGCTGGAGACGTGGCTGGCGTTTCTCAGCAGGCCCAGGGCCTCCTTCGCGCCCTTCTCCCTGTGGGACGCCATGGAGTGGAAGGGCTTGGGGTCCGCCGCCGTCACGGCCACGCCGATGACGTCGAACACGATGCCCAGGCCGATAAACAGCGCCAAAATCAAAAGGGCGACTGCCATGCCCGCGCCGGAGAGCATCGACTGGGATGCCAGGCTCAGCGCCGCGGACAGGGCGACCGCCATCAAAAAGACCGTCAAGGCCCACCGGTATGGGGCGGAGGAGCCGCCCTTTTTCTCTTCCTTGGGGTTCTGTGTCTTCTTCAAAAAAATACCTCCAGCAGAGGGAAACTCTCAAAATGCTGCTAAGCCGGCGGCAGCAGAAAAAGTAAATCTTACGGCTTAGGTGCGGGTTGGATTTCCCCGCGGCGCACCTCTCGTTGCCGATGGAGGCGGTTCCCCCTTCGGCGCCGCGGCATGGCGTTGCCCGTCCATGCTACCCGATTGCCACTTAGTCCGCACTGCAATCCTTTTTCTGCCCCGATGAGACAGCCTAGGTGATTTCCACCACAGTCCGTCCGCTTCTTTAGCCTCTTTTGCAGACCGGGTTTCAAAGGGCGATCGCAGTCAGTCGCTCTGGCCAGAGCCGCTCGCTGCGTTGATCCCTCATCCACCCGCCCCACGCAAGGCAGGCTACATCTGCACACAGCGTTACGGCCCCTTGGGGCCGATGCACCGCATTGCAGGTTCATAATCTGCTTCGTACGCAGGCCGGAAATACCACGATGGGAGTACGTCCGCGCACAAGAGCAGGTCTCCACGGAAACAGGGTCGGGTTGACCATGCCATTGTTCATCGCCCTGAGTCCGCAAGCGCGCATGGCGCGCTTCCCCCCAGCACCCACCCAAAACTGGGCGTATCAAGCAGGCACCAGAGGTTTCACAGGTGTGCCCTTCAGAGGATTTTTAGGCCCTCCCTAGGAAACGGCAGATCTGACTAGAATACTGCACCGCCGCTTAGCGAGGTATAGTATAGCACAGCTTTCATAAATATACAACATATTCCGTATATACAAACTGTGAATTTTTTTCTTCCCGCGCCGCGTCTCAGGCTGGCCCTTTTGCAAAAACGGCGGCGGGCGTCTGTCCCGCGCCGGCCCACAGTCATTCTTAACGGCGCTTTTACGCCTTTTCCGCTATAATGGAGAACATACGCCGGCTTTTCGCCGGACCAACGGAAGGAGCTGACCGCCCCCATGGACGAAGCGCCGCCGCGATGGCGTCTCCCCGCCCGGTTCTGGCGTCTGCGCTGTTGAGACCGCCCCCAGCGGACACCACAACAGCCGACGACAGAAAGGATTCATCACATTATGACAAGCGATACCATCGGAAAAGGATTTCTCATTGCGTTTTTTCTGCTCTGCTCCGCCTATTTTTCGGCCACGGAGACGGCCTTTTCCTCTCTGAGCCGCACCCGGCTGCGGCTGCTGGCCGACCACGGAAACCGGCGGGCGGAGCTGGCCCTGTCCCTCTCGGAGCGGTATGACGACCTGCTCTCCACCCTTCTGGTGGGCAACAACATCGTCAACATCGCCATTGCCTCCCTGGGCACGGTCCTGTTCGTCCGCCGCTTCGGCGAGGATCTGGGGCCCTCCCTGTCCACGGCGGCGGTGACAGTGGCGGTGCTGTTTTTCGGCGAGGTCACCCCCAAGGGCCTTGCCAAGGAGGCGCCGGAGACGGTGGCCATGTTCTCGGCCCCTCTGCTGCGGCCGCTGATGACCGTGCTGCGGCCGGCCGCCTGGATCTTTTCCCGGTGGAAGGCGCTGCTGAACCGCTTTGTACATATGGGCGGCGATCGGAAGCTGACCCAGGAGGAGCTCTTGCTCCTGGTGGACGAGGTGGAGCGGGACGGCGGCATCGACAGCCAGGAACGGGAGCTGGTCCGCAACGCCATCGAATTCAACGACCTGACGGCGGAGGACATCCTGACGCCCCGGGTGGCTGTGGTGGGCATTCCTCTGGAGACGGATCCCGAAACCGCCCGGGAGCTGTTCGCGTCCAGCGGCTACACCCGCCTGCCGGTGTACCAGGGGACCATCGACCACATCGTGGGCGTGATCCATCTGAAAGACCTCTGCGCCCCGGAGTCCGCCGGGCTTCCTGTCAGCCGCCTGATGAAGCCGGTGCTGAACGCCGCCCCCGCCGTCCCCATCGGCACGCTTCTGCGCCAGCTCCAGCGGAGCAAGAGCCACATCGCCGTGGTGGCGGACCAGCACGGCGGCACCCTGGGCATCGTCACCATGGAGGACATTCTGGAGGAACTGGTGGGCGAGATCTGGGATGAGCACGACGAGGTGGAGGAGGCCGTCCGCCCCCTGTCCGACGGCCGTTACCGCCTGTCCGGCAGCCTGTCTCCCCAAAAGGCCTTTTCCCTCCTGGGCATCTGGCGGGAGACCGACGATCCCACCCTCAGCGGCTGGCTGATGGACACCATGGGCCGGGTGCCCGCGTCCGGCGACCGGCTGGAGTGCCAGGGCGTGACCTTCACCGTGGAGGAGACGGATCTCAACCGCGTGATCTGGGTGCTGGCCGCCCGGTGAAACGCGGATGAAGGCATCAAAAAAAGGAACTGCCGGCGGGCAGTTCCTTTTTTATTTACTTCTCCCGGTTGGCCAGGCTGTCCGCCAGGGCGGCCAGGAATTCCGTGCCGCCCGGCCACTTTCCCTTCTCCAGGGCGGCCTTTGCCCCGGCCGTGTAGTCCAGCACCCGGCGCTTACATTCCTCCAGCCCCAGAAGCGTTACGTAGGTGGTCTTCCCATTGGAGGCATCGGAGCCAATGGGCTTGCCGAACGCGCCGGCATCCCCGATCACGTCCAGCATGTCGTCCCGGATCTGGAAGGCCAGACCCAGGTTGGTGGCGTATTCCCTGGCGGCCTCCATACAGGAGTCGTCCACAAAGCGGCGGCCCAGCGAGGCGGCCACGCCCATCATGCAGGCCGCCCGCAGCAGCGCGCCGGTCTTTTTATCGTTGATCTCTGTCAATTCCGTCTCCGTGTGGGGCTGGCCGTCCCCCAGGGTGTCCCAGTACTGGCCGCCGCACATGCCCCGCTCCCCGGCGGCCTCCGCCAGAATGCGGGCCGCCATGGCCTTTGCGGCCCCGCCGCCGTGCCGCCACTCTCCGCCGGCGGACAGCACCGTCTCAAACGCCGCCGCCTGGAGCGCGTCCCCCGCCAGGGTGGCCACGCACTCCCCATAGACCTTGTGGTTGGTGGGCCTGCCCCGGCGCAGATCGTCGTCGTCCATACAGGGCAGGTCGTCGTGGATCAGGGAGTAGGTATGGAGCATCTCCACGCCGCAGCCAAAGTCCAGGGCCTCTTCCGGCGTCCCGCCTGCCGCCTCGCAGAATTTCATGGCGAGGATGGGGCGGATGCGCTTGCCGCCGGCCATCAGGCTGTACCGCATGGCCTCCGCCAGCCCGTCTCCGGGAAAGAACCGGGCCAGACGTGCCTCCACCATCCGGCGGGCCGTCTCCATCTGCTGTGCAAACTGTTCCATCGTCAGTCCTCCCCCGTCTCGAAGGGCAGCTCCACCGGCGCGCCGTCGGCGCCCTTCATCAGCTTCACCACCTGCTGCTCCGCCTGGTCCAGCTGCTTGGAGCAGGCGGCGATCAGCTTCGTCCCCTCCTCAAACAGGGCCAGGGAGTCCGCCAAGAGGGCGTCGCCCTTTTCCAGCGCCGCCACGATCTCCTCCAGCCGGGCAAGCTGCTGCTCGAATGTCACCTTTTTTCCGCTCATTTCCCGCTCTCCTTTCCAAAGGGCTCGTCCACCGTGCAGGTGAAGCCCCCCTCTCCCAGCGTCACGGACACCCGGTCGCCGGCTGTCACGTCCCGATAGCTCTTCAAGATCCGCCCCTTCCCGTTTTGGGCCATGGCATAGCCCCGGCCCAGGACCTTCAGGGGGCTCATGGCGTCCAGCGACGCCGCCAGGGCGGAAAACCGCTGCCGCTTCCGGGCCACCAGCCCGCCGGACAGGTCCCCCAGCCGCTGCTGGACATGGACCAGCTCCATCCGCTTGTCCTGGACATAGGCCAGCTGGTCGGTCATCACCCGCTTGTGTGCCAGCGTGTCCAGCCTCTGGCGCAGGGTCTCCAGCCGGGCCGTCTCGCTCTGCTCCATCCGCTCCCCGGCGCCCCGGAGCCACCGCAGCAGCTCCGCCTGGTCCGGCACGGCGATCTCCGCCGCGTTGGAGGGCGTGCTGGCGCGGGCGTCCGCCACGAAGTCGGAGATGGTCACGTCCGGCTCGTGGCCCACGGCGGAGATGACCGGCGTCCCGCAGTCATAGATGGCCCGGGCCACCCGCTCGTCGTTGAAGGCCCACAGATCCTCTATGGAGCCGCCGCCCCGGCCGGTGATGATGACGTCGCCGATCCTCCATTTATCGGCGTACCGGATAGCCCCGGCGATCTCCGGCGGGGCCTCCGCGCCCTGGACCCGCACGGGCAGCAGGATCACCTTGGCGATGGGATACCGGCGGCGCAGAATGCGGATCATGTCGTGGACCGCCGCCCCCGCCGAGGAGGTGACAATGGCGATTTTTTCCGGATAGGCCGGCAGGGGCTTTTTATGGGCCGGGTCGAACAGGCCCTCGGCATAGAGCTTGGCCTTCAGCTGTTCGAAGGCCACCGCCAGGTCGCCCACCCCCTCCGGGGTCATGGTATTGCAGTACAATTGGTACGCGCCGTCCCGGGGGAACACGGTGACGCGGCCGGACACCACCACCTTCATGCCGTTCTCCGGCCGGAACCGGAGCCGCATGGCGGCGCTCTTGAACATGACGCAGCGCAGGGCGCCCTCCGGGTCCTTCAGGGTGAAGTAGTGGTGGCCGGAGGGATACATTTTATAATTGGACAGCTCGCCCCGGACACAGACGTTTTGGAGCATGGGCTCATTGTCCAGCAGCAGTTTGACCAGGTTGTTCACTTCGGTGACGCCGAAGATGTGTTGTTCCATAGAGGTCTCCTTCATTCAGGGATTCGCGGGGCGCTCCCGCAAAAAAAGCAGAGCCGGACAAGCGGCGGCCCTGCCGCCCCGCCCCGCTCTGCCGTTTTTTATTCCGAGACCTCCTGCCGGGCAAAGCTGCCCAGGATCCCGTTGATGAATTTCACCGTCTCCGGCGTCTCGTACTTCTTGGCGATCTCCACCGCCTCGTTGATGGCCGCGCCGTTGGGAACGTCCGGCATGTACAGCACCTCGTACATGCACACCCGCATGATGGCGGAGGCCACCAGAGGGATGCGGGCAAAGCTCCAGCCCTTGGCGTACTTGGCGATGTAGCCGTCCAGCTCCGCCGCGTGTTCGTCCACGCCCCGCACCAGCCGGCGGATATACTCCGCCTGCTTGGCGTTGGGGGCCTCCTGATAGAGGGCGTCCTCCTCCGCCAGGGCGGCAAAGGCGTCCGCCGTCAGCCGCTCGTCCAGCAGCGTGTCAATGGGCTTGTCGGTAAAGCTCAGCTCGTAGGAAAGATGAATCGCGATCTCCCGCGCGGTATTCCGTACCATAAAGCAAATCGTCCTTTTCTCTCTCGTTCACACAGCCGGCGTCAGGCCAGGGTCAGGCCGCCCACATGGATGTTGACGGTCTCCACCGCGCAGCCGGTCATGGCCTCCACGGCGGATGCCACGGCCTTCTGGGCGTTTTCCGCCACCTCGGGGATGGGATGGCCGTATTCCACCGTCAGATACAGGTCCAGCGCCAGCGCCGCGCCGGTCATATCGATCTTCACGCCCCGGGCGCCTTTCTGGGCGTTTTTCTTGTTGTTCACCAGGTCGGTGACGCTGCCCCCCATGGCGGTCATCATGCCGGACACGCCCTCCACCTCGCGGACGGCTCCCACGGCGATGGCGGCAATGACCTCCTCAGAGATGTTGATGCTCCCGTTCTCCTCCGGCAGCGTCATGTATTCCTTGCTTTCGGCCATGATTTTGATTCTCCTTATCCGTGATGTCCTCGGTAAACGCGGGATTCTCCTCGGAAAATCCCGCACTCCTGCATTCCAGATAAGTATTTTACCATGGTATCCCGAAAAATACAACAGCTAATTTGCCGCCATGATCTTGATGCCGCTGGCGGGCAGGCCCGTCTCCGACATGGCGATGTCCGTGATCTTTGCCACGTCCTCTCCGGTCAGCTCCCCGCTCTCCGTGGACACCACCACGCTCATGCTGCCCTCGCCCATAAAGGCCACGCAGTCCTTGTAGCCCTTAGCACTGACAAGGTTTTCCACTTGTGCCTCCTTCAGGGTGTAGGACGCCAGGACCTGGATGCCCTCGGACGCCTCGTTGGCAACGCTCTGGTCGGCGTCCGCCTGCTCCGCCGCCTCCTGCAGCAGGGAGATGGCGTTGTCCCGGGCCTGCTGGCGGGTCAGCCGGGCGGAGGCAAAGTAGTCCGAGCCGGTATACACCGCGTCCTCGTCCACCGGCGCGCCGGTCTCCTCATCCGTCCCCTCCTGGCCGGACACCAGGGTCGCTTCCCCCAGGATCTTCGTCCCGGTCTCCTGAATGTCCTTGACCGCGTCCTGGCCGGAGTACTTCCAGTTCAGCGCTACCGCCGCGCACACCAGGACCGCCATGACTGCCACCACCGTGTTCCGCTTCCATCTTGCATGCATGTTCCTGTTCCTCCTCCAAACGATCACTGCCATTTTGCCACCGTGATGCGGTCCGCGGAAAGGCCGGTCAGCGCCGCCACCGCCTCCGTCACCGCCAGCTTCACGTCCGCCCGGTCCCCGCCCTGGCACACCACCAGCGCCCCCCGGTACGTCGGATACAGCGTCCGGGTCACCACTGCCTCGCCGCCGGACCCGCCGCCCACCAGCACGGTCTCGGAGCGCCTGGAGTAGTCCTCCGGCGCCCTGGTGTCGCCGCTGTAGGTCAGCTCGGTGTCCTGGGCCAGCTGCCGTTCGCCGTCGGAGTCCACCGTCAGCATCACCTTCACCTGCCCCACTCCGCTGATGGCGCCAAGAATATCCTCCATCTCCGCCTGGATGTCCCGGCTCCCTGTCTCCGCCGGGGGCTCGCCGGCAGTCTCCGGCGTACCGCCGCTCCCACTCGGCCACAGCAGCAGCCCTGCGCCGATCAGCGCCACCAGCGCCGCGAATTTGTATTTGTCCCATAGCTTTCGCACTCCTTCAAATTTCATCGTTCCGACCACACCTGCCTCTCCCGCGGGATGCCCAGCTCCCCCTCGATGTACGATGCCAGCGCTTCGGACTCCGTCCCCGTCAGGCGGACCGTCCACGGCGCCGGGACGCCGCCGTCCCCGGTCTTTGTCTCCACCCGGACGGCCACAGACAGCCCCAGCGCCTTCGCTTTGTCCGATATATATGCGGCTGTCCGCTCTTCTATGAGTTCCGCCATGGCTTCTTTTCCCGCCGTCTCCAGCTCCGCCTGCCGCTGGCTCACAGACGCTTCGTAGTCCCCCGGATCCAGCTTCAGCCGCCCCAGGTCCGTGTCCAGCACCGGACGGAGCAGGACTGCCAGCAGCAAAAGCCCGCCGGTGAAGGACGCGATGTTGCGGATGCTTCCCTGGGGCGTCAGCATCTGGGCCACGGACAGCAGCAGCGTCACCGCCGCCACGGCGGAGAGCCACTCCCGCAGCGCCCCCATCACGGCGTCACCGCCGCCACGGAGGACAGCACGGAGATGAGCAGCAGCAGCGCGCAGCTGCCCGTCATGCCCAGCACCAGGCCAAAGGCCCCGCCCAGGCCGTCGATGAGCCTGCACAGCCCCGGCGCCCCCACCGCCGCGGCCAGAAACGCCGTCAGCTTGTACAGCAGATATTGGATGCCCAGCTGTAAAAAGGGATAGGCGCAGACCGCCAGGATGGCCAGCATCCCAAACACGCCGACGGTGTTTTTCAGCAGCCCCGCCCCCGCCAGCACCGTCTCCGCCGCCTCGGAGATGATGCCGCCCACCACCGGCACCGCGCCGGAGATGGCGGCCTTGGTCATCTTCACCGCCGCTCCGTCCGCCGTGCCGGCGATGACCCGGGTGACGGAGAGATACACCGTGAACAGCAGCAGCGCGGTGGTCAAGATCCAGGTGATGACCTTTTTCAATCCCTCGGCAATGGCCCCCAGCCGGTTTTCCGGCAGGCAGCAGGCGGCGGTCAGGGTGCCGATATACAGATACACCAGCGGCATCAGCAGTCCGTCGATCAGCTCCATCAGCAACTCCGCCAGAAATACCGTGGTCACCTGCTGGAAGGCGGCGGCGGTCACCGCGCCGGCGGCCGCCGTGGCCGCCGCCAGGGTGGGCAGCAGGGCTTTGGAAAAGATGTTCAGCTCGCCGATGGTCTCGGCCCCCAGGCCGATCAGCGAATCCAGGCTCCCCGCCGCTGCCATGGTCACCGACAGCGCCCCCGCCATGGGCAGGAACACCGCCGCCCTGCCGCTGCCGGTCCCCTGGCAGAACCCGTCCACCGCGCCGCACAGCACCACCACCAGCAGCACCGACGCCGCCCCCCGGACCCGCTGGCGGAGGATCTCCCCCGCCTGGGCGCCCATCCGCTCCAGGATCCGCCCAACGCCGCTGCCAAAGCCCTGGACGTCCGTGGGGTCGATGCCCTCCAGCAGCTCCCCGGCCTCCGGCGGCAGGGCGTCCGTCAGCTCCCGGGGCAGCTCCGACGCCCGGGCGGAGAGCGTCATTGCCAGCAGGGCAAAACACAAAACGATCAGCTTTTTCATTGCATCAGCTCCATTAGTAGCGACAGCACCGCCCGCAGCAGCGGCAGGGCCGCCAGCAGGGCGCACACCGCCCCCGCCGTCTCCACCACCGATCCCAGGGCCGATTCCCCGGCGTCCCGGCAGAGGCCGCTGCCCACCTTTACCACCAGGGAGATCCCCACCGTCTTGTACAGCGGCACGAACAGCTCACTGCCCACGCCGCTCCGCTCCGCCAATTCCTCCAGAAAGGCCATCAGCTCTTCCACAGCCCCCGCCAGGGCCGCCAGTGCCGCCGCGGCCGCCCCCAGTGTCAGCAAAAGCGCCAGCTCCGGCGTCCCCTTTTTCAGCACCAGCGCCAATATGGCCCCCACCACGCACAGAGCCGTCACCTGCGCCGCCGTCTCCACGGCTAAAAGTGAAACAGGGTCTTGATGAGCTCGAACAGGTCGCTGATCTCCTGCACCAGGATCATCAAAACCACCACCAGCCCCGCCAGGGTGGTCATCATGGCCTGCTCCTCCCGGCCGGAGCGTATCAAAAGCTGATTCAGCACCGCCACCAAAATGCCGATGGCGGCGATCTTGAAAATCAGATCCACATCCATATCCTTATCCTCATATCAGCAAGATCACCAGCAGCGCGGCGGCGGAAAAGCACAAGGCCGCGGCCCTCCGGTCCTCCTGGGGCCGGCGGGCCTCCCGCTCCTCCGCCCGCTTTGCCAGCTCGTAATTGACAAGGGATATTGCCTTACAAACCTTCTCCTCGTCGCCCCGCAGGTCCGCCCCCAGGGCCTGCAGGCTCGTCCTGTCCCCATCGGGCAGGGGCAGCGCCGCCGCGGCGGCGGCCCAGGCCTGAGACAGGTCCTCCCCCCGCCGTGCCGCCGCGGCAGCGGTGCGGAAAAACGCGGCGGCATCCCCGCCGCAGTCCTGTGCCAAACGCTCCAGCAGATCCGGCAGGGCCGTCCGGGCCATGCGGATCTCCTCCGCCATCCGCCGCAGGGCCGTCAGCAGATCGGACAGCGTGTCCCTCTGGCGGCGGCGCTCCGACACCTGGGCCCACCGGGCCAGGGCCCCGCCGGCGAGGACGCACAGGCTCCCCAGCAGCTTCACCATGGCAGTTCCTCCACCTCATAGGACCGGCCCTCCGGCCCCCGGACGATGCGGACCGCCAGGCGGAACACCCGCTCCTCCAGCAGCTGGCGGTACAGGGGCTTTTCCGTCAGCTCCGCCGCATCGGCGGCATGGATGGTGGCCAGCAGCCCCACGCCGCAGCCCGCCGCCTGGGCGACAGCCTTCAGATCCTCCCGGAGGGTGATCTCGTCCACGGCGATGATCTGGGGATTCATGGCCCGCAGGACCATGGGGATGCCCAGGGCCTTGGGACAGGCGTCCAGCACGTCGGTGCGGGGGCCCACGTCCATCTGGGGCTCTCCCCGGTACATCACCGCCACCTCCCCCCGCTCGTCGATGAGGGACACCCGCTGAGGCGGGCAGCCCTCCCCGCCCTCGGACAGGCAGCGCACCAGGTCCCGGAGCAGGGTGGTCTTGCCTCCGCCCGGCGGCGAGAGGATCAGGGTGCTTGCAAAGCGGCCCTCCCGGAAGAGCCCGGGGGCCAGGGCATCCGCGATCCCCTTTTTCTCCCTGGCAATGCGGATGGCCGCCGAGGACAGGCTTTTCAGATTCGTGCTGGCCCCGTCCTTCATCACCGCCGTGCCGCACAGGCCCACCCGGAAGCCGCCCCGGACGGGCAGAAAGCCCTCCCGCAGCGTCTCTGCCGCCGCGTAGCGGGAGAACTCCGTGGCGATGTCACACAGGGTCTCCAGCTCCTCCGGCTCCACAAAGGCGTCCAGCGGCGTCTCGCCCTCCGGCAGCAGCACCGTCAGGGGCCGGCCGGCCCGGAGCCGGAATTCCTCCGCCGCGGCCTTCTGCTCCTCCGGCAGGGCCAGCGCCAGCTTCCGCAGGCGGGTGGGCAGGATGGCGGCGGCGTCCTCATAGCGCAGGATGTTCAGATCTTTTTGCAAGGGTATTTCCCTCCCCTTTCTTTTGCTGTTCCAATCTATGACAGCCCGTCCGCCGCTATGACAGTTTGTCCGGGGAAATTTTATGGAAAGTCTGCTTGATATTTTTGCCGTTTTATTATATGCTCCCATTACGGAAAGTTAACTTTACATTTTGCGAGGGAGCGTGAGACGGTGAAAAACCGCTTGGAGGAGCTGCGGAAGGCCCGGGGCATCCGGCAGGAGGAGCTGGCGGACGCGCTGGAGGTCTCCCGGCAGACCATCGGGTCCCTGGAGAACGGGCGCTACAATCCCTCCATCCTGCTGGCGTTCAAGATCGCCCGGTATTTCGGCATGGCCATTGAGGACATCTTTATCTACGAGGAGGAAGGGAAATGAAAAAGCGGGCTGTTCTCGGGCTGGCGATGATCCTGGCCGGGTGTCTTTTGATTGCGGCAGGCGCTCTTTGGGATACCGCCCCTGATCCAAGGCCGGTGATGCTGCATGGCGCCGGCGCATTTCTTCTCGTATATGGGATCGGGGATGCCATCGGCATGAAAGCGGATCCGGATCACCAAAAACGGGAAAAGATTGAGTACAACGACGAACGGAACATCGCCATCTGGAACCGGGCCGGGGCAGTCTCCGGCAAAGTGCTGCAGTGGGTTATTCTGGTTGCCTCCTGGGCTGCCGTCGGTTTTTGGGGCATCCCCATTCGGGTGTTCTGGGCGGCACTGGGCCTGTGTATTGTAAAGAGCCTTTTGGAACTGCTGTTGGTATTGCGGTATCAAAAAGATATGTAAAGGAAACCGCCGGACGGCTGAAAGGCCGTCCGGCGGTTTTATCAGGGGTTCGCATCTCCCACGGAGCCGTCGCCCTTCCATGCGTGATAGACCTTCAGTTCCGCTCCGCTGGTGCCGGGGATGACAGGCTTGGCCTTCTCCTTGCCATGCCTGGCCTTTCCCTGGAGCTCCGGCACAGGCCCGGCATCGTTCCGGGGCTTCGTATGGGTCCAGTCCGGCCGGGCCATTCCCTTTTTCGGCATAACATCACCTCAGCGGTAAGTTTCCCGGCTTTCCGCGGAATTATCCAATGAACATCTGGGTCCAGTAATTGCCCCTGGCCACGTATCCCACGCCGATCTGGGTGTAGGACGCGCTGAGGATATTGGCCCGGTGGCCGCTGGAGTTCATCCAGCCGTCCACCACCGCCTGGGGCGTGGCGTAGCCATAGGCGATGTTCTCCCCCGCGGTCCTGTAGGAGATGCCGAAGGCCTTGATCATCTGGAAGGGCGTGCCGTATGTAGGGCTGGTGTGGGAGAAATAGCGGTTGTCCACCATGTCCTGGGACTTGTACCGGGCCACCCGGGAAAGCTCCCAGTTGGCGGTCAGGGGCCGGAGGCCGTTTTGCTGGCGGATCTCGTTGACCAGGCGGACGACCTCCGCCTCGTAGGCGGTGACGGACCGGTCCACCTGAGGAATGCTCAGGATCTGCCCCGGATAGATCAGGTCGGGGTTGGCAACCTGGGGGTTGGCCTGGATGATCTCGCTGGTGCCCACCTGGTATTTTACGGCCAGCTTCCACATGGTATCTCCCGAGACCACCTTATGGGTCAGCGGCGCCGCCTGGGCGGACGGGACCAGCAGGCTCCCCGCCAGGACGGCGGACGCAAGCATCCTTTGCAGCTTCTTCATGGTTACACCTCTCAAGTTTGTATTCCGTTTCCGGTCTGTCATAATTGTAACCGTTTTGTAACTATTTTACAAAGGCAATATCTGCCGCCGCTTCCAGCAAGAAAAGCGGCCGTTCTTCCGAACAGCCGCTTGCGTCTCACCGCTTTAATTCCGTTGCGCAGTCCTTTCCGCTTGCCATCTCCCAGATGCCCCGGATGCCGCAGGCCACCATGCTGGTCACGGCGGCGTCGGTGTAAAAGGCCATGTGCTGGGTCATGATGACGTTGCGGAATTGGTGGAGATAGAACCAGTTCCGGTTGCTGAGGATGTCCACCCGGTGATCCTCGTGGACGATGCCTTCCTCGCCCTCCGAGGTGTCCATGCCCAGAGCGCCGATCTTCTGGCTCTCCACGCCCTCCACCAGGGCGTCAATATCCATCAGCTCGCCCCGGGAGCAGTTAATCAGGATCACGCCGTCCTTCATTTTGGCGATGGTCTCCCGGTTGATCATGTGCCGGTTGGACTCCAGCAGGGGCATGTGCAGGGAGATCACGTCCGACTGGGCCAGCAGGGTATCCATGTCCACGTATTCCACCAGATCCTCCACCGCCGGGTTTTTGCGGATATCGTAGACCACCATGCGGCAGCCAAAGCCCGACAGGTTGCGGATCACCTGGGCGCCGATCTTGCCGGAGCCGATGATGCCGACGGTCAGATCCTTCATCTCCCGGCCCTGGAGCCCCTGCGGGGAAAAGTCGTTCACCTGGCCCCGCCACATGGCCTGCTTATAGTGCCGCAGGCACATCAGAATCATCATGACGGTGAAATCCGCCACGCCGTTGGGGGCGTAGGACGCGTTGCAGACCCGGATGCCCAGTTCCCTGGCCCGGACCAGGTCGATGTGGTTATACCCCACCGTGCGGGTGGAGAGATACCGCACCCCCAGGGCGTGCCACGCCTCCAGCAGAGGGCCGTTGATGCGCCCCTGTCCCAGAATGGAAACGCCCTGGCACCCCTCCGCCAAAGCGGCGTTTTCCAGGGACGGCACCGCCTCGCTCACCGCCAGCTCCACATCCAGGGCTTTCCCCTGGGCCCGCAGCTCCGCCAGCTCGTCCGCCCGGGCTTCGTATACCATGATCTTCATTGCGCCGTTACCTCCATACGATTTGCTGATCCTTTGCTATTTTAATTCCTGACCGCCGAAATTGCAACCGTGTATCACAGACAGGCACGGAAAACGTGGAAAAAGCCCGCCTTTTCAGGCGGGCTTTTGGGATCAGCAGCCTTCCAGGGGCTTAATGCAGTCGGCGGTGATCTGAGGCGGAAGGCTCATGGTCATGGCCCCGCTGTATTCGATGCAGACCTTCTGCCCGGCCTGGAAGCAGCATGCCCGCGGCGTATGGACACACACCTTTTGACAGGTGTCCAGATCGCACACCAGCAGCTCGCAGCAGCAGACCCGCAGGATGCAGGCTTTCATGGTCACCGGCTCATTCACAGTGGATTCCACAGGGTTTCCCTCCTTTGCAAAGCGCTGTACTCCATTCTATGCCGGGGAGCGGAGCGGTGTGAAAACGCCAGCCGGGCCTTGCGGCCGGCTGGCGTTTGGGGCGTTATCTGCCGCAGGTGCAGCAGCACTTGGCCTCCTCGTAATTCTCCGGCACCCGGACGGTGTTGGGCGGGAAGAACTCGCCCACCGGGAAGGAGATGTTCCGGAAGATGCAGCAGGGATCCTCCTTGTCGCTGCCGCAGGAGCACTCCTTGTCGGGCATGCAGTAGTCGTACACCGGCACCAGCAGCTGAGAGTCCCGCTCCAGGCGCACGATGGAGAACTGGCCCAGGGTGACGTAGATGCGGCGGCTGTCGTCGCCGCTGGACAGCTCCCCGTCGAAGCAGCCGTTGACAAAGGTGGGCACCTCGCACAGCTCGCAGTCGCAGTCCCGCTTGCCGCAGCAGTCCATGATGCGGGCGTCCAGCACGATGGGGTCCACGGCCTCCACCACGGCGATGGGGGCGTTGGCCCGCTTCATCATCTGCAGGTCGGGCTCCCCCACCCGCAGCTCGGAGGAGAAGATCTTGGCGTTCCCCTCGCTGCCGAACAGGATGGCCCGCTTGTCGAACACGCACAGGCCCTCCACGGTGACAGGGGCGGGGCAGCTCAGGTAGGCCTGAAGGGTCACATGGTAGAAAAAGCGCATATCCACGGTGTAGAAGCCCCGGTTGAAGCTGACGGGCTCCACATCCACATACACATACAGCAGCCTGGCGCTGCCGCCCTTGACGGACAGGGCGCGGTTGATGACATCCACATACTGCATCTTGGGATAAAAGCGCAGGTCTTCAATGCAGTCCTTATCTCTGCAGGAATCGTAGATCTTCCTGGTATGGATGCAAACCGCCTCACGGATGCCGCTGGAGTCCTCGACGGGACCGGGCATGACTTTATCGGGCATTGCAATACCTCCTAATAAGTAGCTGGTGAAAGGACGCTCTCCTTTCAATCCAGTGTATGCGCCCGGCTGCCGGAGGTGCGAAAACAGCGGGCCTTTCGGCCCGCTGTCGGCTTATTCATAGGTCAGGGTGCTGCGCTTGGGGCTGACGATGCAGACATAGCTGTTCCCCTGCCCCAGGGTCAGGGCGGTGCCGTCCTCCAGGGAATAGCGGAACTGGTTGTCCCGGCTCCCCTTGCTCCACTGGATGGGGACGCACTTGCCGCCGCAGAAGTAGGTGCCCTGTCCGGTGCCCGTCAGCTTCACGCTGATGCGCCCCGCCGTGTCGCCGGAGATATTCGAAATGGAGGTCTCCAGCACCAGCAGGTTGGTGACGCCCACCTGCTCTCCGGTGTTGCCGTCGATGTACTCCGCGCCGTACTGGCCCACCAGGTACTTCCCTGTCTCCGGGTCATAGTCAAAGGTGCCGGTCTTATAGCTGGAGAATTCCAGCGTCACATGCTCCGCCGGAACGCCGTTCGCCGGGGTGCCGTCCTCGGCAAAGGCCTGGACATAGGCATAGCCCTCCTGGTGCTCTGTGCGGAAATGGCCCTCGTCCAGATACTCCTGGATCTTCTCCCCGGTGGTCACCATGGTGTGTTCGGAATTCATGGTCTTGCGCCGCTCCGGGTCCCGCCAGAAGATCCTGGCGTCGGAGCCGCCGTTGACGCCGTCCATGTTGTCCACGCCCCAGGCGGGGATGTCCCGATACGCCTCGGGACTGCCGCCGGCGTGGACCAGCAGCGCGTCGTGGCCCAGGGCCACCTCTAAATAGTACGCCCGGGTGGAGCGGATGCTGCCCAGCATCCCCACGCCCTCCAGGGACTGATAGACGCCCACCATCCGGGTGATGCCGCCCTCGGCGGGGATCTCATAGATGATGTCCGCCAGGGACACCCCCAGCTGGGGCTGGGCCGCCTTCAGGTTGTTCAGCATCACCGCCACCGGGCGGAGGTTTTCATATTCCGGCTCCATGGGCAGGCCCGTCAGCGGGTTGGTGCCCGCCGGGACGCAGGGTTCCGGCTCCGGCTCGGGTTCGGGCTCCGGCTCCACGACGGGCTCCGGTTCCACAGCCGGGGGCTCCGGCTCCTGCTCTTTCCCGCATCCGGCCAGGGACAGCAGCATCATCGCCGCCAGGATCGCCGCAAGTATCCGCTTTCTCATGGAGTCGCCGCCTTTCCAAGTGGTTGTCTCTATGATACCAATGTGTACCGGGAGCGTCAAGGCAAAATCCGTCAAATTTCGATTTCGGTCTACCCAAACCGGCAAAGATGCGGTATACTATAAAAAGCAAGTTCTGTAAACAAGGAGGTGCCGCATATGGCAGGCCGCGGCTTTATCCACGATAAACTGGAGATCAAGTTCCTGATCCTATACATCGCCGCCCGGGTCATTGAGCCGGTCCCCTTTGACACCGTGCTGGATCTGACGTTGTGCGACGACGCCATCGACTACTTCGACTTTTCCGAGTGCCTCAACGACCTGGTGAAGACCGGGCACCTGACCCTCTCCGAGGACGGTTTGTACGCCATCACCGACAAGGGCATCCGAAACAGCCAGATCTGCGAGTCCAGCCTTCCCTACTCCGTGCGGCTGCGGTGCGACAAGAATCTCACCATCTGGAACCGCAGGCTCCGCCGGAAGAGCCAGGTGAAGGCGTCCACGGAGCAGCGCCCCAACGGGACCTACACCGTGCGGCTCAGCCTGGACGACGACATGGGCAGCGTCATGGACCTGAAACTGATGGTTGTCCGGGAGGACATGGCCCAGGTGCTGGAAAACCGCTTCCGCCAGAGCCCGGAGCGGATCTACAGCCAGATCATGAACGTCCTGCTGGACGACGGCGAGAGCGGAAAGAGCGAAAAGTGAGAAAATCCCGCCCCTGATATCAGGGGCGGGATTTTTTACAGTCTGCGCGTCAGCGCTTCCAAATTGCCGGCTGAACAGGACGCCGTCCCTGCGGCGGCAGCCCGTGGTCTGCCGGCAGCACCCGCCGGAATCACTCCTTGTTTTCAATGATTTCGATTAAATGAGCCCGCCGCAGAGCTGTAATAACAGGCTTATATAACATCATGGCAATCGCTGCATTAAAGCCGCCTTTTATCAGGTTAAAGGGCAAAAAAACCGGGATCAGCAGTTCTGCGACCGCTTCCCGTGAACAGCCCATGTAAATGGGAGCGATGAAATAGTTCCAAAGCAGCATCATGGAGAGCATGCACCCCCACCCGCAAAGCAGCCCGACAACCGCCCCTGATCTTCCGTGCCTTTTCCTATAGACGAACGCGGCAGTACACGCAAAAGAACTGCTGGAAATGACATTCATCAGGAAACCCAGAACACCATTTTCACTGATCGTGACCATCTCGACCAGTGAAACAGTCAAAGCGATGGAAAAAGAGGCAAGGGGCCCGAAGATCAATCCGCCGATTGCGATAATGACATCCTTTGGATCGTACTTCAAAAACAGGATCAGGGGAACGCGTCCAACCGCCGCGGCCATGTAAGCGAGCGTACAGAGCGCCCCCATTACCGCAAGTTTCTTGGTTTTACTGTTCATGAAAAAATACCTCCCGAAAAAATTAACACCTAAAAGCAATGAAATGCCTTTAGGTGTTATCATTCTAAGGTATATTGAACATGTCAACAAAGCATTTATCAGGCAGAAAAGTGCATAAAGTCAGAATCATTCCGACAAATTCAATACACCTTCTTTAATCCAGACTATACTGTCGGTTTTGGACTTTCACCAAATCAGCATTTTCACGCTCGCGGACTTTACCGCCGATCGGGAATTTCACCCTGCCTTGAAGACATTCATCTTATTTAGTTGTCGCCTTTCATTATAGATATATTCCCTGTTAAAGTCAACGAAAATATGTCATTTCACCACCACATTGGCCTCGCCCAGGGTCTCCTTTGCCTCCTCCACCAGGGCCTTGTGGAGCAGGACGGCGCTGCCGTAGACCTTCCGGGTGTCTGCCATGACCATCTTCACCGGGGTGGTGCCGGGGAACATGCTGAACACCAGCTTCATATGCCGCACCGCCGGGTCGCCGATACTGGGGAATTTCAAATAGAGGGTGCCGCCCTCCACCAGCTTTTCGCTGCGGGGCCGGGGCGCGGGCTGGGGCGGCAGCCCCCCCTCCGCCGTGGACAGCGGATAGGCGGAGTCGCACATGATCTGGGGGGCCTTTTCGTCCCGGACGGACAGCCGCCCCTTCACCACCACCGCCTGGTTTTCCTTCAGGTACGCGCCGCAGGTCTCCAGCACTTTGGAAAAGCACAGCAGCTCCATGGAGGCGGTGTCATCCTCCACCATGACATAGGCCATCAGGCTGTTTTTCTTCGTCGTCTTGGTCTTGCTGGAGGTAATCACGCCGGCGATGGTGACGCGCTGGCCGTCGGCAAACCGGGCGGGGCCGCCCTCCTGGGCGAAGTCCTCCAGAATGGAGCCAATGGTGGGCGCGTTCAGCCTGCGCAGCACGTCCCGGTAGGCGTCCATGGGGTGGCCGGACAGATACAGCCCCGTGGTGGCCTTTTCCATGGTCATCAGCTCCTGGGGCGTGAATTCCGGAATATCCGGCAAGGGGATCTCCTTCACAGGCGCTGTTCCGCCCTCCACACCGGACGCCATGGAGAAGAAGTCCATCTGCCCCTCCAGGTTCTGCCGCTGCTGGGCGGCCACGGAGTCCATGACCTTCTCATAGACCTGGATCAGCTGGGAGCGGCGGGCCCCGAAGCTGTCGAAGGCACCGGAGCGGATCAGGTTCTCCACCGCCCGCTTGTTCATATCGCTGCCGTTCATCCGGCTGCAGAAGTCGTTCAGGGAGGTGAAGGGCGCGTTTTCCCGCTCCCCCATGACGGCCTGGATGAAGCCCCGGCCAATGTTCTTGATGGCCACCAGCCCGAAGCGGATGCCCCCCTCCTCCACCGTGAAGCGGTCGGCGGAGCGGTTGATGTCCGGCGGCAGCAGGGCGATGCCGCAGTCCTTGCACTCGTTGATATAGCCCGCCACCTTGTCGGAATTGTCCAGCACGCTGGTCAGCAGCGCGGCCATATACTCCCGGGGATAGTGGCATTTGAAATACGCCGTCTGATAGGCCACCACCGCATAGGCCACGGCGTGGGCCTTGTTGAAGGCGTAGTTGGCAAAATCGTAGATCTCCTGGTAGATGGCCTCCGCCGTGGCCTCCGGGATGCCATGGGCCACACAGCCTGTAATGCTTCTTTCCTTGTCACCATGGATAAAGGCGTCCTTCTCCTTCTGGATCTGAGCGGCCTTCTTTTTGGAGATGGCCCGGCGCACCATGTCCGCCTGTCCCAGGGAATAGCCGCCCAGCTGCTGGAAGATCTGGATGACCTGCTCCTGGTAAACGATGCAGCCGTAGGTGATGGAGAGGATGGGCTCCAGGGACGGATGGCGGTATTTGATAAGCTTGGGGTCCTGCTTGCAGGCGATGAAGCGGGGGATGGAATCCATGGGGCCGGGGCGGTACAGGGCGATGATGGCGGTGATGTCCTCAATATTCTGGGGCTTCAGGCCCACGCACACGCCGGTCATGCCACTGGACTCCATCTGGAACACGCCGGAGGTCTGGCCCCGGGAGATCATCTCAAAGGTCTCCTTGTCGTCCTCGGGAATGTCCTCCAGCCGGAAATCCGGCTGATGCTCCTGGACCATTTTCACCGCGTCGTCCAGCACCGTCAGGTTCCGCAGGCCCAGGAAGTCCATTTTCAAAAGGCCCAGCTCCTCCAGCGTCGTCATAACGTACTGGCAAACCACGGCCTCGTCGTTTTTGGCCAGGGGCACATACTCGTAGACCGGCCGCTTGGTGATGACCACGCCGGCGGCGTGGGTGGAGGCATGGCGGGGCATGCCCTCCAGGGCCTTGGCGGTGTCGATGAGCCTGCGCACCTGCTCGTCGTTGTCGTAGGAATCGCTGAGGGGCTTGGAGAGACGCAGGGCGTCGTCCAGGGTGATGTGGGGGGTGTTGGGCACCTGCTTGGCGATGACGTCCACATCGGCGTAGGGCATATTCATGACCCGGCCCACGTCCCGGATGACGCCACGGGCCGCCATGGTGCCGAAGGTCACGATCTGGGCCACGTGGTCGTCGCCGTACTTCCGGCGGACGTAATCCACCACCTCGCCCCGGCGGGTGTCGCCGAAGTCCATGTCGATATCCGGCATGCTGACCCGCTCCGGGTTCAGAAAGCGCTCGAAGTACAGGCTGTACTTCATGGGGTCGATGTCCGTGATATGGAGACAGTAGGACACCATGGACCCCGCCGCGCTGCCACGGCCCGGCCCCACGGGGATGCCCACGCTCTTGGCGTAGCGCACGAAGTCGGAGACGATCAGGAAGTAGTCTGTAAAGCCCATCTTCTCGATCATGTCCTGTTCGTACTGCAGCTGGCCCCGGTACTGGTCGTCCGCCCCATAGCGCTCCCGGTAGCCCTCGTCGCACAGCTTTTTCAGGTAGGAAAAGCTGTCATATCCCGGCGGCAGCTGGAATTCCGGCAAGTGATACTTGCCAAATGTAAACTCAACATTACACATGTCCGCGATCCGGGCGGTGTTGGCAAGGGCGTCCTCGTAGTCCTCAAACAGCGCCGCCATCTCCGCCTCGCTGCGGAGATAGAAATTTCGCGGCTCGTAGCGCATCCGGTTCTCGTCGTCGATGGTCTTGCCCGTCTGGATGCACAGCAGCACATCGTGGGCCTCGGCGTCCTCTTTGCGGAGATAGTGTGCGTCATTGGTACACACCAGAGGCAGCCCCGTCTCCTCATGAAGCCGCAGCAGATGGCGGTTCACGATGGCCTGGTCCCGGATGCCGTGGTCCTGGAGCTCCAGGTAAAAGTGGTCCGGGCCGAAGATCTCGCCCATCTCCAGGGCATAGCTTTTGGCGTTGTCATACTCCCCGTTCCGCAGCATCCGGGGGATCTCACCGGCCAGACACGCGGACAGGGCGATGAGCCCCTTGCTGTGTTCCCGCAGCAGGGCCAAATCGATGCGGGGCTTGATGTAAAACCCCTCCGTCCAGGCCATGGAGACCATGTAGCTGAGGTTACGGTAGCCCTCCTCGTTCTCGCACAGCAGCACCAGATGGCGGCTCTCGGCGTCGAACTCGTGGACCTTTTCAAACCGGGAACGGCCCTTGGGCGTCACATAGACCTCGCAGCCGATGATGGGCTTGACTCCCTCCGCCTTGCAGGCGCGGTAGAAGTCGATGACGCCGTACATAACGCCGTGGTCGGTGATGGCGCAGGCGTCCTGGCCCATCTCCTTAACGATCTTGGGCAGGTCCCGGATGCGGCACGCGCCGTCCAGCAGACTGTATTCGGTATGGACATGCAGGTGGACAAAGGACATGGCTGCTCCTCAACTTCCTTAAAATGTTTCCCCCTGGGGACTTTTTATTTTGCTGTCTTTTCGATCTTGTGTGCCCTTCCCGGTTGCTTTTTCAGGTCAAACCGTTCTTCCGCATTCCGGGCAGTGTTTCGGAAGGTGATTCGGCACGCGGCCGCCCAGCATCAGGGAGGCGCCGCAGCCGGGACACCTGACATACAGGCAGCCCCAGACCAGGCCCGCCACAACGCCGATGATTCCCGTGATAGCGAAACCTGCTAAAAGCGCGTCAGAAGCCGCTCCCGCAGCTGCACAGGCGCCAAGGAGCATCAACACAAAGCCGCCGTAAAACAGGATGTGTGTGACCCTCAGGGCCTGATGGCAGTCCTTCGTCCACTTCATCACCGCTTCTCCTCAATTGCCCGCCGTGTGCTGCGCCCGCTCCGCCAGCATCTCCTCCACGATCTCCACGGCCGTGACGATCATGATGTCGCAGTGGCCCGTCAGGCCCATGGCCTTGGCGGCGGGGGTGGTGTCGTCGGGGGTGAATTTGTTTTGCAGCAGCTCCCGGCACCGCAGGGCGCCGAATTTTTCGGAAAACCGCTTTTGCAGCTCACGGCTCAGCGCCACCGTCCGCTTCTTGCTGCCCACGGGATCAGAGGCATCCACCGGCGTCACCAGCCCCAGGGTCATGACGGCCCCGCTGACGGCGCCGCACAGCTCCCCTGTCCCCGCGCCGGCGCCGAAGCCGCCGCCAATGTCAAAGCTGGCCTGCTCGCTGAGGCCGGTCAGGTCGGAAAACGCCGCCAGCACGCTCTGGCAGCAGTTGAAGCCCTGTTTGTGATAGGCGCTGGCAAGCTCGCAGTGATTTGAAATCATAGTCTACTATCTCCTTTTGTAAATTCCATATTTCCTTCACGCGCCGCCCTCCGCAGATGGAAAAACAGCCAGACGGCGTCAATGGTGTCCAAGATAAACAACAGCTGGCAGACAATGTGCCGCATCTTCACAGCCATGCCCGTCCGCCGGGCTGCGAAAATGGCGGCGATGGTATAGGCCGAAGAAGTCAGCAGGGGCAGATACGTCGCCAGCACCGCCAACGGCAGGCCCAGCAGGAAAATCTGGAGCCCCGGCACCACCAGGAAGGCGGAGGCCAGCACCGTCCAGGCGAGAAAATTCAGCAGAAAATACGGCACCGCCAACAGCTTCCACGCCATTCCCGCCCCACAGAGCCTGACAGCCTCCGCCGCTCCTTTCCGGCGGCAGGCCCGGGCCGCGCAAACGATGTTGATGACGCAGAGCACTGCCACCGCCGCCGTGAACGGCAGCGTACCATACAGGATGAGCGTCATCGGCGTCTCCGTGTACAAAAATCCAATGTAGGCGCAGCCCACCATGCCGTATGTACACAGCAGCGACAGGGCCGGGAACAGATACCCCATGATCAGCGTGCCTCCTTTACAGTCCTTTTGACAGCTCCATCAGCTTCCGCATCCGATGGTTCAGGCAGGATTTCGTCACCGGCGGGTCGAATTCCTCCGCCAGCTCGCTGAGAGTCAGCTCCGGATTCTCCAGCCGGAGGGCCGCCGTCAGCTGCAGCTTGTCCGGCAGCTGTTCCAAAAGCCCCGCCGCCTGGAGATGGCGGATACACTCCAGCTGCTCCCGGGCGGCCTCCACCGTCTTGTCCAGATTGGCGTTGTCGCAGTTCAGCCGCCGGTTCACGCTGTTGCGCAGATCCTTTTCCAGCTTGGCGGACATGATCTTCATGGCCGCCACCGGCGCGCCGATGAGGGTGAGGAAGTCCTCGATCTGGTCGCTCTGCTTGAAATAGGTGATGAAGCTGCCGTTCCGGCCAATGCTCTTGGGCGGGTACCCGCTCTCCCGCAGCAGCACCTCCAGCTCCCGGTTGGCCTGGAGATGGGAGGTAGTCAGCTCCAGATGATAGCGCTTCAGCGGGTCCGTGATGCTGCCCCCGGCAAAAAACACCCCCCGCAGGAAGGAAGCCCGGCAGCACTCCTCTTCCAGCATGCCGAAGTTGATGTGGAGCACCAGATTCTGCCGGGGGTCGTATCCCAGCAGATTGATGATGTGGTCCAGCTTTTTCCGCTCCGTGATCTGGAAGACCAGCTTTCCCGGCGTCTCCGGCTCCGGCTGGCGGTCGAACTGCAGATTGAACGCCCGCCTGAACAGCTTCGGCAGCCGCGCGGCGAAGTTGGGATTTTCCGTGATGATGCGGACCTCCGTGGAGCTGAAGGTGTTGCAGTACAGCAGGATGCCGTAGGCCTCCGCCCGGGCGCAGCACAGCTTCTGCACCGGCAGCTTGCATAATTCATTTTTCGTATCAAAAGAAAAGGACATGAAAACCTCCTCTTTTCTGTGGTTCCCTGGTAAAAAGATGCCTGTCCCGCCCCTCAAAATACGGCGTCACTTCTTTTCCATCCGGTAGCTGTCGGCCCGGCCCCCGCCCGCGATGCGAACGCTCCGCTCCGCGTGGAGCAGGATCAGCTCCCGGGCCAGATGGTCCGGATGGTGGCGGACATAGCCGTCCGCCACCGTGGCGACAGGGCGGCTGACCACCTCCACCCCCAGCTGGGCGCAGAGCTCCTCATCCGCCAGCAGCGGTTCGGCGCCCTCCTCGGCGTACCGTGCGGCAACGCCTTTGGGAATGGGCGAGGAGTTTGCCAGGCACAGGTCGAACAGCCCCTGGGCCGAGTGGTGGAACAGGGCCGCGATATGGTCGGAGACGGTATAGCCCTCCGTCTCCCCCTCCTGGGTCATGATGTTGCAGACATAGACCTTCAGGGCGTCCGACGTCCGAATGGCGTCCACGATGCCGTCCACCAGCAGGTTGGGGATGATGCTGGTATACAGACTCCCGGGGCCCAGGACGATCATGTCCGCCTCCCGGATGGCCGCCAGGGCGTCGGGAAGGGCCTTGGGGTATTCGGGGATCAGCCGCACCCGGCGGATGCGGCAGTCCTCCTTTTTCTTGCAGTAAAAGATCTTGGATTCCCCGATAACGGTGGCGCCGTTTTCAAATTCCGCCTCCAGCTGCACATCCGCCGTGGTCACCGGCAGGACCCGGCCCGTGATGGCCAACACCTCGCTCATGCGGCGCACCGCCGCGTCGAAGGAGGGGGAAATGCCGTTCAGCGCCGCCAGAAACAGGTTTCCAAAGCTCTGCCCCGCAAGGGACCCCTCCGTAAACCTGTAGTGCATCAGCTCGCTCATCAGCGGTTCCGTGTTGGCCAGGGCCTCCATGCAGTTGCGGATGTCGCCGGGGGACGGCATCCCCAGATCCTGGCGCAGCATGCCGGAGCCGCCGCCGTCATCCGCCACCGTGACGATGGCGGAGAGATTTTCCGTGTACTGCTTCAGTCCCCGCAGCATATTGGAAAGGCCGTGGCCGCCGCCGATGACGGCGATCCTCGGCCCCCGCGCCCTTGGAAGGCGGTACTCATATCGATGTTCCATAGGGCTCCTTTCCCCTCAGTTTCCGCGGTTCATGTCCCGGTGGTTCTCGGCGGTCTGATAGCCCTGCTGCCGGATGAACTCCGCCAGCGCGTGGGTCATCGCCACGGAGCGGTGGCGGCCGCCGGTGCAGCCCACGGCGATGGCCAGGCTGGTCTTTCCCTCTTCCGCGTACAGCGGCAGGGAAAAGGCCAGCAGATCCTCCAGCCGCTTCAGATAGTCCCGGGTCTGCTGGAAGCTGAACACATAGTCGGCCACCGCCTTGTCCAGCCCCGTCTGGGGCCGCAGCTCCTCGATGTAAAAGGGATTGGGCATGAAGCGCACGTCAAACACCAGGTCCGCCTCCAGCGGCAGGCCGTGCTTGAAGCCGAAGGACGTGACGCTGACCACCATGCCGCCCTTCTCCCCCGCCTCGCCGAAGATGCCCAGCAGCTCGCTTCGCAGCTGGGCGGTGGAGAGGTGGGAGGTGTCGATAACGAAATCCGCCCGCTCCCGCACCGGCTGCATCAGCTCCCGCTCCCTGCGGACGGCCTCCTGCAGGGAGT
Organism: uncultured Dysosmobacter sp.; assembly: GCA_947625655.1. Taxonomy (GTDB): domain Bacteria; phylum Bacillota; class Clostridia; order Oscillospirales; family Oscillospiraceae; genus Oscillibacter. Next base: position 240,359 of record CANQPD010000001.1, read on the forward strand.
CCACGCCGTCCCGCAGGGGATGGCGGCGGCGGGTCTCCTTGTAGCGCTGGATGATGACCTCCGGCGACGCCTCCAGAAAGAGCATCCGGCAGACGCCGTCCATGGCCTTCAGCTTATCCAGCACGTCAAACAGCTCTGTAAAGGAGCTGGCGGTGCGCACGTCGTACACCAGGGCCACCCGGTCATAGCGGCCGCTGCCCACCGCGCAGAACTCCGCGAATTTCAGGATCATGGCGGCGGGCATGTTGTCCACGATATAAAAGCCGATGTCCTCCAAAAAGGAGGCAGCCTTGCTCTTCCCGCCGCCGGAGAGGCCGGAGATGATGAGAATTTCCATGTATACGCCTTCTTTTCGATCTTATCTGACGAGCTTCACTTCCGGCTCCAGGCGGACGCCGGTCCTGGCAAAGACCCGCTCCCGCACCTGGGCGATCAGCGCCGTCACATCGGCGCAGGTGGCGCCGCCGGTGTTGATAATAAAGCCGGCGTGCTTCTCGCTGACCTGGGCGCCGCCTACCATCAGCCCCTTCAGGCCGCACTGGTCGATGAGCGTGCCGGCGAAATAGCCCACCGGCCGCTTGAAGGTGCTGCCCGCGCTGGGCCACTCCAGCGGCTGGCTGGCCCTGCGGCGGGCCATCAGCTCCCGCATCCTCTGCCGGATGGCCTCCGGGTCGCCGGGGCGCAGGCGGAACACCGCGTACAGCGCCACCGCGTCAGGGTGGTCCGACAGCAGGCTGTGGCGGTAGCCGAAATCCATCTCCTCGGCAGAGAGGAATCGGATCCCCTCCTCCGGGAACAGCACCGACACGCCCTGGACCACCTGCTTCATCTCCCCGTCATAGGCGCCGGCGTTCATGCACACGCCGCCGCCCACCGTGCCGGGGATGCCGTGGGCGAATTCCAGCCCCGTCAGGCCCCGGCGGCAGGCATGCTCCGCCAGCCGGGCCAGGGAGACGCCCGCTTCCGCGAGGATCGTATCGGGTTCCGCGCCGTCTTCCACCCGGTTCAGGCCCTCGGAGGTATCGATGACCAGCCGGTCCAGCCCCTCGTCAGGGGCCAGCAGATTGGTGCCGTTGCCGATGACCAGCGGCCTGGCCCCGCACTCCCTGGCAAAGGACAGCAGCAAAACCAGCTGCTCCCGGCTTTGGGGAAAGGCCATGCGCCTTGCCGGGCCGCCCACCCGGAAGGAGGTGTGGCGGCTCATGGGCTCGTCTTTTGCCGTCTTCAGGTCCGGCAGATAGTCCGCGATCCATTTGTCCAGTTCCGTAGTCCAGTCCATACAAGGGCCTCCCGCTCTCAGATAACTTTTCCCAGCAGGGCCGCGCCGATGATGCCGGCGTCGTTGCCCAGCTCCGCCCGCTGGATCCGGGTGACGCGCCCGCCGTGCTGAGCGAAGCACTCCTGCGCGGCGATCTGGCGCAGCGGCTCCATGAGGAGACGCTCCGGCGCGGCGGCCACGCCGCCGCCGATGGCGACGATCTCCGGCCGCAGGAGATTGATGAGGCTAACGGTCCCGCTGGCCAGGTATTCCACATACTGCCGGCACACCGCCAGGGCCGTTTCATCCCCCAGCTCCGCCGCCTGGAAGGCCGTCCGGCCCTCCACGCCGCCGTTTTCCGCCGCGACGGTATGTAACGCGCTCTCCGGGTGGGCCTCCATGGCCTCCCGGGTCAGCCGGATCAACCCGGTGGCGGATGCGTAGGTCTCCCAGCAGCCATGGCGGCCGCAGTTGCAGGCCAGGCCGTCCCGGCAGATGACCATGTGGCCCGCCTCGCTGGAGGCAAGGCCGCCCCGCAGCTTCCCGTCCAAAATCAGTCCCGCGCCAATGCCGGTGCCCAGGGTCACCACGGCAAAATCCCGGGTCCCCTTTCCGGCGCCGCAGGTGAACTCCCCCACGGCGGCGCAGTCCGCGTCGTTGCCCAGCAGCAGCGGCAGATCCAGGTGCCGGCGGAACAGCGTCTCCAGCGGCACATTTTCCATGGGGATGTTGGTGGTGAACAGGATATCCCCCCCTGACACGGCGCCGGGCAGGCCCACGCCCACGTATTCCACACCCTCCGCGCCGCGGGTCTCCAGCACGGTTTCCGTCAGCTCCGCCAGGGTTCTGGCAAACGCCTCCGGCCCCTGGAAATCCAGGGGCACGCGCTCCACGGCGAGGATCTTGCCGTCCCCGTCCACAAGGCCGGCCTTGAGATTGGTGCCGCCTACGTCGATTCCGATATACATATTTCCCTCTCTCCGTTCTGTCAAATCTTTCCGCCGTCCGCCCGCAGATCCACCCGGCGGGCCAGCTCCTGGGCGGCGTTATAGCCGAATTTCCGGTGGCGGTTGTTCATGGCCGCCACCTCCACGATGCTGGCCAGGTTCCGCCCCGGACGCACGGGGATGGTCACGATGGGCACCTGCACATCCAGTATCTCCGTAAAGTGGTCCTCGATGCCCAGGCGGTCATAGAATTTCGTCTGGTCCCAGGGCTCGAAATGGACCACCAGATCCAGCTGGGACTCCACCTTGATGGCCCGCATGCCGAACAGCTGCCGCAGGTCGATCACGCCGATGCCCCGCAGCTCCAGATAGCAGCGGATGACCTCCGGCGCCGTGCCGATCAGCTGGCCGGAGATGCGGCGCAGCTCCACCGCGTCGTCCGCCACCAGGCGGTGGCCCCGCATGATCAGCTCGATGGCCGCCTCGCTCTTGCCCACGCCGGAATCTCCGGTGATCATGACGCCCTCGCCGTAGATATCCAGCAAAACGCCGTGGCGGGTGACGCAGGGGGCCAGGACCCGGTTCAAATACTCAATGGTGTGGCTGGTGAAGTCCACCGTGGTCTCCTGGGTGCGCAGCAGCGTCTTCTCATGCTCCCTGGCGCTCTCCAGGCACTCCGGAAAGCAGTCCAGCCCCCGGGCGATGACCAGGGCCGGGATGTCGTACAGAAACAAGTTGTCGAAGCATTTGCGGCGCTGTTCCTCTGTCAGCCCCTTCAGGTACATGACCTCCGCCTTGCCGATGACCTGCAGGCGGCGGGGATCAAAATAGTCGTAAAAATCATGAAACTGGAGCCCCGGCCGGTTCACGTCCGTGATGGTCAGCCGGCTCGTTTCATACTCGCTGCCCCGGTTCAGCACCTCCAAATCAAATACCTTGACGAATTCCGTCATCTTCAGTCCATTTTCACGCATGGGGCTTTCCCTCCCTTTCCGGCCCGGAGCACCTCCGCGCCCATCCTGTGCGGCCGCGCGAACGCCCGGCCAGGCGGTCAAAAGATCCGCCGTTCCGCATTGCTTTTATTATATATGAATTTCCCTGGTTCCGCAACACTTTCGCCCTTTCCCGGCCCCACAAAATACGCGCAAAAAACTTTGATTTTTTTGAAAATTCTTCTTGCATTTTCTGAATATTTCTGTTATTATATCAGCTGTGCCTGTGAATAGAGGCATTGAGTACGCAACAGCAAGGAGGTGCAACGGATGGCAAAGTGCGAGTTTTGCGACAAGGGCGTGACCTTCGGCATTCAGGTCTCCCACTCTCACCGGCGTTCCAATCGTTCCTGGAAGCCCAATGTGAAGCGTGTGAAGGCGATTGTCAACGGTACTCCCCGCCATGTGTATGTTTGTACCCGGTGTATGCGTTCCGGTAAGGTCACCAGAGCGGTCTGATCGTGCAAACAAGATCCCGGACTTCGGTCCGGGATCTCTTTTATTTTCAGGAGGTCGTTCCCATGGAGCATTTCTGCCCCTGCAAAAACACCGCGTGCCGCTGCCACCCCTCCAACCACGGCCAGGGCTGCACCCCGTGCATGGAAAAAGAGCTGCGGAAGCGGGAGATCCCCAGCTGCTTCTGGGATTTTGTCATTGAGCCGGGCGAGTCTGTGGAGGACTGCTCCATGGAGGCCTTTGCCCGCCGGCTGCTGGAAAAGCGGGCGGCGGACGCGGAGAGCGGAACACGCGGATAAAAAGAGAGGACTTTCGTCCTCTCTTTTTCACATCCAGGTGGTCTCCAGCAGCTCGTCCTTCTTGGCCCGGGTCATCAGCTCGCTGACCACATCCCGGGCGCTCTTCCCGTGGTACAGCACCTCGTAGGCGCAGCGGCAGATGGGCATGTCCACATGCTCCCGCTCCGCCAGCTGGTGGATGCTCTCGGCGGCGTAGTAGCCCTCCACCACGGCGCCCACCTCCTCCATGGCCTGCTGGACGGTCCTGCCCTGGCCGATGAGGATGCCCGCCCGGTTGTTCCGGGAGTGCATGGAGGTACAGGTGACGATGAGGTCGCCCATGCCGGCAAGGCCGCCGAAGGTGCGGCGGGTGCCGCCCAGCTGCTCCCCTAAGCGGGTCAGCTCCGCCATGGCCCGGGTCATCAGCAGGGCCTTGGTGTTGTCCTGGAAGCCCAGCCCCGTACAGATGCCGCAGCTCAAGGCCACCACGTTCTTCAGCGCCGCCGCCAGCTCCACGCCAATGATATCATAGCTGGTGTAGACGCGGAAGTAGTCGTTCATAAACGCGTCCTGCACGAAGCGGGCCGCCGCCCGGTCCGGACAGGCGGACACGCAGCCGGTGGGCAGCCGGACGCCTACTTCCTCCGCGTGGGAAGGGCCGGAAAGGGCAGCCACTTGACAGATATTGCCGGTGACCTCCCGCAGGACCTGGCTCATGCGCAGGTTGGTGTCCCGCTCGATGCCCTTGGAGACCGTCACCAAAATGCTGTCCGGCCGCAGGTAAGGCGCGGCCTTCCGCCCCGTCTCCCGGACGGCGAAGGACGGCGCGGCGCTGACCACCAGGTCCGCCCCCTCCAGGCAGCTCAGATCACCAGTGATGTCCAGGCTGTCCGGCAGGCGGACGCCCTTCAGCAGGGGATTTTCCCGGGTCCGGGCCATCTCCTCCGCCTTGGCGGGGCTGTGGGACCACAGCGTGACATCGTGGCCGTTGTCGCAGAGGACCTGCGCCAGCGCCGTGCCCCAGCCGCCGCTGCCTAAAATGACCGCTTTCATGGCGTTCCCTCCTTCTTATGGTGGAAGCTGAATTTGTTCTCATTGCCCTGGAGCAGGCGCCGGATATTGGCCCGGTGCTGCCACACCACCAGAGCGCCGCAGGCAAAGGCCAGAAGCACGATCACGGGATCGGGATAGCAGTACCAGGAGATAAACGGAAAGCTGGCCCCGGCCCACAGGGAGCCCAGGGACACATACCGGGTCAGGGCGAACAGGATCAGGAACCCGCCCCAGACCACCAGGGCGATGCGCCAGTCGATCATCAGGGCGATGGTGCCGCCGGAGAGGATACCCTTTCCGCCTTTGAAATGAAACATACAGGGGAACATGTGGCCCAGCAGGCAGAACAGGGCGGCCCAATATTCGCCGAACAGGGCCCACATCCCGCTGATCCGAAGACTGGCCGCATAGCCAAACCGCCCGCAGAAATAGCCAAGATACCAGCTGCCGAACTTCAGGGCCACCACCGCTTTCAGCACATCCGTCAGGATGACCACGACGGTCAGAGGACCGCCGAACGTCCGGTAAAAATTGGTCAGGCCCGCGTTGCCGCTGCCGTGGTCCCGCACATCATCCCGCAGAATATATTTGGAGACGATAACCGCCCCGTTGAAGCAGCCGCAGAAATAGGCTGCTATCGCCGGCACAAAAAGGGCATACCACTCCGGCCCCGTAACGGCATAGGGATCCAGATAAAAGGAATCCAGCATCTCTCACTCCTCCTTGTCGCCCTTCTGCCGGATGGACAGCACGACAGGCGTCCCCTCCAGGCCGAAAGTGCTGCGGATGCAGTTTTCCAGATACCGCCGGTAGGAGAAGTGGAACAGCCGGGCGTCGTTGCAGAAGACCACAAAGTGGGGCGGCCGGATGCCCACCTGGGTCATATAGTAGATTTTCAGCCGGCGGCCCTTGTCCGTGGGAGGCTGCACCCGGGTCTGGGCGTCCTCCAGGACGCTGTTCAGCATCCCCGTGGTGACGCGGAGGCTGGCCTGGTTGGAGACATAGTCGATCATCTCAAACAGCCTGTCCACCCGCTGGCCGGTTTTGGCGGAGATGAACAGGATGGGCGCGTAGGTCATGAAGGCCAGGTCCTGCCGGACCTTCTCCCGCATGCGGTCCATGGTCTTGTCATCCTTCTCCACCAGATCCCACTTGTTGATGACGATGATGCTGGCCTTGCCCGCCTCATGGGCGAGGCCGGCCACCTTGGTGTCCTGCTCCGTGACGCCCTCGGTGGCGTCGATCATGATGAGGCACACATCGCTGCGCTCGATGGCCATGGTGGCCCGCAGGACACTGTAGCGCTCGATGTCCTCCTCCACCTTGGAGTTCTTGCGGATGCCCGCGGTGTCGATGAACACGAAGCGGCCCTTGTCGTTTTCAAACCGGGAGTCGATGGCGTCCCGGGTGGTGCCCGCCACATCGGAGACAATGACCCGGTTCTCCCCCAGGATCTTGTTGACCAGGGAGGACTTGCCCGCGTTGGGCTTGCCGATGACGGCCACCTTGATGGCGTCGTCCTCTTCCTCTTCCTCGCCCTCCGGCGGGAAATACCGGACACAGGCGTCCAGCAGGTCGCCGGTGCCGTGGCCGTGGACGGCGGAGACAGCGATGGGGTCCCCCAGCCCTAAGTTGTAGAACTCATAAAAATCCGGGTTCACCGCGCCGGTGGAGTCCATCTTGTTCACCGCCAGCACGATGGGCTTGCCGCTGCGCAGCAGCATATTGGCCACCTCGTGATCCGAGGCGGTGAGGCCGGTTTTGATATCCGTCAAAAAGATGATAACGGTGGCGTTTTCAATGGCGATCTGGGCCTGATCCCGCATGAAGGACAGGATCTGGTTGTCCGTGCGGGGCTCGATGCCGCCGGTGTCGATGAGTGTGAAGGGACGGCCGTTCCAGTCCGTCTCTCCGTAAATGCGGTCCCGGGTGACGCCCGGGGTATCCTCTACAATAGAAAGCCGCCTGCCGATCAGCTTGTTGAACAGCATGGACTTGCCCACATTGGGCCGTCCCACAATGGCAACGATAGGTTTCATCGGCTCTCACATCCTTTCTGTTTCTTTCTCGCAAAATCGCAAGTATATTATATCCGGCGGGCGGCCGGATAGCAAGTTAAAAAATCCCTGCCCTTTCCGCAGCGGACAAAAAGTAAGGAGGGAAGAATCCCTTCTTCCCTCCTAAAGCAAGCATGCGTGTCCTTATTTCGCGACGACGGACTTGACAACCTTGACCTCGCGGCCGTTGTAAGTACCGCACTCCTGGCACATTCTGTGAGGCAGGTGCAGCGCACCGCATTTCGGGCATGCGACGAGACCGGGAGCCTCCAGCTTCCAGTGGGAGCTGCGGCGCTTGTCGCGTCTTGCTTTGGATACTTTCCCCTTAGGTACTGCCATTGTGACACCTCCTTGATCTACAAAGGCCCGGGAGTGTGGCCCGTCCTTATAAATTACTTATTTGTTCTCCAAAAGCTTGGCCAGGACGGCCAGCCGCGGGTCCGTCTCCTTTTTGCAGGAGCAGGGGCCGAGGTTCAGGTCGGCGCCGCAGCGGGGGCACAGTCCCTTGCAATCTTCCGAACACAATGTCTTGGTGTCCATTCCGAGAATAAACGCGGTGCGGGCCAGGTCGCCCACATCGACCTTCCCATCCTCCAGCAGGACGATCTCGTCGTTGTCCTCGTTCTGGAGCTCCTCCGCCAGCATGCAGCTGTACGGGATCTCCTTCTCCTGCGGAAATTCCCTGCCGCAGCGGTCGCAGGCGGCGTCCAGCGTGGTCCTGGCCGTCAGGGTCAGGTCCAGGACACCGGCGGTGTTGCGGATCTCGCCGCTGACTTCCACCGGGCGGCTCACCGGATACCGGCCAGAGAACTCCACATCGGAGAGATCCAGCTCAAACCGGAATTCCAGCCGTCCGCCGGGGGTATGCAGGATGGGTTTTACATCAAAAAGCATAGTCTACCTCGCAATGACACGAGTAGTATTATAAGGGATGACTTCCCCGTTGTCAAACAATTTTTTCAAATTCCGCCCGGTTTTTCGATTTCACTGCCGGTCATTGTCCGGATCCAGATGCTTGTTGGCAAGGTCGATGCCCAGGATGGAGTAGCGGAACCCCCCCAGCAGCTTGGCATAGGACGCCGTGGCGTATTCGTCCCCGGGGCGGCGGGCGGCCCAGCGGTCCCGCAGAAGCGCCGCGAAGCGGGGGCAGTCCGTCCCCGTCTGCTCCAGCAGCATGGGCGTCAGATAGTCCACCACCATCTGCTTTTCATTGACCATCACGGAGGCGCGGTTCCAGAAGCGCTGGCGCTTCCAGCCCGCCTCCAGCCCGTCCAGAATTTCGTCCGCCAGGGCCTGGAGGGCCGCTTCCTCCCCTCCGGCGGCCCGGACCGCCTCCAGATAGGCGGGGCCGAACCGCGCGGTGTATTCCTGGAAAGCCTTTGGATACTCCCGGCGGGTAAAGCGGTCCAGCCAGGTCCTTCCGGTCTGGACGGCGTCGAGAAGCTCCCTGCTCATGCGTCCTCCCCGCCTTTCTCCGGCTCTTCCGGCTCGTCGCTCCAGGTGGAGGGATCGTCGATGTGGGCCTTGCCGTACTGATAGGCCCTCCACTCCCGGAGGATCAGCAGCGCGCCAATGACCAGGAAAACCAGGCCGCCGGCGGCGCCGACGGCCGGCGAGTCCGATTTGCCGGTCCATACGCCGCCCAGCAGCTGGACGGCCAGATAAATCAGATATCCGCCCGCAAGAACCCAGACGTAGTTCACCCGGCCAGTCTGCTTTTTTTCAGGTCTTTCGCTCATCTTCAGTGTCTCCTAACCTCATTGAAAAATTCCGAACGGGCTTTACAATCCCCCGGCAAACAGGTATGATAGATACGATCTCATCACAGGAGGTCCCATCATGCGGGAATTCACCATCGGGAAAAATGACGCCGGACAGCGGCTGGACCGCTTTGTGTCCAAAAATCTGCCGCTGCTGCCCCCCGCCCTGCTGCAGAAGTACATCCGCCTCAAGCGCATCAAGGTCAATGGCAGGGGCTCCAAGCGGGACGCCCGCCTGAACACGGGGGATGTTTTACAATTATATATCAACGACGAGTTCTTTGACAAGCCCAATGAGAAAAATCTCTTTCTGACCGTGTTCAAGCCCAATCTGAACATCGTCTATGAGGACGAGAACCTGCTGCTGGTGGACAAGCGCCCGGGCCTGGTGGTCCACGCCGACGAGACGGAGAAGGTCAACACCCTCATCAACCACATCCAGGCCTACCTGTATCAGAAAAAAGAGTGGAATCCCAAGTGGGAGAACGCCTTTGCCCCGGCGCTGTGCAACCGCATCGACCGCAACACCGGCGGCATCGTCATCGCCGCCAAGAACGCGGAGACACTGCGGATCATCAACGAGAAGATCAAAAACCACGAGCTGGAGAAATCCTACCTCTGCGTCACCGTGGGCCGCCCCCGGCCCGCGTCGGGCAGGATTGAGGGGTTTTTGCTGAAGGACGAGGCGAAAAAGCTGGTGTCCTTCTATCATAGGCCCGTCCCCGGCGGCAAGACCGCCGTCACCCTGTATAAGACCCTGGAGACCCGGGGGGAACTGTCCCTGGTGGAATGCCGCCTGCTGACAGGCCGGACCCACCAGATCCGCGTCTCCATGGCGGAGCTCGGCTGTCCCCTGCTGGGGGACGGCAAGTATGGAAACGGCGCGGCCAACAGGCGCTACCGCGAGACCCGGCAGGCGCTGTATTCCTACAAGCTGCACTTCGATTTCCCCACCGACGCGGGGATGCTGAACTATCTGCGGGGCAGGGAATTCACCGTGGCGGACGTGCCCTTCCGGGGCAAATATTTTCCGCAGGGGAAAACGCTTGAAAAATCATGAAGAAATATAGATAATTTCCTTGACTTTTGGGGATACTTCCTATATAGTTCAAATTGCTGAATTTCAACGAGACGAGAACTCTCAGACAGCAGGGTACAATTTGCCCGGAGGCCGCCGCGGCGCCGGGGTTGTTCTTTGCCGGCTGGGAGTTTTTTTACAACAGAGAAAAGAGGCGTTATTGTTCAAACAAAATTATTTTTGAAATGGGGGAGGATACATGTCCAAAGAGTTGATTCGCCTGCGGGATCTGTGCATGGCGTACGACAACGAACCTGTATTGAACAACATCAATCTGTACATCAACGACAAAGAGTTCCTCACATTGCTCGGACCCAGCGGGTGCGGTAAAACCACCACGCTGCGGATCATAGGCGGTTTCGCGACACCTACGTCGGGAGACGTCTTGTTCGACGGTGTGAGGATTAATGACGTTCCGCCCTACAAACGGCAGATCAACACGGTCTTCCAGAAGTACGCGCTGTTCCCCCACCTGAACGTGTTCGAGAACATCGCCTTCGGCCTGCGGATGCAGCGCCGGCCCGATCCCAGCGACCCCACCGGGAAGAGAACGGTAAAGATCCCGGAGGACGAGATCCGGGAACGGGTCATGGAAATGCTGGAGGTCATCAGCCTGAAGGGCTTCGAAAGCCGCAGGCCCGACGCCCTCTCCGGCGGCCAGCAGCAGCGGGTGGCCATCGCCCGTGCGCTGGTGAACCGGCCCAAGGTCCTGCTTCTGGACGAGCCCCTGGGCGCCCTGGATCTGAAGCTCCGCAAGGACATGCAGATCGAGCTGAAGCGCATCCAGCAGCAGGTGGGCATTACGTTTATATATGTGACCCACGATCAGGAGGAGGCCCTGACCATGTCCGACACCATCGTGGTGATGGACAAGGGCTCCATCCAGCAGATCGGCACCCCCGAGGATATCTACAACGAGCCGAAAAACGCCTTTGTGGCGGACTTCATCGGCGAGTCCAACATCATTGACGGCATCATGGTCCGGGACAACCTGGTCCAGATGTACGGCAAGCAGTTCCCCTGTCTGGACGGCGGCTTCGCCGAAAACGAGCCGGTGGACGTGGTCATCCGTCCGGAGGACATCGACATCGTCCCCGTGGAGCAGGGCCAGCTGACCGGCACCGTCACCAATGTAACCTTCAAGGGCATGCAGTACGACATCATCGTGGACTTTAAGGGCTTCAAGTGGCTGATCCAGACCACGGACCACTCCCCCGAGGGCGAGCGCATCGGCATCAAGATCGACCCCGACGGCATCCACGTGATGAAGAAGAGCCAGTACTCCGGCATGTTCGGCGACTATTCCTCTTTCTCCGACGAATATGACGAATTGGACGACGCCAGCCTGGAGCCGGTTGAGGAGGAGAGCGGGGATGAAGAATAAGCTCTCCAAATTCGCCGTCCCCTACGTGATCTGGATGGCCCTGTTTGTGGTGGCCCCCATCATCATGGTGGTGGTCTACGCCTTTTCCTCTGCCGAGGGCGGCTTCACCCTGGACAACTTCTCCAACATGGGCGCCTACGCGGTGGTGTTCGGCCGTTCCTTCAAGCTGGCCCTCATCGCCACGGTCATCTGTCTGGCTGTCGGGTATCCCGTCAGCTACATGATGAGCAAGGAGGGCCCCGGCTTCCAGCGGGTGGCCATGGTGCTCATCATGCTGCCCATGTGGATCAACTTCCTGCTGCGGACCTACTCCTGGATGTCCATTCTGGAAAACAACGGCCTTTTGAACCGCCTGTTTCAAAAGATCGGCGTGATCTCCCTGTACAACGGCATCTTCGGCACGGACCTCCAGTTCTTCCCCATGCTGAACACCCAGGGCGCCGTGGTGCTGGGCATGGTCTACAACTACCTGCCTTTCATGATCCTGCCCATCTACTCTGTCATCATCAAGCTGGACCGCTCCCTGATCGAGGCGGCCCGGGACCTGGGGGCCAACTCCTTCAACGTGTTCCGCCGGGTGATCCTGCCCCTGTCCTTCCCGGGCATCCTCTCCGGCATCACCATGGTATTCGTCCCCTCGGTCTCCACCTTCGCCATCAGCAAAATGCTGGGCGGCGGCACGGAGCTGCTGCTGGGCGACCTCATCGAACAGCAGTTCCTGGGCGGCGCCTACAATCCCCAGCTGGGCGCGGCCATCTCCCTGGTGATGATGGTCATTGTGGTGGTTTGCATGTGGGTCATGAACCGCTTCGGCGAGGGTGAAGAACAGGCGGTGATGCTATGAGAAAGAATCCCGCCTTCAACCGCTTTTTCATGGCCCTGGTGTTTTTGTTCCTGTACGCCCCCATCTTCCTGCTCATCGTCTTTTCCTTCAACAAGGGCAACAGCAACATCGTCTGGAGCGGTTTTTCCCTGGACTGGTATCAAAAGCTCTTTACGGACCGGCTCATCATGCAGAGCGTGTACACCACCCTGCTGGTCTCCCTGCTGGCCACCGCCATCGCCACCGCCGCCGGCACCTTCGCGGCCATCGGCTTTTTCAGCCTCCGCCGGCGCGCCCGCAGCGTGCTGAACACCGTCAACAACATCCCCATGATGAACGCCGATATCGTCACCGGCGTCGCCATGTGTTTGTTCTTTGTGGCGTTTTTCACCTTCTGGTCCGACTTCGCGGCCTGGTTCAACGGCGCGCAGCACTTTGTGGAGCTGCCCACCCGCCTGACCCTGGGCTTCGGCACGCTGCTCATCGCCCATGTGGCCTTCAACATCCCCTATGTCATTCTGTCCGTGGGCCCCAAGCTGCGGCAGATGGACAAAAACCTGGTGGACGCCGCCATGGACCTGGGCTGCACCTGGATGCAGGCCTTCTGGAAGGTCATTCTGCCGGAGATCAAGCCCGGCATCGTCTCCGGCGCGCTGACGGCCTTCACCATGAGCGTGGACGACTTCATCATCAGCTATTTCACCGCCGGCTCGTCCTCCTCCACCCTGGCCATGACCATCTACGGCATGACGAAAAAGCGGGTCACGCCGGAGATCAACGCCATTTCCACCCTGCTGTTCGTCACCGTGCTTTTGCTGCTGGTCATCGTCAATGTCCGGGAGGCCCGGCTGGAGCGCCTGGGCCGCCGGGAGGTCCGCCGCAGTCCCCGGGCGGAGAAGGTCTCCCAGGCCCTCTCCACCCCCCGGGGCAGGCTGGCCCGCCGGGGCGCGGCCGCCGTCCTGGCCGCCGCCTTTGTGGTGACGGTGTGCCTGCTGACCGGCGCCACCAACGCCCAGCCCATGGTCAATGTGTGCAGCTGGGGCGAGTATATCGACGAGGAGCTGATCACCCAGTTTGAGGAAGAGACCGGCATCATGGTCAACTATCAGACGGCGGAGAGCAACGAGACCCTCTACTCCCTGCTGAAAAGCGGCGCCGGGGACTACGACGTCATCGTCCCCTCCGACTACATGATCTCCCAGCTCATTGAGGAGGATATGCTCTCGGAACTGGACTACAGCAACATCCCCAACTTTGAAAAGATCTCCGACCGCTTCAAAAACCTGCCCTATGATCCGGAGAACAAGTACACCGTCCCCTATGCCTGGGGCACCGTAGGCATCATCTACAACACCGCCATGGTGGACGAGCCCATCACCAGCTGGAGCGCCATGTTCGATACCCGGTATGCCGGAAACGTCCTGATGTTCCGCAACTCCCGGGACGCCATGGCCACCGCCCTGCTGTATCTGGGCTATTCCCTGAACACCACCGATGAAAGCGAGCTGCGGGAGGCCTTCCAGCTGCTGGCGGATGCGAAGAAAAACGGCGTCTATCAGTCTTTCGTCATGGATGAGATCTATCAGAAGCTGGAGGGCGGCAACGCCGCCATCGGCGCCTACTACGCCGGCGACTACCTGACCATGCTGGAGAACAACGAGGATCTCGCCTTCGTGATCCCCGAGGAGGGCAGCAACTGGTTCATGGACGCCATGTGCGTTTTGAAGGACGCCCCCCACAAGGAGGAGGCCGAGGCGTGGATCAACTTCATCGCCTCCACCGAAGCCAACCTGGCCAATATGGATTATATCTGGTACGCCTCCCCCAACGAAGAGGCGCTGGAGGAATATCCCGCCTACTACGAGGAGCTGTACGGAGAGGAGCTGGACCCGGAGATCTACGAGATCATGGCCGCTCCCCAGGAGGTCCTGGACCGCTGCGAGGCCTATCTGGTCCTCCCCGCCGAGACCCGCGCTCTCTACAGCACGCTTTGGACCGAGCTTGGAATCTGAGAAAACCGGCGCTGCATGCAGCGCCGGTTTTTCTTGCAAAATTTCATTTTTCGTGTACACTGTACCTGTAAAGAATTCAAAAGGAGGAACTTTTATGATCCTGATTGGAACAAAATGTCAATTGGAGCAGGCCGTCACCCAGGAGCTGACAGCCGCCGCCGTGGGCTCCGGCGCCCTGCCGGTGTTCGGCACGCCCTTCATGGCCGCCATGATGGAAAACGCCGCCATGACCGTGCTGCAGAGCTTCCTGGAGGAGGGCCAGGGCAGCGTAGGCACTCATCTGGACATCAGCCACGATGCCCCCACCCCCGTGGGCATGAAGGTCTGGGCGGAGGCCGAGATCACCGCCGTGTCCGAAAACGGCAAAATGGTGGATTTCGCGGTCAGGGCCTGGGACGAAAAGGGCCCCATCGGCTCCGGCACCCACACCCGGGCCATCATCAGCAGCGAGCGCTTTTTGAACAAGTGCAGCGCCAAGCTGGAGGGCTGACCCCCTCCCCCGCCCCGCAGTGCGCAGGCCGCCCGAAAATCCCGGGCGGCCTGTTTTTGGAGGACACTCCACATTTTTCTTGTAATTTCCTCAAATTGTGCTATCATATCCTTAACGCAAACGTTTGAGGAGGATATATGATGGCGATGCTTGAGCTTTTGGAAGAGGGATTCCAGTTTATCGTGCAATTCGGCGTCTTATTTTTGGAGTGTGTGGGCGTTGCGGTGCTGTTGGTATATGCGGTGAAGAGCATCATTGGCTGCTTCAAAAGGGACCCCCATGTCCGCCTGACCCTGGCCCAGGGCATCGCCCTGGCCCTGGAATTCAAGCTGGGCGGCGAGGTCCTGCGCACGGCCATCGTCCGGGAGTACAGCGAGCTCATCACCCTGGGCGCCATTATCCTGCTCCGGGGCGCGCTGACCTTCCTGATCCATTGGGAGATCAAGAACGAGGAGTCCCGCTTCGGCGAATGAGCCTGTCTGGCGAATCAATCTGTTTGGAGAAAAAGCGTTCCGTTTCGCAGGGGGAGTACGAGGGGGCGGGAGTCCCCTCGTGTCGGATCAAATGCCTGCAAAAGGGCTGTGACAGCAGCCCTTTTGCCCCGCGAAGCGGGGCATTATAAAGCCCGTCAAAAAAGTCCTTTGGACTTTTTTGACGGGCTGAAGCGGCCGCGCTGCGGCCGCTTTTTTGCTGCGTTCGATCTTCCGTGAAAGCCAGGGCTTACAGCACCAGAGAGGGCGCGCTGTACACCCGGGCAGCCAGCTCGCTGTTGAGCATGTACAGGCTCTTGGGATCGGAGCCGAACAGCTCCATCTTGGAGATCAGGTCGTTGGCGTTGGTCTCCTCCTCGCCCTGCTCCTTCACGAACCAGTCCAGGAACTGCATGGTGCGGAAATCCTTCACCTCGTAGGCAGCGGCATAGATGTCGTTGATGAGGCTGGTGACATAGATTTCATGCTCCAGGCCGGCCTGCAGCACCGCCATGTCGCTGTCCAGCGCCTTGTCGGGCTTGCCGATGGCGTCCAGGGTCACCACCTCATTGTTGTTGTGCAGATACTGATAGAACAGCATGGCGTGATCCCGCTCCTCCTGGGCCTGGATCTTGTACCAGTTGGCAAAGCCGTCCAGGCCCCGGGTCTCGAAATAGTTGGAGAAGTCCAGATACAGATAGGCAGAGTAAAATTCCTTGTTGACCTGCTGGTTCAGCAGATCCTTGACTTTTGCGTTCAGCATGATAGATCGCTCCTTTTCTTCTTTTATTTGCAATTGTGATTGTACATGCGTTTTTTCCGATTGTCTACTAGAAAAACGCATAAAAATGTGCTTTTCATTTTTGGCGTTCTCTGCCCGCCGGCAGTCAAAACAGCGTGATCTGGCTGGTCTCCGCCATGCCCGCGAAGGCCCCCAGGGCCTTCAGCTGCTCAATGTGGGTCTTGGACAGCTTATTGCAGCACATGGCGAATTCCTCGATGGAGATGAACTGCTTTCCCTTCCGCTTCTCCACCGTGTCGATGGCCGCCGCTTCGCCCAGGCCGTGGACGGTGGTGAAGGGCGGCAGCAGGCCGTTTTCCGTCACGATGAACTTGGTGGCGTCAGACCTGTAGATGTCGATGGTGTCGAAGTGGAAGCCCCGGAGATAGAACTCGTAGCACACCTCCAGGGTGGTCAGCAGGTTCTGCTCCACGGCGGTGGCGTCCTTGTTGTTTTCGATCTCCCGGATCTTCCGCTTCACCGCGTCCTTGCCCGCGCAGCAGTACTCCGCGTCAAAGGCCTTGGCCCGGACGGAGAAGAAGGTGGCGTAAAACGCCAGGGGCTCGTGGACCTTGTACCAGGCGATGCGGAAGGCCATCATGACGTAGGCCACGGCGTGGGCCTTGGGGAACAGATAGCCGATCTTGGCCAGGGATTCAATGTACCACTCCGGCACCTCGTGCTCCCGCATGGCCTCCACCCAGCCCGGCTCGAAGCCGCCCTTTTTCACCTTGCCCTTTCGGACGGACTCCATGATCTTGAAGCTCATCTTCGGGTCCAGGCCCATGGAGATCAGGTACAGCATGATGTCGTCACGGCAGCCCACCGTCTCCAGAACGCCGGCGGTGCCGCTGACGATCAGTTCCCGGGCGTTGCCCAGCCACACGTCGGTGCCGTGGGAGAAGCCGGAGAGACGCACCAGGGTATTGAAATCCTTGGGCTGGGTATCTATCAGCATCTGGCGGGTGAAGCGGGTGTTGAACTCCGGGATGGCCACGGCGCCGGTAGGCCCCAGGATCTCGTCATTCTCATACCCCAGCGCCTTGCTGGAGGTAAAAATGGACATGGTGTCCGGATCGTCCAGGGGAATGTCGTGGGGGTCCACGCCGGTGAGATCCTGCATCATACGGACCATGGTGGGGTCATCGTGTCCCAGCATGTCCAGCTTCAGGATGTTGGCCTCCATGGAGTGGTATTCAAAATGGGTGGTGATGGTGTCGGAGTCGTCGGCGTCCGCCGGGTGCTGGACGGGACAGAAATCCTCCATATCCTTGTCGTCGGGGACTACCACCAGGCCGCCGGGGTGCTGGCCGGTGGTGCGCCGGGTGCCAACGCAGCCCAGGGTCAGCCGGTTCTCCTCCGCCCGCCCGGCGGTGATGCCGTTTTCCTCCAGATACTTTTTCACAAAGCCGTAGGCGGTCTTTTCCGCCAGGGTACCGATGGTGCCCGCCCGGAACACCTGGGTCTCGCCGAACATCTCGATGGCGTGGCGGTGGGCCCGGGCCTGGTACTCGCCGGAGAAGTTCAGGTCGATATCCGGCACCTTGCCGCCGCCAAAGCCCAGGAAGGTCTCAAAGGGGATGTCAAAGCCGTCCTTGGCGTACTTTTCGCCGCAGACGGGGCAGTTTTTGTCCGGCATATCCGCGCCGCAGCCATAGGAGCCGTCCTGAATGAACTCCGTATTCTTGCACTTGGGGCAGCGGTAGTGGGGCGGCAGGGAATTGACCTCTGTGATGCCGGACATGTAGGCCACCAAAGACGAGCCCACGGAACCCCGGGAGCCCACCAGATAGCCGTTTTCCAGGCTCCGCTGCACCAGCTTCTGTGCGGACATGTACACCACGTCGTACTTGCCCAAAATGCCGCTCAGCTCCACGTTCAGGCGGTCCACGATCAGCTGGGGCGGATCTTCGCCGTAGAGCCGGTGGACCTTTTCCCACACCAGGCGGTTCAGGTCCTCCTCGGAATTTTCCAGGCGGGGCGGGAACAGCTCCGAGGGCAGCAGCTCAAAGGTCTCTATTTGATCCGCCACCAGGCGGGTGTTGGTCACCACCACCTCATAGGCCTTCTCCTCCCCCAGATAGCTGAACTCCCGCAGCATCTCATCGGTGGTCTTGAAGTAGATGGGCAGGGATTCGTTGGCGTCCGGGAACTTCTTGGACGCCAGCAGGATGTGTCGGTACACCTCGTCCTCCGGCTCCCGGAAATGGACGTCGCCGGTGGCGCAGACAGGCTTGCCCAGCTCCTCCCCCAGGCGGACGATGGTGCGGTTGAATTCCTTCAGATCCTCCACGCTCTGCACGTCGCCGCTGCGGAGCATGAACATGTTGTTGCACAGGGGCTGGATCTCCAGATAGTCGTAAAAGTCCGCGATGCGCTTCAGCTCGTCCCAGTCCTTGTGGTCCGCCACGGCCCGGAACAGCTCGCCCGCCTCGCAGGCGGAGCCCACGATAATGCCCTCCCGGTGCTCCCGCAGCAGGCTTTTGGGAATGGTGGGCACCCGCTTGAAGTATTTCAGGTTGGAGGCAGAGATCATCTGATAGAGGTTTTTCAATCCCACCTTGTTCCGGGCCAGCAGGATGATGTGCTTGGGGAACCGGTTGGTCTTGCTGCCCAGGGGCCGCAGCTTCTCCATCTCCCCGTTCACCGCCTGGAGCGTATGAATGCCTTTCTCGTGGAGCATCTTCCAGAAGGGGATCAGCATATAGCCCACTGTGGCGGCGTCGTCGCTGGCCCGGTGGTGGTTGAAGGCGGGCAGATCCAGATGCTCCGCCACGATGTCCAGCTTGTACTTCCCCAGCCCCGGCAGCAGGTTCTGGGCCAGGATCAGGGAGTCCACATAGGTGGGGTCGAAGGGCAGTCCGCAGTCCCGGCAGCCCTTGCGGATAAAGCCGATGTCGAATTCCGCGTTGTGGGCCGCCAAAGGGCGGCCATTGACAAATTTCAAGAAGGCCTCCAGCGCCTCCTTGGGCTGGGGCGCGTCCTTCAGCATGTCGTCGGTGATGCCGGTCAGGCCGATGATCTCCGGCGTCAGGCGGCGGCCCGGGTTGACGAAAGTCTGAAAGCGCTCCGCGATCTCGCCGTCCTTCAGCACAACCGCGCCGATCTCCGTGATGGCCTCCCGGTCCACCTTCAATCCGGTGGTCTCGATGTCGAAGCAGACGAATTCGCCGTCCAGAGAGCAGTCCTGAGTGCCGTGGACCACCACCCGGTCGTCGATGTTGTTGACAAAGTACCCCTCCACGCCGTAAAGGATTTTTATTTTACTCCCCGCGGCGTGCCAGGCATCCGGAAAGGACTGGGCCACGCCGTGGTCCGTGATGGCGATGGCGGGATGGCCCCAGCGGATGGCCTCCTGGATGACCTCCTTGGTGTCCGTCAGGGCGTCCATGTTGCTCATTTTCGTATGTAAATGCAGCTCCACCCGCTTCACCGGGGCGGTGTCCTCCCGCTCCTTGTGCTGGATCACGTTGATGTGATAGGGGTTCAGCTGGATATCCTTGCCGTCCCAGGTGGGCTCCATCTTGCCCTGGACGCACAGCCACATGCCGGGCTTGATAGCGCTCTCCAGGCTCTGGGCCTCCTTGGTGGTCAGGTTTTTCTGCACCGTCACGGAGTTGGTGTAATCCGTCATGTCGAAGCTCAGCCGCCACATGCCGGGCCGCCGGGTCTCCCGGCACTCGAAGGCAAACACCTTGCCCGCCACCGTGGCGTTGCCCATTTTCAAATTTAAATCCTTCATGGGGCCGGGCTTGGCCTTGATGGGATTGCCCATCAGCACCTTGCCCACCGCCGGCCTGCCGGCGCCCTTGCCCGCAGGCGCGGCGGACGCCTGGGGCACGGGCCGGGGGGCCTCCGGGGCCTTGCAGGTGACATGGATTTCCGCCTTGGTGAAGCCGTAGACCGCCTTCAGGCAGTCGGCGATGTCCTGGATGTCGGACTCTGACAGCGGGAATTTAACGGTCAATTGCAGGGCAATGGACATGGCGGACTGGTCGATACAGGCTCCCGTCAGCACCGCGCCCGCCAGCTTCAGCCGCAGCTCACCGGAGAGCTGCAGCTCTGTGAACATTTCAAAAAACGGGATATCTCTTGACATGGTTTCCTCTCTGATATGGTCCAATAAAATAATGGACAATTGACAATGGACAATGGACAATGAGGGTGCTTGCCGAACGCATTTTCCAACACTTCCAGGCGGGCGATTTCCGAAAAGAAGCCGCACACCTGAAAGTGCATTTGCGTCCAGTGTCCCCTCATTGTCAATTGTCAATTGTCCATTGTCAATTCTTAAAGTTTCTCAATTTCCGCCATCAATGCGTCCACAAGCCGTTCCTGGGGCACCTTGTAAAGGATCTCCCCTTTTCGGAACAGCAGGCCCTCGCCCCTGCCGCCGGCGATGCCGATGTCGGCGGCGGCAGCCTCGCCGGGGCCGTTGACGGCGCAGCCCATCACCGCCACGGTGATGTTCTTTTGACAGTTCGCCAGCCGCCGTTCCACCTCCTCTGCAATGGGGATCAGGTCGATGCGGGTGCGGCCGCAGGTGGGGCAGGCGATCAGGTTCACGCCCTCTTTCCGCAGCCCGGCGGCTTTCAGGATCTTGTGGGCGGCGTAGATCTCCTCCACCGGGTCGGCGGTCAGGGTCACGCGAATGGTGTCTCCGATGCCCATGCACAGCAATCCGCCGATGCCCATGGCGGATTTCACCATGCCCATGGAGGGCGTGCCCGCCTCGGTGACGCCCAGATGCAGGGGATAGTCCGTCTGCTCCGCCAGCAGGCGGTAGGCCGCCATGGTCAGCGGCACGTCGGAGCACTTCACGGAGATGCAGATGTCGTCAAAGTCGAACCTGTTCAGCAGATGTACATGGCCCATGGCGCTCTCCACCAGGGCCTCGGCGGTGACGCCGCCGTATTTTGCCCGCAGCTCCTTTTCCAAGGACCCGCCGTTGACGCCGACGCGGATGGGGATGCCCTTTTGGCGGCAGATGTCCGCCACGGCCTTGACCTTCTCTTCCCCGCCGATATTGCCGGGGTTGATGCGCAGGGCGTCGATCCCCCGCTCCGCACACGCCAGGGCGAATTTGTAGTTGAAATGGATGTCGGCGATCAGGGGAATGCCGATCTGCTCCTTGATCTTGTCCACGGCCTCTGCCGCCGCCTGGTCAGGGATGGCCACCCGGATGATCTCGCATCCGGCGGCCTCCAATTGCTTGATCTGGGCCACGGTAGCGGCCACATCGTCGGTCTTGGTATTGCACATGGACTGGATGGACACCGGGGCGCCGCCGCCCACGGCCACCCGGCCCACCATCAGCTTCTTTGTCATATTCGCGTCCTCCCTATTGGATCAGCTTCCAAACATCCTGCAGGGTCACCAGCAGCATAAAGCCCATCAGCACCACAAAGCCCACGGTGTTCACCGCCGCCTGATACTTCTCCGGCACCCGCCGCTTGAACACCAGCAGCGCCGCGGCATCCACCAGCAGGAAGAAGATGCGGCCGCCGTCCAGCGCGGGGATGGGCAGCAGATTCATCACCGCCAGATTCACCGCCAGCAGCGCCGCGAAATAGAAGACCTGGCTCCAGGCGTCGCCGGCGCTCTCCGCCGCGGAGCCCACCTCCGTGATGGTGGACACGATGCCCACCGGGCCGCTGAGATCCTCCATGGAGGCTCCGCCGCTCACCAGCTGCACCAGGCTGAACCACACCAGCTGGACAAAATCCATGGCCGTATTCCAGGTGTAGCGCAGCTTTGCGCCCAGGGTCGCCTCCGTCACATGGGCGCCCACATACAGGCCGAAGCCGGTATAGGTGCCGCCATTGCTGTCAGAATAGGCCTGCCGGGTCATGGGGAAGTCCTTCAAAACCACCTTTTCCCCGTCCCGGATGACCTCCAGATCGATGGTATCCCCCTGGTGGTAGGACAAAAACAGCGACGCGTCCCCCCGCAGATAGGTGCGGTAGCCGTCGATCTTATAGAAGATATCCCCTTCCATCAGGCCGTTTTCGCCCTGCAAAGCAAATTCCGGCGCAAAGCCGCTGATCTCGTCGGTGAAAAAGGCCGCCGCGCCGGCATACAGGACCAGCAGGATGACCACGCCGGTCAGAAAGTTCATAAACGCCCCGGCGGCCAGGATGACGAATTTCTTCCAGAACCCCTGGCGGACAAAGGACCGCTCGTCTCCCGTGTCCTCGTCCTCCCCCTCCATGGCGCAGAAGCCGCCGATGGGAAAGGCCCGCAGGGAATAGCGGGTCTCCTCTGTCTCCTTGTGCCAGAGCAGGGGGCCCATGCCGATGGAAAATTCGTTGACCCGGACACCGCACAGCTTTGCCGTGATAAAATGACCAAATTCATGGACGGCCACCAGTACGCCGAAAATCAAGATCGCCGCCAGGATAAAAACAGGTTTCATGCAACAGCTCCAAATCGATTTATTTCCCAAGCACGGCGCGCCGGGCTGCCCGGTCCGCCGCTAAGATCTCCTCCAAAGCCGGATTTTGGACCACCGGCACTTCCCCCCTGGCCTTTTCCACCAGCCGGGGGATGTCGTGAAAGCCGATCCGGTCCGCCAGGAACAGCCGGACGGCCTCCTCGTTGGCGCCATTCAGGATGGCGCAGGCGGTGCCGCCCTGGCTGGCGGCCTCCTCGGC
Organism: uncultured Dysosmobacter sp.; assembly: GCA_947625655.1. Taxonomy (GTDB): domain Bacteria; phylum Bacillota; class Clostridia; order Oscillospirales; family Oscillospiraceae; genus Oscillibacter. The sequence goes on from CANQPD010000001.1 coordinate 262,851, forward strand.
CAGCCGCAGACACGGGAACGCCTCCCGGTCCGGGGCCGCGAAGGTCAGGGGCGGGCAGGCCAGCAGGTCCAGCGGCTCCGCCGGATTCTCCCCCCGGTTGGGATACGTCATGGCGTACCGGATGGGCAGGCGCATATCCGGCGTGCCCAGCTGGGCCAGCACCGCGCCGTCCCGGTATTCCACCAGGGAGTGGACGATGCTCTGCCGGTGGATGACCACGTCCACCTGCCGAAGCGGCAGGCGGTACAGCCGCATGGCCTCGATGACCTCCAGGCCCTTGTTCATCAGCGTGGCACAGTCCACGGTGATCTTGGGGCCCATTTTCCAGTTGGGGTGCTTCAGGGCGTCCGCCTTTGTCATTCTACCCACTTCGTCGTAGGTCATTCCGTAAAATGGCCCGCCGGAACAGGTCAAAATCAGCCGCTTGATCTCGCCCCGGTCCGCGCAGCCCTGGACGCACTGGAAGATGGCGGAGTGCTCGGAATCCACCGGCACGATCTCCGCCCCATAGCGGTCCGCCGCGTCCATCACCAGCTGGCCCGCGCAGACCAGGGTCTCTTTATTGGCCAGGGCGATGCGCTTTTTCTCCCGGATGGCCGCCAGCGTGGGCTTCAGACCCACCATGCCCACCACGGCGGTGACCACCGTGTCGGCCTCCGCCAGTGTGGCGGCCTCTTCCAGGGCGGCAAAGCCGCCTGAAACCCTGGTATCGGTATCCGCCAGCCGGACCGCCAGGTCCCTGGCCGCCGATTCGTCGGTCAGCACGGCAAGACGCGGCCGAAACCGCCGCGCCTGCTCCTCCATGCGCTCCGCGCTGGAGTTGGCGGTAAGTGCCGCCACCCGCAGGCCCAGCTGCTCCGCCACGTCCAGGGTCTGGCGGCCGATGGAGCCGGTGGAGCCAAGTATCGAAATCGTATTCGTCATAGGCTTATCCTAATTCACAAAACTTAAAATCATCTCAACGCAAAGACCAGGACCGTCTCAATGACCGGCGTCACAAACAGCACGCTGTCAAACCGGTCCAGCACGCCGCCGTGCTCCAGGAACAGGCGGCCGTAGTCCTTGATGCCGAACTCCCGCTTGATGAGGGAGAAGCTCAGATCCCCCACCTGGGCCACGATGCCGCACAGAAGAGCCAGGAGCACCATGGGGCCATAGCCGATGCTGCCGCCGAACCAGCGGTCCATGACAAAGGCGAAGAGCAGGCCGCACACCACGTTGCCCAGGATGCCGCCGATGGAACCCTCGATGGTCTTCTTGGGGCTGACCTTGGGAGCCAGCTTGTGCCTGCCCAGCGTCAGACCCGCGAAATAAGCAAAGGTATCGCAGGCAAAGCTGAGGATGAAGGGCAGCAGCAGATAGGCCCGGTGGACGCCGGCGGCCTCCAGCCGCAGAAAGGCGGAGAAGGAGTACGGGATCAGCACCACGCCGAAGACGCCCGCCATGCACTGGACGAACTTCACCTCTCCCGCCTTGAGGATGGCATAGATAAAGGTGACGACCACATAGATGATCCACCACACCGCTATCACGCTTGGCCGGTCATAGTACCACTCCACAGAGAAGACCGCGGCGATGACCGTCCAGGTCATCAAAGGGCTTCCCTTTTCCACACCGACGCATTTCATCAGCTCTCCCGCGCCGATACCGGCCAGCAGGGCCAGCGCCGCCATCATCACCAGCATGGGCGCCCACAGGACCACCCACACCAGCACCGGCACGCCGACCACAGCCACCAAAATTCTCGATTTCATAACAGCCCTCTTTTCTGTAAAGGCTTATTTCTTCACACCGCCGAAGCGGCGGTCTCTTCCCTGATAGGCCGCGATGGCCTTGTCCAGCTCCGCCTCGTCAAAGTCCGGCCAGAGGACATCCGTGAAATAGAACTCCGCATAGGCGCACTGCCACAGCAGGAAGTTGGAAAGCCGCAGCTCTCCGCTGGGGCGGATGATCAGCTCCGGGTCCGGGATGCCCCGGGAGTCCAGATAGGAGGAGAACAGCCCGTCGTCCAGCTCCTCGGGCCGCCGCTCCCCTGCCGCGCAGTCGGCGGCGAACCGCCGCGCCGCCCGCAGGATCTCGTCCCGGCCGCCGTAGTTCAGGCAGACATTGGCCTGGAAGTCGTCCTTGGAGAGATGCTCCGTGATCTCATCCGTCTCCCGGGCCAGGGCCTGCAGCTCCGGGGAAATGGGGGTCATGTCCCCGAAGAAGTGGAGGCGGATATGGTCCCGCTCCATGGTGTCCACGGCCTCCAGCAGGTACTTCTTCAAAAGGGTCATAATGGCCCCCACCTCGTCGGCGGAGCGCTTCCAGTTCTCCGTGGAAAAGGCGTACACCGTCAGATACTGCACGCCGATGTTCTTGCAGTAGGTGGCGATGCGGCGGAAGGTCTCCGCCCCCGCCTTGTGACCGGCGGTGCGGGGCAGGCCCCGCTTGGTTGCCCAGCGGCCGTTGCCGTCCATAATAATCGCAATATGGCGAGGCAGGTGTTGCTCCTGCCCCGCCGTATTGGTGCTTTTCAATACTTCAGCCATCAGACCGCCATCAATTCCTTTTCCTTTTTCGCCAGCAGATCATCCAGCGTCTTGCAGCTGTCATCGGTCAGCTTCTGGAGATCCTTCTCCACCATCTTCAGCTCGTCCTCGGTGATCTCGGACTTCTTCTCCTGCTTCTTGAAGTTGTCCATGGCGTCCCGGCGGATGTTGCGGACGGCCACCTTGCCGGCCTCCGCGTATTTGCGGATCTGCTTCACCAGCTCCTTGCGGCGCTCCTCCGTCAGCTGGGGAAAGGTCAGGCGGATGCAGCGGCCGTCGTTCTGGGGGTTGATGCCCAGATCGGAGTTCTGGATGGCCTTCTCGATGCTCTTCAGGGCCTTGCTGTCCCAGGGGGAGATGACCAGCGCCCGGGGATCGGGAGAGGAAATGGCCGCGATCTGCTGGATGGGGGTGGGGCTGCCGTAATAGTCCACCAGGATGCGGTCCAGCACGGCGGCGTTGGCCCGGCCCGCCCGCACGGAGGCAAAGTCCGCCGCGACAGAATCGATGCTCTTCTTCATTTTTTCCTCGTATACCTTGTACTCGTCCTTCAACATAATAGGGTCCTTCCTTTCACGTTTCTGTTATGGGAGGTCGTTCCGGTTTTATTCTTTGACGATGGTGCCCACATTTTCGCCGCACAGGGCCCGGATGATGTTGCGGGGCTCCTTCAGGGCAAAGAGCAGCACGGGGATGTGGTTGTCCATGGAGAGGGATGTGGCGGTGGAGTCCATGACCATCAGGTGCTGGGCCAGCACATCGTCGTAGCTGATGGTGTCGTACTTCACGGCGGTGGGGTCCTTTACCGGGTCGGCGGTGTACACGCCGTCCACGTTTTTGGCCAGCAGGATGACATCGGCATTGATCTCCGCCGCCCGCAGCACGGCCGCCGTGTCGGTGGAGAAAAACGGATTGCCGGTGCCCGCGCCGAAGATGACCACGCGGCCCTCTTCCAGATGCCGGATGGCCCGGCCCCGGATGTAGGGCTCGGCGATGGCGCGCATCTCAATGGCGGTCTGGACCCGGACGGGAATGCCCTTCTGCTCGCACACATCGGCCACCGCCAGACAGTTCATCACCGTGGCCAGCATCCCCATGTGGTCGGCCCGGGTGCGCTCCATCTTGCCGCCGCTGTTTTTGGCGCCCCGCCAGAAGTTGCCGCCGCCGATCACCAGGCCCACCTGGACGCCCATGTCCAGACACTCCTTGATGACGTCGCAGACGCTGCCGATCATCTCAAAATCCAGGCCGGAGCCCTTGCCGCCGGCCAGGGCCTCGCCGCTGATCTTCAGCAGGACCCGCTGATAAACAGGTTTTGCCATGTCAAAAAACCTCCAATTCCGGTACAGATGATATCGGGTTTATTTTATCGTATTTTTTCGGATTTGCATAGGGGGTAGACAAATTTTCCCGAAAAAAACGGATTTGCCCTCCATGTCCCGGCCTAGGGCGGCCCCGTCTCCGTTTCCACTTTTTTGCCGCCGCAACCGATATTTGACACGTGGGTGGTAGATTTTTACCTCCAAATCTGTCATACTGCAGTCAGAAAAGGAGGTGTCCGCCCATGACCTTGGGACAGCGGATCAGCCAATATCGAAAGGGACTGGGAATCTCCCAGGAGGAGCTGGGCGGGCGGCTGGGTGTCAGCCGTCAGGCGGTCAGCAAGTGGGAGACTGACGCGGCGGCGCCGGATATGAACAATTTGATGGCTCTGGCCCGGGAATTCGGCGTCTCCGTGGCGGAGCTGACGGAGACGCCGGAGGCGCCCGCGCCAGCCCCCTTGGAGGCGGCCCCCGGGCCGGAAGCGGCGGCGCTTTCGGCCATCTCCCCCGCCAGGCCGCGCCGCTTCTTCTGGCCGGTTGTCTGCGCCGTTTTGGCGGCAGCGCTGGCGGCGGCCCTGCTGGCCGCCGCACTGCAAAAGCCCCATACCGTTGTCACAGACCCCGGTATCCTTGAGCCGGAAATACCGGATACGGACTTCGCCCTGGTCTGGGCCAACCGCGACGGCAGGACGGAATTTCTGGAGCTGGGCGAACAGGAGGGCCTCTTCCCCTTTGGCACCTCTTTGGAGCTGACGGCGCCGGAGGAGGTCCTGGACACGGACTTTGGCGCGGTGAAGTACCACACTGCCGTCTGCGGAGCCGTCACCGTGGAGTACGACCGCATCGACGTGGCGGATTTGCTTTGGGAGACCATCACCGGCCTGTCCACCATTGCCTCCAGCGTCCGCACGCCCCGGGACATCGCCCCTGGCAGTACCCAGGACGACGTGCTGGCAGCCTATGGGGACGAGCTGGTCTACTGCCTCAAGGAGGCGGACAGTTACTCCCTGGTGCGGCATGACTACTATTATGTTTTTTCGGATTTTGTCTCCGACCGCACTATGAGCGGATACTATGCGGTCTTGTTCTTCATGGAAAACGGCAAAGTCGCCGGGATCTCTGTAGAGGCCCTGGGCGAGCTGGGCGACTGGTACGCCCCGGATCAGGTCTCCCGCTTCCCTGTGGTGGACGGCGAGCCGGACTTCTCCCAGCGGGAGGAGCCGGAGCAGGAGGAACTCAGCGACACGCAGAGGGTCTACATCGCCTGGAACCAGCTGGTCACCAACAACAACCTCTCCGCCGAGGAAGAATACGGATACCGCCGGGATGTATTCAGCCTTCTGCCGGATATGGACTGGGGAGAATTCAGAGCGATGGGCAATGCAGTACAGCCGGACGATACCCTGTTTTCCTTCATGTGGTGGCTGGCCAATCAGGAATCCTACTCCTCCTCTGAAATTCTGTGGATCCAACTGGGATGCACGGCCAAGGGGCTGGACGGTGCATATTCTGAATCTTACTGCGGCATTCTCTCCAGCGCGTTTTTCTATAACCCGGTCACATTTGCCAAAGCCTTATCCACAGACGGCGGGGATGCGGAAGTCAAATGGAGTGCCATGATGGGCACCGCCTACGACGCGGAGCTGTATCCGGTGGAGCTGCAAACCGCCCTGGATGCCCTGGACGCCGCCATGGACAGCGGGGCCTTCACCGACGCGGAGGCGGGCTGGGCCCAGCTGCTGCGGCTGTATCTCACCACCCCCATTGACAGCCTGAGTGAGCTGCCCAAAACCCCGGCGGAAATGGCATGACTATAGAAAAAGGAACGGCTTTCGCCGTTCCTTTTTCTATGGTCTTATCTCCCGCAGGCCGCGTTCAGCAGGCCGATCAGATCCTCTTTCCCAGTTCCCTTTTCCGCGGAAAACGGCACCAGGAGATCCGCCTCTGTCAGCTCCAGCGTCTCCCGGATCAGGGCCAGCGCCGCTTCCACCTGGCTTTTTTTCAGCTTGTCCAGCTTATTGGCCACCACGATCTCCGGGCAGCCGGTCTCCCGGAACCAGGTGTGCATGGTCACGTCGTCCGCCGTGGGCTTGTGGCGGATGTCCACGATCAGGACGCCGGCGGTCAAAATGCCGCTCTCGTCCTGAAAATAGCTGTCCATCAGCCTGCCCCAGCGTTCCTTCTCCGCCCTGGACACTTTGGCATAGCCGTAGCCCGGCAGATCCACCAGATAGGCCCCCTTATCCACCAGGAAATAGTTGATCTGGGTGGTCTTTCCGGGGGACGCCCCCACATAGGCCAGATTCTTCCGGCCCAGCAGACGGTTGATCACCGAGGACTTGCCCACATTGGACCGCCCCGCGAAGGCAAACTGGGGCAGGCCGTCCCGCAAAAACTGCCCCTGGGAGGCAGCGGAGCGGACAAACTCCGCCTTTCCAAAATTCAAGGCCATCCCATCCCCCCTTACTGCCGCAGGGCGGCGTCGTTCTTGGCGTCCCGGCCCATGGGAGCAAAGGCGGCGACATGGGCGGTCGCCTCTTCCCGGATGGGGTCCGCCGCGGGGCACAGGGCGGCGGCAAACACCTCGTCCACCGTGCTGACCGGGATAAACCGCAGGGCGGCCCGGACGGTCTGGTCGATCTCCTCCAGATCCCGCACATTGTCCCTGGGGATCAGCACGGTGGTGATGCCATTGCGCAGAGCGGCCATGGATTTTTCCTTCAGGCCGCCGATGGGCAGCACTCTGCCCCGTAAAGTGACTTCGCCTGTCATCGCAATCCCCGCCTTAATTTTTCGCTCTGTCAGGGCGGACAGCATAGCGGTGGTGACGGCAATGCCGGCGGACGGGCCGTCCTTGGGGACGGCGCCTTCCGGGAAGTGGACGTGGATATCCTTCGTCTTGTAAAAATCCGCCTCGATGCCCAGCACCATTGCCCGGCTCCGCAGGCAGGAAAGGGCCGCCTGGGCGGATTCCTTCATCACATCGCCCAGATTGCCGGTGAGCTCCAGCTTGCCGGAGCCCTCCATCACGTTAACCTCGACCTCCAGGATCTCGCCGCCGGCCTCCGTCCAGGCCAGGCCGTTCACCACGCCGGTCTCCTCCTTCTCCGTGTGGAGGGCAGGGGGATAGGGCTGGCAGTCCAGCAGCTTGGGCAGGTCTTCTTCTGTAACGGTTATCCGCTTTACATCTCCTGTCAGCAAACGCATATCCGCCTTTCGGCAGATGGCGGCCAGCCGCCGCTCCAACAGACGGACGCCGGATTCCCGGGTGTAGTCCCGGATAACGGCCCGCAGCACGTCGTCGTCCATGCGGACGCTTCCCTTCCGCAGGCCATGCTCCGCCAGCTGCTTGGGCAGCAGGTGCCGCCGGGCGATCTGCACTTTCTCCTCGTCGGTATAGCTGGAGAGCTGGATGATCTCCATGCGGTCCAGCAGGGGCCGGGGAATGGTATCCGTGGTGTTGGCGGTGGTGATGAACATGACGCGGCTCAGATCCACCGGGATCTCCAGGAAGTGGTCCCGGAAGGCGCCGTTCTGCTCGCTGTCCAGCACCTCCAGCAGAGCGGAGGCCGGGTCACCCCGGTGGTCGCTGCCCAGCTTGTCGATCTCGTCCAGTAACAGCAGCGGATTCATGGCCCCGCTGCGGCTGATGCCCTCGATGATGCGGCCTGGCATGGAGCCTATGTAAGTCTTCCGGTGGCCCCGGATGTCCGCCTCATCCCGGACGCCGCCCAGGGAAATGCGGGCCAGTTTCCGGTTCAGCGCCTTGGCGACGGAAATGGCAATGGAGGTCTTGCCCACGCCGGGAGGGCCCACCAGGCAGATGATCTGCCCCTTTCCCTCGGGATTCATCTGCCGGACGGCAATGGTCTCCAAAATGCGCTCCTTCACCTTTTCCAGCCCGTAGTGGTCCTTTTCCAAAACCTTTCGGGCGGCGGCCACGCTGACCCGCTCTTTTGTAAAGGTGTTCCAGGGCATCTCCAGGCAGACGTCCAGGTAATTGCGGATAACCGCCCCCTCGGCGCTGCCGAAGGGCTGCTTGGAGAGCTTGCTGACCTCTTTCAAAAGGTGCTTCTCCGTCTCCTCGTCCAGCTCCAGAGCCAGAATCTTCTGGCGGTAGCCGTCGATCTCATCGTCGGCGTCCTCCTCCCCCAGTTCTCCCTGCAGGACCCGGATCTGGGTCCGCAGGATCTGGTCCCGCTGGCTTTGGACCAGCTGGTCCCGGACCTTGCTCTCCATCTCGTGCTCAAAGCCCAGCACATTGCACTCCCGGACCAGGAAACCGTTCAGTTTCCGCAGGCGGACGAAGGGCGCCATCTCCTCCAGGATCTCCTGCTTGTCGGTATGGCGCAGGGCGATGTTCTGGGCGATGAAATCCGCCAGATACCCCACGTCCCGGCAGTCCATCACCGTGGCGGCGATTTCCTCCGGCACGCTGCCCGCAAGCTCCGCGTATTCACTGAACAGGTTCCAGGTCTGCCGCAGCAGGGCTTCTGTCCGGGGGCTGCGGCGGAACGCCTCGGAGGGCTCTTCCTCCTCCAGCTCCTCCACATTGGCCTGAAGATAGGGCTCCGTCTGCCACAGGCGGCGCAGGCGCGCCCGGCGGCGGCCCTCCACCACGCAGCGGACAGACCGTGGGGAGAGCCGCAGGATCTGGCTGATGTGGGAGATGGTGCCGATCTCGTACAGATCCTTCTCCCCGGGCGCGTTAACGCCGATCTCCCGCTGGGTGACCAGGAAAACATCCTGGTTGCCCTCCATGGCCCGCTCCAGGGCCGCGATGGAGAAGGGGCGCTCCACATCAAAAGTCAGGGTCATATGGGGAAAAACCGTCAGGCCCCGGAGGGCCAGCACGGGAATATTCAAAGTAACCGTTTCCATTGCTTCGCTTCCTTTCAGGGGAACTAGAACAAAGGAAGGGGCGCCTGCGGCGTCCCTTCCTCCTGTTCGTTTAAGACGCCGACCTGGGGGCGGAGCCGGATCTCGGCTTCCCGCTCTTGCCGGTGTTCAGTTTCACGGAATAGCTGATCTTGCCGGGATCCCGGGTCAGCACAGGCTGCCCCTTCCCCTCCACACAGTCCCGGGTGATGACAGCCTTGACAATGGTGGGGTCCGAGGGGATGTCGTACATGATCTGGGTCAGGATGCCCTCCATGACGGCCCGCAGGCCCCGGGCGCCGATGTTCCGCTCAATGGCCTTGTCGGCGATGGCCTCCAGGGCCTCCGGCTCGAATTCCAGATCCACGTCGTCGTATTCCATCAGCTTCTTGTACTGCTTCACCAGGGCATTCTTGGGCTCCTGAAGGATGCGCACCAGATCCTCCCGCCGCAGGCCGTTCAGCGGCGCGATGACCGGCAGCCGGCCCACCAGCTCCGGGATCAGGCCGAATTTCAGGATATCATGGGGCTGGACTTCGTGGAGGATCCTGCTCAGGTCCTTGTCCTTCTTGCCCTGGACATTGGCGCCGAAGCCGATGCTCTTTTGATCCAGGCGGCGCTCAATGATCTTTTCCAGGCCGTCAAAGGCGCCGCCGCAGATGAACAGGATGTTCTTGGTGTCCACCTGGATAAATTCCTGATGGGGGTGCTTCCGGCCGCCCTGGGGCGGCACGTTGGCAACCGTCCCCTCCACGATCTTCAGCAGGGCCTGCTGCACACCCTCGCCGGACACGTCCCGGGTGATGGAGGTGTTCTCGCTCTTGCGGGCGATCTTGTCCACCTCGTCCACATAGATGATGCCCCGCTCGGCCCGCTCCACGTCAAAATCCGCGGCCTGGAGCAGACGCAGGAGGATGTTCTCCACATCGTCACCCACATAGCCGGCCTCGGTCAGGGTGGTGGCGTCGGCGATGGCAAAGGGCACCTTCAGGATGCGGGCCAGGGTCTGGGCAAACAGGGTCTTGCCGGAGCCGGTGGGCCCCAGCATCAAAATATTGCTCTTTTGCAGCTCCACATCCTCATCGCCGCCGAAAAAGATGCGCTTATAGTGGTTGTAGACCGCCACGGACAGGGCCACCTTGGCCTCGTCCTGGCCGATAACGTACTGATCCAGCACGTCCTTGATCTCCCGGGGCGTGGGGAGCTGGTCGGGAATATCCTCCAGCGGGCTGCCGCCGGCGTCGTCGAAGCCGTCGTTCAAAATGCTCATGCACAGCTGGACACACTCGTCGCAGATACGCACGCCGGGGCCCTGGATCATGCGGTGGACCTGCTGCTCATGCTTGCCGCAGAAGGAGCACCGCAGTGCCTTCTTGCCGTCGTCACTCATGGTAACACCTCGGTTTCTTGCTTACTTCTTTCCGGTGATGATCTTGTCGATCAGGCCGAATTCCCTGGCCTCCTCGGCGCTCATGAAGTTGTCGCGCTCGCAGGCGGCGGTGACCTCCTCAATGGACTTGCCGGTGTTCTCGGCCAGGATGCGGTTCATCCGCTTCTTGATGGTCTCCAGCCGCTTCAGGTGGATGGCCATATCGGTGATCTGGCCCTGGGTGCCGGCGGAGGGCTGATGGATCATGATTTCCGCATTGGGCAGGGCGATGCGCTTGCCCTTGGCGCCGGCGGACAGCAAAAACGCGCCCATGCTGGCGGCCATGCCCACGCAGATGGTGGACACGTCGCACTTGACATACTGCATGGTGTCATAGATGGCCATGCCGTCGGTGACGGATCCGCCGGGGCTGTTGATATACAGCTGGATATCCTTGTCGGGGTCCTGGGCCTCCAGATACAGCAGCTGGGCCACCACCAGACTGGCGGTGGTGGCGTTGACCTCCTCGCCCAGGAAGATGATGCGGTCATTCAGCAGACGGGAAAAAATGTCATAGGACCGCTCTCCCCGGTTGGTCTGCTCCACGACATAAGGCACTAAACTCACGTTGAAAACCTCCGTTCTTTTGTAGCCTGGGACGCGTTTCCCGTCTCAAACGGGTGACAGATGCGCCCTATAAACCATTCTCTCATGATACCACAGGCACCATGAGAGAATGTGTCGAATCTGTAAAATGTAGTTCAGAAAGATTCGCGCTTATTCGGCTTCCTTCTCAGCAGGCTTTTCCTCGCCCTCGGCGGTCTCGGCCTTCTTGGTGCTCTTCTTCTTGGCGGCAGGCTTCTTGGCGGGCTTCTCCTCGTCCTCAGCCTCGGTCTCCTCCGCCTTCTTGGCGCTCTTCTTGGCGGCCTTCTTCTTTTCGGGCTTCACGGCGGTGGCACTATCCACCACGATGGCCACGGCCTTCTGGCTGACGATCTGATCCTTTACCTGCTCAGGCTGGAGATATTTCTTCACCATCTCCACATCCATGCCGTACTGCTCGGCCAGCTTCTGGAACTCGGCCTCCACGTCCTCGTCGCTGGCCTCGATGTTCTCGGCCTTGATGATGGCGGCCACGGCCAGATCCATCCGCACCTGACGCAGGGCAGGCTCCTTGGCGTCGGAGAGCAGCTTGCTCTCGTCCATGCCGGTCATCTTCATGTACTGGTCATAGGGGATGCCCTGCTGGGCGATCTGCATTTTGAAATTGTCCAGGAACTGGCGGGCCTGGTTTTCCACCATGGCGTCGGGGATCTCGGCGGTGATGCCCTCGGCCACCTGCTCCATCAGGGCGTCCTCAAAGGCGCGGTCGGCGTCCTTCTGGCGCTCCTCGGTGATCTTCTTCTTCAGGTCGGCCTTCAGCTCCTTCAGGGTGTCAAACTCGCTGACGTCCTTGGCGAACTCGTCGTCCAGCTCGGGAACCTGCTTCTCCTTGACCTCGTGGACCTTCACCTTGAAGACCACGGCCTTGCCGGCCAGGTCCGCGTGATAGTCCTCGGGGAAGGTGATGTCGATGTCCTTTTCGTCGCCGGCCTTCATGCCCACGACCTGCTCTTCAAAGCCGGGGACGAAGCTGTGGGAACCCAGCTCCAGGCTGTGGTTCTCACCCTTGCCGCCGTCAAAGGGCTTGCCGTCCAGGAAGCCCTCGAAGTCGATGACAGCGGTGTCGCCCTCCTGGGCCTCCCGCTCCACGCTGACCAGGCGGGTGTTGCGGTCGCTGAGCTGCTTCAGCCGCTCGTCCACGTCGGCGGCGGTGACCTTGACCTCTTCCTTCTCGGCGGTCAGGCCCTTGTATTCGCCCAGGGTGACCTCGGGATACACGGGAGCGGTGGCCTTGAAGGTGAAGCCCTCGCGGGTGACCTCGCCCACCATCTCCACATTGGGATAGTCCACGACCTGGAGTTCCTGCTCCTTCACGGCCGCCTCGTAGGCATCGGGGAACGCAATATTGATGGCCTCCTCGAAAAACACCTCTGCGCCGTACATGCCCTCAATGATCTTGCGGGGGGCCTTGCCAGGGCGGAAGCCCGGCACGTTGATCTTCTTGCGCATCTTCTGATATGCCTTTTCGATGGCAGCCTCGAATTCCGCCGCGCCGACCTCGATGGTCAGAGCGACCTGGCTTTTTTCAACTTTTTCGCAGCTTTTCACACTCATCTTGTTTACTCCTCCGTTCATCATCGGCTGCACGCCGGTGCGAATTGATATTTTATCAGAAAAATCTTGAAAATGCTAGCCTTTTTTGCATGAATCGCAGATTTTTTTTGGGACAAACCCCAGATAGTCCGCCGAGATCAGGGAAAACTCCGTTTCTCCCCGTTTTCCCTCCAGCCTGCGCCGGATGGCGGGGCCGTGGAGATGGCCGTAGCAGCAGGTCTGGACGCGGTACTTTTCCAGCACCGCCAGAATCTCCGGGCACTCGTAGCCCTGGTACAGCGGCGGATAGTGGAGGAAACACAGGATGGGCCGCCCCTCCGCCGCCCGTAAAGAGGTCTCCAGGCGCATGACCTCCCGGTTCAAAACCTTGGCGTTGTGGGGCTTCTGGTCCTCCTCCAGGAACCACCCCCGGGTGCCGCAGACGGCGTAGTCGCCGTAAAAGACGCAGTTGTTGTGGAGGATATCCAGCGTCCTGATGCCCTTTTCGTCAAAGAAGCGGTGGAGCTTCGCCGCCGTGGCCCACCAGTAGTCGTGGTTGCCCTTGACCAGGTACTTTTTCCCGGGAAAACGGTCCAGGAACTTGAAGTCGGCCTCGGCCTCCGCAAGGTCGATGCCCCAGGAGGTGTCCCCCGCCAGGATCAGGGTGTCCTCGTCGGTCAGGACGCCCAGGGCCTCCTGGATGCGGGCGTGGTAGTTCTCCCACGCGGGGCCGAACACCTCCATGGATTTGTTGGCTGTCAGGGAGAGGTGCAGATCCCCGATGGCATAGAGGGCCATATGACCCCTCCTTTTCCTTGATTATTTTTTCTCGCTTTTCAAAGAGCCGTCTGGCTCATCGTCAAAGGGAAAGGCCCTGCCGCAGCGGGGACAATAGAAATCATCGAAGTAAGACCACTTTGCCGGGGCGACACCCTTTCTGCAATAAGGGCACCGCAGCTTTTTATATCTGACGAGAGCTCCCAGGAGCAGCAGGATCACACCGCCCCACAGCAGAGCGCCGCGAACTACGGACATGGCCGGGCTGTCCCGATAGATGTCCTCAGTGAAAAGCCAGCGAAAAAGCTCCGAGCCCAAAACGCAGTACAGCACGATCATCGCAAAGCCAAGGCCTATCATTATCAGCGCCGTTCTGGCATATTTCCGCTTCAGTGTTTTCATGCCCGTTCTCCCGTGCTTTGATCACTTGGGGCTTTCGTCGTCAAAAACATATCTTGTCCCGCAGTAGGGGCAGGCCGGGGCGGCCCCCTTTTTCACCATCAGAGGCGCACAGCTCTTGCCGCAGCCCTGGCAGGTCAGGCACCGCAGCCGGATGAACCACGCGGCCACAAACATCACCCCTGCCAAACAGAACAAAATAATCCGGGGCGTACCCTTTGCCATGATCCCAATAGGGATCAGCAAAATCGCCCAAATCGCCAAAAGGCATACCGCCCTGGACCACTTCCGCTGATACCGGATATTCTTTTTCTCCGCCATGTCCACACTCCTTATCTCAGGAAGTCCAGCACCACGTTGTCCATGTCCTGCTTCTCCGCCGTCAGGTCGAAGCGCCGGGTTTTTCCTTTCAGCGCCGCCAGCCGCCGGGGCACCGCCACGCCGGACACAGCGTGCAGCTGGTCCAGCAGCTCCACGCCGTCGCCCGCCGGGGTCTCGCCGATGGCGGTCAGCACGTGGTTGCAGAATTTGTAGGGGCTGGCGGTGGACACGAACACCGTCACAGTCCCGTCGCCGGTGGCGGCGCGGTACTGCTCCATAACATTGGCCGCCACGGCGGTGTGGGTGTCGATGAGGTAGCCTTTGTTCTTGTAATAGTCCGCAATGGTGGCGGCGGTGCCCGCCTCGTCGCAGAAGCCGCCCCAATACTGCTCCGCCAGAGCCGCTTTGATGGCGTCGGAGACCTCGTACCGGCCATCCTTCGCCAGGGCGGCCATGTAGCCCCTGACCTCTTCATCATTTTCACCGGACAGGTCGAACAGCAGCCGCTCCAGATTGCTGGACACCAGAATATCCATGGAGGGACTCATGGTGGTGTGGAAGGGCCGGTTGCGGTCGTACACGCCGGTGCGCAGGAAGTCCGTCAGCACGTCGTTGCGGTTGCTGGCACAGATCAGCTTCCCCACGGGCAGGCCCATGCGCTTGGCATAGTAGGCCGCCAGGATGTCGCCGAAGTTGCCGGTGGGAACGCAGAAGTTGACCTTGTCCCCCATCTTGATCTCGCCGCTTCGCAGCAGATCGCAGTAGGCGGAGATGTAATAGACCACCTGGGGCAGGATGCGGCCCCAGTTGATGGAGTTGGCGGAGGACAGGAAGAAGCCCCGCTCCGCCAGGGCGGCGCGGATGGACTCGTCGGAGAAGATGCGCTTCACACCGGCCTGGGCATCGTCAAAGTTGCCCACCACGGCGCAGACACCCACGTTCTCACCGTCCTGGGTGACCATCTGGGTCTCCTGGACCTTGGAGACGCCGTCCTTGGGATAGAACACCAGAATCTTCGTCTGGGGCACGTCGGCAAAGCCCTCCATGGCGGCCTTGCCGGTGTCGCCGGAGGTGGCCACCAGGATGCACACCGTCTTGTCCTCCCCGGTCTTCCGCAGGGCGGCGGAGAGGAGCTGAGGCAGCATCTGGAGGGCCATATCCTTGAAGGCGGAGGTGGGGCCGTGCCACAGCTCCAGGCAGTGGGTGGCGCCGTCCACCCTGCGGAGGGGGGCCACGGCGGCGGTGTCGAACTTGTCGGGGCCGTAGGCGTTCTCGGCAAAGGCCAGCAGCTCCTCCTCGGTGTAGTCCGTCAGGTACAATCCCATGACCTTGGCGGCCCGCTCCTGATACCGGGCGTTCACCAAACTGTTCAAAAAGGCCTCGTCGATCTGGGGGATGGCCTCCGGCGTGAGCAATCCGCCGTCCCGGGAGAGACCCATCTTGACGGCCTCCGCGGACTCCATGCGGACAGCCTTGTCCCGTGTGCTGTAATACTTCATATACGTTTCCTCACTTTCAGGAAGATTTCTCTATTCAAAGGCGTCCTCCAGGTACTCCACCCGAAGGGTGCCGTCGTTCTCCGCGTAGACCTCCGCCACGTCGAACCGGGCGGGGGCGTCGATCTCATAGGTGCTCAGATAGGCGGCGGCAGCGGCGCGCAGCCGCTCCTGCTTGCGGCCGTCCACGAACTCCCGGGGCAGGCCGATGGAATGGGCGCTCCGCAGCTTGACCTCCACGAAGCAGACGGTCCCCCGCCGGTCCCGGGCCACCAGGTCCAGCTCCCCGAACCGGCAGCGCCACTGGCTGGCCAGGAGCGTATAGCCCCGCTTCCGCAGATACCGGGCCGCCTCGGCCTCGCCCCGGTTGCCCGCCGCTTTTGTGGCGCTCATCGCCGGGCCTCCCACTTTTTCAGGAAGGTCACCCGGTGCTGGGGACAGGGGCCGTACCGGTCCAGCATCTGGTAGTGCAGCTTTGTGCCGTATCCCTTATGCCTGGCGAACTGGTACTGGGGATACAGGCTGTCCAGCTCCGTGGAGACGTACCGGTCCCGGCTGACCTTGGCCAGGATGGACGCCGCCGCGATGGACGCGCTCTTCCCGTCGCCCTTGACGATGGTGATGTGGGGCGTCTTGATGGCATACCGGCTGCCGTGGTCCCGGTTGCCGTCGATCAGGGCCAGGTCCGGCTTCACGGACAGGCCGTCGATCGCCCGGGTCATTGCCAGCATCCGGGCGTTGAGAATGTCCATCTCGTCGATCTCCGCCGCCTCCACTCGGGCCACGCTCCAGGCGGCGGCCCGGGCGGTGATGACGTCATACAGAGCCTCCCGGCGCTTCTCCGTCAGCTTTTTGGAGTCGTTCAGGCCAGGGATGTCCAGCTCCCGGGGCAGGATGACGGCGGCGGCGTACACCGGCCCCGCCAGGGGGCCCGCGCCGGCCTCGTCCACGCCGCAGACGGTGGAGAAACCGTTATTCCATTGTTCCCGTTCATAGATCCAGAGGTCCATTTACTCTACCTCAAATTCCACCGCGATGGCTCCGCGATCGTTCTGGTGCTCACAGTCAGGGATCACGATTCGGTAGCTGCCGGGCTCCAGCGGGGTACGGTAGTAATCGCCGATATCGCAAAACCATGTAAACTCCCCGCCGTCCCAATCCACAATGCCGCCGGGCATCGAATAAGGCGTGCAGTCCTCTTCCCGGAATCTCCACTGGGGGATCTCCACCGTGGAACGCATACTATGCCACACGCCGTCCTCCTCCCGCTCCAGATACCACTGCCAGGAAGGGCTTTCCGACAGCCGCACCGCGCCGTCCGGCGCGTCGTTGCGGAAGTACAGCGTCACCGTCTCCACATCCGCCGGATAAACGGCCTGATCCGCGGTAAAGATCATATGCTCCCACTCATACAGGTCGTTTACGGTCTCATAGGGCGACACACCGCCCACAGGGCCCTGGAGCCAGACATACAGCCCCATGGCGGCGCTGCACAGCAGAATAGCCAGCACCACCGCCAGCAAAACTCTTCTCCATTTCACCGCGTCAATCCTCCGGCAGCTCCAGTGTAAAGCGGCCCAGCTTGCTTCCCCGGAACTCGTCCAGCAGGATCTTTGCCATCCGCTCCGTGTCCACCTCGCCGCCGGAGATCAGGAAGCCCCGCTTCTTCCCTGCCGCGGTCAAAAGCCGGTAGCCCCAGGCGATGTCGTTTTCTCCATCCTCCCGCTCCGGCAGCTCCGCCAGCTTATAGGCGGTCCTCACCGCCTCCGGGTACTGGCCACCCAGGTAGGCCATCAGGTGGCAGCCCAGGGTCTCGATATCCAGAATGTCGTCCTTCACCGCGCCGGTAAAGGCCAGGTTCAGCCCCACGCTCTGATCCTCGAACTTGGGCCACAGAATGCCGGGGGTATCCAGCAGCTCCAGCCCCCGGTCGATGGGCACCCACTGCTTGGAGCGGGTGACGCCGGGGCGGTCCTCGGTCCTGGCGGTCTTGCGGCCCGCCACCTTATTGATAAAGGTGGACTTGCCCACATTGGGGATGCCCAGGATCATCACCCGGACCACCCGGCCCGCCATGCCCCTTTCGGCGTAGGCGCGCAGCTTGTCCGCCAGCAGCTCCCGGACGGCGGCGGCAAACTTCGCCGTGCCCTGGCCGCCCCTGGCGTCGGATTCCAACACCGCATAACCTTTGGCGCGGAAGTGGGCGGCCCACTTCTTCGTGGCCTCGGGGTCCGCCTGGTCCACCCGGTTCAACACCACCAGCCGGGGCTTCCCCGCCGTCAGCTCGTCCACATCCGGGTTCCGGCTGGACAGCGGGATGCGGGCGTCCAGGATCTCGCACACGGCGTCCACGTTTTTGATCTGCTCCGCGATCATCCGCCGGGTCTTGGTCATATGGCCCGGATACCACTGTATATTCATGCGATCACCCCGATCCGGTCAAAGCTCCGCTTGTCCGTGTATTCGTCCGGCCCCGGGAAGGCCAGGAACACCGCCTTGCCGATGACGTAGCGGATGTCCACCGTCCCCAGCCGGAAATCCCGGCTGTCGCTGGAGTGGTTGCGGTTGTCGCCCAGGACGAACACGCAGTCCTCCGGCACCGTCAGGGGGAATTCCGTCCCCTCATCCAAAAAGGTCAGCTCGTTGATGTAATCCTCTTTCAGCAGCGCGCCGTCCACATAGACGGAGCCGGTTTTAAAATCGATGTCCACCGTCTGGCCCGCCGTGGCGATGACCCGCTTCACGATGGGCTCGTCCAGAAATTCCGCCTTCCGCAGCACCACGATATCGCCGTATTTGTAATCGTCATACAGCATGGAGTTCAGCACCAGCAGCCGGTCCCCGTTCTGCAGGGTGGGCACCATGGAGTGGCCCTCCACGCCGATGAGCCGGATCACAAAGGTGAATACCAGCACCACCGTCAGCACGGAGCAAACCAGCGCCTGTACCCACTCATAGAGGTCTTTGCCGCTGTTCTCCTGCTTTTTTTCCTGTTCTTTTTCCTGCATATCTGTCTCTCCTCAGGTCAATTCACCCGTCCGACGCGGCTCCACTCCCGCTGTTCCCGGTCCGCTGTCTCTCCCGGGAGGGCGATCATCACCGCCCTGCCGATGATATGGCGGGTGTCCACCGGCCCCAGATCCGCATAGCGGCTGTCCTTGCTGTCGTTGCGGTTGTCACCCATGAGGAACACGCAGCCCTCCGGCACCGTGACGGGAAATTCCAGGCCCTCGTCCAGCCAGGTGGGCTCCCGGGTATAGGGCTCCTCCAGCGCCTCGCCGTCCACATACACCACGCCCGCGCCGAAGTCGATGTCCACCGTCTGGCCCGCCGTGGCAATGACCCGCTTCACGATCAGCTCGCCGTCCTCAAAGTCCGGCCGCTGGAAAATCACGATATCCCCCTGCCGGTACTCCCCGCAGAGATAGCCGTTGACCACCAGCAGCTTGTCTCCGTGCTGGAGCGTCTCCCGCATAGACTGTCCGGACACGCCCACGATCCGCACCGCGAAGGTGAAAATCAGCACCACCGCCGCCACGGAGCACACCAGTGCCTGTACCCAGTCGTAAAGGCCCCGGTCCGTCTGTTTTTTTGTCTCAGCCGCCATAGGATCTGCCTCCAGCAAATAATCACTGACAAGTTAGTATAACAAAAACCGCCCCCTTCCACAAGGGCGGGAAACAACTTTTTCAAAGAAAAAAGAGAGGCATACGCCTCTCTTTATCCTCGGATCAAAGTTTCTCCTTGATCTTGGCACCCTTGCCGACGCGGCCGCGCAGATAGTACAGCTTGGCACGGCGGACAGCGCCGCTGCGAACGACCTGGATGGTCTCGATGGAGGGAGAATGCACAGGGAACACCTTCTCCACGCCGACGCCGTAAGAAATGCGGCGGACGGTGATGGTCTCCTCGATGCCGCCGTGCTTCTTGGCGATGACGGTGCCCTCGAAGACCTGGATACGCTCACGGGAGCCCTCCTTGACCTTCACGTGGACACGCACGGTGTCGCCGACCTGGACGCGGGGCATTTCCTTGGCCAGGGTTTCCTTGTTCAGTTCCTGAATGAGATCCATGGATAATTCCTCCTATTATATAGGCGTTCATGCCGCTTTTCCAAGGCACATCGGCGCAAGACCGCCCGTGCACGACAGAGGACCACCCTTTGTAGCCGGAATAGAATACCATAAACGCCTTGGAATTGCAAGTGTTTTTTACAAAAAAGTTCTTTTTCCGGCTGCTGTTGCGGTATACAGCAGCCCCATGGCCGGCGGCAGCAGCCACAGGCTCCCGCCAGTGCGCCACATCAAATAACAAAGCCCCGCCGCCAGCGCCAGCGCGGCGGCGTTTCCGATCCAGCGGGCCGCCCGCTCCGCCGCCGATGGCCCGGCCGCCCAGGCTGCCAGCAGATACAGCGCCCGCCCGCCGTCCAATGGCCGCACCGGCAGCAGATTGAAGGCGCACAGCGCCAGGTGGGCGCCGGCCGGGACGGCCTGCCGGACGCCCCCCAGCGCGGTCAGCGTCAGGGCGCACAGCAGATTGGCGCCCGGTCCGGCCAGGACGGCCAGCAGCTCCCCGCCGTAGGAAAGGGCCCGGCTGTCCGTCTCCAGCACCGCGCCGAACACCCCAACGCGAATCCCCGTAACACGGGCGCCCAGCAGCCGCAGCGCCGCGCAGTGCCCCAGCTCGTGGATGGCAGCGGCCGTCAGGACCGTCGCCAGCAGGCTCCAGCCATTGACAGCCCCAAACCAGGCCGCCAGCAGGCAGAAGCCCGCCGATACACGGACCGGCTGATCAGGCCGCCGTGACATAGTAGATGGGATTCAGATAGGTGCCGTCCCGGTGTAATTCAAAATGGAGGTGCGGCCCGGTGGCCATGCCCGTCTCCCCCACCTCCGCGATTTTCTGTCCCTCCGTCACCACCGTGCCGGAGGAGGCCGTGATCCGGCTGCAATGGGCGTAAAGTGTGGAGTATCCGCCGGCGTGGGTCACGATGCAGTACTTGCCGTAGCTACTGCTCTCCCCCACAGCTGTCACGGTGCCGTCGGCAAAACAGGCAATGGCCGTGCCGGCGTCCGCCGCCAGATCCACGCCGTAGTGAAAGCGCTCCTCCCCCTCCACCGGGTGCTCCCGATAGCCGAAACTGGAGGTCAGGGTACCGCTTACCGGCGTACAGTAGTCAAAATCCAGGAGTGCCTGCTCCAGGCTGACATTTTCCGGCAGGTTTTGGTCTGAGTACAGCACATAGGCCAGCGAGGAGACCTGCCCCTGTTCCGCCGGAGCGTCGGCGCTTCCCTCCGCCGCTTCCGCCTGTTGATCCTCCAATGGGACAGCGCGGTACTGCCGCAGGGTGTCCAGCGCCCCTGTCTCCTGAAGCGGCGGAGGGTCCGCAGGCGCCGACGTCTCCAGCGCCTCGCCAGCCTCGCCGGGATGAAACACCGCCTGATAGACCTCCTCCACTGCTCCGCCTACGTCTTTCTCTCCCGCGAAGGCCTGCCCCACGGCGGAAAACACGGCCTGTACATCCATGTTCTGTCCCATGGCGCCGGACAGCTTCTCACCGAACCGCTCGATATGGGTGGGCAGCAGCAGCTTTGCCGCCACCAGCAGAACAAACATGGCGCCGCAGGCCACCAGCTGTATCAGCTGCCGCTGTTCCTTTGGGCGCGGCGGTTCGCTCCGCCGGCGGGCCGCCTGCCGAACGCCGCCCCGCTTCCCGCGAGCCCTGCTCCGCTCCGCCGCAATATTGCCGATCCTCCGTCCCGCCTGCCGTGAGGTCATGTGGCTCCCCCTCCCTGTTTCAGCTTCTTCTGTAGCCTATGAGAGGTTTTGCAGGAATATGACCTTGACAACCGGCAAGAAATTCCGTATAATAACTAACGCTGCATCCGGGTGTAGCGCAGTTGGTAGCGCGCTTGGTTCGGGACCAAGAGGCCGTGGGTTCAAATCCCGCCACTCGGACCAAAAAAGTTACGATTTTTGCTTATTTTTGCAAAAATCGTAACTTTTTTGTTGCTTTTTGAGCACTGCGTTTTCTTGACCCATTATCTGACCCATTATCCGTACCATTCACCGTTGGATATTATTGAACGTATTGGAAAGTTCCGTCGAACTTAGAAGTTCATCTTCATATACTGTCCCACTTTTTCTGCAGCCTCCTGCTGCATCTTTGTTGTTACATGGGTGTAAACATCCAGCGTGAAGCTGGAGGAATAATGCCCCAGTGTTTCTGACAGCGTCTTGATGTCAACTCCATTTTCAAGAGCCAATGTTGCAAAGGTATGTCTGAGATCATGGAAACGGCAAGTTTCCAATCCAGCGTCTTTCAGGATTCTTTTGTGTATTCTCAAAACGGTTTCCGGACTGTACATGGTTCCCGTTTTCGGTGAGGGAAACATGTATGGGTTATCTGGATGAAGGTTGTGTTCCTGCTGTAATAGATCCACAGCTTGTTGCGGAATGACAATGGTCCGCACGGAGTGCTGTGTTTTCGGTGTATTCACTTTTAATTCTCCGTGCAGTCTCGTAACAGATTTTGATACTGTGATGCTTCTTTTTTCGATATCCAGGTCTGTCCAAAGCAACGCCAATATCTCGCCTTTTCGTAATCCGGTCGTTAATTCAAGGAAAAACAACGGCAATACGTTCCTTGCATCTGCCGCTTGGAGATATTCTCCAATTTTTTCTGACTGTATGACTTTCATTTCCTTTTTCTCGAGCTTTGGGGGCTTGCAGTTCAGCGTTGGATTCTCTGAAATGAATCCAGCTCTTACAGCCTGATCAAACGAACTGCGCAAAAGTCCATGAACGCCTTTAATTGTTTTCGGGCTAAGGCCAGTGGCAGATTTTCTTGTGCGTGTTCTTCCGTTTGTCAACAAATCTTGATACAGCTTTTGAAGAGTAAAGCCTGAAACTTGGTCCAACGGCATCTTTCCAATACGAGGAATCAAGATGTTATGTATAAAATACGTGTACTGCTCTTGAGTTGTTTCCTTTAGGTTGTTTTTTGAGTAGAGCTCGTACCATACTTTCAGCCACTGTTCGACCGAATAAGATTGTTTTTTCAAGTCATATAATTCTGATGCCGCTTTAGTCTGGCTCTGTCGTTCCTTGATTTCTTTTTCATGCTGCTCGGTTAGGGCTTCATGTAGTTTATTTTTGCACTCGCTCTGCGTACGCGCCAGAACGCTCTTATAAATGAGTTTACCAGTTTCGCTGTTTCTTCCTATAGAGTATCGGCCTTCCCATCTCCCGTCTTTACGTTTACGAATACTTCCTTCGCCCCTTGCTCTCCTCCTTGCCATTACCTTTGTCCCCTCCTACTTCTAAAAAACTCCTTGGGCTACTCTCTCATCGATCCATGCAAGGAGTCTATCCTTTGGAACAACAATTCTGTTTCCCACCAACATGGCAGGGAAACTTTTGCGATGTGCCAATTCGTATGCACCCGCTCTGGAAATGCTAAGTGCTGCGGCCACTTGCGGGATCGTCAACATAATCGGTAATTCATCGATTGATTTGAAGCATTGATTTGACAAGCTCCTCAGCCCCTTTCTTTCAATACTCTATTTCAGTTGTTTTCCAATTCCAAGGGGGGCAAGGCACCCCTGCACCTCGCCCCCTTGGAAAACATTCAGTCAATGTCCAAAAATTTTTTTGAGTATCATTTCACTCACTGAGACAGGCATTGACTGAATTCGTCATGCTAGGTATCTTCAGCTCTATTCGACACTACTTCCCGAGCTGTGGGCGACAAACGAACCGGCGGCTGGCGCCGCCCTCCGGGAATTGAACCCCTCCGAGGATCGCTCCGAGGTGCCCCCATCAAAATGGCTGGACACAGAGTACCATTATAGGCTTACGGGATCATTGCGAAACAGCTTGCCAAGGCTGTTTTGGGCTGGGTGGACCCGCTCTGCACCTTTTATGGCCGTCGTCGTTTATAGATCTGCAGAGAGAAAAGAATCTTTCTGCAAGATCTACAGGTGGTCCTCGCGCACCCGCCGCATCGCTGCCTCCCCTCGTCAGGGAGACCGTAAGCTGACGTTAGTTCGCTGCCGGATATTCTGTTTTCAAGGTGCATACTAGAAGCTATTAATTCATTTTCAAAAGCTTCCAGGCAGAGCAAACTGGGCGAGAATAGAGTTTATTATCCTTAGCTCTTCTCCTTCTAACGTCACCCTAAGTTTCAACAGGAGTGTCGTCTGTTCAGAGGATAAGGCTTTTCGATCAGAGCGGAACCAGCTTGCAACTTGGATTCCGCCATAGGGGCCAAATGAGGTTTCAATGGGGTACTTGTTGGATAGAATAACTAGGTCATTACGGATTGTCCGTTCACAGACGCCAAATCGATTCGCCAGATTATTTGTTGTATCAAACCGTACACAACATAAATATTCCCAAAGTGCCTGCCTCCGCTCAGCCGGCCCCAACCACCTCACCTCCTCGCCTCTCTCTGTAGCTTGGAGAATAAAATAAGACCCGGCAAGGTATTTGCCGGGTCTTAATAATTCGTGAACTTTAATTCTTTTTTCTCCGTCTAATACAAAACAAATCCTTCCGTTTTATTTAAAATGCCTAACTCACAATTATACGAACCAAGAATAAATGATAGCCTCCAGATTAACTTTCTGGAGGCTATCATCAAAATCGCCTACAATATATGAATTGGTTAATACGACACAATCGAGGAATCTGCACTGGGTCGCTCTACGATTACACCACCAGAATTACGCACCACTGCAGTGACGATAACTTGATAATCATGCCCCGGGGTTACATAGTAAGGTTTTTCAATTTCGACCTCGTCACTTCCCGAACCACTCCAACTTTTAATGGTCACCCCGTCACGCTGTAGTGCAACCGTCAAATCTGCGGAGTACCCATCTTTAATCATTACATATCCGTAACAATCAGCCCGGCCGCTCGAACTCACATTAAGATCCGCACTTATCGCAAATATTCCACTATACCGGGGGACAATTTCAGTTGCAGAAGCCCCAATGCACAATGTAGCTACGATGCAGGCAAGTACCAAGGACAAACTAACACAACGGGTGATTCTTTTTTTCATTCAAATCTTCCTCCTAAGTATTATTGGCTCAGAGCCTATATAGGAGACACAGATTTCTAAGAAGTGCAACACACATTTTTAATTAATCTCTATCACAAGATTTTCTGCTATCTTCACGAGATTTTGAATGTCTTCATTTTCTGTACTCTCTGTAACAATGTAAATCTTATATAGGTTTTCCTGATCTCCCCAAACAAGTTGTGTAGTATTCTCTTTTAATGCGAGAATGCCATTACACCCCTGAATTATCACCGGCTTAATTTGTGCATCTTCTGTATCGATATTTATACTTCCGTTTTCCCCTTTGAAAACATTGATTGTTATTTCATGGCCTGATTCAGAACAATACGAAACAGAACTTCGAAAAGTCGAACCACTCTCTTCAGTCAATGTGTACCCTTCAGGAAGCCAATTGGCAACTATCCGATTCGATTTTGTTGATTCTGCTTGCGTCAAAACAGGCCCCGAGAAGCTTAACTCTGTTCTATCATCAAATACTTCGATCATGAAATTAAGGGTATTGGTCCGGAACGTTGGCGATACTGCTAAGGCTGTAGTAAAAAGAAGCATACAAATCGTGGTGATTACAGCCACTTTAATGAATTCCCGACGAAGGACTCTTCCTGTACTATGCAGAGTCCTTTTTTGGCAGCACCTTGAGATTGTTTTCAAACACCTCTTACGAACTTCTGGGGGGACCTCATAACTTGGATCTTTTTGCAGTCGCTCATTTTCTTTAATAGCCGCTTCTCCCTCAGCCACTGCAAAGTCATCCATAAGTAATGCAAATAAAGCGTCCTCATACCGCTCCTGTAACTGTTCACGCCTCGTCAAAATGGGCCACACCCTCCTGTTCTTTAATAATCATTAATGCACGGCGCCGCGCCCGAGTTAGCTTCATACGAATACTGCCCGGCTTGCAACCAATTTCCTTGGAAAGTTCATAATCATTATACCCTAATATGTATTTCCCTTCCAGCAAAATCTGATCTTCTTTTGAAAGCTGCGGCCATATCTTAGAAAGCAATTCCCGATATCTGGATAGGTCCATCATTAAGTCTAGATACATATTGGAATCGGCCAGCTCTCCAGCGTCATCTTGTCCATCAACCATACGCTCCTTCTCATATCCCACTGTCTTCAAAACATTAATAGATGTATTACGAACGGTCGACCGAATATACACAGCCAAGGTCACATGGTTCAATGATCGAAGAGTTCCTATCTTTTCATAGAGTTTAACCAAGCTTTCCTGAACAATATCCTCAACCGTCTCAGGTTTTAGCACATACTTTCGTGCCGTTTGAAACAGTAACCTTTCAAATTCCGAATATAAATTAATCATAAATTCCTGGTCACTCGTCTCGTCGTCTGTAGCCCATGTGAATATAATCATTTCTATCTACTCCCTAGGCATTTTATTAGAAGACAACTTTTAAATCACTTTGCAACAGATTGGATATCTATTTCAATAATCCTATATAAAATTATTTTGCATTTCATTATACTATATCTAAACTTTTATATCAAATCATCTTTAAAAATATTGTGTTTTTACGCGTTTTTAGGTAGCTACCCCGAGAAAAACTATAATATAGAAAACGAAATGTGCGGGGTGTATTAATGGCTACATTTGGAGAATTACTTCGCGAACTGCGCGAAGACAAAAAGATGTCGCAGAAAGATCTCGCAAAGATAATTTGTGTGACTATTGGTACCATTTCCAATTATGAGAATAACCAGCACCTGCCTGATATCGAGAAACTTGTCATGTTGGCGGATTACTTTGGTGTAACAACAGACTATCTGCTTGGTCGTGCCGCTTCTCCCTGTTCCCCTGATATTTTTCAAAAGCAACTAGCGCCAGGGTTAACTGTTGCCGCTTTTCTGGATGCTTTTCAAAACCTGTCTTCAGATCGGCAAAACGCTCTTGTGTTGATCGTAAATGACATGATATTCAGAATGCTGTTAAAAAACTATAATGGGGAAAACCAGAAATGATTCCGTACTGTATTTTAGCAATTGAGGACGAGAGTGATCGCGAATTTATGGTCTCTCTATACCTGCAATATGAAAAATTGATGTATTCCACGATCCGCAAAGTCACACAGGACAGTTGGCTTGTAGATGATATCTTCCAAAGCACTCTCGAAAAACTGATTGACAAAATTTATCTCCTAAAAAAGCTTAACCGGGATCGTCTTGTAAATTATTTAATTGTTGCATGTAGGAATACGGCCTATAACATATGTCAGGCCCAGGCCCGAAATCTTGCAGAGGATATTGAGAGTTACATCGGTGAGGCATCCAGTAATTGTGTGGGAGCAAATATAGAAGATCTCATAATTTTGCAAAATCAACTAGAGTCCCTGTACACAATTTGGGAGCGACTGGATGCGCGAAGCCGTTATTTGTTAGAGGCAAAATACATTCTAGAAATGAGTGATACGGAGATTGGGGAAACTCTCAAAATTAAACCGCAGAGTGTACGAATGGCATTGACTAGAGCGCGGAAGAACGCACTTACACTGATAGAAGGTAAATAAGCTAACACAAATCAAAGCCAATTTCGCTATGTTTTATGATCTAAAATTTTTTACATTATGCCAAGTGAGCACTGGGTGACAGGTGTCAATCCGTCACCCAGTGCTCGTTTTTTGTTGCACATTTTTAATTATATTGTCTAATAAGACAAACTGCACTCGTTCTATTGAAATTGAATATGGCAAGATAACCTAGGCTATGTCTCTGGAGATGTAAGCAAACTTCGAACTTTCCTGGGCGCTACTTCACTATCCACCCCTGAGGGGATCCTGCTATAGGCCAAGGATTTAGCATTATGGGTTTTGATGAGGCAGATATTGTCTCGATCCACTATGTGTTTCCGCTTCTATTAAAATTGGTTCCTACTGACCCGATCATCGTTGAGTCTACAAACGAAATAAATCTGTCACAAAGAGTTAATACCATGTTGTGCGGAGGTGAATCCAATGTGGTAGTTTTGCTGGATAATCCACAACGGATTAATCCTTTAACTATTTAGTGCGTATAACCCCTATATAAAATCCATTAATCCCAGTGAAAACTAATTGAAGGAAAAAGATGAGCCGCGGAAAATGCAGTGCTTTTTTACGCTTATGGTGAAGTGAAACGTGTAGTTTTACTTTTTGTTGCTTGTAATTTTGGGGTTAAGACCGTCTATTCACTACGCATTAAGTTTGCTGAGCATGCTAATAAATTGAAAGGAAGGTAGACTGCTATGAAAAAAATTACATCAATTATATTTAGTGTTATAATGCTGGTCTCCTTTTCTTTCTCAGCTTCTGCAGTAGGAGAGGCGAGTACTACCAGTGAATCATTTAATGAGTATGACTATATTCAAATTATTAAAGAGTCTACTCCTCAAGAACTGGCAACACTAGGAGTGTCCGAACAGGAAGCCACAGAAATTATTTCTTCATTTGAAGATGCTCTATCTGCCCGTGCCTCGTTATCGGAAACTGAACTCAGAGGGTACGGTTACGATGAATCAGAAATCGCACTCCTTCATGCCTATGCAAATGGAGAAACACTTTCTCCATCTCAACTTCGAGACTTGGGATCAAACTGTGAAGGAACCATTACTCTAAATAATGTCTCTGCTAACTCCGCTTCTTTTTCATATACTTTTACATGGGATCGTTGTCCAATTCAAACGCTTTCTGATTCTGCAGCAATGAGATGGATTGCATATGACGCTGATGACCACGAAATTGGAGTTGAGCAAGATTCTTTCTCAATGACGGTTGGGTACTACTATGTTGATAAGACTTCGGCAGATCCAAGTTCGACACTTGTTTTCCTATATCCCGGAACTAATGAACCAAACCTTGATTTCAACACTCTTAACATGCAATTTCCCGTTCATAAAACCCATACGGGCAGTTCTGGAATTATTTCTGACTGCTATGCAAAAACAGGAACGGTAAACGTTACAATTTCGACGCCCTCTGGCATTGATCAGGCAATTCACCATATTTTCGTAGGAGGCTTGTATGGTCATACCATTTGGGGCGTCGGATCCCCCTCAGTTAATGTTGGACAGGGGACAATTAATATTAGTTTTACAGGGAATACAAGTATTGATCCTATTGCATCCAAAAGAGGAACCATTTATCGAGCATCCTCCACTATTGAATACTGGTAATATTTTTTTATTAAGAAACAATCTTACGAATCAGATTAGGATGTCAACCCATCTAAAACTCTATTTAAAAATGTCTCATCACATTATTCAGTCAATAATCTGCCTACAGTGAAATGAGCGCCATTGTTCTCATACTATAGAACGAGCCAAACAATTGTTAGTCATTTTGCACAATATTTACTATAAAGTTCTTATTGAGAATTTCTCCAACTACAGAACCTATGTCTTGCTTAAAGGCGAAAAGATAGAAGAGGCACACATGCCTTCTTTATCTTTTTCATTATAAGTATCTTTTCTAACAGGAGGAAATATATAATGCAACGCAAAATAAAATACACTTGTATCGGTGCAATTGGAACGCTGATACTTGGTTCAGCTGTTGAATTCTATCCATTCCTTGGTGATGAAATAGTTGTTAGAGAAATTCAATTCTGTTCATCCGTAATTTGTATAGTAGTAGTAATGTGTACGAATATAATAATCTCTAACAGAAAATAATTTCAGAAATATTGCTTGCATTGGTTAAATCAGCGTCCTCATGTAATCATACAAATTTCACCTCCTCCTATCTCAACCCATATATCACGGTTGGAAAAGTAACTGCAACAGTAATAAATCATTAACCAGTTAAAAATTACATTTTTCTGTATCCACGATCTCCTATTGTGTTTTTCTGCCGAATGATAGAATAATAAGCAGTATTAGCAAACAGCGTGAGCCGGCAAAGCGGTGAGCACTAGCAAGAGCGCAAAACCAGTGCCTACAATCAAGTCAGCGTTCCAAGGATCGCGATCTACCTGCCTCCTCGTCTATTGATTTCAGGGAACTCTCATCTAAGATTTGAATCTAATCCAAGTAGTTGTTCTCCTCTCAATATAATCATACCTTCTATTGGGCCTTCTGGGAGGGCCATGATGACCTGGTCCCCGGTCCAGTGAAAGAGCGCAATCCCCCCTTGGCGGGGGGTGTGCTCTTTTTTCACAGCAGCTGGTAGAGGTTGGCGGTGCAGCCGCGGTAGTGTCAAAAGTTGGAACCGTTGACACTACTGCGAAGCCTGCTCTATTTTCTGAAGGCAGATAGTATTGACTTTGTATGAAAAGGAAACCGGATGACAGGTATCAAACCATCACCCAGCTCTTTTTTATTGTAGTTTTCTTTTGTTTTCATTTGTAATGCACGCCTCCGCAAATGCCCCTGCTACGAAAAGCTCATCCGTTTTTCTAATTCTCATGGTTCTTGTTGCATTTTAACGGCAACTCTGTCTATCTAAACGAATGTATCTGGATGGATTTGGCACTAAAGGAAGAGTAAAAAAAGCAAGGGAACACAGTATACCTCAGATTCGAAAGAAATGCTTGTCTGCTGTTTTTTCAGAACTTAGTGAGCCAGTCATTGATGGTATTACTTGGCAAGATGTTAGCGAGACATACGATTGTTGGATGACTGACTATCGTGTCCTGTTGCCTCAAGCCATGCCTTTACCTTGTCTTGAAAAGATATACAGGTCTGGATCTTCTCCAGCAAGGTATGAAAACCATCCATGTTGTTGGAAACAGAAAATACATCCGAAAGCACTCTGCCCTCTGAGTTCAAATAAAGCATTCGTGTTTGTCTTTGGACACATCGATACCAACAGAAACAATCACCCCCCAAACCCTCCAACGATAAATTTGCGATGCTGGCTCTACAGGACACTTTACCTTGTAGCAGCATTCCACATAAACCGTCCCAGCGGTATCTCGCTGATTAACAATACAGTAAAGAGCTGTGGTTGGAGCTTTATCGAAACCGTCTTGCGGTAGGTAGAATAAACCGATCCGCAGCATCTCCTGCAGTGTAGCATATTCTACCTTGTTTAGAGTATCAAAGCTGCAGTCTAATAATATGAGGTAGAATAAGTTATGCAAATGCTGAAGTTAATGGAAAGAGGTGCTGTGTTTGTTGCATACCAAATTGAGTAAAAATCTATTTGCAATTCTTGCAATGCTCTTGTTGGTTTCCGGGTGTTCTAGCCCAAAGCCTCTTCCGAGAAGTCAACCGGTAGAAACCGTTCTTGCTGACTACAATGTTGACGGTTGCTATCTCACAGAGCTTGGAAATTATCTAGCCCTTGAGCCAGATACATTGAATTTATCTGTTTCAGACGAGGATGTTTATTCCACCGCAGAGAAACTTGTCAATAAACATACAGAAAAGGTCCCTGTTTCGAACCGTTCTTCTGTGACGGTCGGAGATTATGTATTGTTCAACTATGAAGTGAGTTACCAAGGTAAAATTCTTAATTCTGTGTACGGATGCGTTGCCCATGTTGGAGAAGGAAAATTTGACCATGAATTCGAGACCCATATGGTTGGTCTTCCCGTTGGTATTTTTGCGAATTTTGAATGCGAGGTTTCAAAGAACCAAACGGTCTTTGGATACTGCGATTCTTTTGTTGGCGAGACCGCAAATGTTACCGTGTATGTATGTGAAATCTATTCTTTGAAAGAGTATGACCTTAACAATGATTTTGTACAGCAAATCTATGGAATTGATACGGTTGCAGACTTTTTAAATCTTGTTCGGAAAGATCTTGAGGCAAATGTAGAAAAGCAGAGCATTGAGGCCGAGAAAGAATCATTAGTCAAAAAAATTATATTGGGCAGCAGTTTTTCTATTGATGAAAACGAGATTGTAGATTTTGCGGCTACTCTTTACTTTAAATATGATGCAGCAGCTGCCTCCTATGGGACAGACGTATTGAGCTATGCACAACAAACCGGTATTGCGGATACGGAAGCTGGTTTGTTGCAGCATTGTTATGATGAAGCTGAATACAATTTAAAGCGTCTCCTGGTTCTTGACAGGATTGCTTCCATAGAAAACTTAACTGCCTCCCAAGATGAAGTTGAAGCCTACTGCTTAGAACTTGGAGGAGATGCGCAATCGCTGTCAGCGGAGGATTACGCAGATGCAGTCGTAACTGTAACGCAGGATAAAGTCCTCAATTACATATACCAACAAGCAAAAAAATCTTAAAATTTTATGCTTAAATTATGCCATTAATCGAAAGGTGATCGAACATGAAAAAGCTGCTCAGTTATGTTTTGACCTTATGTATCGGATTTTCATTCACTCTTCTCTGCGGAAATGCGGAGGCCATCTCTGCACGGATTGCGTACAACACAGCAAACTATTCCGTATTTCACGGAATCCCTCAGATCCATAGCGGGGAATCTTATGTAGCCGCCAATGGACAGGAGGTCCCTTCTTCAATCCTCTATACAGACGAAGCCGGCGGTATCTCAAACTTCCTGTCGGTCAGTCAGATTGCAGCGCTCCTGGACGCCGATGTCAAGTGGGACAACCAAACGAACACCGTTGATTTTGGAACGGCTGCAACCCCTGTGCCCAATACAGAAAACCTGCCCTTTACCGAGTTGGTGTGGAGTGAACGTATCGAACGCTCCGAAAATGCATGGAGCCATTTGAAAGAAGCAAGGTTCCAATCCGAGAGTTCCTTTAGCCAGACGTTCCTCTGTAGACCAGACCTGGGTGAATATATTCTGGTTCAGGTAACGAACCAAGGCAAAAAACCCGTGAGTCTCGCGGTCTCCAGGGCGAAGACCATCGGACAGCGGCAAGACTTCCCTACGGATGCAGTCCAGCCGGGGGAGACATTGTGCCGGGTTTTCTCGGTGTCCGAACAGGGGAATGAACTGACCTCTAATCTGAATGTGACGGTTCGGCCTATTCAGGGAGCAGATTTTTCCCCCATGGACATTGTTGTTGATGTTTCCCAGCAGGACAGTGTTGGAACAGCCCTTGAGGCACGGAGCATGAAGGCTCCCGTTTTAGAGAACTTCGAGGGGCTGTCAATGGAAGTGGCCGGTCAGGAGTCCGGCTCTGTCACAGTTCGTATCGATAACAACTCGAACATAGGTTTTTCTTGCGGTGGTGGGGATGACTACATTTTGGAAACAGAAGAGAACGGCTCTTGGATAGAGCTTTCTCAGGTTGAGGGAAATGACGCCGTTCTTCCCGTCGCCCATCATATTCGTTCCGGAGACAGTGAAACGATGACGTTACAATACCAGAGCAGATATGGAACGCTTGAAAAAGGCACCTACCGCATCTTAAAGCCATTTATGGAAATCGGCACTCAGCAGGATTGCTGTTATTTAACTGTCAAGTTTGAGATCAAGTAGGCAGTATTGAAGGGAGTGATGTCCATGTAGCGATTTTTCCCCTAAAGGCATCCATAACCAAAAGGAGGAGATGTAAAGTGAAAAAGTCTTTCAAAAAAATGGCCATTTTGGGCCTTGCATTTTCTGTGATGGCTCAAAGTGCATTGGCTGCTGATGTGATTCCCGCAGAATCATCTCAGGCTGAAAGCGTCAGGAACGCTGTAACTCAATATCAATCCCAGATGGACACAAGGACTACAGAGCAAAGAGCCAATGAGGATCAGGCCATTCTCCAGTATCAGTCTTTGATGGGCGAAATTGCCGCCACCCCTCTCATGTCTGAGGTGACGCAATACCCGGATTATTACGGCGGGGCTTACCTCAATGATGACGGAAACCTTGTCGTAAAGGTCCTCCCTACGACCTCGTTGGCTACTCGTGCGGCTATTTCCAGTACCACGAATAATCCGGATGTCATCTTTGAGTCTGCAGAGTATTCTCTCAATAGTCTGAATGCCGTAAAGGATTTGATTGATAATGCACTGGAGACTAAAGGTACGGCAGAAAATGCTGATTATGCAAATCTGCTGAATTCTATCACGGAGGTCATTCTGTCGCAAAAGGATAGTACCATCACGGTAAGAATCCACGAAATGACTCAAGATAAAGTCAATTCTTTCAGTGAGCATTTCGGAGAGATGGATTTTATCATCTTTGAAGAGGGTGAATTCCCTGAAACTACTGCCACTTGGTATCCCGGTGGATCTGTGTGGCACAGAACTAACGATACTTTCAGTCTGGGTTGGCCCGCCGATTTCTACTCAAATTCCGGCAGTATTGAAACAGGTGTAGTTACGGCTGGACACTGTGTTTCAGTTGGGGATGACGTCAATGGTCTTTCTGGAAGTAGCTTCACTCAGATTGGCACTTGCATCGATCGTATTTTCAGCGGAAGCTGCGATGGTGCTTTGATTGAACTGGAGCCTGGCCAATCCATTTCAAACCAGACTGACTATCAAAACGCAACATTGAATCGTTCCCGCATCACGGTTGTGTTGGAAGGCTCCACAATTTATAAAGAAGGCGCAGCAACCATTTATACGACGGGTACAATTCTGTCTACAAATGCGACTGCCGTTTACTCGGATCTAAATACCACTATTCGAAATCTGATTTATTCCACAAATAACTGTGTTCGTGGAGATAGCGGTGGAATCGTCTATTATAAATCTGGCAGTACAAATTATGCAATCGGACAAACTAGTGGCAGAGAGAATGCAACTGGGTATACATACACTTGTGACCTTGCTAGGACGCAGTCTCAACTGGGTTGCTCGTATGTTCCTCTGTGATCTTGAAAAATCAGCACCTGCGTATAGCGGGTGCTGATACTCTTAATTACAGTAATCTAACTGCAAAAGTTAAGTAGCACATTACAAAGCCACCATACATATGTAAAGTACTCCCAACGCCCTTAGTAGTGTCAAGGATTCTTCGCAAATGGCTTGCAGGTCCTCGCGCGAATGAAGTCAACAAGCAAGAGAGACATCCTCCACGGCAACTTCCAGATGCTTTATGTTCACGTACTTCTTGTTGCCCCATAGAGTGCCAGCCACATGGCGAAGACGGGCACAGACCAGCATGAGAGCAGAATTGCCGCTCGGGAAACTACCCATCACATGGGTGCGACAGCGGATTTCCCGGTTCAGTCTCTCAATGATATTGTTGGTACGGATGCGGGTCCAGTGCTCACTGGGAAAATCACAATAAGTCAGGGTTTCCTCAATACCATCTCTCATCTTCTAAGCAGTCTCTTTCTGCTTCATGGAGCACTGTTCCTCCACCACTGCGGCCTTACCTTTTTCTCGGGCGGCTTTCTTGCCCTCCTGAGTGCAGAGCGCCATGAGCATTTTAGCTACCATCTTCACCTTGGAGCGAGGCGTAGCTGAAAACACATGGCGGTAAAAGTAGACGGTACATCATGGTATATGTTCTCGGGGAACACTTCACCTACGCCCCCCAACATACTACGGCAATTGTCTCCAACGATTAGTTTCACGCCGTCCAGGCCTCGACAACGCAGCCATTGGAAGAATCTGCCCCAACTGGTCTTGTCCTCTTTCAAGCCCTCGGCAGCACCAAGAACTTCTCGGTATCCATTCTCATTAACCGCAATCGCCACCAGAATAGCCATATTTTCACCTCCCTTCCCAGATAAATTCCGTCCACATAGGCATACAGGGCTGCATGATTAATATCTTCTCATACGAAGTTTCAGGCCAAAACTGCTGCTCTATAGGCACTACGGTCATTCCTTCCCACGGACAGTCCAATATTGTAGTCAGCTATCAGGTCATAGAAAGCGAACTGGACTGAGACAGGGTTCATCAAGCTACTCAGCTTATCCTACACCTAGATCGATTCGCCGATCAAGCTTCAACGGGTTGCGTTCTCTCAACGCGAGTGCTATAATCGGATTCACTGAGGGCGAATGTGAGGCGATTGAACATGGAGAACCAGCAGGAAACAGAAACCTTCTCACAGGCGAATCATGTCGTAGAGGATGATTATCTCACCCCCTATTATTCTTCCTCTGATTATTGGGAGTTGCTTGCCGAGATGAGGATTTGAGCTTCTTTTAGACCGTGTAGTTGTTCTCTTCTGAATATAACCATATGTTATTGGGCCTCCGGGGTGTGCCATGATTACCCAGCCCCTGGTCCGACTAATGAGCGCGCCCCCCTTGGCGGGGGATGCGCTCTCTATAAAATTTCCCTGATGTTTTAAGATATCGGGCTATCTTCCTCCATGATAGGTGTATTTCTCCGCTGATTATACCTTCGGACACAATTAACTATATACACAGAAGGAAGCGCCATTTTATAGAATAAAATGGCGCTTCCTTCTGTGTATATTTACGGGAATTCTGGCAGGATAACATCCTCTTTATTTACGATTTTTTCATCATCATAGGTATATTTGCTTGGATCAAGATTATCACTAATACTCTCAGGGATGTGAGAAATTCCGTTCATAAAATACCACTCTCCATCAATATTACCGACAAAATTATAGACTTTTTTAAATTCGTCTCCTTGATGAAGTACCGATGTGTTGGTTTTTGCCAACGTTGTTAAGGCATACAACTGCTCATTGACTTTCTCAATATCTTCAATTCTATAATCAATCAGGTAACTGCCAGACTTAAGGTAAACTTCTTTAATTTCATCATCTTCAAAATGAATGTATTCTATAGACTCTTCAGTTCCCTTCTTAAAGGCAGAATAGTATTTGTCAATAAGTTCAGACACTTCTTCTGGTACATCTGCGTCATTGGCATTTATGTTATTATTGTTGGAGAGAGTCGTAACGATTCCCACAATAACAAAAAGAAAAACGACTATTCCAATCCCAAGAAAATAAATATATCTTTTCTTCATAAAATTCCTCATGCTGATCGCATTTAGCCCTCTATTAAAGGTAAAACATTTTTGTTAACTCATTATCAGTGAGAAGCGGAAACTACATGGTTCAAATTGACGGAAACATAACCAGTTCCACTATAGTTCGTGATATGACCATAATAGTAATTTTTTTGTGTCAGATTCATTCTTTTCAAAATTCTGGTCTAGTTGCAACCCAAAGGAGGCAAACAAACTAAAACAATTATACTTTCATCGCGATTCTCCTTCCATCATCCCTGTTTATCAGGTGCGAAAAAATGTCATATGCCAGCTAAGGTGTATTTCTCAAAACCTACACACCTTGAAGCCCTTTATACAATAAAACGTTCTTTAATGCTTAAAAAGAGCCCTGATTTCTTAAGACATTAATTTAATTTTAGTATTATTTTTACCTTATATCCAAAAGGCATCAAATATACATCTCGAGTTAAAATCCATGAATAATCATAGTCCCCCTCATATGAGCAAAGTTGCTCTTGTAATTATTTGACTTGGCGTATACGTCAGGATTTTTCTGATCCTTCTCCTTCTCCAACGCAGACACACCTCTGCATATTCCCTATCCGTCTAATCTTCCTTGTGAGCCCGTCTATACAAGGCAGAATAATCTATAATGGCCAAAGCAATAAAGCGCTATACAATAGCAATCGCTTCTACCTCTACCAGAACGCCCTTTGGCAATGTTTTTACCGCCACGCAAGAACGCGCGGGCTTACTGATAAAATATTTTGCATAAATGGTATTGAATGCGGCAAAGTCTCCCATATCAGCCAAAAAACAAGTAGTCTTGACCACCCGATCAAAGCCGCTACCTGCAGCATCTAAAATGGCCCCTACATTTTTGATTGATTGCTCAGCTTGCGCTTCAATTCCATCTGGAATACTGCCATCGCCAGGATTTGCTGGAATTTGTCCGGACGTAAAAACGAAATTCCCCACAACATATGCTTGAGAATAAGG
This sequence comes from uncultured Dysosmobacter sp., assembly GCA_947625655.1. Classification (GTDB taxonomy): domain Bacteria; phylum Bacillota; class Clostridia; order Oscillospirales; family Oscillospiraceae; genus Oscillibacter. The sequence continues at coordinate 299,986 of CANQPD010000001.1, forward strand.
GCCAATTGCTTCAGGTGCCTTAGCGGTGTCAATTTTTTTTGTATTTTTCAATGTACTCTCCTTCTTTCTAAAACATTTTGGATGCCTTCACTATACAGCAGTATTTAATTTTAGTCAATGAATTTTAATAATATATTGTTACTAAAATTCATTGACTTTATTTTTGCAATTTAACTATTGGATTACTTGTATTCTGTGTTTTTACAAAGTATAATAGTAAAAAATTATTTTTAATGTGTGAGGCAAGAATGAGTACACAATTTAATTTATCCAAGAAAGATCACCTGATCTTACAATCCTATATGTCTGTGCTGGACGGACTTGCTGAATTTCTTGGAGGTAGTTTTGAGATCGTTCTGCACAGCTTGGAGAATTTGGACTCTGCAGCTATAAAAGTTATTAACGGCCATTATTCTGGTCGAAAGGAGGGCGCTCCTATTACGGATTTAGCTCTTCAGATGCTCAATGAAATCAAGCATAGTGGCAATAACCACAAAAACCTTGTGTATTCCAATTGCAACAGCAGAGGTACACCTATTCGCTCCGCAACACTGCCAATTACTGGAGAAAAGGGAAGAATTATTGGACTTATTTGTATTAATTTTTATCAAGACGTTCCCCTGTATACCTTTATTGAGGGACTTTTTAAGCTTCCTGAGCACCGTGGTGATTTTTCGGAAACCTTTGCAACCAATGCGGATGAATTGATTGAAAGTTCGATTCTACAGGCGAGCACAGAAGTTATTAACAATCCCAGCATTTCTTCTGTTAACCGGAATAAAGAAATTATCAGCATACTTTACGGGCGGGATATATTCCGTCTAAAAAACGCCGTACCCAAGGTTGCAGAGCGATTGGGATTATCAAAAAATACAGTCTATCTCCACCTGCGGCACTTACAATTAGATCAAGGTAAAAAATAAAGCTGTACTAAATTATTTTTCGCATTAGAACATTAGTAGACGCATAATTTTTTTAATGAGGTCTCTCAAGCTTCTCCGCATCGCCGAAATCTGTACTCTCTGTTAAGTAGGTAGAGCTTAATGAAAAGCTCCGATTGCTTCTGGAGCTCCTGCCACAGCAACCGGAGGTGACAATCACATATTTTCAGCCGGATAGCCAAAAGGCTGGCGGCGCATACAGAACCGCAAGCGGTATTGTTCGGAAGTTCCTCCACAGCGAAAGCCTTCTGGTTATGATGGATGGGACGCAAATTCCGATTGATACAATTGCTGCTCTTCACGGTGCTTGCTTCTCTGCCCTTAATGTGGGAATTGATTTTGGCCTATAGGTATCGCATCAGTTTACGGTTCTTGCGAATGGGATCTTTCCAGCATCGTTCGCAGGCAGCGGCCGTCCTTTCCCCAGCACAGGAATCCGTGGGCAGGATAAGGACAGCCCTCACACTTTCTAAACCGCTTATTGACTGGCTTCTGAGGTTGTAACAGCAATTCCTTTCGTGGCTTCCGGGCGTTATAGCGATAGTAATTTTTGTGGCCATTACCGCATTTTCGCTTTTTGGAATTAAAAAAAGCAGGGACCTGACCCTGCGGCTTTGAACTGTACTTGCTATTCAATTTAATGCCCCCGTTCTATGACACAATACGTTTTAGGAAACCAAATTGCCTTTTTGAACCTTCTTCTATATACACTGTCAATTCGAACTGGTATCTTTGCATCCAGGATAAACTATGGGATTTTCTTCGATGAGTTTTTTCAAATCCTGGAGGCACACTTCAGCATCGCGGAATGTATCGATTATTGCAACATCAATGTCAGCCAGAGAATAGCCGTCCTCCGATTCCTGTACAATCAACCTGTTATTCTCCGGATCAGCAACACAGGTAAGCCGATGCCCAGGTTCGATCCCTGCTTCAATCATGTCTTCCACCGGGACCATTACTTCCGGGAGAATGGGCGCTGTCATTAACTCACAAGGGGTGGTTTTCCCGCATTTGTCGCAATCTGAACAGCTCATCAGAATATGGAGCATGAGATCAGCACAGATAGCTTTAAGATCAGTGCATGTAGCCAACAGTTCAACGGCAGACATTTCACCAGGGAGTATGATGATAGAATGGGAGGCCGTGCGTAGCTCAAGATTATCAAATCCCTCGAGATCTGCTTGGTTCAGTTTTTCGGCGGTGATTAAGAATTCTCTCTGATTCTGATAGCATTCTTTCTCCATAATAAATCTCCTTTGCTTTATTGAAACAATAGCTTGAATTGTATTTTTCTGATAGTTGCAACGTGGAATATTCTCTGACCCATTTTTGACCCGCTTGCCCCATTAAGGTTTGGACGCCCCAAATATATTAGACCGGAAACCGTCGAAAAGCAGACAAAAAGGCACGAATTTGACACCGTTTCACCATTTAGAAGATATTAAGTTATTTCGGGACCAAGAGGCCGTGGGTTCAAATCCCGCCACTCGGACCATCGGTGAGTCCTTATGGGACTCACCGATTTTTATTTATATTGCCAATTTTCAGAAATTTTCTGGTTTTGCTGCACGGAAATGTGCAACTTTTTGTGATTTGGGACCTGCATATAGAAGAATTTGTTCCTTACTATGTACAGGAGGTTCCATATGACCGAAGAACATTACAATTACCGTACCAGCCAATCCCTGCTCCGAAATCAGTTTCCCGGCAAAGGGAAGCTGCAAATCCCCATCATTCCCAAATTTTAGGAAAAGCCCGGCGATTTTGATGATCTCCTGCTGATCGGATTTGACAAAACCCATCTGGAGGATCAAAATCACCTTGACCGCATGGTGCACTTTTTCCTCTATGACTACCGTTTTGAGCGGGTATGGAAGAATCCTGACAGCGACATTGAGAAGCTATCTCTCTATCGGGCGGTACTGTCCCCTGATTTCAGTATGTATTTGGAGATGGCCCCAGTTATGCAGCTTTACAATGTATTCCGCAACCGCTGGTGTGGCGCCTACTGGGCTTCCAAGGGAATCCGTGTCATTCCCACGGTAAACTGGGGTAATGAATCCACGTTTGATTTTTGCTTTGAGGGGATCGAAAAAGGAAGTGTTGTGGCTGTTTCCACTTATATGGCTTCTGCGCATGATAACCGGCAGGATCAAAAAGAATGGTTCATGTCTGGCTACAACGAGATGCTGCGGCGTATTGAGCCGGAGAAGATGTCTGTTACAACACGCCGTTTCCTGAAATGCAGGGAGACATCGTATATGTGGATTATGAGCGCAGTTCTTGGAAATATATGAACTACGAGCGCAGGTTTGAAAAAGAAGATTTGGAATCATATAGAATTGGCAGTGCAACGCGGACAGAATATGATATAATGGAACCATATCTAATTGGCAAGGGTGGAGGAAGTGCTTACGGCGGAAAATGGAAGCCAAATCCAAATAAACCGCAGGATCAGCGTTTTTTAGGAGAGCCCGGTGAAACAAAAGTCTCCTATACATCAAAGGGAGAATTAATTGAAACTCACATCGGATCAGATGGAAAAGCAGATTTTGAAATTCACCACACAGATCACGGATTTCCCAAATACCATGATATCCCACATGCGCATCAGATATTTTGGGATGATTTAGGCCCACACCTAAGTCATGAAGAACACCCATCTAAACAGTATGTATGGAATGCGAGGAGTATAAAAATGTCTACTTTTGTGCCCTCCAACAGCTATGAGCAAAACCATTTTCAATCCATTAGCGATTTCAAATGGTGTATGTGTCGTGGAGGCGAAGTACAATTTGAATGGAATGGCATTATGTATTGCTGCTTTGGCTGTATATCCCAGTCCCCTGGTACAAAACCAAGAATGGCCATTGCTCAAGCGGGCTCTGAGGAGTTAAATGCCCGCACAGAAAAATGGTACGACACAGCCGATGAGCTTTTGGAGTACATGGTTGGTGAAGATCGTCTGCGCGATGTCATCACCAAAGTCAAGGTGTGGGAACGGACGATTTAAGATAAAACCTCTTGCCAACGGCCTGTAAACTGATGCTATTCCTAAGTTTCGTTAAGTCCTATAATTACACTCCGACCAAACAATGATAATCCGAACTACATGATCCAGGTGGGTAATGTGTTCGGATTTATCATTTCTATTGAGAATATCTTTTGACAAAAGCGAGGGTGGAAAACTTTACCGCCCTCGCTCTTTATGTTATACTTAAGCCAATTATAAAAATAGCTTGGATTAAATTGTTAAGTGGTTTGAAGTCATATTAAGAATGTACTTTAGAAAGTAAGGGCAAGATTAAATCTCTTGCCCTTGCTTTTATTTGATAGAACGAAATCTATTCTTGTTTCTTTTAGATTATAATTGTCTCAATCTGTCTCACTACGCTCCAAATTAATCACTTGTCCATTCGAATCATATTCCAAAATTATCCTAAAGGGGATATTTTCAAATTCATAAATGTCCATGTCTCCACCAATACTATTCGGTTCACCCCATCCCTCAACAATATCAACACGATACTGGCCTAACATTCTATCTCGGAATTCTTCCTCTGTGTAATTACTAATTTCCACAACCTCGACTAAATCAACATATCCATCTGGACTACTCGGAAAGAAGTGCATACAAATAATAACAATGATTACTATGAGAACTATACTAACAGATATTATTAAACCTCGTTTTTTCATCTTAGTCTCTCCTTTTTGTCAATTTAAGTCGGCTCTATCACTTGTCTATATAGACGCAGAATTTTATCTAATATTCCATTTTAGGTATTATAAAATGGAAAAATGTTTTTTTCAAGGCGGGAGCATTTTGAAATGTTCCCGCCTTGTGCGTTAATTCTATTTTGTTTTGTCTTTTTTTGTCGTTCTTTCCACTCCACAAATTTCCTCTTCCCTTTCCCTCTCAAAAAGGGCTGTATCTTCAGGAGCAGGACACGGGCCGCAAACCTTGCCGCTAATTCTATCATGCGGCCTTCATCAACAGCGCAACACTCCTCGTTTGCGCCCCCTTTCAAAGGTATAAAAGAGAGCCATCCCTCTGGGATGGCTCTCTTTTCAACGCTTGTAAAGTCCTCTTACTTCGCAGCCTTGGCGGCCTTGATGGCCTCGATCAGCAGCGGGGTGACCTTGAACAGGTCGCCGCAGATGCCGTAGTCGGCGATCTCGAAGATGGGAGCGGTGTCGTTCTTGTTCACCGCGATGATGCACTCGGAGTCCTGCATGCCCGCCTTGTGCTGGATGGCGCCGGAGATGCCCAGAGCCACATACACCTTGGGATGCACGGTCTTGCCGGTCTGGCCAACCTGATGGTCGGCGCTCAGCCAGCCGCTGTCGATGGTGGCACGGGAGCCGCCAACGACGCCGCCCAGGACGTCCGCCAGCTCCTCAGCCAGCTTGATGCCGCCCTCGACATCCTTGCTGATGCCGCGGCCGACGGAGACGATGTAGTCGGCGCCGATCAGGTCCACCAGCTTCTTGGCGGCCTTGACCACCTCCACGACCTCGGTCTTCAGATCGCTCTCAGCCAGCTGGAAGGCGGGCTTCACGATCTCGCAGGCGTCGGCCTTGGCCTGGTCGAAGGGGTTCTTCTTCATAACGCCGGGACGGACGGTGGCCATGCAGGGACGGAAGCGGGGGCAGATGATGGTGGCCATCAGGTGGCCGCCGAAGGCGGGACGGGTCATCTTCAGGTTCCGGTCCTCCATATCCCACTTCTGGCTGTCCACGTCCAGCGTGGAGGATTCCCGCAGGAACTGGATGTAGTTGGCCACATCCACGTCCAGGTGGGTGCAGTCGGCGCACAGGCCGGTGTGCAGACGGGCCGCGCAGCGGGGGCCCAGGTCACGGCCAATGTTGGTGGCGCCGATCAGGAACGCCTCGGGCTTCAGGTCCTCGATGACGTCGCAGATGACCTTGGCGTAGGCGTCGGTGTTGTAGACGCTCAGCAGGGGGCTCTCGCAGACGTACACCTTGTCGGCGCCGTAGCCGCCCAGCTCCTTGGCGGCGGACTCGATGCCCTCGCCGCCCAGCAGCAGGCCGCAGAGCTTCACGCCCAGCTCGTTGGCCAGGTCCCGGCCCTTGGAGATCAGCTCAAAATCGGTGGGCATCAGCTTGCCCTCGCGCTGCTCACAGAACACCCATACATCCTTGAAAGCAGCGATATCAGCACTGTTGAAATTAGACATAGTCGTTTATCTCCCTTCTCAGATGATGTGCTTGTCGATCAGGATGCCGGCCAGCTTCTCGCAGGTCTCCTTGCCGTCGCCCTCCAGCATCACGCCGACGCCCTTCTGGGGAGGCGTGAAGCTCTTGAAGATGTTGGTGGGAGAGCCCTTCAGGCCGATGGTGGTGGCATCGATCAGGGGATCGTCCTTCAGCGTGTTGTAATCATAGGTGTCCAGGGGCTTGCTGTAGGCCTCAAACACACCGCCGACGCTCATGTAACGGGGCTCGTTCAGCTCCTTGATGCAGGTGACCAGGCAGGGGGTCTGGGTCTTGATGGTCATGTAGCCGTCCTCCAGCATGCGCTTGACGGTGACGGTGTTGCCCTCCAGCGTAATGTCGGCGGCGTAGGTGATCTGGGGCAGGTGCAGCTTCTCAGCGATCTGGGGGCCGACCTGGGCAGTGTCGCCGTCGATGGCCTGGCGGCCGCACAGCACGATATCGTCGTCCTCGACGCCGATCTTGTTGATGGCGGCGGCCAGGATCTGGGAGGTGGCATATGTATCGGAACCGCCGAACTCACGGGCGGAGACCAGGACGGCCTCATCGGCGCCCATGGCCAGGGCCTCACGCAGCATGCCGGCGGCGGGGGCGGGGCCCATGGTGACCACGATGACCTTGCAGCCGGTGGCGTCCTTGATCTTCAGGGCGGCCTCCAGGGCGTTCATATCGTCGGGGTTGGTGATGGTCTGCATGGAAGCACGATTCAGGGTACCATCGGGATTGACGGCCACCTTGCCGGAGGTATCGGGAACCTGCTTGATACTGACAATGATTTTCATGTTAATCGTTACCTCCTATCTTACTTCACGCCCAGGCGGCTGGAAATGACCATGCGCTGGACCTCGGATGTACCCTCGTAGATCTCGGTGATCTTGGCGTCGCGCATCATGCGCTCCACGGGATACTCACGGGTGTAGCCATAGCCGCCGAACAGCTGGACGGCGCGGCGGGTCACGTCGGACGCGGCCTCGGCGGCGAACAGCTTCGCCATGGAGGCGTCCATGGAATAGTCCTCATGCAGCTGCTTCTTGCAGGCGGCGGCATAGACCAGATACTGGGCGGCCTGCATGCGGGTGTGCATGTCGGCCAGCTGGAACTGGGTGTTCTGGAACTGGCTCAGGCGGCGGCCGAACTGGACGCGCTCCTGGGTGTACTTGATGGCCTCGTTCACAGCGCCCTCGCCCAGGCCCAGGGCCTGGGCGGCGATGCCGATACGGCCGCCGTCCAGGGTCTGCATGGCGATCTTGAAGCCCTTGCCTTCCTTGCCCAGCAGGTTCTCCTTGGGAACGATGCAGTCCTCAAAGATCAGGTCGCAGGTGGAGGAGCCGCGGATGCCCATTTTCTTCTCATGCTTGCCCACGGAGAAGCCGGGGAAGCTCTTTTCCACGATAAAGGCAGAGATGCCGTGGTTGCCCTTGGACTTGTCGGTCATGGCGAAGACCACGAAGGTCTCGGCCACGGTGCCGTTGGTGATGAAGCACTTGGAGCCGTTGAGGACGTAGTGGTCGCCCTCCAGCACGGCGGTGGTCTGCTGGCCGGAGGCGTCGGTGCCGGCGTTGGGCTCGGTCAGGCCGAATGCGCCGATCTTCTTGCCGCTGAGCAGGTCGGGCAGATACTTGCGCTTCTGCTCCTCGGTGCCGTTTTCAAAGATGGGGGCGCAGCACAGGGAGGTGTGGGCGGAGACGATGACGGCGGTGGTGCCGCAGACCTTGGCCAGCTCCTCCACGCACATGGCGTAGCTGAGGACGTCGCCGCCGGCGCCGCCGTACTCCTTGGGGAAGTAAATGCCCATCATCCCCAGCTTGGCCATCTTTTCGACGGTCTCCATGGGGAAGCGCTCCTCCTCGTCGATCTCCTCAGCCAGGGGCTTGACCTCGTTCTCGGCGAATTCACGGTACATCTTACGGAGCATCAGCTGCTCATTAGACAGATGAAAATCCATACCATTTACTCCTTTTCTATCAGGTGTTACTTGGAATAATCATAGAAGCCCTTGCCGGACTTGCGGCCCAGCAGACCGCCGCGGACCATCTTCTTCAGCAGCAGGACGGGACGGTACTTGGGATCGCCGGTCTCGTTGAACAGGGTCTCCATAATGGCCAGGCACACATCCAGGCCGATGAAGTCGCCCAGAGCCAGGGGGCCCATGGGATGATTGGCGCCCAGGCGCATGGACTTGTCGATGTCCTCCACGGAGGCAACGCCGGTCTCCACCAGGCCGATGGCCTCGTTGATCATGGGAATCAGGATCTTGTTGACCACAAAGCCGGGAGCCTCGGCGACTTCCACAGGGTCCTTGCCGATCTCCTGGGACAGCTTGTAGACAAAGTCAAAGGTCTCCTGGGTGGTGTTGGCGCCCCGGATGATCTCCACCAGCTTCATGCTGGGCACGGGGTTGAAAAAGTGCATGCCGATGACGGGATGCTTCAGGCCGTTGCCCATCTCGGTGATGGACAGAGAGGAGGTGTTGGAGGCGAAAACGGCCTCGGGCTTGCACAGGGCGTCCAGTTCGTTCAGCAGCTCCTTCTTGGTGGCCATATCCTCCTTGACGCACTCAATGATCAGATCGGCGTTGGCGCAGGCGGCCTTCTCCTCCACCAGGATGTTGGCCAGCAGGGCGTCCACGGCCTCCTGGGTCATCTTGCCCTTCTCCACGCGCTTCTGCAGGGACGCGGCCAGCTTATCCTTGTGCTTCTGGGCGGAAGCGACAGAGCTTGCATACATCAAAGCGGTGTGACCCTTCGCGGCAAAGACCTGCGCGATGCCGCTGCCCATGGTGCCGGCGCCAAAAATTGCTACCTTCATGTTTTTTCCTCCTGTTATTTCAATTCTGAATCTGCGTTTTCGTGTTCACGGTGCATGCGGGGGAAAACAGAGCAAATCCCTAGTTTGCCAATTTACTCACAATCTTTATTATAGGTTCCCCACCCGCATTTATCAAGTCCAAATTGCACGGTTCGGGCCCCATTTTTCGCTTTTTTACACTTCACACAAAATACTCGTTAAATTTTATACAATTTTGTTAAGTCATTAACATATCCGGCTCCCCCCTCCCCCGGTCCACGCTCTTTTTTCCGATGGAAAAGCCATTTACAGCGGCGATTTCATGTGGTAAAATCGTCCTGTTGCCACAAGTTCTTGTGGCTTTTCCCCGATCACATCCCCAGGAGGATCCCAACATATGAGAATGCGGAAAAAGAAAAACCTGATCCCCCGGATGGACCGCTGCGGCGACCGTCTGATCCGGGACCCCTATGACAGCCGGGGCCGCTGGCGGGAGCTGATGCCCGGCGCCCGGGAGCTGCGGCTGGAGCTGGGCTGCGGCAAGGGCCGCTTCACCGCCGGGACGGCGGCGGCGGAGCCGGACGTGCTGTTCATCGCCGTGGAGATGGTGCCGGACGCCATGGTGGTGGCCATGGAGCGGTGCGTCAACGCGGGGCTGACCAACGTCTTTTTCATCGACGCCAACGCCGACCAGCTGCCCTGCTTCTTCGCCCCCGGTGAGGTGGACCGCATCTATCTGAACTTCTCCGACCCCTGGCCCAGCAACCGTCACGCCAAGCGCCGGCTGACCCACGGCAATTTCCTGAAGCTGTACCGCCAGGTGCTGCGGGAGGGCGGACAGATCCACTTCAAGACCGACAACCAGGGGCTGTTCGAGTTCTCCGTGGAGGAGATCCCCCGCTTCGGCTTCACCCTGTCGGAGGTCACCCGAAACCTCCATGAGCACGGCCCCGTGGGGGTCATGACGGACTACGAGGCCAAATTTTACGAGCTGGGCCAGCCCATCAACCGGCTGGTGGCCACGATGGTCCCCTGGGAGGAGCCCTTCCCTTTCACCATCAAGGATCTGCGGGAGCGGTGGCTGGACGCCTTCGCATCGGACGTGTCCGAGGAGGATATGGGCAGGTACGTGCTGGCGGGCGGCAGCTATCTCTGGCACATCTTCTCCCATCGGCTGGTGCCCTGTGTGGAGGGCGACGCGGCCCGGAAAGCGCTGGCGGAGCTGCCGGACGCGGAGTGCTGCCGGTTTTATAAGGAATACCCGCCCCAGGACCAGCCCCGCATCCAGTTCATCCCCCTGGCGGAGGCCGCCGCTCTGCCCGAAGAGCTGGACTGGTATCTGGTGGACAAGGATTTTACCTGGACCTACGTCCACACCCACGAGGCGGACTGCGGGCCGTATTTCCGCAGACTGAAAACCGAGTGACCCAAAGCCCTCCGCGCCGCGGCGCGGGGGGCTCCCTGTTGACCGCGGGAACCGCCGGCAGCGCCGGCGGTTCCCGCGGTCAAGAAAAACAGCGCCCCGGAAATTCCGGGGCGCTGTCCTTATAAACAAAATCAGAATCAGGCCTTCTTGGCGATCTCGGTCAGCTGGGTGAATGCGGCGGCGTCGTTGACAGCCAGTTCGGCCAGCATCTTGCGGTTGATCTCAATGCCGGCGACCTTCAGGCCGTGCATGAAGGTGGAGTAGTTCATGCCGTTCAGCTTGCAGGCGGCGGAGATCCGGGTGATCCACAGGGAGCGGAAGTCACGCTTCTTCAGCCGGCGGCCGGTGTAAGCGTAGGTCAGGGACTTCATCACCGCCTGGTTGGCAACGCGGAAATGCTTGGACTTGGAACCCCAATAGCCCTTGGCCATCTTCAGGGTCTTATTTCTTCTCTTGCGCGTCATCATCGCGCCTTTGACTCTAGCCATTGTTAAAACCTCCTATTTCAAACGTCTCGTATCTTACTTGTAGGGGATCATCTTGCGGACGGCGTCCATGTTGGTGACATCCGCATAGCCGCCGGCGCGCAGGCGACGAGTACGCTTGGTGTCCTTCTTGGTCAGGATGTGGCTCTTGAAAGCCTTGGCGCGCTTGACCTTGCCGGTCTTGGTCAGGTTGAATCTCTTCTTCGCGCCGCTATGGGTCTTCAGCTTAGGCATAGTAGTAGCTCCTTCCGTATATTGAAAAATTGTTGCTTATTTACCAGTCTTGGGAGACAGGAAAATGGACATCATCCGCCCCTCCAGCTTTGCGCCCTTGTCCAGATTGGCCACATCGGCGCACTGCTCGGCAAACTTGTCCAGCAGGTCCCTGCCGATGTCGGTATGGGCCATCTCACGGCCGCGGAAACGAACGGAGACCTTGACGCGGTTGCCGTCGGCAATGAACTTCTGGGCGTTTTTCAGCTTCGTGTTGAAATCTCCAACATCAATGCCCGGAGACATGCGGATCTCCTTGATCTCGACCACATGCTGGTTTTTTCTGGCTTCCTTTTCCTTCTTGCTCTGCTCGAAGCGGAACTTGCCGTAGTTCATCAGCTTGCAGACCGGGGGCGTGGCCTGCGGCGAGATCTTGACCAGGTCCAGAGCCCGTTCATCGGCGATCTTCAGCGCTTCCGCCGGGGACATGATGCCGAGCTGCTCGCCCTGATCGCCGATCAGGCGGATCTCCTTGTCGCGGATGTCCTCATTCAGTTCATGCACTAACTTAGCTATGGTCAAAGCACCTCCATCCTAAAATCACAAAACGCGGATACCCAAACGGCATCCGCGCAACAACAAACCGCCTGTGCGGCAGTCTGACAACAACGTTGTTGACCTCTTTGCCCGCTGGCTGGAGGTGAGGCGGATGCATCGCCCACTTTGTTTTGCCTGGTTAGTATACCAGCGGAGCTTTCCTTTGTCAACACCATTTTTCTGCTTTTCCGCGAATATTTTCTGCGGGACATGGCAACAATACGCCTGTACCCAGTGAAGTGAAAGGAGGCACCACTATGCAGAACCGTGAGAACAACCAGAACGAGCGCAATCAGAACCAGAACCAGCGTGAGAACAAGCAGCAGAACGAGCAGCGCAACCAGAAGGAGAACCGCAAGTAACGCGCGTCCCTTCTCTTGAAAACCGTGCGGCGGGCCGTGGGCCCGCCGCATCTTTTTCATGGAATTGTGAATTCAGCGGCGGCCCGGACATCCGCGGGCTTCCCCAGCTCCTGCACGGAAAACCGTTTCACCACCCGGTAATGCCCCGCCGGCAGCGGGCCATACCGTTCATTCCACCGGAAGGTCGCGCTTGTCGTCCCTGGCCGGTAGCACACGCCTTCCGTGGTATTCAGAAAGGTATCGGACAGTGGCTCCACCGGCTGCCATGTCCCGTCCGTCTCTTTTTCCAGGCCGAAGCTCCCGGTATTGCCGCTGACGGCGTTCCAGGGCGTCCCGTTCACGACTTCAACAGTAACGCCTCCGGGGCCGGCTGTCTCTTCCACTGCGGTCATGACCACGCCGGCGGCGGAGCTTCTCTCAGTTTGAAACCATTCTTCCGCTGCCAGATACATCCCTGCCGCAGCCAGCAGCAGACAGAGCGCGGCTTTCCAGCTCCTTTGCGGAAATCCCCTCATGGAAACACTTCCTCTCCTGCTTTTGCCGGTTTAGACGGAAGGCGTCTTCAAAGAGTTCCCGGATTCGTCATTTGGAATATAGGCTGGAGGACGACACGCCGCCGTCCACCGGGAAGGCGCCGCCGGTTACATATCCGGCCTCTTCGCTCACCAGAAAGGCCACCATGTTCGCCACATCCTCCGGCCTGCCGATGCGCCGCATGGGGATGCGCCCTGCGCACCGCTCCGCCGCCGCGCCGTTCGGAAAGCTGGCCCGCAGCAGGGGCGTGTCAATGGGGCCGGGCAGGACACAGTTCACCCGCAGCCCCCGGTCCGCGTACTGCTGGGCCAGGCATTTCGTCAGCATCACCAGCCCTGCCTTGGTAGTGCAGTACAGCGGCGAGGTCAGCTCCGGCACCAGCCCCAGGCAGGAGGCCACCGTCACGATGCTGCCCCGGCTCTCCAGCAGCTTTGGCAGCAGATCCCGGGTCACCCGGCAGGTGCCCTTGACGTTGATGTCCACCATCCGGTCGATCTCCTCGTCGGTGGTATCCTCCAGATACCGCTCGAAATACACCCCGGCGTTGTTCACCAGCACGTCCACCCGGGGCAGTTGTTCGGCCGCCGCCCGGATCTCCCTGTCCCGGCGGATATCCACCTGATAATAAGGGAGGGGCTCCGGCGGCGGCTGGATATCAAACACCGCCACGTCCATCCCCTGCTCCCGGAGCTTCCGGGCGATGGCCAGCCCCATACCGGAGCTCCCTCCCGTTACCACCGCCACGCTCTTTCCGTCCATAGCTTCCACCCTTTCGCGTCCAGAATATCTAATTTTACACCCTGGCGGCCTGGATGTAAATTGGTTTCCCCGGACTTGCCCTTTCTCCGCTGACCTGTTATCATAGGTCCTGTCGAAATTCTCTAAATCGAGGACTGATCCCATGAAAAACCGTGAAAAGCTCACCGGCAGTCTCTTTGCCCTGTTCACTATTACCGTGTGGGGCTCCACCTTCATCTCCAGCAAAAAGCTGCTGATCACCTATACCCCCTCCCAGATCATGCTGGTCCGCTTTCTGCTGGCCTACTGCGCCCTGTGGCTGCTGCGGCCCCGGAAGCTGGCCCTGACGGGAAAGCAGGAGCTGCGCTTCCTGCTGCTGGGCCTGTTCGGCTGCTCCATCTACTTTTATACCGAGAATACCGCCCTGACCTACACCCTGGCCTCCAATGTCAGCATCATCGTGGCGGCGGCCCCCATCTTCACCGCCGTCCTGGCCCACTTCGCCGGAGAGGAGCGCTTCCGCCGCCAGACCCTGTGGGGCTTTTTGATCGCCTTCACCGGAGTGGTGCTGGTGGTTTGCAACGGCACCTTCATCCTAAAGCTGAATCCCCGGGGCGATCTGCTGGCGCTGGGGGCCGCCGCCTGCTGGGCCTGCTATTCCGTGCTGATGCGGAAAGCCGGCCAGGACCTGGATCCCATTCTGGTGACCCGGCGGACGCTGTTCTGGGGCGCTGTCACCGCCGTCCCGCTGGCGCTGCTGGAGGGCGCGCCCTTCCCTGCCGCGCCCTTGACGACGCCGGTGGTGGCCGGAAATTTCCTGTTCCTGGGGCTGATCGGCAGCGGCCTTTGCTATGTGCTCTGGAACACGGCCTTCCGTCTGCTGGGGGTGGTGGCCACCAATAACTTCATCTATCTGAATCCCTTTGTCACCATCGTGACGGCCCGCATCTTCCTGGACGAGCCCATCTCCCCCCTGGCCCTCCTGGGCGCGGCGCTCATCACCGCCGGGGTAGTAGCCGCCCAGCGCTGCCCCCGCCAACAAGCCATAAAAAACGGCGCTGGTCAGTGACCAACGCCGTTTTGCTATCTACCAGATAAACTGCAGGTTCGCGTCCACCCGGCCGCCGATGCCGTCGATGGAACAGCTGCTGCTGAACTGCCAGTAGTCCATCTGATAGGCGAAGGTGGGATAGAGCTTCTCCGAGGACTCGCTCTTGTACTCCGGATACCAGCTGAGATACGGCGCGATGGCGCCCTGGTCGTACTTGATGTAGCTGACATACTGTCCCGCGTAGATCATGGGCGTGTAGCCCGCCTCCTCAATGCGCTTGCAGAAGGCGACGGCACAGGCGGTGGCCATCTCCGGCGTGGTGCCGTAGACCCGGTATGTGGAATCGTGCATCTCCCAGTCGTAGGCCACGGGGCCGTTGATCTCATGGCCCTCCAGCAGGCTGATGACGAAATCCGCCTCCTCAATGGCCTCCTCCACGGTGATGGCCTGGGCGAAAAAGTACACGCCTGTCTCGATCCCGGCGGCCATGGCCCCCTCGATATTTTCCGCATAGAACTGATCCGCGCTGATGGCGCCGCTGGAATAGCCCCGCAGGCCGACGCGGACCATGGCGAACTCCACGCCGTCCGCCGCCACGGCCTCCCAGTCGATGGTCTGGTTCTCGCTGGCCCGGTTCTGATAGGCGGACACATCGATGCCGAAGCGGGTGCGGAAGTCGCTGCCGATATACTCCAGCCGGTCGCCGTTCCAATAGAAGTCGCCGTCATAGAGGTGGATGGGCGTCCGCTCCGCGTAGACCGGGATCTGCCTGCCGCTGTATTCAATGTAAGCGCCCGTGGTCTCGCCGGGGGTATAGACCTCGCCAGGCTGGATGCCCGGCGTCACTGGCGTCTTCGGCTCATCTGGCTCATCCGGCTGCTCGGGCGTATAGCCGTCCAGGACCGTAGGCGTCACGGCGCTGAAATTCCGGACGCTTCCCATCACATGCACATTGGTCAGCGTCACCGGCCCCGTCACGCCGGGGGCCAGCAGCAGATCGCCGTAGATCGTGGTGTCCTTCAGGTCCGCGCCGCCGGCGCTGTTGATCATCAGGCTGCCCTGCACGTCGCCGTAATATGTCCCGGTTGTCTGGACCAGGACCTGGATCATGTTCCCCAGGATATTGACGATCTCCGCCCGGGTGATGGGCTCCTGGGGCCGGAAGCTGCCGTCCTGGCAGTCCGTGATCCAGCCCCGGGCCGTCATCTCCGCCACAGGGCCGATGGCATACTCCGCGAACTGATCGGCGTCGGCATAGGGCAGATCCACGGTGGAGGCGTCAATGTGGAAGGCGCGGGCGATCATGGTCACCGCCTGCTGGCGGGTGATGGTGTCCCCGGCCAGGGCCCTGCCGTTGTTGCCCAGGTACACGCCGGAGGCATGGAGCTTCAAAATGGCGCTCTCCCAGTAGTTCCCCTTGATATCGGAGAAGGTGTCCGCCGGGGAGATGGACTGGAACTGCAGAAAGCGGTCCATAATCCCGGCGAAAGCGCCCCGGGTGATGGAGTTGTCCGGACGGAAGGTGCCGTCCTCATAGCCCTGGATAATATTGTATTCCTGGCTCCACTTTGCGATCGCGCTCTCGGCCCAATGCCCCGCGGTATCGGAAAACGCAGCCGCCGGTGTGATTGCCAGCGCGGCGGCCAGCGCCGCGGCGGCCAGCCGTTTCGGCAGTCGAATCTGTTTCATAGCAGTCCCTTTCTGTCGGTATTCGTCGAATCGCCGCCAATAAAAACACCGCAGCCCAAACTGGGCTGCGGTGTTATGTCACCTTCTTGACAGCGCCTGGGTCTATTATAGACGAGGATCCGATCCCGGTCAATATCCATCCTCGGATTTCCAGAAAAAATATTATGTCGCCTTAATAGGTGGTGAACAGCTCGTCCAGATAGGCAAACTGCCTGGGCCCGTCCGTCCCGGTTTCCGGATCGTAGACGGAATCATAGACCAGCAGGGGCTTGGCGTCCCGCAGCAGCGCCTGGGCCGTCTGCAAAAACGCCCGGATCTCTGTCTCATCCGCATCGTCCGCCTGGGCCGGCCCCTCCTCCACCGGGAAGGTCACGGCTTCCCGCACCGCGTCCCGGATCTCGCCGTCCTGGCCCAGGGAGAACAGGGCGATCTGGAAGTCGGAACGCCCCGTGCTGGTATAGGGCGTATACAGCAGCAGATAGGACAGCCCCTCCTGCTTTTGCAGGTACAGCTCCCCCCAGCCGGCGTGCTGGGAGGCGCAGGTGTACTCATACAGGGCCGTCACGGTCTCATCCGGCATGGCCCGCAGGACGGTGACGCGGCCATCTGTGAAGCGGTCGGGGTCCAGAGCGCTGCTGTGAAGCTGGATGGGCTCCCCCGCCCGGTCGCTGCCCATCTCCAGAACCAGCAGTTCCTCCGCGCCGTCGTGGGTCAGGTCCGCATAGATGGCGGAGCAGCCGCCCTCGCTGTAATGGGCGGAAAAATAGTCCCGCAGGATCTGTCGGGCCTCCTCCGGAGCGACTGCCCCTGCCGCCGTCTCCGGCGCCGGGTCTCTGTGGCTCCGCTCCGCGCTCAGAGAGGTCACGCCCATTGCCGCCGCTGTCGCCAGCGCCAGCAGCGCCACGCCCCATGACCGTTTTCTGTCCATTCCGTACCTGACCACCCTTTGACATAAATTCTCTTATAAAGAAAGACGACCCAAAACCGGGATTTGTTTCACCGCCTTTTCAAAATCAGCGAAACGCTGAAAATCTTTTCATCTTTTTGGCTGTTTTGCCATCTTTTACAATGGATGCCCACCGGGATAAAGCCACGCCCTGTCCCCTCTATCCGATTCTCCCGGGCAACGGCGTCGCCGCGGAACACCGACAGCGCCAGGCCGATCAGCCCCATGTCCAGAACGGTGTGGAGATTCCCCACCAGCAGCGGCAGCTCGGCGGAGAACAGTACAAAGCCCAAATTCAGCACAACGCTGGACACGGTCTGCAGGCCCAAGGTCAGCACCACCGCCAGCGCCACCATCCGGCCAAGCTGGCTCTTCTGCCGCAGGCATCGGAACAGCAGCCAGGCCAGCAGCGCGGCCAAAACCAGCAGCAGCAGCAAATACGGCAGCCAGCCCAATTTGAAAATGATGGTCAGGGGCAGCAGCTCATGGTCCACATTCGGAACAATCCTCTCATAGCAGGACATGGAAGGTATGGCCCCCTCCCCCATCCATCGGGAGCATGTCAGAATGGCACGGGTCATCAGGGCCTGATAGCCGTATCCCTTCGGGTCTGTCTCCGGGTGAAGAAGCACCGCGATCCGGCTCGCCCCGTATCCGCGGCGAAGCAGCCCGTACCCGCCGAGAGCCGTCAGCAGGGCGATCCCCAGCGGCACCGCCGCCGTGGAAAGCTTTCCGATGCCGAACCAGTCCATCCGTGCCGCCGCCAGCAGCAGGATCAGCCCGCTGACCAGCAGCAAAAACAGGCCCAGCACAGAGGGCGCCCGCCAGCACACCAGGGCCAGCGGCACACCGCCCGCAATGGCAAGGAATAGCCCTTTCCAGCTTTTCCCCCGGCAGGCATACAGCCAAACGGCATAGATCACCGGATAGCACAGCGCCACATAGCGGGTATAATAAGAGGCGTTATTGACCTTGGGAGACAGCCAAAGGGACAGCAGGCCCGCGCTAATGGCGGCGATGTATACCTCCCTGGCATAACGGCCCAGAAAAGAGTAGTCCAGGAAGTAGGCTCCCAGCAGGCAGGCTGTGCCCAGGCTGACAGCGGCCAGCGTCCGCACCGGATCGACCGCCAGGTAACCGTCATCCCATCCGGCAGTGAGCCACACCCGCAGAAAGCCGCCGGCCAGGGCCAGCAGCATGGTCAGCGCCAGCAGGCCCCACTGGGGCTTGGGCCGGTGGATGCGGTCCAGTTCCGCGCCCACCGCCACCGGGTCGCCCATCTCCTCCACCGCCAGGCGCTCCGCCTCCTCCGGGGCGTTCCCCTCTTCCGTGAAGGCGTCCCGCTGGTCCTCCAGATGGCGCTGTAATTCCAGCGTCACCACGGGCCGCGCCCGTTTCCACCGGATCTGATCCGCCACGGTCTGTAAATACGCCTGTATCGTCTCACGCTCCGGCACAGCAGGCGCCTCCCTTCAAAACCCGCCCCACGGCGCGGGCATAGACGTTCCAGGCCCTCTCCTTCTCCCGCAGGGCCGCGCCGCCCTGCTCCGTCAGGTGATAGTACCGCCGGGGCTTCCCCGCGGCGGCCTCCTGTTCATAGGCGGTGACCAGGCCCTTTTCCTCCAGGCCGTGGAGCAGGGGGTACAGCGTCCCCGCCTTCAGGTGGAAGGTGTCGTCGCTGCGCCGCTTCAGCTCCTCGATCATCTGATAGCCGTACTTGTCCCCGTCCTCCAGCAGCTTCATCACCAGCAGCGCCATGCTGCCGCTGACCAGTCCCTTGTCCATTTCCATGGCAGTTCCTCCATATATAGGTTATCTATATATGGATTATATATTGGTTATCTATATATGTCAAGGGCAAAAAACGGCGGGCCGGTGATGTGCCGGCCCGCCGTCTCAGCGTCTTAAATCAACGCCATCGTTTTCAATAAGTAAAGCCAGCCCGTGAAAGTGAACGCGCTGCACACGGTGGTGAGCATCACCGCGCCGGAGGTGAGCGTTCCCTCGTGGCCCATGCTGCGGGCCATGTTGAAGCAGCTCACCGTGGCGGGGGACCCCAGCATCACCAGCATTGCCACCAGCACCTCTCCCCGGCAGCCGATCCAGACCGCCAGCGGCAAAAACAGCGCCACGAAGATCACCAGCTTCAACACGCCGCTCACCACCGTGGGCTTCCAGCAGGCGGCGATCCCCTTCAGGTCGATACAGGCGCCCAGGGCCAGCAGGCCCAGCGGCGTGGCCGTGGCGGCCAGACTGGACACCGCCCGCTGCAAAATGACCGGCTGGGGAATTTTCAGCAGCGACCACAGCAAACCTACCGCGATGCCCAGGATGATGGGGTTGGTGACGATCCCCCGGAACGTCTTTCCCAGGGTCCTGCGGTCCAGACGGCCGCCGTCCGGGGCCATCAGGGTGAGGATGACCACCGCCGCCACATTGTAAAGGGGCACCGCGCCAATGAGGATCAGGGCCAGCGGGCCGGTATCCCCATAGATGTTCTGCATCAGCGCCGCTCCCAGCAGGGCCTGACTGCCCCGGTAGCCCACCTGGATGAATTCCCCCCGAAGAGACCGCTCCCGCAGCAGCAGGGACAGCGCGGCCATCATCAGGATGGACACCAGGGAGACCACAAAGCAGAACAGCACTACCCTGCCGTTCCAGACCGTGTGGAAATCCGACTCGGAGAGGTTTTTGAACAGCTGCACCGGCAGGGCCACC
The DNA here is from genome assembly GCA_947625655.1 of uncultured Dysosmobacter sp. GTDB lineage: Bacteria > Bacillota > Clostridia > Oscillospirales > Oscillospiraceae > Oscillibacter. Next base: position 319,714 of record CANQPD010000001.1, read on the forward strand.
TGAAACACGAAGGTATTCAGATACCCGGCGAAGCTTTCGTTCAGCAGGTTGGTCTTCCAATGCAGCAAAAAGCCCAGCACCATCATGAGAAACACCGGCATGGTGGCGTTGAGGCTGAAGATCAGGTTTTCCATAGAGGCCTCTCTTCAAACAGGGCGCGCGGGGCGCCGTTTTTCATGTATTGTAGGCCATACCGGCAGGCTTTGTCAAGAAAGCCGGAAAAGCGGCGGACCTTCGTCCGCCGCCTGTCCTGTCACGGGGCGATGCGCAGATAGGCATGGGCCGCGCCGCCCTTCCCTTCCAGAACGATCTCCCGTGGGCAGCAGCTCATTTCTTCCGCACCGGGTAGCAGACCTCCGTGACGAACTCGTCGGGATTCTGCGTCTCATGGGGGCTGACATAGTAGATATTGAAGGCAGTGCCGTCAAAGACGTAGCCGTTGGCCTCCACCCAGGCGGCCACGGCGGCGTTGACCTCGCCGATCTGGTCGTAGCTGCCCTTGCAGACGGCAGAGGCCACCTGTACCGCCGGGACGGTCTTGAACTTCACATGCTCCGTGTCAGGATAGCTGCCCCGCACGGACTTCTGGATCTCCACATCCACGTCCGCCTCCTTGTACTCCCCGTCGTGGAACAGGGCTGTGCAGAGACAGGGATCGCCGTCCTGGATGCGCATATGGGCGGTCTCTTTCAAAAAGACGCTCCACAGATGGCCCTCCAGGTCATAGCTGGGGATGATCTGCCGGACGCTGGCCACATACCGCTCCGGGATGGTCTTGATTGTCACATCGTATTTCATAGGGTCGTCCTTTCTCAGCCGTTCAATGGCTGTGTCCAGAAGCCGCACCCGCCGCCGGGCCTCCTCCGCCGCTTCCATGGCCTCCGCCCGCCGCAGCAGCAGCTGGCGCTCCAGCGCTGCCCGGTCATCGTAGCACGCCATCAGCTCCGAGATGGCCGCCAGGGAGAACCCCAGCTCCTTCAACGCCGCGATGCGGCCCGCGGCGAGCAGCTGGGCCGCGCTGTAATAGCGGTAGCCGGTAAAGGGGTCGATGGTCTCCGGCGCCAGCAGGCCGATCTCATCGTAATGGCGCAGCATGCGGATGCTGACTCTGGACAGTTTTGAAAATTCACCGATCTTTAACATAGGTTCCCTCCACATCGATGTGATTTCTGAGCTCAGGTACAGCATAAGCCCTCCCTCCGTGTGAGAGTCAAGAGGAAATTTTATATTTCGGAGGGCAAAAAGCAGCGGCCCCGTCTGAACAGACGGGGCCGCTGCCGGTATGGATCACGATTCCTCAAAAAATATCTCCTGCCCGCAGACAGTGACGCTTTCGATCTCTTCTACATTGATGGGCATTTGAAACTCCAGGGTCACGTCCATATGCTCCGGACTGCCCGAGATCCCGCGGACATAGTCTTCCTTTCCGATGATCCTGCCGTCCCGCATCCGAAGGGAGATATCCAGTCCCATATCCATGTCCCGGAAGGACACCTCCGCTGCCTCCGGGCCGCGGAACTCCATCCGCAGAGCCAGGGCGGAGCAGGTCAGCTTTTCCAGCACCCAGTCCGCGCCGCCAAGTTCACAGGCAATCTCCGGATAGAGGGCCGCCGCTTTTCCAGGCCGCAGAGAGACCTCCATCGCCCATGTCCCGGGGGAGAGCACCTGATAGCCGTCCTCCCCGAAAACGCCCAGATCCTGTAAATCGATGCGGTAGACGCCCCCATCGCTCAGATCCCGGCTGCTGATGGAAAAGACCAGGAGGTACTGCCCCTCCGCCGGTCCCGTCTTGTCCCGCCAGGGGCGGACACTGACGCCGTAGCTCTTGATCCCCTCGTCCCCGGGGTCCCCGGAGACTTTGGAGATATCCGTCTCCAGGAACTGGGGGAAATCCATCCCCATTTCCTCCAATACCGTTTGATCCAGCACCGTCAGCCGTACCGCCGCCATGGCGAACTGCCCGTCGGACACCGCGTCCACCAGCTCCAGCCGCAGGGTCTCATCCGCCGCGACGGCGCCCAGGGCGTCGCTGCCCATGTCCAGCAGCTGTTCCGTGTCCGCTGCGCCGCCGTACCGTGCCGCCCAGGGGCTGGCGTCAAACATCCGCTGGAAAAAGTCCCCGCCCCGCAGGGCATAGCCCGCGGCGGTGCCGGTCAGCAGCGCCGCGACCACGACCACCGCCGCCCACCGGGCGGGATTCCGCCGCCGGGCAGGCGCTTTTTCCGGGGCGGCCGCCTGCCGCCGGGCATAGCTCCAGGGGTCCGCCAGCATCTGCCGCATCCGCCGCTTCTGCCGGCGGGACTGCCGGATCTCCGGCGTCTTCTCCAGTTCCTCCATGTCCTGGCGCAGCGCTTCCTCCAGCGCTGTTTTCAGCATGGCGTCAAAGATAGGCCCGTCCATCCAGATATCCCTCCTTTCGCAGCTGTTCCATCAGGATCTTCCGCCCCCGGAAGATCCGGGTCTTCACGGTATTCTCCGTCAGGCCCGTGGCCTGGGCGATCTCCGCCAGGCTCCACTCCGCCACAAAGCGCAGCTCCAGCACCCGGCGGTAATCCTCCGGCAGGTTCCGGATCAGCGCCACCAACGCGTGGAACTCCCCCTCGTCCGCGGGGGCGGCGGGCTCCCACAGCGCGGTCTCCAGCGCGGTCTCATGCCGCTCTTTGCGCAGCATGTCCAGCGCCGTGTTCTTCACCACCACCGCCAGCCACGCGGCCACCCGCGTCTCCTGCCGGTCCCGCAGGGAATCGTAGTGCTGGATCAGCTTCATGAACGCGTCATGGACCGCGTCCTCGGCCCTCGGTCCGGGCCCCAGGATCTGAACGGCCAGCCGGGTCATCCGCTGATGGTTGTCCCGGTAGATCCGGGCAAAGCGTTCCCGGTCCGGGTCCGGTCCCAGGATCGCCATGTAATTGGAAAGCATGGCCGCGCCTCCCCTCTCATGTCCTCTTGTATCAATAACGTATCAGCGGCCCAAAAGGTTTCAGGATTTTTAAAAAAGCCGCCCTGTCTTTTTGGGACAGGGCGGCCTTTCACCGCTCACTCCACTGTCACGGACTTCGCCAGATTCCGGGGCTTATCGATATCGCAGCCCCGCTGCAGCGCGCCCCACAAAAGCTCCGCTTTTGCGGGGACCCCGCATTTCACTCAAATGGCCAGGCAAAGCCCGCCCATTTCTCCGCCGCGCCAAGTGCCGCCGCTTACGCGGCGGTTGCGCTTTGTATGCTCGCTGCGGCTCGCAAAGGTTTTTGCCCGAGGCAAAAACGCTTGGACGCGCCATTTGGCGCGCATGTGGCGCCGCCACGCTCACTCCACTGTCACGGACTTCGCCAGGTTCCGGGGCTTATCGATATCGCAGCCCCGCTGCAGCGCCACATAGTAGGCGAACAGCTGCATCGGCACGATCCCCAGAGACGGCTGCAAAACAGGATGGGTGTCCGGGATCACAATGGTGGCGTCCGCCGTTTTTTCCATCTTCTCCCGGAAGGTTTCCGAGGCGACGGCCAGGACTTCGGCGCCCCGGGCCTTCACTTCCACCACATTGCTCATAGCCTTGTCAAACAGGGCGGCGTAGGTCCCCAGCGCCACCACCAGGGTCCCCGGCTCGATCAGGGAGATGGTGCCGTGCTTCAGCTCGCCGGAGGCGTAGGCCTCGGAGTGGATATAGCTGATCTCCTTCAGCTTCAAGGACGCCTCCAGCCCCAGGGCATAGTCCAGATTCCGCCCGATGAAGAATACGGAATCGTGGTTGAAATACCGGGAGGCGAAATACTGCACATCCTCCAGATGCTCCAAAAAGCGGCGCATTTTCTCCGGCAGGGCGTGGACCTCCGCCAGGATGGCGTCGTACTCTTCCCGGCTCACCGTCCCCAGCAGATCCGCCAGATACAGCCCCACCAGGTCCATCAGCACCAGCTGGGTGGAATAGGCCTTGGTGGTGGCCACGGCGATCTCCGGGCCGGCCCAGGTGTAGAGCACATCGTCAGCCTCCCGGGCGATGGAGCTGCCCACCACATTGACGATGGCCAGCGTCCGGCCGCCCCGGCGCTTGGCCTCCCGCATGGCGGCCATGGTGTCCAGCGTCTCGCCGGACTGGCTGATGACGATGACCAGCGTGCGCTCGTCCACCAGCGGGTCGCTGTAGCGGAACTCAGAGGCCAGCACCACCTCCACCGGGCGGCGCATCAGACGCTCCCAGTTGTATTTGCTGACCATGCCCACATGATAGGAGGAGCCGCAGGCAATGATAAAGATGCGAGAAATGTTCCGCACATACTCCGCCGTCATGGAGATATCGTCCAGCACCACGCGGCCCTCCCGGACGCGGGGCGAGGCCGTCTTCCGGATGGCCTCCGGCTGCTCCATGATCTCTTTGAACATAAAGTGGGTGTAGCCGCCCTTTTCCGCCGCGGAGACATCCCAGTCCACCTGGTGGTGTTCCTTTGTCAGCGGGGTCAGCTCGCTGTCGAACACATCGATGCTCTCAGGGGTCACCACGGCGATCTCGCCGTCCTCCATGTACACCACGTCCCGGGTGTATTTGATGACCGCCGTCACGTCGGAGGCAATAAAATTGCCGGTTTCGCCGTACCCCAGGATCAGCGGGCTGTCCTTCCGGGCGGCGATCAGGGCGTTGGGGTAATCGGCGCAGATGATGCCGAAGGCATAGGAGCCCTCGATGCGCCGCAGGACGCGGCCGACGGCCTCCAGCATGTTGTGGCACTCATTGTAATGAAACTCCAGCAGCTGGGCCACCACCTCGGAGTCCGTGTCAGACGCAAACGTCACCCCCTGCTTCAGCAGGTGCTCCTTGATCTCCAGGTAGTTTTCAATAATGCCGTTGTGGACCAGGGCGATCTGCCCGTTCTCACTGACGTGGGGATGGGCGTTGACGTCGTTGGGCTCGCCGTGGGTGGCCCAGCGGGTGTGGCCGATGCCCAGGGTCCCCTCCAGATCGGCGCCGCCATGGGTCATGTCGCTGAGGACCTGCAGGCGGCCCTTGGCCTTTTTCACCTGCAGGCCCCTGGTCTCGGAGCGCACCGCCACACCGGCAGAGTCATAGCCCCGATACTCCATGCGGGCCAATCCGTCCAGCAAAATGGGGGCCGCCTGTTCGCGGCCCGCAAAGCCAATAATTCCGCACATGGGAAATCATCCTCCTGATAAACTGTATCAAAAGGACAAACGCGCAGGGATTTGTCACTTTTTCCGCGGTCACAGCCTCTCTGTTTTGCGGTCGCCCGCATATTTGTCAGCTGTGTCACATGTCCGCGTACCACGGAAGAGCATCCGCCGAATCTTCGATAAGCTCTTCTCCTCGTTATCCTGAAAAGTGTTTTTGCTTCACAGGCACATGGCGCTTTGTGATGGGGTCCTCCCCATGGTCCTCCTTTCTCTTCTGCGCTTTTGCTGGGTTTTCTGGGATATTATATGATAAAACTCCCCGGTGGGAGCATTATCCGGGAATAAATCGCGCAAAGCGGCAAACACTCTCCCAGCGGAGGGATCTGCCTATGATGACCGCCTTTGTGCGCACTGTGATCCTTTATTTTCTCATCATGTTCGGCCTGCGCCTGATGGGGAAGCGCCAGATCGGGGAACTGGAGCCCAGCGAACTGGTGCTGACCATGATGATCTCGGACCTGGCCACGGTCCCCATGCAGGATTTCGGCATCCCGCTTCTGGCGGGCGTCATCCCGATCCTGACACTGCTGGCCCTTTCCATGCTGCTGAGCCAGCTTTCGCTGCGCTATCTCCGCTTCCGGGCGCTGGTTTGCGGCACGCCCGCCGTTTTGATCCGGGACGGCACGCTCCAGCAGGAGGCCATGCGGAAAAACCGCTACACCCTGGACGAGCTGCTGGAGGAGCTGCGGGGCCAGGGGATCGCCAGCATCGAAGACGTAAAATACGCCGTGCTGGAGAATTCCGGCCAGCTGTCCGTCCTCCCCTGGTCGCGGCGGCAGCCTCCCACCGCCGCCCAGCTGGGACTGGAGGTGGAGGATGACACGACCCTGCCGGTGGTTCTCGTCAACGATGGCCGGGTGCTGCGGAAAAACCTCGCCGCCTGCGGAAAAGATGAGCAGTGGCTGCTGCAAACGCTGCGCGGGGAAAACCTGTCCTCCCCCAGGGAGGTCTTCCTCCTGACCCTGGATGAGCGGCAGCAAGTGATCTGCGTCAAAAAGGAGGCCTCCCCGTGAAAAAGGGCTGTCTGCTCCCTGCCGCCGTGCTGGCGGCCATCCTGGCTTTTGCCGTCTGGAACAGCCGCGCCATGCAGGCGGACACGGACCGCTGGCGGGCACAGCTGCACCAGGCGGACATCCTGGCCCAGTCCGGGGACTGGACCGGCGCCGCCGCCGCTCTTTCGGCCAGCTATGACGACTGGTCCGCCCGGCAGACCTATCTGCACATCGTCTCAGAGCATGACGCCGTGGATGACGCCGAGGCCATGTACCACCGCAGCGCGGCCTTCGCCGCCGCCCGGGAGCCCAGCGAGTTCCGGGCAGAGCTGTCTGATCTGCAGGACCAGCTGCGCCTGCTGGCGGAGATGGAGCGCTTCAGCATCAAGAATATTCTGTAAAGCAATATTACTTTTCAGCCAGCAGTTTTGAAAGCTCCTGCATGAAAGTATCAACATCCTTGAACTGTCGGTACACAGAGGCAAACCGGACATAGGCCACCTGGTCCACGGACCGGAGCCGCTCCATGACCCGCTCGCCGATGGCCTCGGTGCTGATCTCCCGCTCCATGGAATTTTGGAGATCCTGCTCGATCTCCCCGGCGATCTTCTCCAGCTCCGCCAGGGGAACGGGCCGCTTCTCGCAGGCGCGGATCATGCCGTCCAGCACCTTGCGCCGCTCAAAGCTCTGGCGGCTGCCGTCCTTTTTCACCACCACCATGGGCAGGCTCTCCACCGTCTCATAGGTGGTGAAGCGCTTGGAACAGGAGAGACACTCTCTCCTGCGGCGGATGCTGGCCCCCTCGTCGGCAGGGCGGGAATCGATGACCTTGCTCTCGCTGAAACCGCAATATGGACAATTCATGGGGAAACCTCCTGCTTCTCCGCCGGCTGAAGGCCGGCGGTTTTTCTTCCGCATGGTATCGTGGTCATTATACCACAGGACCGCTAAATATGGTATCCATATTTTCTCTTTTTTCTGATTTTTTCCGCGTGTCAGCTCTGGTTGCCGCCCTGCAAGCCTAAGGCGGCGGAAATCTCCCGCCGGCTCCTGTATACCGGATCCACTATCATGCAGGAGTGACGGTCACCCGGCTCCTCCGCCCTCACCGGAATACAGGTGATTCCTGAGCGTCAAAGGCGTACACCGCATACGCGGCCCCGTTGATATTTTGAACCCGCGCAAAGCAAAACAGCGTCGTCACCGGAAAGCATTTTCCCTTGTCATACGGCAGTGCTATCAGCCGGCAGCCGCCCTCTGTCCGGGTCAAGGCCCCCTGGGCGCCCCGCAGGCGCTGCCGCAGCCAGGGCTCCCGGAACAGGCGGTCCGGCTCCGGCGCGGCTTCCCAGCGCGCTCTTTCGGCCCGCTCTCCCACGGGCCGCATCTCGCCCCGCAGCAGCTTCCCCAGCGGCGCGGTCATCCGGTCGGAAAACCGGCGGCGGATCACGGCCCGATCCCCCTCCGGCTCCAGCACCCCCAGCCGCAGTTCCCCCCGGTCCCCCACGGCCCAGGCGCACCAAAGCCCCTCGCCCGGCAGGCGGCAGCGGGCGGTGAACCAGGTGTACAGCGCCTCCCGCTCCGTTGTCAGCTCCCCCGCCGGACGCTCCTTCCACAACAGCGGAAACTTGTCCATAGCCCTCTGCCCCCTCTATCAAAAAACCGCCTGTGCAACTCTATGCGCAGGCGGTCTTCATTATGTGGGATAACAGCGGTCAGGCCACGGTATAGGTCCCCCGCACCAGCAGCTTCGTGGTGGCGGCGGTGGCCTTGACGCCCCGGCCCTCAATGGTCATCATATACAGGTGGTTCTGCGCCAGCGCGCCGCCGTTGTTCAGCGTCCCGGCAGAGGTCTCGTCGATCAGGCCGGGGCTGGAGGGCGATACGCAGGCCGCCGTGCCGACCCGGAGCATCACCTCACAGCCGATATCCCCGGTCAGGGTCTGCCCGCTGGAGAGCGTCACCACCGTAAAGGTCCCGGAAACGCCTGTCCCACCGATCTGTCCGCCCGTCTGCTGGGCGATCTGGCTGTTCCGGGCGGCGATCTTCTGATCCACCTTCTGCATGATGGTGTTCATGAACGTCTCATTCAAGTAGCTCAGGGTCACCAGCGGGTCGCCGGAGGAGCCCGCCTCCGCCGCCAGGGAGACCGTCATGTTCAGCGCGCCGCTGATCACCAGCAGCACCACCATCCGCAAAAACCATCTGTTCTTCTTCATCGGGATATGTACCTCCATTATCCTTTGTGTCCGGGGAATCCGCCCTCCCGGAAAGAAGCGCCGTTCTTTCCGGGAGGACCTCTGTCATACCAACCGGTCGTGCGGCAGCCCAAAGCTCACCGCGATGGCCGTATCGTTTTCCCACTTCATTTCTTTGAAATGAAGTGGGAGCCCTTTTGATTTGACTCAAATCGTCGGAAGTGAATTCCGCCGATTTCAAGGTTTTGGCTCCGCCAAAACACTTGACGCCGCACCCGCGGCGCTCTGGCGCGCAAAGCCGCTGCGGCCCGGGCGCACACTTCTGTACGGTCAGCGCCGATCAAACCAATTGGTCGTGCGGCAGCCCAAAGCTCACCGCGATGGCCGTATCGACTTTGGTCATCACAGTTTCCTCCACATGGCCCATCCGCTCCCGCAGCCGCTTTTTGTCCAGGGTCCGCACCTGCTCCAGCAGGACCACGGAATCCCGGCTCAGGCCGCAACTCTGGTCCACGGGAAGGTCGATATGTGTCGGCAGCCGGGCTTTCCCCGTCTGGGAGGTAATGGCTGCCGCGATCACGGTGGGGCTGTAGCGGTTGCCGGTGTCGTTCTGGATAATCAGAACGGGCCGGACGCCGCCCTGCTCGCTGCCCACCACCGGGGAGAGATCGGCATAGTAAATATCGCCGCGCTTGACACTCGTATCCACAAAGTTCACACTCCGCCGAAAGAAGTACCCGTCACCGAAGTCCTTTTCGGTGAGGCCACTTTCATTCTCCCACGCAGTTTCGGAATTTATACGCTGCCGGGAAGGCAAAATTCCGGCGTCCCTGCCCCGCACTATCCTATGCCGGGGACAGGCTGTGAGTGTCGTTTTTCCCGAGCCGCCTTGCGCTCGCGGCGCGTCAGAGCAGCAGCCGCAGGCTGCGCATTTCCCATGGCGGCTGCGCTGCATCCGCCATGGAAGCCCTTGATTGGACTCAAACGGCCGGGCAAAGCCCGCCCGTTTCAAGGTTTTGCCTCTGACAAAACACTTGACGCCGCTTTCGCGGCGGCTCGCGCCTTGCGCTCGCGGCGCGTCAGAGCAGCAGCCGCAGGCTGCGCTCCACTATTTTTCCATCCTCCATGTACAGCCGGGGCACCCGTTTGCTGACCGCGCAGGTCAGCTCATAGGGGATCGTGCCCAAAAGGTCCGCCAGGCCGTCCACCGGCTGATGCTGGCCGAACAGCTCCACCGTGTCTCCCACGCGGACCTCCGGCAGATCTGTCAGGTCCACCATGGTCATGTCCATGCAGATGCGGCCCCGGATCGGCGCCGGCCCGTGGGCGGTTTGTACCGCCATACGGTTGGAAAGCCCCCGGAACAGCCCGTCCGCATAGCCGATGGGCAATACGCCGGTGCGGGCCTTCCCCGCGGTGCGGTAGGTCCGCCCATAGCTGATGTCGGTCCCGGGATCGAACACCTTGATGGTGGAGACGCAGGACTTCAGGCTCATCACAGGCCGCAGGCCCAGCCGTCCGGCGTCGGCCCCCACTCCGTACAGGGCGATGCCGGGGCGCACCATGTCCAGATACATGTCCGGATACCGGGCCAGGGCGCCGCTGTTGGCGCAGTGGCGGATGGCAAAGGTCCGGCCCTTTGCCGCCAGGGCGCCGATCACAGCGGTAAAGACGGCAAACTGCTCCCGGGTGTAGGCTTCGCTGGCGTCATCATCCTCGTCAGAGACGGCGAAGTGGGTGAAAATGCCCTCCGCGTTCAGATTCGGCAGGTCACAGGAGGCGCAGATCGCCGCCACGCCGCCGTCGAAATGGCTGCCCCGGACCAGGAATCCCAGGCGGGACATCCCTGTGTCCACCTTGATGTGGACCTTCAGCGTTCCCCCGCAGCGAACGGCGGCGGCGCTGTACTCCTCCGCCTTCGCCTGGGCGGAGACAGTCTGTGTAATATGATATTGGATGAGCTGGGGCACCATATCCGGCGGCGTGTGCCCCAGAATCAGGATCGGCGCCTGGATGCCGCCGTGGCGCAGCTCCCGGGCCTCATCCAGGCTGGAGACCGCCAGATAGTCGGCGCCCAGTGCCTCCAGTTTCCGGGAGACCTGGACCGCGCCGTGGCCGTAGGCGTCCGCTTTCACCACGCCCAGATATTTTGTCCGGGGGCCGATCAGCCGCCGTGCCTGTTGATAATTGTGGGCCAGGGCGTCCAGATCGATCTCCGCCCAGGTCCGCCGCAAAACCGTGTCTTCCATGGGGACAGCTCCCTTTCTTTCGCAATGGGTTCAGGATCCTTGATTATCTATTGTATCATAAAACGCGAAACTCGTAAACTCCGCCGTTAAAAATATTTCCCCGTCCACGGCGATCTCCCCCCGGAGCGGCGTGCCGTCGTCCTGCCGGAGCCAGACGGTGGAGACGATCTTGCCGTCCTGGGTCCCGCTTTGATCCACGGTCAGCCGCAGGCAGGGGACCTCGTTCCAGGTCTCCTCATTCTCCTCCAGCAGCCAGCCGTCCCGCAGGGCATTCATCAGCCGGGGCAGGCACGCCGCCGGACTGATCTCCTCCGGGCTGACGGTCCCGGCGTTCAGGCAGTCGCCCTCGTATTCCAGCCGCCAGGAGCCCTCGTCCAGCACGGCCTTCACGCCGGCGATGGTCTCCGGCGACAGCACCTCAATGGTGCTCTCTCCGCCGGGTATGTAATCGCAGCGCAGGTCTGCCTCCCACTCCAGGCCCTCCTGCTCGCAGACGACCGCCGCCTCCATGGCGCAGCCGGCCATGTCGTGATAGCGGTCCCGCAGGTCCGCCGTCTCCCCTTCCCCCGCGCCGCCGCAGCCGGACAGCAGCAGGCACAGGGCCATCATTGGTACGAACTTCTGCGCTTTCCGCATCGCCGCACCCCCAATTTTTAGATAAGAGATATCAGATAAAAGATAAGAGATATCGCTTTCCTAACAGCTATCTCTTATCTTTTATCTCTTATCTCAATATCTCGAGAAATGCCGCAGGCATTTCTCGTATAGTGTCCTCCGGCGTCATGCCGTAGGCCGTCAGGCGGTCCGCCGCCAGGTCTCCGGCCCGTCCGTGGAGCCAGACCCCCGCCGCCGCTGCCTGGACCGCCCCGGCCCCCTGGGCCAGCAGGGACGCGATAACGCCCGTCAATACATCGCCGCTGCCGCCCTTGGCAAGGCCGGAGTTTCCGGTGGTGTTCACCAGGACGTTCCCGGCCGGTGCGGCCGTGACAGTCCGGTGGCCCTTCAGCACCAGTATGCATCCGTGAGCCATGGCAAAGTCCCGGGCCGCCCGCACCCGGTCCCCGTGGGACAGTTCCCCGCCGATGCGGGCGAATTCCCCGTCATGAGGGGTCAGAACGGTGACCCGGCCCCGTCGCCGGTCCAGAATATCTATATGCCCCGTCAGGGCATTTATGCCGTCGGCGTCCAGCACCACCGGCTTTTCCGTCCGCGTCAAAAGCTCGCAGACCAGCCGTGTCACCTGCTCCCCCCGGCCCAGGCCGGGGCCCAGGGCCAGCACATCGCAGCCGGACAGCTTCTCCTCGATATCATATAAGGCTTTATAACTTAACAGTCCTTGCTTTTCAGGCAGTGGAAACGGCATAGAGGAGACACATTTCGCCGCCTCCACGGCCCAGATGCCCTCCGGCACGCCCAGGTATACCAGCCCGCAGCCGCTCCGCTCCGCCGCCGACGCCGTCAGATAGGGCGCGCCGGTACAGCCCACAGCGCCACCGACGATCAGCAGCTTGCCGAAGTCCCCCTTGTGGCCGTCGGGTTTCCGCGCCGGCAGAGCCGCCTTCACAAAGTCCGCCTCCACCGTCTGCACCGGGCAGACAGTCCTTTGCCGCAGGTCGGCGGGGATGCCGATGTCCCGCACCTCCACCTCACCGGACAGCAGCGCGCCGTCTCCCACCGCCTGGCCCACCTTTTTCAGTGTAAAGGTCACTGTCCTGTCAGCCTTTGCGGCACAGCCAAGCACCCGGCCCGTGTCCGCCTCCACGCCGCTGGCGATATCGGCGGCCACCACTCTGCCCTGGCACCCGTTCATCAGGCGGACGGCGGCGGCAAAGACGGAATCCGGGGCGATTTCCCGGGAAAGGCCCACGCCGAACACGGCGTCGATCAGCACATGACAGCTCCGGGCCCAGGCTGCCTGGCCCGGATCGTCCGGATCAAACGTCTCCAGCTCCACGCCGCACTCGGAGAGGCGGGCCGTCTCCTCCAGGGCGTCAGGCGTCAGCTTTTCATACTGCCCGACCAAAAACGCCCGGATCTTTACCCCTGTCAGAAACAACAGCCGCGCGGTGGCGATGCCGTCCCCGCCGTTGTTGCCCGCACCGCAGAATGCCGCCGTCCGGCACTTCCCGGGCCTGTCCGGCAGCAGATCCAGCGCCGCCTGGGCCACGCCCTCCGCCGCCCGCTCCATCAGGTCGATGGAGGGGATGTGCCGCTCCCCGATGGCCTGCCGGTCCAGTTCCTTCATCTGTGCCGCTGTTGCCAGCTTCATCATCCACGCCTCCCGTTTTGTTTTCCTTTATTATAAATGCGGCGCCGCTTCAATGCAATCCGATTTTCCTCCGCCGCCAAATGTGCTATAATGACCGCAAAACAGCATAATACAGGCTGTGCAACCGAAAGTTTACACGCTTTTCTTTAAACGCAACACAAAATCGCTGGTATTGCGCCGGGTGCTCCGGTACGATGTCCCCATCAAATCCAAGGAGGTTTCCCCTATGGCATTTTCTGAAAATCTGCAGTTCATCCGGGCCCAGGCAGGCGTCACCCAGGAACAGCTGGCGGAACAGCTGGAGGTCTCCCGGCAGTCCGTCAGCAAGTGGGAGTCCAATGCCAGCTTTCCCGAAATGGACACCCTGCTGCGCATCTGCGACCTGTATGACGTGGATCTGGACACCTTGCTGCGGGGCAGCGTGGAGGAGAGCCGGATCAGCGACACCGCCCGGTACGACGCGTTCATGAACCGCTTTTCCCTGCGGATGTCCCTGGCCATCGCCGCCATTATCGCGGGGATAGGCCTCATGGCCCTGCTGAACGCGGCGGGCGTTGCGGAGTATCTGTCCGCAGCGGCGTTTCTTCTGGTCGTTACTCTGTCGGTGGTGGTCATCGTGGCCAGCGGCATCCAGCACGAAAATTTCCGCAAGCAGCATCCGGTCATCGCGGACTTTTACCCTCAGACGGAAAAGGACGCATTCCACGCCAAATTCGTCTGGTACATCTCTGGGGGCGTAGGCGCCATCCTGTTTGATGTGGTGCTCTTTCTGCTGTTTGGATCTATGCTGCCGGAGCGGGAGCCGTATGAATCCCTGCTGGGCGGCGTGTTTTTGCTGATCATCGCCGGGGCGGTGTTCTCCTTTGTCTACGGCGGGATGCAGGAGGACAAATACAAGATCTGGAAGTACAACCGGGACAACAATCCCACCCCGGAGGCCAAAAAGAAGCTGGACCTCATCGGCGCCTCCTGCGCCGTCATCATGCTGCTGGCCACCGCTGTCTATGTGGGCCTTGGCCTGACCCGGGACGCCTGGAGCACCGCCTGGTGGGTATTTGCCGTGGGCGGCATCCTCTGCGGCGCGGTCAGCGTGGCGCTGAATCCCTATAAAGGCGAAGATTGACGGGGTCCTTGCCGCCGGATCGCCCCTATCCGCCGGAATTTGGCGGATAGGGGCTTGCATTTCCTGTTTTTCTGTGTTATAAGTGATAGTTGATATCAGCGATGAACGGGAAAATAACGAGTTCGCGCCGCCAAGAGAGGACAGGCCACCGGCTGAAAGCCAGTCCGCGGCGTTTCGTTTGGTTCGCCCGGGAGCCGCCGCGGAGACACGGCCGGATGCCCACCGTTACAGGGGCTTCAAGTGCGCGCTTTGCAAAAGCGCGAATTTGGGTGGTACCGCGGAAGGATTGCCTTTCGTCCCAACTGATGGGACGGAGGGCCTTTTTATTTAGATAAAAGTTAAGAGATAAAAGATAAAAGTTTTGGTGTCCGGCGGAGCCGGACAGATGAAAATTCATTCCGCCTCCGGCGGAATCCCACAACTCTTATCTCTTATCTTTTATCTCTTATCTGTATCTGTCTCGTCATCCACATCCAAGTAAAGGAGTCAACATCTATGAAAGAACAACTGGAAGCCATTCGCAAGAGTGCGCTGGAATCCATCGCCGGCACCCAGGCGGGGGCGGATCTGGAGGCCCTCCGGGTCAAGTACCTGGGCAAAAAGGGTGAATTGACTGCCGTTTTGAAGCAGATGGGCAGCCTGTCCGCCGAGCTGCGGCCAGTCATGGGCCAGATGGCCAACGAGGTCCGTGCCACCGTGGAAAAGGCCATGGAGGAGCAGACCGCCATCCTGGCGGAAAAAGCGCTGGAGGCCAAGCTGGCCGCCGAGACCCTGGACGTGACCATCCCCGGCAGGCCTGCGGAGATCGGCCACAAGCACCCCATGTACACCGCCCTGGACGAGTTCAAGCAGATCTTCCTGAACATGGGCTTTGAGATCTTCGACGGCCCGGAGATCGAGCAGGAGGACTATAACTTCACCAAGCTGAACACCCCCGATGACCACCCTGCCCGGGAGTGGTCCGACACCTTCTATCTGACCGAGGATTCCCGCATCCTGCTGCGGACCCAGACCTCCCCCATGCAGATCCGCGCCATTGAGGAACACGGCGTGCCCATCCGCATGATCTCCCCCGGCCGGGTGTACCGCAAGGACGAGGTGGACGCCACCCACTCCCCCATGTTCCACCAGATCGAGGGCCTGGTGGTGGACAAGGGCATCACCATGGCGGATCTGAAGGGCACGCTGAACGCCGTCGTCCGGGAGATCTACGGCCCCAACACCCAGACCCGCTTCCGCCCCCACCACTTCCCCTTCACCGAACCCAGCTGCGAAATGGACATCCAGTGCCACAAGTGCGGCGGCAAGGGCTGCCCCACCTGCAAGGGCGAGGGCTGGATCGAGGTCCTGGGCGCCGGCATGGTGCATCCCAAGGTGCTGCGCAACTGCGGCGTGGACCCCGACGAGTACTCCGGCTACGCCTTCGGCTTCGGCCTGGAGCGCCTTGCCATGGGCCAGTACAAGATCAGCGACCTGCGGCTGATCTTTGAAAATGACATCCGGTTCCTGGAACAGTTTTAAAGAGGGGACTTCGTCCCCCCTTTAGATTCCCCCCACCAGTGACATCGGTCACTGGTGAACGCCGCCCAAGGCGGCTGGGTCAAAGTATTTTTGTCAGGTACACGCCCTGACAAAAATGAATAAAATTTTTTTCGCCGCAAAGCGGCGAAATTCTGTGAAACCTCATTTCTTTAGGAGGATATATCATGAAACTTTCCCGTAAGTGGTTAAATGAATTTGTCGATATCGGCCCCGTCTCCGACCGGGAGTTTGCCGAGGCCATGACCCTCTCCGGCTCCAAGGTGGAGGTCACCGAGGTTTTGAACGAGTCCCTGAAAAATGTGGTGGCGGGCCGCATCGTGAAGATGGAGAAGCACCCCGACTCCGACCACATGTGGGTCTGCCAGCTGGATGTGGGCGAGGCGGAGCCCACCCAGATCGTCACCGGCGCGTGGAACATCCACGAGGGCGACATGGTGCCTGTTGCCCGGCACAAGTCCCTGCTCCCCGGCGGCAAGAAGATCGAAAAGGGCAAGCTGCGGGGCGTGGTGTCCAACGGCATGCTGTGCTCTTTGAAGGAGCTGGGCCTCACCGCCGAGCATGACTATCCCTACGCGGTCATCACCCCCGCCGCGCTGCTGAACGACTACAAGCCCCTGGACAAGGAAAAGCCCTCCATCCCGGCCGACGTGCAGCCCGGCCATAAGATCTACGGCAAGGTGGTGGCCGCCCGGGTCACCGGCGTCTCTTCCGAGGACGGCCTTGTCTGGGCCTGCGCCCTGGACACCGGCAGCGGCATGGCCGCCGCCTCCACCGACTGCGCCAACATCCACGAGGGCGACATGGTGGCCTATGACACCGGCAAGAACCACATCTGCACCCTGGCCGACCTCCACGCCCAGCCCGCCGAGTTCCCCCACTGCATCGACGACGGCATCTGGGTGATGCACGAGGACTGCCAGCCCGGCGCCGACATCGCCGCGGTCATCGGCGCCGACGACCATGTGGTGGAGTTCGAGATCACCCCCAACCGCCCGGACTGCCTCAGCGTCATCGGCCTGGCCCGGGAGGCCAGCGCCACCTTCGGCAAGCCGCTGAAGCTCCATACCCCCGAGATCCGAGGCTGCGGCGGCTCCATCGCCGACCTGGTGGACATTGAGATTGAAGACCCGGAGCTGTGCCCCCGGTACACCGCCCGCCTGGTGAAGAATGTCAAGATCCAGCCCTCCCCCGCCTGGATGCGGGAGCGGCTGCGGAATTCCGGCGTCCGCCCCATCAACAACATCGTGGACATCACCAACTATGTGATGCTGGAATACGGCCAGCCCATGCACGCCTTCGACTTCTCCTGCGTGGACGGCGGAAGGATCGTCGTCCGCACCGCCCGGGAGGGGGAGACCATCCAGACCCTGGACGGCAACGAGCGGAAGCTGACTCCCAATATGCTGTGCATCTGCGACGAGGACAAGCCCGTGTGCGTGGCCGGCGTCATGGGCGGCGCCAACAGCGAGATCATCGGCGACACCGCCATGGTCCTCTTCGAGTCCGCCAACTTCAACGGCGCCTCCGTCCGCCGCACCGCCATGGCGCTGAACATGCGCACCGAGGCCTCCGCCCGGTATGAAAAGGGCCTGGACCCCATGAACACCATGAAGGCCGTGCAGCGGGCCTGTGAGCTGGTGGAGCTGCTGGGCGCCGGCGAGGTGGTGGACGGCGTCATGGACGTCATCGCCAAGGACGCCTGGCCCGTCACCGTCAAGCTGGAGCCGGAGAAGGTCAACGCCCTGCTGGGCACTGACGTGCCGGAGAGCGAGATGCGCCGCATCCTGCTGTCCCTGGGCTTTGAGCTGGACGGCGACGACATCCGCGTCCCCTCCTGGCGCGGCGATGTGGAGCACTACTCCGACATTGCCGAGGAGGTGGCCCGGTTCTACGGCTACAACAACATCCCCGACACCCTGTCCTCCGGCATGAACCAGCGCCGGGGCTACTCCCCCGTTCAAAAAGTGGAGAACGCCGTGGGGGCCTTGTGCCGCGGCGCGGGCTACAACGAGATCATCACCTACTCCTTCATCAGCCCCTCCTATTATGATAAAATCGACCTGCCTGCCGACTCCCCCCTGCGGGACTCCCTGAAGATCCTGAATCCCCTGGGCGAGGACACCTCCATCATGCGCACCACCACCCTGCCCTCCATGCTGGAGATCCTGACCCGGAACTACAACTACCGCAACAAGTCCGCCAAGCTCTACGAGCTGGGCCGCACCTACTTCGCAAAAAACGACGGCTCCGGCATGGCCGACGAGCCCAAGATCCTGTCCCTGGGCGCCTACGGCCCTGACATGGACTTCTTCGCCCTGAAGGGCGCGGTGGAGACCGTGCTGAACGGCCTGCGCATCACCGGCGTGCGGTATGCGGCGGAGAAGGAGAATCCCTCCTACCATCCCGGCCGCTGCGCCAAGGTCTGGTGCGGCGACACGCTGCTGGGCGTGCTGGGGCAGATCCATCCCCATGTGGCCGCCAACTACGGCGTGGACGCTGAGCTGTACGCCGCCGAGCTGCGCTTTGACGCGCTGTACGCCAATGCCGGCGGCAGGCCGGTGTACCACCCCCTGCCCAAGTTCCCCGCCGTCACCCGGGACATCGCCGTGGTCTGCGACGCCGCGGTCCCTGTGGCCGATCTGGAGGACTGCATCCGCCGGGGCGCCCGGGGCCTGCTGAAGGACGTGGCCCTGTTCGACATCTACACCGGCGCCGGCGTGCCGGAGGGCAAAAAGAGCGTGGCCTTCAACCTGACCCTCCGGGCCGACGACCGCAACCTCACCGCCGAGGAGGCCGACGCCGATATCAGGAGCATCCTGGAGCTCTTGAAGTCCGAGCTGAACGCCGTGCTGCGGTAAGATGGGGCCCCGCACAGCGGGGCGCGCGGCAGCGCGTACAAGTGTTTGCGCAGCAAACCTTGGCGGAGGCGGAATTCATTTCCGCCGAGCATTTCAATGCCTTGGGGGCCCCATTTGATGCATGCATCAAATGGGGAGCGCATCCTGGATCTCTTGAAGTCCGAGCTGAACGCCGTCCTGCGCTGAAGGCGCCTGATCCAGGCATATCTGCCCCGGCTGAACAGGGATTTCGGCCGGGGCAGTAAAAATCTTTCGTAAAATTCCCAACGAAACGCTTTACAGTTTTCAAAAAAGCGAGTATACTATCTTCATGTTGCTATAAGACAGCTGACAGAGAAAGAAAGGTGGTGTCTGTATGGACGATTTTACCCGGAAATTCAGCATTGCGATGGAAAAGGACGCGGAGATCCACCAGATCCTCTCCACAGTCTATCAGGCATTGGAGGAAAAGGGCTATAACCCCATCAACCAGATTGTGGGCTATATCCTCTCCGAGGACCCCACCTATATCACCAACCACAACAACGCCCGCACCCTGATCCGCAAGATCGACCGGGATGAGCTGCTGCAGGTGCTGGTCCGCAAGTATCTGGGGCAGTGACTGTTTCCGTTTGTATCCATTTGTCATCGGTTTGTATCCGAAAAACCGTGGGAAATCCCACGGTTTTTTCTTGTGATTGCAGTCATTACAGGCCAATGGGAGATTTTCCCTCCCATTTGTTGGCGGGCAAATGTTGACAAACCGGAAAAAATCTGTTACAATTTGGTTACAATTTTTCAAAGGAGTGTTTCCATGGCAGAAAGCAAGACCGCAAAAGCCGAAGGTCTGATTTACAAGGGCCATCCTCTCCGCAGGGTAGACAATCTGATCTACTACGGAACGATGGCTGAAAAATATATCATCATGATGCAGGTCCTGGACAGCAAACAGGACCAGGATCTGAAAGTCGCCACCAAAGTATCCATTCAGCTCCAGCTCACCGACCCCAACCTGAGATCCAGGGACCGCGTGGTGAAGAAGAGCGAGAAGGACAGCCTGTACGCGGCCATGGACATCGCCGCCATCTGGCTGGACCGGGCGCTGGCGGGCAAGGAGAAATAAGCCCCCTTCCCTGAACAAAAGATCAAACGAAAGGAAGTACACCCATGACACACTTCGCAGGAAAGGCAGTAAAGGGCTTGGTTCTCTCTGTTGCCGCCGTTTTGCTGCTGACCGCCTCCGCCCTGGCCGCCGAAGAAGATCTGGCTGTTGCCGTGGGCGCGACCACCGGTTCCTCCCTGAGAATGCGCGCGGAAGCCTCCACTTCCTCCTCCATTGTCACCACTTTAGATAAAAACGTGGCTGTCGCCGTTCTGGATGATTCCATCAACGGCTGGTACGAGATCAGCTTCAACGGCAACAGCGGCTTCGTCTCCGCCGATTACCTGCTCATCGATCAGGACAACATTTTTGAATCCTATGGCCGGGTGAACGGCGACGGCGTCAATGTCCGTGACCAGGCCTCCACTGACGGCGAGGTTCTGGCCACCGTGGACAACGGCGCCATCGTCACAGTCAACGCGCTGGAGGACGGCTGGTATGCCGTCACCTGCCAGTACGGCACGGAAGGCTATATCCGCAGCGATTTTGTGGATCTGACCACCTCCAGTTCCTCTTCCAGCGGCATCGTGGACTATGCCAAGCAGTTCCTGGGCACCCGCTATTCCTATGGCGGCTCCTCTCCCAGCGGCTTTGACTGCTCCGGCTTTACCATGTACATCTACAAGCAGCTGGGCTATTCCCTGCCCCACACCGCCACCGGTCAGTGGCAGAGCGGCATCGGCACCAAGGTCTACAGCATCAGCGAGCTGCAGCTCGGCGACCTGGTGTTCTTCAACGATCCCAGCCGCAACGCCGGAAAGGCCTGCTCCCACGCCGGCATCTATATCGGCAACGGCCAGCACATCCACGCCTCTTCTTCCAGCAGCGGCGGTGTGATCATCAGCAGCTTGACCAGCGGATACTACAATACATACTTCGTGGGCGGCATCCACGTGTAACTTCCGCATACCAGACGACCGCGGCACAGCTGTGCCGCGGTTTTTTCTGTGCCGCGCGGGCAGCCGCCAAACGGCTTTTCCGCCTATTGCCATTTCGGTCACTTCCTGCTATAATCAACATTCGCATGAGAAATACGGAAAAAGGATGGAAACCATGGAACTTGAAAGCATGTATGAACAGCTGGGCGTCAGCCGGGCTGTATATGGATTTGGCGAGGCGGTGCTGCGGGACCTGCGGCCCCGGTTTGACGCCATCGACCAGACGGCGGAGTACAATCAGGGCAAGGTCCTCGCCGCCATGCAGAAAAACCGGGTGAACGCCACCCATTTCGCCGCTACCACCGGCTACGGTTATGACGACGAGGGCCGGGACAATCTGGAGCGGGTCTACGCCGACGTGTTCCACACCGAGGCCGCCCTGGTCCGGCCCCAGATCACCTGCGGCACCCACGCGTTGACAGTGGCCCTCTCCGCCAACCTGCTGCCGGGGGATGAGCTGCTCTCCCCTGTGGGCGCGCCCTACGACACCCTGGAGGAGGTCATCGGCATCCGGGAGAGCAAGTGCTCTTTGAAGGAGTACGGCGTGACCTACCGGCAGGCCGACCTGAAGAGCGACGGCAGCTTTGACTACGACGCCATCCGCACCGCCATCAACAGCCGCACCAAGCTCATCACCATTCAACGCTCCAAGGGCTACGCCACCCGGCCTTCCTTCTCCGTGGCGCAGATCGGCGAACTGATCGCCTTCTGCAAGTCTGTAAAGCCGGATGTCAAGGTCATGGTGGACAACTGCTACGGTGAATTTGTGGAAACGCTGGAGCCCTCCGACCTGGGGGCCGACATGGTGGTGGGCAGCCTCATCAAAAACCCCGGCGGCGGACTGGCCCCCATCGGCGGCTATATCTGCGGCACGAAGGAGTGCGTGGAGCGCTGCGCCTACCGGCTCTCCGCCCCCGGCCTTGGCCAGGAGGTCGGCGCCAACCTGGGGCTGATGCCCGCCTTTTACCAGGGGCTGTTCCTCTCCCCCACTGTGGTGGCGGGGGCGCTGAAGGGCGCCATTTTCGCCGCCAACATCTATGAGAAGCTGGGCTTTCCCTGTGTGCCCAGCGCCTCGGAGGACCGCCACGACATCATCCAGGCGGTGACCCTGGGCAGCCGGGAGGCCATGGTGGCCTTCTGCAAGGGCATCCAGGCCGCCGCCCCGGTGGACAGCTATGTCACCCCGGAGCCCTGGGCCATGCCGGGCTACGACTCCGACGTCATCATGGCGGCAGGCGCCTTCATCCAGGGCAGCAGCATCGAGCTGTCCGCCGACGGCCCCATCCGGGAGCCCTACGCCGTCTATTTTCAGGGCGGCCTGACCTGGTATCACGCCAAGCTGGGCATCCTGATGAGCCTGCAGAAGCTGGTGGAGGCGGGCCTTGCGCAGCTGCCGGAATAAAGACGAAAAACCTCCCCGTGCCGCCGGCACGGGGAGGTTTGATATCAGATCCTCTCAGCCGTTCTCCTGGATGCGCCGGTCCAGCCGCGCCAGGAAGAACGCCAGCAGAAAGCCGCCGACGCAGCACAGCGCCGAGCAGACCGCCTCCCCCACGCCGGAGTACGCGGTGGGGATGATGACCAGGGTGGACGCCAGCACAATGCCAAGGATCCCATGGAAGGCCACGGCGTAGAACCGCCGGAAAAACCATGTCACCAGCCGCGCCAGGAGGAAGATGGTCAGCAGCATCCCCGGCAGCGACGCGGACAGCACCAGCAGGTCCAGGTCTGCAAGCCCCTCCAGCATGGGCTGGTACAGGTCCAGCGCCATCATGACGGAGGAGGACGTCATCCCCGGGATCACAATGCCCATGCCCCACAGCACGCCGCAGAAATTGTACCACCAGAAGCTGGGCTCCACGGAGACGCAGACGATGCGGCTGACATAAAACAGCCCCGCGAACATCAGGGAGGCGCACACCAGCAGGCTCACCCAGGAACAGGCCGAACGCCCCTCTTTCCCCGCCTCCCGGAACAGGGAGGGCACCGTGCCCACGATCAGGCCGATAAACAGCCAGGTGGTCACCGTGTCGGAGATGTTGATGGCCGCCGCGATGCCCTTGGCAAAGCCCAGAAAGCCCGCGCACCAGCCCAGGGCAATGGGCGGTATCCACTTCCAGTATTTCGAAAACGCCCTTTTGGGGTGTGTCAGAAATTCCATAAAGGGCCGGTAGATGTCGAACACCACCGCCAGCACGCCGCCGGAAACGCCGGGCAGAATGGCGCCCGCGCCGATCAGCGCGCCGCACAGCAGATCCCGGAACCACCGTATCATTCCATTCTGATCCCGCGGCCCTGACATTGGCAGTTCTCCTCTCTCTTTTTATCTTCGGATACCCTCAGTGGACAAAGGGCAATACGCCTGCCAGCGGCCAAAATCAACGCTGGCGGCGTCATCGTCCTTGGCGGGCGTCACCCTCGGCCCAAGGAAACGGGCCTCGGGAGACCCTGTGGGAATATACAGGGCCAGCCCGCCTGCGTCCTCTTCCTTGCCAGCCCTGATTTTTTCTCGCTGGCAGGTCCTTCGGAGTTTTTCGGGAGCAGATTGGGCAGCTGGCAAGGCAGACGAGGCAGCCGGGCTGGCGCCCGGCAACGAGGATAACGCCGCCAGATGCTCAAGATGCCCCGAAAAACCGTGTTGCTCTTTGTTCACTGAGGGTATGATAGCAGTTTTGCCCACCGCTTTCAATCCGATACCGGCCGCCGGCGCTGAAAAATTTTCCGTCGGATTTTGCATTTTGTGTAGGATGCACAATTTTGTCCCGCCAGTTTTTCCCCTTTTCTGGTTCGTTCGCATGTTGACACAAAAACCGATAACGTGTAAACTACAATGCAGATAACCAAACAACCCCATACAGCAAAGACGATGAAGAGAAGAGTACGCAGGCAGATACGTCACAGAGAGCCCCGGCTGGTGCAAAGGGGTACGGAAGGGCTTGCCGAACATGGTCTTGGAGTTGCGTGGCCGACCGCGAACGCATAGGTCACGACGTGTGCGCACGTCACAGCGCAGGAGTGTGATGGCACTCTCAAAGGCCGCTTCCGTGAGGGAGCGTGCGAAGCAAGGTGGTACCACGGCGTAGGTTTACGTTCGTCCTTGAGGCTGATGCTTCAAGGACTTTTTTGTTGCGGCAAAAAGAGATAAAGGAGCTTCGATACTGTGAGTGAATCCATCATTCAGATCCAGCATCTGACCAAGACCTTCGGCGAGGGAGAAACCGCCGTCCACGCCCTGGAGGACATCAATCTGGACATCCGGCAGGGCGAGATCTTCGGCATCATCGGCCTCTCCGGCGCGGGCAAGTCCACCCTGGTCCGCTGTATCAACCTGCTGGAGCGGCCCACCAGCGGCACGGTGATCGTGGACGGCAAGGAGATGACCGCCCTCTCCCAAAAGGAGCTGCGGCTGGCCCGGCGGAATGTCACCATGATCTTCCAGAGCTTTAATCTGCTGATGCAGCGCACCTGTCTGAAAAACGTGTGCTTTCCCATGGAGATCAGCGGCGTCCCCGCCGCCCAGGCGAAGAAACGGGCCCTGGAGCTGCTGGAGATCGTGGGCCTGCAGGACAAGGCGGGCGCCTATCCCTCTCAGCTCTCCGGCGGCCAGAAGCAGCGGGTGGCCATCGCCCGGGCCTTGGCCACGGACCCCAAGGTGCTCCTCTGTGACGAGGCCACCTCCGCACTGGACCCCACCACCACCGCTTCCATCCTGGGTCTTCTGAAGGACCTGAACCAGAAGCTGGGCGTCACCGTGGTGGTCATCACCCACCAGATGAGCGTCATTGAGGAGATCTGTTCCCGGGTGGCCATTCTGGACGGCGGCGTGGTAGCGGAGCAGGGCAAGGTGGAGGACATCTTCTCCAACCCCTCCACCGACGCGGCCCGCCGCCTGGTCTACCCCGGCGGCGCCAGCGTGGCCCAGTATCCCGCCGGCACCCACGCCGTCCGCGTGGCCTTCAACGGCGGCACGGCCTACCAGCCCCTGATCGCCTCTCTCGCCATTGACTGCGGCGTGAAGGTGAACATCCTGGGCGCCGACACCCGCAATATCGACGGCAAGGCCTTCGGCACCATGCTGCTGGGCCTGCCGGACGATCCCAACGAGGCCGCCAAGGCCCTGGCCTATATCCGGGCGCAGCACAACGTTTCCGCGGAGGAGGTGGAGTACCATGCTTGAAACCATCACTGCCTTTTGGGCGCAATACGGAGATGTCCTGACCGAGGGCACTTGGGAGTCATTGATCATGGTCACCCTCTCCACCGTGCTGGCCTATGTCATCGGCGTTCCGCTGGGAGTGGCCCTGATCGTCACCCAGCCCCAGGGCATCCGGCCCCACCGGACCTTTTACCAGGTGCTGGGCTGGATCGTCAACATCGGCCGGTCGCTGCCCTTTGCGATCCTTCTGGTGGCTCTGATGCCCTACACCCGCCTGCTGGTGGGCACCGCCATCGGCATCAAGGGCGCCATTCCCCCGCTGGTGATCTCCGCCGCCCCCTTTGTGGCCCGGATGGTGGAGACCTCCCTCAGCGAGGTGGACGCCGGCGTGGTGGAGGCCGCCCAGTCCATGGGCGCGTCCACGTTCCAGATCGTCTGGAAGGTCTATCTGCCGGAGGCCAGGCCCTCCCTGATCCTGGGCGGGGCCATCTCCGTGGTCACGATCCTGGCCTACACCGCCATTGCCGGCATGATCGGCGCCGGCGGCCTGGGCAACATCGCCATCCAGTATGGCCACAACCGCGGCGTCACCTCCCTCATGTGGGTGACGGTGGTATTTTTGATCATCTTCGTCCAGATCGTACAGATCATTTTCAGCGGCATCTCCAAGCGCATCGACAAGCGGCTGGACCAGTCGTCCCGGCGCGCGGGATTCTTCGACCTGCTGGCCCGGTTCTCCCACACCAAATGATCCCTTTGTTTTCACCGTCCGGCTTTTGAGATCTCAGACGGCGTTGGAAAGAATACATCAACTATTTTATTATTGGAGGAATTGATATGAAAAAGAAGCTGCTGGCCCTGCTGCTGGGCCTGACCCTCTGCCTGTCCCTGGCCGCCTGCGGCGGCAAAACCGAGACCGTCACCCTGAGCGTGGCCGCCTCCCCCACCCCCCACGCCGAGATCCTGGAGCAGTGCGTCCCCATCCTGGCCGAGCAGGGCATCGAGCTGGTCGTCAACCAGTATGACGATTACGTCGTGCCCAACACCGCCGTGGAGGACGGCGACGAGGACGCCAACTACTTCCAGCACCTGCCCTATCTGGACGAGTTCAACGAGAGCCGGGGCACCCATCTGGTGAGCGTGGCCCCTGTTCACATTGAGCCCATGGGCATCTACGCCGGCCGTGTGGAGTCCCTGGAAGACCTGCCCGACGGCGCTGTCATCGGTGTCCCCAACGACCCCACCAACGAGGGCCGCGCCCTGCTGCTGCTGGAGTCCCAGGGTCTGATCACCCTGAAGGACAGCTCCAACCTCTCCTCCACGCCCAATGATATCGCGGAAAATCCCAAGAACCTGCAGTTTGAGGAGATCGAGGCCCAGACGCTGCCCAGCTCCCGGCCCGACCTGGACCTGGCGGTCATCAACTCCAACTACGCCCTGGGCGCCGGCCTGAACCCCACCACGGACGCCCTGGCCATTGAGTCCAGCGACTCCCCCTATGTCAACGTCCTGGTCGTCAAGGAGGGCAATGAAAACAACGAGGCCGTTCAGGCCCTGGTGGAAGTCCTCCACTCCGACACGATCCGTGACTTCATCTCTGAGAAGTACGACGGCGCCGTGGTCCCCGCGTTCTAAGCGGAACCGTCCATAGCCAACAAAAGATCGGAGAGCCAGCAGGCTCTCCGATCTTTTTTGCGGCTTTCCCCATACCGCGACGTTTTTCGTAAAATTTTTCACCCGATTGGTGGCATTTCTGTAAAGGCCATGTTAAAATAAGACTGCTGTCCGCCTGGGGCGGGCAAATCCAGGTCCAACGGGGGGCTTGTCAATATGCCGCGGAATCTGCGCAAAACTTACGAAATCGACATGTGCAGCGGGTCCATCCTGCCAAAACTTCTGCAATTCACGCTGCCGCTGATGTGCTCCAGCATTTTGCAGCTGCTGTTCAACGCGGCGGACATCATCGTGGTGGGTCGCTGGGCCGGAGACAATTCCCTGGCCGCGGTGGGCTCCAACAGCTCCATCATCAATCTGCTGGTGAACCTCTTTATCGGATTGTCCGTGGGCGCCAACATCCTGGCGGCCCGCTTTTACGGCGCGGGCGAAAAGGAGGGCCTGCGCCAGACGGTCCACACCGCCATCCTGCTGAGCTTTGTCAGCGGCGTCCTGCTGGCGGTTGTGGGCGCCTGCGGAGCCAGGACCGTTTTGATCTGGATGCAGTCTCCGCCGGAGGTGCGGGGGCTGGCAACAGTCTATCTCCGCATTTACTTCCTGGGCATGCCCGCCACCATGCTCTATAATTTCGGCGCCGCCCTGCTGCGGGCGGTGGGCGATACGCGGCGGCCGCTGTACTATCTGTTCACCGCGGGCGTCGTCAACGTGGTGCTGAATCTGTTTTTCGTCATCGTCTGCCGCCTGGATGTGGCGGGCGTCGCCATCGCCACCGTGGTCTCCCAGTGCATCTCCGCCCTGCTGGTGGTGCGGTGCATGATGCGGGAGCAGGGCGCGGTCCATCTGGACCTGCGGCAGCTCCGCATCTGGCCGGCGCGGCTGCGGCAGATTTTGCAGGTGGGCCTGCCGGCGGGCTTTCAGGGCGTGCTGTTCGCCCTGTCCAACGTGGTCATCCAGTCCTCCGTCAACTCCTTCGGCGAGATCGTCGTGGCGGGCAACGCCGCTGCCGCCAACATTGAGAGCTTTGTCTACGCCGCCATGAACGCCTTCTATCAGGCCAACATCTCCTTCACCAGCCAGAATCTGGGCGCCGGCCGGTATGAGCGCATCCGGCCCATCCTGCTGCGGGCCATGGGCTGTGTCATCACCACGGGCGTGGTGCTGGGCGGCCTTGCCAATCACTTCAGTCCGCAGCTTCTGCGCATCTATTCCGACAGCCCCGCCGTCATCACCGCCGGCATGAACCGCATGGCCATCGTCTGCACCATGTATGCCATCTGCGGCATGATGGATGTCATGGTGGGGTCCCTGCGGGGGCTGGGCTATTCCATAATGCCCATGGTGGTCTCCCTGGTGGGCGCGTGCCTGCTGCGGCTGGTTTGGATCGCCACCGTCTTCCAGATCCCCCGGTTCCACACGATCCAGACCATCTACTGGTCCTATCCCGTCTCCTGGGGCCTCACCTTCGCCGCCCACCTGATCTGCTTCCTCTGGGCCATGGGGCGGCTGAAGCGCCGCGTCGCGGAGACGCCCCAATAAAAAGAGCGCCGCTTCCCAAAATGGGAAGCGGCGCTCCTGCTTTACAGTCCCAGCCGCTGTTTGATTGCCAGCACCGCGCAGGCCGTCAGCATCAGCGCCAGCGCGCCGGTGCCCCAAAGGAGATTGTAGCTGACGCTCTCCTTGTCCTTGCCGCGTAGCTCCGCGGCGTCCAGGAAGGTCCACACGGCTACAACCGCAAAGGCGGCGCTGACGATATCCGCGATCAGCTGCTGTCCCACAGCCAGCAGCGCCAGATACAGCGCAAAGCCGATGCCGGAGGCAAAGGCCCCGCGGTTGATCCGCTTCTTTTTTTGATCCTTCATACCTATCCCGCTTTCGTATTAATATCCGTTGACCATGATATCCAGCACCCGGCCCGCCACGGTGCCCGCCACCGAGGAGCCTCCGCCCCCGTTTTCCACCAGCACCACAAAGGCGTAGGGGGCGTCCTCATTCCGCAAAAAGCCCGCAAACCAGGCGTGGGGCGTCTGCCCCTCCCCCACCTCGGCGGTGCCGGATTTGGCGCAGAGGTCCATATTGGGAAAGCGCCTGGTCCCATAGGTCTTTTCCACATTGTCGGCCATCATGCCGGCCAATTTTTCCGCCGTCCCGCCGGACACCAGCGTCCCGGTCTTCCGGGTCAGATGGGGCAGGGACGGCAGCCCCAGGGCGGAGACGGTCTTTCCGATGAGATACGGCTCCGCCGCCCTGCCGCCGCCCGCGATGGCCCCCATATACACCATCAGGGCGCAGGGATTGACCAGATCCTGGTCCTGGCCCACGCCGGCCCAGCCCAGCTCCCCGTCCGTGATGTCCTCCCAGTCGAAGGAGCCCCTGACGGTGGGCAGGCCGTCCACGGAATAGCTGTCCGTCAATCCGGCCTTTTCCGTATAGCGCTTCAGCGTGTCCGCCCCCAGTTCCGCGGCGATCTGGGCAAAGGCCGCGTTGCAGGAGTTGGCGAAAGCGTCGCCGATATGCTGCTCTCCGTGGGTGCCGGAGCAGACGATGGTCTCCTCCCCGATCTGAACGCTGCCGGTGCAGGTCCAGGTCCTGTCGAACAGATCCGGAAGCTCCTCCAGCGCCGCCGCCAGCGTCACGGTTTTATACACGGACCCCGGCGTGAAGGCGGAGGATAGAAAGCGGTTCAAATACGCGCCCCGGTAGCGGTCATTGGTCTCGATGTCGGCGGGGACATGCAGCGGGTCATAGCTGGGGGCGGAGACCATGCAGAGGATCTCCCCCGTCTTGTAATTGTACACCGCCACCGTCCCCGCATGGCCGTTCAGGGCCTGATACGCCTCGTAGTTGTACCGGGCGTCGATGGTCAGATACAGCTCATTCCCCCGGTTCGCGCCGAAGGCGCCGTTGAAAAGGTTATAGCCTGTCAGTTTATCCGCGAAGGCGTTCAGCGCCCCGGTGCCGATGCTGCCCTGGAGATCCCCCACCGCGTGGAGGGTGGCCTTTCGGACCGTCTCACTGTCGTAATAGGTCCGCTTTCCATTCTCCGCCGAGGACAGCACATCGCCGTCCCGGTCCAGCACCGTGCCCACGGCCAGGACGCCGCTGGTGTCATACAGGTGGCGGTTGAAGGGCGAGGAGACCCAGCTCCCGCCGTTTACCAGATACTTTACCAGAAAGACGCCCAGTCCCGCCGCCAGCAGCAGCGCCAGAATGGCGCAGACCACGGCCCGCCGTTCAATCTTCTTCATCCGCAGCCTCCTGTTCCGTTCCGAAGGGATCTCCCACCGGCTCCGCCCGCCGGCGGGCCTCCGCCGTCAGCCGCTTCTGCGGCCCCCGCCGGATGGCGAAGCTGGCGTTCTCCCGGGTATCCGTGGCCTTCAAAAAGGCCAGCAGCCCCCAGGCGGACATCATGGCGGAGCCGCCGTTGGAGACAAAGGGCAGCGTCACGCCGGTGAGGGGCAGCAGGTCCACGGAGCCGAACACATTCAGGCAGGACTGGAACACCAGCAGCGACCCCGCCGCGCAGGCGGCAATAATATAGAAGCTGGACCGCCCCACCCGGCAGGCCCGGACCGCGAAAAGGGCCAGGGTGATGATGCCGCCCACCGCCAGCACGGCGATCAGCAGCCCCCATTCCTCGCACAGCATGCCGAACACCAGGTCTGTGTCCGCCGCCGGAACCCTGTGGAGCCAGCCGTTTCCGGCCCCCATGCCCAAAAGGCCGCCGGAAGCCGCCGCGGACATGGTGCGGGTCTGCTGATAGCCGGTGGTGGACGCGGCCTCCCAGGCGTGGCCCCAGGAGGCGAAGCGGCTGAGGATATAGGGCTTGAACTTCACGACGATGCCCGCGCCGAACACCGCCCCGCCGCAGATCAGGGACAGTGTGGCGAAGTCCCCGGAGCGCAGATAGGCAATGACCAGGAAGGTCACAAAGAAGATGGCGGCGGTGCCGAAATCGCTCATCAGGGCAAGGCACCCGATGCACACGCCGGTCAGCACGATGAACAGCGCCAGATTCCGCCGGTGGAACAGCCGCTCCAGCGTGGCGGAGCCGGCGAAGATATAGCAGATCTTGGCGATCTCCGACGGCTGGAAGGACAGCGGTCCCACGGAGATCCAGTTGACCGCGCCGTATTTGGAATTGCCGATCAGCAGCGTGATGCCCAGCAGCCCGATGGCCATGGCGGCCATGAGCCAGCGGTTTTTCTGCACCCGGCCCAGGTCCCGCAGGAAAAGGCCCAGCACCAGGAACAAAACCAGTCCCAGCAAAATCGCCAGAAACTGCTTATAAAGGCTCCCCGGTGCACTGGAGGCCGTCACCGCCAGGGACAGCGTGGAGAGGAAGAAGGCGATGGTCTCCATCTCAAAGCCCACGCAGCGGGTGGCCCGCAGAACGGCGAAATACAGCCACATCACCGCCGTCAGCCCCAGAAACGCCAGGGGGATGGCCACGGACGCCTCCTCCCCCGCCGATATGATCAGCTGCAGGCAGGCCAGCACCTGGAACACCGTCAGCCACAAAAAGGAGGGCCAGACGGCGGCGGGCCGCTCCGCCCGGCGCCGCTCCTCCAGCTCCTCCCGCTCCGCCACGGTCTGGGGCAGGAAAATCAGGGGCACGCCGCCCAGGGTGACGGTGTCCCCCAGCTTCACCGGAGCGGAGCCCTCCACGGTCTCTCCATTGACCAGGGTGCCTCCCTTGGAGCCCAGGTCGTAAACGGTCCAGTTCTCATCCTCTCCCCGGCACAGGGCGGCGTGCTGGCGGGAAATGCTGGGATAGTTCAAATAGACGTCGGCGGTCCTGCTCCGGCCGATGATATTCTCCCAATGGGTCAGCAGGATCGGCGTGCCGTTGGGCAGGCTCAGCTGGCCCCAGGTCTCCGGCGTGTGGGGGATCTTCAGCAGGGACCGCACCGCCCGGTACAAAATCAGCACCGCCAGCACCGGGAACAGGAAGCGGACAAAGGCCGTATACCACATCCCCGCCACGGGCCAGGCCGCCAGCAGCCCTGTCACCGTGTCCATCAGCGCCTGCAGCGGCGCTGTCAGCTGCTCCAATCCGTCCACCCCCTTTCCAAAGTTTTTTGTCAGTATAGCACTTTTTTGTCCCGCTGTACAGAGGTCCCGGCGGCCAGCTGCTCCCCGGACAAAAATCCCCTCAAATTTTCGCTTTTTCTCTTGACCTCCCGCTGAAAATCCATTAAAATATTTGATTGTGTATGAAATTTGTAAAATGGTGTGTTGCACCATTTTGACTTGTAATCCCTATCCACTTTATGAAAGGCCGATCAACGACATGAAACATCCCTACAAGACGCGTGAGGGCGGCGCCACGGTGACGATCTTCGTCCCCTACGACTGCAAAAACCACTGCCCCTTCTGCATCAATAAAGGAGAGTACGCGGATCTGACGGGCTTCTCTGCGGAAAAAATCTGCAAAAGCATTGAGCGGATGGACGCCATCACCCCCTATTGTGACTTTGTGTTCACCGGGGGCGAGCCCTTCGCCAATCTGGATTCCCTGCAGATGATGCTGGACAAGATCCCCCCCACCCATAAGGTCTATATCAACACCACCCTCCCTGTGTCCGAGCATCAGTCTGAAGAGGACATTCTGGCATTCGCGGAGAAAAACAAGCACAAGATCACCTGCATCAATGTCTCCCGCCACATGCAGAAATATGTGGTGGAATCCAACGACGGCCTGCTGGCCCGCCTGCCGGTCCCCTTCCGGGTGAACTGTGTGCTGTATAAGGACTACCCCGCCGAGCACCTGGTGCCCTATATGGAGCGGTTCCTCAAGGTCCCCGGCGCATCCATCCAGTTCCGCTTCGACTATACCGCCACCACGCCGGAAAACCTGTATGACGAGGACGGCGATAAGATCCTCCAGGACCTGAAGAAGATCGCCCGCTACACCGGGCTGGACGGCTGCCGGATGCGCTGCGGCTTCCACTTCGATTACAAGGGCATGGAGCTGACCTACCACAAGACCCTGCCCTACTCCACCATTGTGGAGACCGACCCCGCCGACGGCGTGACCTATGACATCCTGTATGACATCCTTATCAAGCAGAACGGCGACATCCACTCCGACTGGACCGGCGTCCCGCTGGACGTGGAGGCCTATGAGAAGGTCGTGTTTGAGCCCTATGACCTGAAGTGGCTGAACCGGACCGCGTAATATCTAAAAAAGACCGGCGGACACGTCCGCCGGTTTTTTATTGGGAGGTATCCTCATGAAAGAGATCAAAACCGCGGGCGTCATCGGCCTTGGCGCGCTGGGCGTCCTGTACGCGCAGCTGCTGACAAAGGCCTTGGGCAAAGACCGCGTCCTGGTCCTGGCGGACAGCGGACGCATCCGGCGGTATCAGCGGCAGGCGCTGTGCTTCAACGGCGCCCGCTGTGATTTCCACTATGCCGACGCCGCGTCTGTCACCGAGCCGGTGGACCTGCTGCTTTTCGCCGTCAAATTCGGCGGACTGGAGTCCAGCATTGAGACCTGCCGCCATCTGGTGGGGCCTGAGACCACCCTGGTCTCCGTGCTGAACGGCATCACCAGCGAAGAGGTGCTGGGCGGCGCCTTCACGCCGGAACAGGTGGTCTGGTGCGTGGCCCAGAAAATGTCCGCCGTGAAGGCGGGGGATCAGGTCACCGTGGATCCCATCGGCGAGCTGGCCCTGGGCGTTCCCGCCGGGCAGGACGATACCCACCTCCGCCGCCTGACGGCCTTTTTTGACGGCATCCGCTTCCCCTACGCCCTGCCTGAGGACATCCGCACCCACATGTGGAGCAAGCTGCTGTGCAACACCGGCGCAAACCAGGCCGCCATGGTGTTCCAGTGCGGCTACGGCGGGCTCCAGGTCCCCGGCGAGGCCCGGGACACCATGCTGGGCGCCATGCGGGAGGTCGTCGCTGTTGCCAATGCCGAGGGCATTCCCCTGTCTGAGACAGATGTGGCAAACTGGACCGCCATCATCGGCTCCTTCCCGCCGGAGGGCGAGCCCTCCATGCGCCAGGACGGCAAGGCCTGCCGGAAGAGCGAGGTAGAGCTGTTTTCCGGCACGATCCGCCGTCTGGCGGCAAAGCACGGCCTCGCCGTGCCTGTCAACGACTGGCTGTACAGCCGTGTACAGGAGATGGAAGCCGCGTATTAAAAGCGGCAGGGCCCGCGCCGGATGGCGCGGGCCTTTTGTTTGCTTTACCGCAGGAAGATGCGCTTTCCGCCCCGGTACTCCCGGACGACGCCGATCCGCTGGGCACTGGGCACCGTGCCCAGCAGTTCCGCATACAACGCATCGGCGTCCCCGGGATCCACCGCCATCAGCAGCCCTCCGGCGGTCTGGGGATCATACAGCAGGTCCTGTCTGCACAGCTCCGTCTCCCCGGCGTCCACGCCGCTCTCGGCAAAGGAGCGGTTGCGGTACATGCCCTCGGGCAGGATGCCCATGCGGGCCAGCTCCAGGGCCTCCGGGATCAGGTCGATATCATCAACACGCAGCTCGATCTCCACATCGCTGCCCTGGGCCATCTCCGTCAGGTGGCCCAGCATCCCAAAGCCCGTCACGTCGGTACAGGCGTGGACACGGTATTTCACCATGAGATCCCGGGCGGATTTGTTCAGCGTGGTCATCAGCCGGTGGGCCAGTTCCATGCTTTCATCGGAAGCCATTCCCGCCTTGGCGGCGGTGGTCAGCACGCCGATGCCAAGGGGCTTGGTGAACAGCAGCACGTCCCCCGGCTTCGCGCCGCTGTTGGTCAGCACGCGGCCGGGATGGACAAAGCCCGTCACCGCCAGGCCGTATTTGGGCTCCTCGTCCAAAATGCTGTGGCCGCCGGTGATCAGCGCCCCGGCCTCATAGACCTTGTCGTAGCCGCCCCGCAGCATCTGATGGACCGCCTCTTTGGGCATATCCGCCGGGACAGCCATGATGTTCAGGCACAGCTTCGGCTCGCCGCCCATGGCGTACACGTCGCTGAGGGCGTTGGTGGCCGCGATCTGCCCGAACAGGTAGGGGTCGTCGGCAATGGACGGGAAAAAGTCCACCGTCTGCACCAGGGCCAGCTCGTCAGAGATCTTGTACACCGACGCGTCGTCGCTTTTGTCAAAGCCCACCAGCAGGTTGGGATCCTGGTGGACCCGGATGCCCTCCAGCAGCTGGGCCAGCACGCCCGCCCCCACCTTCGCGCCGCATCCGGCGCACTTGGCCAGTTTGGTCAGCTTCACTTCGTTTTCAGACATGGCGGTTCTTCCTCCTTATTCCTCTTCCGGCATAAATGCCTCGTCCACGTCATATGCGTCCGTATCAGAAAAATGCCACCACTCCCCGGAGTAGGGCTTGAAGCCCGCGTCAGTCATCGCACGCTCCAAAATCAGGGCATTTGCGGCGGTTTCCGCATCCACATCGCTGTAATCCCGGTCCGCCTTTTTGGAGAAATCGTCAAAGCCCGTGGGCATGACCACCTCCGCTCCGTCGGCATCCACCAGCGTCAGGTCCACGGTGTTGCCCCGGCTGTGGGAGGAAAATCCCTTGTTGGGGTTCGCCACATAGGTGGCATCCGGGCAGATCTCCCACATGACGAACTGCGCCGCAGGCGGGCGGAACGCGTCCCAGATCTTCAGCCCATAGCCCTGCTCCGCCAGCGCCGCCTGGGCGGCGGCGAGCTTCTTCACGGTGCCGTAGCGCAGCCAGGCGTCCGAAAAATCGTAGATGACCTGGCCTGTGAAATTCTCCGCCGTGGCGTAACGCAGGTCCACCGCGATCTCCGGGATGTAGTCCCGCACCCGCACAAAGTCCGTGTCCAGCGGCGCTTCTTCAGCGGGGGCCTCCGGCGTCTCCGGCTCCTGAGGGACAGGATCGGGCGGCACTTCCCCATCTGTTTCGATGGCCGCCTCCCCATCCGCTTGCTCCAAAGTCTCCGCGGCCTCCGGCTCCTGCAAGACCTGGGGAGGGTCCAGCACCTCCTGCTGGGGCCCTTCCGCAGAACAGCCGGAGAGCAGGAGCAGCAGCGCCAGCAGACAGCAGAGCGCCCGCGCCGTCCGCCTCATGCCAGCACCCCGGACAGGTCCAAAATCGCCTCCAGCACGCCGCCGCCCACGGCCAGCGCCTTGTCGCTGGCGCAGTAGCAGTGCTCGATCTTGCACCGGGGGTCGATGTCGCCGGACTTCATGCCCTTGAACACCGGCGTCCCGTCCGCCAGAATGCCCCGCAGGACGCCATCCAGGGTGCAGACCATGGGCTGGCCGTTCACGGTGGCGGCAACGTCGCCTATCTTCACCTGGGCGCCGATGTCCAGCAGCTGATGGAACACGCCGTCCGCCGGGGCCCGCAGCACCCGCTCCCCCGCAAAGCCGCCGATGAGACCGGGGACGCCGGTGTTGGGCTGGGCGCTGCCCTCGTACAGGGCCCGGCCCAGATAGTGGCCCCGCATGGTCTCCACCACGGCGTGGCAGTCCACGCCGGCGGTAAAGCCGGGGCCAACGCCCACCACCACCGGGGCGTCGGTGATCTTCGTGCCTAGGTTCTTCTTCGCCAGGATCGCGTCCACTACCGCGTCAGGCTTCAGGGCCGGGAGGCAGGCGGCCTCCGGGTCCGCCAGCACCGGGATCACGCCGTCCCGCAGAAGCTCCAGCGCCTGGACCGGACTTTCCGCCCTGCGGGCCCTGACGCCCTCTACCGTGGTCTCGCCGTGGACGATAGCCTGGGAAAAGCAAACCGTCCGCCGGATGGCGGTGGGCCGCTCCACCTCGGTCATGACCACCTGGATATGGGCCCGCCACAGCCGCAGGGCAACGCCGGTGGCCAGATCTCCGGCGCCTCGAATCACAGTCAGCATACGAAATACTCCCCTTTTTGCAAAGATCCCGCCAGCACCGGGCATTGCAGCAGCTCTGCCAGCCCGGCGGCGTTTTTACGGTCCTGATCGCGCTCCACTTGGTTTACATAAATTCTGTCATGCAAGGCTTCCCCTGTCAGCACCGCCCCTTCCATCTCCGGTGTGATGCGCGTTTCCGGAGATACGCCGGCTATCTGGGCATACAGCTCCGGCCGATGGGCCGCCCGGGCGATGGGCCGGCCAAAGCCGGAGGCCCCCACCACGCAGATGGTCTGGCACGCCCCGGCCGGGATCACCGGCTCATGGGGCGCGTGGGCCTTCATGGGCCTCTGGGCGGAGCCGTCCGCCTCCACCAGCACATAGTCGAACCACGCCGCCAGCCGCGCCATGGGCACATCCGGGGCCGTCAGCTTTTCCGTGCCGGGGACCGGGCTTCCCGCGCAGAGCAGACGGCGGTTTTGCCGCAGGGCCTCCAGCTCCGCCGCCGTATAGGCACAGGGCAGCCCGGAAAAGGGAAAAATCTTCGTGGTGGTACATAAAAGCACGGAATGGGTTTCGGAGAGCTCCTCTCCCAGGGTTCGCAGCAGGGTCGTTTTCCCGCCGCCGCCGATGACGGCGGTGATCCCGGGCCGGATATCCAAAAGCACTGCCAGTTTCACCGCCCCGCCCCCTCGTTCTTTTTTTCATAGAATAACATCTTCTTTAAAAAAGCGCAAGACTAAACACCATCAGGAGGCTGATAGGTCGACCTTTTCTATTGACTTTTCTCTGAATCCTGCTATGATATAAGTAGCGTTTATCTCATTCAAGTATCACGTTATGGAGGGCCTTTATGCTGGACGGCTGCGGGCGGACAATTGATTATCTGCGGCTGTCGGTGACGGACCTGTGCAATTACCGCTGCCGCTACTGTATGCCGGAGGAGGGCATCTGCAAGCGCTCCCACAGCGAGATCTTATCCGTGGAAGAGCTTGCGGAGATCGCGGAAGCGGCTGTGCGCTGCGGTGTAAAGAAGATCCGCTTAACAGGCGGTGAACCGCTGGTGCGCCGCGGCATCCTGGATATCTGCCGGCGGCTGCGGGCCATTCCCGGCCTGGAAGAATTGTGTCTCACCACCAACGGCTCCCTGCTCCCAAAGCTGGCAAGCCCCCTGCGGGAAGCCGGTGTGGACCGGCTGAACATCAGTCTGGACACCCTCCGGCCGGACCGCTTCGCCGCCATGACCCGGCTTGGCCGGCTTTCCGACGTGCTGGACGGCATCCGGGCCGCCGAGGACGCCGGATTCCGGAATATAAAGCTGGATACCGTCCTGATCGGCGGCTTTAACGACGATGAGACCGGCGATTTTGTTGCCCTGACCCGGGAGCACCCCTGGGAAGTCCGCTTCATCGAGCTGATGCCCATGGGGCCCTGTGCCTCCTGGGACAAGAGCTGTTTTCTTCCTGTCGATTTCATCCTAGAAAGGAATCCCACTTTACAGGAGATCCCCGCCAGCGGCGTGGCCCGCCGGTACCGGCTGCCCGGCGCCCCCGGCGCCGTGGGTCTGATCTCCCCCCTCAGCCATGATTTCTGCGGCGGCTGCCGCCGCGTCCGGGTGACGGCGGACGGAAAATTGAAGGGCTGTCTTCACAGCCGGGAGGAATCGTCTCTCCGGGGCCTTCACGGCGAAGCGCTGGAGGAGGCCATCCGTCAGGGCATCCTGCATAAGCCCCGTCGGCACCATTTAACAGAGCGCCCCAGCGACACACCCCGGAATATGCACCAAATTGGAGGATGATATCATGGCGGAACTGACCCATTTCAACCAGCAGGGCCGGGCCAAAATGGTGGACGTGACGGAAAAAGCCGTCACCCACCGGAGGGCCACAGCCGCCGGAGAGATCCACATGGCGCCGGAGACCCTGGCAAAAATCAGGGCCGGGACCATGAAAAAGGGCGATGTGCTGGCCGTTGCCCAGGTGGCGGGCATCCAGGCCGCCAAGCACAATTGGGAGCTGATCCCCATGTGCCACCCCCTGCCCCTGACGGGCATCGACATCTTCTTTGCCCTGTCGGATAAGCCCTGCATGGTGGAGATCAAAGCCACCGTCACCTGCACCGGCGTCACCGGCGTGGAGATGGAGGCTCTCACCGCCGTGTCCGTGGCGGCGCTGACCATCTACGATATGTGCAAGGCCGTTCAAAAGGACATGCGCATCACCAACATCCGCCTGCTGGAAAAATCCGGCGGCAAGAGCGGCAATTACCGGCTGGAGGAGTAACCATGGCAAAGGTCGTATCTGTCAATATCAGCCAGCGCAAGGGGGAGCAGAAGCATCCCGTCCCGGAGATCCAATTGAAGCTCCGCCACGGCATCGTGGGGGACGCCCACGCCGGAGACTGGCACCGCCAGATCAGCCTGCTGGCGGAGGAGAGCGTGGACACCATGCGGGCGGGCTGCCCCCTCCCTCTGGACGCCGGGGTGTTCGCGGAGAACATCAACACCGTAGGCATCGACTTAAAGCACCTGCCGGTGGGCACCCATCTCCGCATCGGTGAAACGGTGGTGGAGGTCACCCAGATCGGCAAGGAGTGCCACAGTGACTGCGCCATCAAAAAGGCGGTTGGCAAGTGCGTGATGCCCACGGAGGGCATCTTCGCCATCGTGGTCCGGGAGGGCACTGTCCGTCCCGGCGATGAAATTGAGATCCTGGAGGCAACCAAATGAAGCTGATCCGAACAGAAGACGCCGTGGGCCACGTGCTCTGCCACGATATGACCCAGATCATCAAGGATACATACAAGGACGCCCGGTTCCGCAAGGGCCATGTCGTGACAGAGGCGGATATCCCCGTCCTGCTGTCCATGGGCAAGGAGAAGCTGTACGTCTGGGAGATGACCCCCGGCATGGTCCATGAGAATGACGCGGCGGAACGGCTGTATGCCCTCTGCGTCAATGACCACATGGAGCGCAGCGAAACCAAGGAGGGCAAGATCGAGCTGAAGGCCGCCTGTGACGGCCTGTTCCGGGTGAACTCGGAAAAGCTCATTGCCGTCAATTCCCGGGAGGATATCATGATCGCCACCCGCAGGGGCAACACCGCCGTCCGCAAGGGCGACAAGCTGGCGGGCATGCGGGTCATCCCGCTGGTCATCGAGGAGGAAAAGCTCCGGGCCGCCGAGGAGGCCGCCGGGGACGCTCCCCTGCTGGAGCTGCTGCCCTATGTGAAAAAGACCGCCGCCATCGTCGCCACCGGCAGCGAGGTAAAAAAGGGCCTGATCCAGGACACCTTCACCCCTGTGGTGAAGGACAAGCTGGCGGCCTACGGCATTGAGACGTTGTCCGTTGCCTACTCCGGCGATGGCGTGGACAACGTGGCAGACGCCATCGCCGAGGCCCGGAAGACCGGGGCGGACATCATCCTCTGCACCGGCGGCATGAGCGTGGACCCGGACGACAACACCCCCGGCGGGATCAAAGCCAGCGGCGCCCGCATCGTGACCTACGGCGCCCCGGTGCTGCCCGGCGCCATGTTCCTGCTGGGCTATTACGAGGACGGTGCCACCGTCTGCGGCCTGCCCGGCTGCGTCATGTACGCCGGGGCCACCATCTTTGACCTGGTGCTGCCCCGGATCGCCGCCGGCGTGGAGGTCACCCGGGCGGACATCGCCGCCATGGGCGAGGGCGGCTTGTGCCTGGGCTGCAAGCCCTGCCACTGGCCTATCTGCCCCTTCGGAAAATAAAGCACAGCGCCGGGGTTCCGGCGCGGCTTTTCGCCTTTCGTTAACCTCAAACGAGTATCACGCTTGTTCCCCCTTGCGGGTCAAGATAAAATCATGTATTATGGAAAGGAAGTCATTCAATGAAAAAGCTGTTTTCTCTCATCCTTGCCTTGTGTCTGCTGCTGTCCCTGGCCGCCTGCGGCCAGCAGAAGACGGAGGAAGCTCCCCCCGCTGAAGACAGCGGCACCGAGGAGCCCGCCGCCGAGCCCGTGGAGCTGACCGTGTTCGCCGCCGCCTCCATGACGGAGACCATGGACCAGATCATTGCGCTGTACCAGGACGTGGCCCCCAACGTGACCATCACGCCTACATACGATTCCTCCGGCACGCTGCTGGATCAGATCCAGCAGGGCGCGGACTGCGACCTGTTCATCTCCGCCGGCCAGTCCCAGATGAATACGCTGGATGAGGAGGGCGCCCTGCTGGCGGGCAGCCGTCTGGACCTGCTGGAAAACAAGGTGACGCTGTCCGTCCCGGAGGGGAATCCCAAGGGCATCGAGAGCTTTGACCAGCTGGCGGAGCTGCTGAAAAGCGGCGACGTGTTTCTGGCCATCGGCGACAGCAGCGTTCCCGTTGGCCAGTATACCCAAAAGATCTTCGCCTATTACGGCATTGACGAGGCCGCCATTGCCAACTGCCTGACCTACGGCTCCAATGTCAAGGAGGTCACCACCCAGGTCTCCGAAGCCACCGTGGACTGCGGCATCATCTACGGCACCGACGCTTTCTCCGCTGGCCTGGCCGTGGTGGACAGCGCCACCGCCGAGATGTGCGGCCAGGTCATCTACCCCGCCGCCGTCCTGGCCGAGAGCCAGAGCCCCGAAGCAGCCCGGGCTTTCCTGGACTACCTGACCGGTGCCGAGGCCTCCGCGGTATTCGAAGGCGTTGGATTCTCTCCCCTGAGCTGATTTCTGAATTCCCGGAAGGCGGGGGCGCTCCCCGCCTTTCCTCCCCGATTTGATCCCGGAGGTGATCCCCTTTGGACTGGTATCCCCTTTATAACTCATTAAGAATCGCCGCCATTGGTCCCATTGGGCGCCGCCCGATGGGAACCCTGTATGAGACCTGAGCGGTCAGGCAAGGCCCGCCCGCTCCAAGGTTTTTCCTTTGGAAAAACACTTGACGCCGATTCCAGCGGCGCGCCCTTGGCGCTTCGTGGAAATGGCGGTGTAAATTCTCCCCCTCTCTGGAGGTGATCCCCTTTGGACTGGTATCCCCTTTATAATTCCCTCCGCATCGCCGCCATTTCCACGGTGGCTGTGTTCTTCCTGGGCATTCTGGCCGCCTACTATATCGCCAGGCTTCCCCGGCTGGTGAAGGGCGTGCTGGACGTGGTGCTGACGCTGCCCCTGGTGCTGCCCCCCACTGTGGTGGGCTGGCTGCTGCTGGTGCTGCTGGGGCCGAAGCGTCCTTTGGGCCTGTGGGTGCTGGAGACCTTTGGCGTCAGGCTGGTCATGACCTGGTGGTCCGCCATCTTTGCCACCGTGGTGGTGGCGTTTCCTCTGATGTACCGCACCGCCCGGGGCGCTTTCGAGAGCTTCGACCAGAATCTGGCGGACGCCGGGCGCACGCTGGGCCGCTCCAACACCTGGGTGTTCTGGCGGGTGCAGATGCCCTGCTGCCGCCAGGGCATCCTGGCGGGAACGGTGCTGGCCTTTGCCCGGGCGCTGGGCGAATACGGCGCCACCTCCATGGTGGCAGGCTACACCCCCGGCCGCACCGCCACCATCTCCACCACCGTCTACCAGCTGTGGCGGACCAACGACGATGCCGGGGCGTTCCGCTGGGTGCTGGTCAACGTGGCCATCTCCGCCGTATTCCTGCTGACAGTGAACCTGCTGGAGACCCGCCAGCGGCAGGCCGGCAAAGGAGGTGCCCGCTGATGGCCCTTTTGGTGGATATCCGGAAACAGCTGGGAAATTTTCAGCTGGATGTGCGGTTCGAGGCGGAAAACGAGCGGCTGGCCCTGCTGGGGGCCTCCGGCTGCGGCAAGTCCGTGACGCTGCGGTGCATCGCGGGCATCCTGACGCCGGACGAGGGCCGCATCGTGCTGGACGGCACGGTCCTCTACGACAGCGCGTCCCGCATTGATCTGCCCCCGCAAAAGCGGCAGGTCGGATACCTCTTCCAGCAATACGCCCTCTTTCCCAACATGACCGTCCGGCAGAATATCGCCGCGGCGGTGCGGGAAAGGACCCGGCGGCAGGCCGTCACCGCCGAAAAGCTGCGGCAGTTCCAGCTGGAGGACGCGGCGGAGAAAAAGCCCTGGCAGCTCTCCGGCGGCCAGCAGCAGCGGACCGCCCTGGCCCGCATCCTGGCGTCAGGCCCGAAGGCCATTTTGCTGGACGAACCCTTCTCTGCTTTGGACAGTTATCTTAAATACCAACTGGAGCTGGAGCTGACGGAAATGCTGGAGCAGTTCCCCGGCACGGTCCTCTGGGTCTCCCATGACCGGGGCGAGGTGTTCCGCAGCTGCCAACGGGTCTGTGTGCTGGACCGGGGCGTCTCCCAGCCCGTCCAGACGCTGGACGGGCTGTTCCGCCATCCCGACACCGAGGCCGCGGCCCGGCTCTCCGGCTGCAAAAACTACGCCGACGCCGTGCCAAAGGGCAGTTCCGTCTTTCTGCCGGACTGGAACGTGACGCTGGAGTGCGGCGGGGCCGTGCCGCCGGACATCCGCCGGGTGGGCATCCGCGCCCACCATGTCCGTCTCGCGGAGGGGCGCGGCGAAAATGCCATCCCCTGCACAGTGGCGCGGGTGGTGGAGGACGTGTTCTCCACCATTGTGCTGCTGCGGCCCGTCGGAGCCGCTCCCGCCGCGCCGCCGCTCCGCATGGAGCTGGACAAGGACGCATGGGAAAAAGCCCCGGGGACTGAAACGGTCACTGTCTCCGTTGA
The DNA here is from genome assembly GCA_947625655.1 of uncultured Dysosmobacter sp. Lineage (GTDB taxonomy): Bacteria > Bacillota > Clostridia > Oscillospirales > Oscillospiraceae > Oscillibacter. The sequence goes on from CANQPD010000001.1 coordinate 362,523, forward strand.
CCCCCGGGACATTCTGCTGTTAAGATGAGGAGGAGACTCATATGTATCACGCCGCTGTTTTGACGGTCAGCGACCGCAGCTTCCGGGGGGAGCGTCCTGACGCGGGCGGGCCGCTGGTGGCGGAGCTGCTGAAAAACGCCGGATATGAGATCGTCCGCACCGCCATCGTGCCGGACGAGCAGGCACAGATCGAAGAGATGCTGAAAACCATCGCCGACAGCGGCGAGGCGGAGCTGCTGGTGACCACCGGCGGCACCGGCTTTGCTCCCCGGGACGTGACGCCGGAGGCCACCCTGGCGGTCTGCGACCGCATGGCCCCCGGCATCCCGGAGGCCATGCGGTACGCTTCCATGCAGGTGACGAACCGGGCCATGCTGTCCCGGGCCCAGGCGGGCATCCGCAAGGGGACGCTGATCCTCAACCTCCCCGGCTCTCCCAAGGCCGCCAGGGAAAATCTGGAGGCGGTTCTGCCCGCTCTCGGCCACGGGCTGGAGATGCTCTCCGGCCGCCCCGCCGACTGCGCCAAACTGCCGGACTGATCCCGTATCCGAAACGGTCAAACACCCCGGCAGATACTGTTTTATCAGTATCTGCCGGGGTGTTTTCAGCCATTCGGGCTCAGTCCTTCCGTATCTCCCGGTTTCGCCGGCGCGGATCTCCCGATTTATCTAAAAGGCGCTTTTATTTCCCAGCCAGGGCCGCCGCCAGATCCCGCTCAAAACAGCGGCTCCCATTGCGCCGGTCGAAGCGCCGGCCGATATTCGCCGCCTGGGCCTGGAACCAGTCCGCCAATTCTCCGGCGGCATACGCCCCATCCTCCCGCCACAGGGGAAAGGAACGGGGCAGTTCCAGCCGGACCGTCTCCTGATGCCGGGACAGCCGCCGGAAGCAGACACAGGCGCCTTTATCAAAATCATAGACCTTTTTCTGGTCCCACATCCCGATGGACCACTCCAGCCGCCTGGCAAACAGGTCCACGGCCCGCTCCGGGTCCGTGTCCGCCCAGCAGCGCAGGATCGCCCCGGTGTAGCTCAAATCGCTTTTGTCCCGGTTCCCCTTGCGGTACAGGGCGCTGGCCCGCTTGGCGGCCTCGGTCATGTCCCCACGGTCCAAGGCATATTCCAGATAGGCCAGCCAGTAGAGCTGGGGCGTGTCCGAACAAAAGCGGATGCGGCCCTGCTCCATGGGCTTGGCGTACCCGTCCGCCGCCGCGCGGTTCCCCATCATCAGCTCCATCTGCACGGCGTAGCTGCGCTCACAGGCCCGGCAGTCGGACAGGCCGTCCCGGCCGGTCTTCCAGAACCGCTGGAAGTATTCATACGCCTTTTCCCGGTCCACATACCGCCAGAACCGGGTCATCTGCCACCAGTAGGTGCGCAAGCCGATCCCGTACCGCTTGACCCAGCGGTAGAATTCCTCCATCATCGTCTCCCACTGCTCCATGGAAATCTGCGGGAGAAAAACGATGGGGTCAATTCCCATCTGCATGACCATCAGGTGCATCTCCGCGGCCCCTTCCGGGGAACGCGCCAGAAGCGCCTCCGCGCACTCGTCAAAGAGGGCGCAGAACTCGGCGGCCAAGGGAATGGCCTTGGGCGGGTCGTCCCGGAAGGTGGCCTCACAGCAGCAGCTGTACCGGAACATCATCCGCCAGTAGTTGTCCTGGGCGGCGTCCGCCTGCCGGATGGCCTCCAGATAGGCGTCCATCCGGCTTTTTCCGCCAGGGAGCCTCTGGATCGCCTCGTCCAGGCTGCCGCCGTCAAACACGTTCTTTTTCATAGTCCTTACCTCTCACATTTCTAAATGCGCTTCCCGCATCCCATTCTTTTCCTTCTTCCGCATAGATCCCGGAACAGGCCTCCCCCATTTCATAACAGCGTACTCTCCGTGAACAAAAGGGCTTTTGAAATTCCTTTCGGAGAAGCCCTTCTTCTGCCCCGGTCTATGGAAACAGGTCGGGCAGCCCCAGGTCCTCCTGATACTCCCCCCGGTCCGCCAGACTGTCAAAGTCCATGGCGGCAATGACCGCCCGGCATCGCTCCCGGTCCTCGCGCTGGTCGGAGAGCGCCGGTACGGTCTCCTCCGTCAGGCCGATGTCCCGGCCAAAGAACCACACGGCCCGCTCGGCCTGGAGGTCGGTGGAATCCGCATAGGAGAAATAGGAAACGGACACCGTGCTGCGGTCCTCCTGCCAGCGCAGGCCGAAGCCGTCATAGCCGCCGTTTTCGTTCAGATAAAAGGACAGCTCGGCAAACCGGACCGTCCGCCCGTTCAGCTCCATGTCGGGGTACTCCGCTTTCAACAGATAGGGCTCTTCGGACATGGGGATGTATTTGTAGGTCAGCTCCGCACCGTCCCGTTCCATCAACTGCCGGGCAAATTCCCATTGCTCCGCCGCCAGCGCCTCCAATTCCAGCTCCTCCCAGGCCATGTCCCGATAGGTCAGCGCCGCGTCACGGCGGCAGCAGAGGCGGCCATCGTACCAGAGATAGGTTTCCAAGTATCCCTCTCCATAGACCACGCGGTATTCCTCTGTTTTGTAGACGTCCCAGCAGATGGCGTTGGTATCGTCTGGCATAACGGAAATGTGGTATCCGCTCTGATCCGTCCATTCCTCCCGGGCCATATCGGCGGAGATCTCCGCATATACTGACCGGGCCTGCTCCGCTGAATAGGTTTCCTCTCCGAACGGCTCCCGGCTCTGCCGGAACAGGCAGCCGGACAGCAGGCAGGACAGCCCCACCGCCGCCAGCGCCGCGGAGAAAAAACGTCTTGCGTCCATGGCTGCGCCCCCTTTCAAACGGTTCCGCCGCAAATCAGAGATTCTCCGGCCCCACGGTATGCTCCAGCAGCTCCAGCAAGGCGCGGTTCATGGTCTTCAGCTCACCGCCCCGCAGAGGGTGGCCCCCCGCCAGCAGGGCTTGGACATACAGCACATGCGTCATGCTGGACAGCAGCACCGGGGAATCCATCGCCACCATCCTCTGGATAATGGGGCTGTTCAGGTTCAGATAGAGGGAGGCCAGGGGCCGTTCCTCCACACTGGAGAGCATGGAGGACAGGGCGCCGGAGAAAATGCCGCCGCTCATGTCCTGGGCAGACTGGAGCTGCCGCAGGAACTGCACCTCGTCGCTCATGGCGTACAGGGTGGGCAGGTCGGCAGGCAGAAAGCGGCGCAGCTGGGCTTGACAGTCGAAGGGGCGCAGTGCCTGATCGGCCGCCCGGAGCAGGGCATCGGCGCGCCGCTGCTCGGCAAGGGTCACATCCTCCATCACCTCGAACATGCTGTCCTCGTGCAACGGCTGGATCGGGAGGTCAAACCGCCCCGCCATGGACTGGATCAGCTCTTGGTCGCTGGCATAGCCGGTGCAGATCAGCAGCCGCCCCTGGGCCATGAAGATGGGCTTGAGCTGCTTGAACTTGGGGACGGAGTTGACCCAGAATGCCTCCCCCGCCCGCTTCAGGGCGGCGCCGGTCATGGTGCCCTCGCTGGTCTCAAAGGGGAGATAGTCGATGAACAGGCCGAACAGCTCCGCGTCCCAGACGGCCATGGCCTTGATGGCCTGGGCGTGGACGGATACAATGCCCCGCAGGCGGTCGGGGTCGTCCCGGGAGAGACGGGCCAGGTGGTCCCGCACCGCGGCGGCAAACTCGCCGCGGGCAGCGGCCAGCTCCTCGTCCTCGTAAAAGTCCTCCCGGGAGGCGGTGGGCCGCAGGGAGCGGGTGTTGAGAAAACACCGCAGGAAGAAGGCCCAGGGCGGCAGAAGGGTGTTTCCCTGCTCGGTCAGGAGCATCTGCTTGAGGTAGATCCGGTGTCCCCGCTTCACGGAGGGGTCGGTGGGGTAGGACAGCACATAGGCCACGCCGCTGATGTGGGCGGTCTGGATGGGGATTGCCTCCAGAAACTCCTCGTCAAACAGCCACTGGCCGAAGGCGAGCAGCTGGCTGCGGCTGACGCCGGAGAAATCGGCGAGGATGCTGTTGAGCCGCTCCGGGTTTCCCTCCAGATAGACGGGGACCGGCAGGGCAAGGCCGTAATAGCGCACCAGCTCTCCGATCTCATCCTCCAGGAAATAGCGCTCCATCCCGGGCTTGGCCGTGAGGATCACCGCCGTCCCCACCGGGCAGTCCTCCAGCGGCTCCAGGGTATAGGTGCCGTCGGGCAGGCCGGTCCACACATGGGCCGGGCCGCCGCCGGCGGGCCGGGTATAGACCACAATGGAGTCCGACACCATGAAGCAGGACAAAAGGCCGATGCCGAACCGGCCGATGTAGTCCTCCGGGAGCTTTCCGTTGACCAGCTCCGTTTTGGAGGACTGGCCGATCACCGCCAGAAAGCGGTGGATGCCCTCCTCGCTCAGTCCGGCGCCGTTGTCCCGGAAAATCAGCCGGCGGCCCGGCTCCACGGCAATGGTGAGCCTGCCGCCATTCCAGCCCGGCTGCTCCTTCTGCCGCAGGGTGACGGCATCCACGCCGTTTTGCAGCAGTTCCCGCAGAAATACATCCGGGCTTTTATACAGGTGGTTGGACAGCACGTCCAGCATCCCGCCTAAATTCACTTGGAAATGGTAAATATCACTCATCATGCATCCACTGTCCTCGTTTTCTTCTCGGATTGTCCTCCGCTGACCGGTCAGGCGATACCGGCATGGATATGCCGCCGGTTCCATCTGGGGCGATTATCATGCGGGGCTTCATGTCGGTTCCCTGCGACGTGTATTTCACGATGGAGGCCAAGATCTCCCGCTTTCTGGACTGCTCGCTCAAGCTCTATGACGTACCAAAGGAGAAGCGGGCGGCGATCACGGCGGCCGTCTTGCAGATGGACCTTCACACAATGGCTTTGGGCATCATCCAAAAGACCGTCCAACAGGCGGAAAAGGGCTTTGAAGCCCTGACGGAAAAATGAAATTTTTGCAAGGGGGTATCCCCTTGGAGAAGCCAAAACTCTTTTATCATGGAGGGATCACAATGAAAAGAAGATTTCTTAGCTTGCTTACCGCGTTTGCTCTGTGCCTGACCCTGATCCCCACAACAGCATTCGCAGATGACGAGAAAAGGGGAGAAGATGCTTCCCCAAGCATCTGCGAAACAGCCTGCACGGAAGAGTCGAAGCTCGGTAAGGAGCAGCCGAACGCCATCGCGGAGGACGAGGGATCATCCGCGCCAGCGGATGATGAACTTGGCAGTGATGTCGTTGCCGCCAAAGCAAGCCCTGTCGCAATGCGGGCGGCCAATGGCATCAGTGCGCGGGCGGCGAATGGCACGATTACCCTCGGCAGCACCGTTCTCGACATCACACAAAGCTCTATAAGCAGCACTTACGATACGACCGGCGGCTTCAAGTATGACGCCGCCACGAAAACGCTGACGCTGCGAAACTGCACGATCGACACTTATACAAAGGTCTCGTCCGAGCAATTGCCCGGCATATTCAAATACTATAACGTCTTTCTCGACAGCCGTAATGTCGGGACGCTGAACATCGTGCTTGAGGGCAGCAATTACATTGGTGATTCCAGTAGCTTGAAGTATATGCCCGCCGCTTCCGATGTGAATACGCCGCGCTATCTCGGCATCTGGGGCAATACCGTCCGCTTCTCCGGCAGCGGGAGCCTGACCATTGAAGCCCAGACCTTCCCCATTCAGTCCGGCGGCATTGAGACAAGCGGGAGCGTGGATCTGACACTGCGCAGCTACATGAATGGAACCGTGACGCAGAGCATGACCGTCGGCGCCGGGACGTGCGTCACCGCAGAGGCACAGGGAAACAATCTGGACTTCTACGCGCTCAATGTCAAGAACAATCTGACGGTGAACGGCACACTCAACGCGACCACCAAGGGTTGTGTATACAAAAATGACTATCCCGTTGCCTTGCTTGTGGGCGGAACACTGCGCGTCGTCGGCGGTCAGGTGACCGCCACGAGCGACGGTCGGAACGGCAATGACGGCTGTCAGGGCTACGGCATCAAGGCCAATGTACTGGAGATCGGCGGTGGCGGAACCGTCCGCGCCTATTCCAACGGCTACAGTACGAAGACCAACCGATACGACGGCAAGGAAGCTATTTACGTTTCCTCGAACCTGACAGTCGACCTTGGCGGCTATCTGTATGCGAAAACACAGAACCCGATTCTTTCAAACGAGAATGAAAACGGCGCGCTGAAGGTCAACGGCCGCTGGGATCTTTCCGGGACCAATGGAGACACGGCATACACAAAGGCTGTCATAACAAAGCCGGTGAACGGCTCCATCTACGAAAATGTGATTCTCGGAACAAACGTGGCTCCTGAAAAAGAGGTGGAGATCAGCGGCATCCGAAATGCCGTGCTGGTGCTCAGCTACAATGAGGGCCAAAACAACAAGGGAAAAACCTGGTACTATCGCAACGCCGACCGCCCCGGGGATACAGATTCCATCAAGCAGAATGTTTACAGCTCCGGCAGCACGCAGCAGGAGCTGAACCTCAAAGAGGGCTTCAGAAATGTCCTTGCATCGGACTACAATAATTACTACGGCATCGATGTGCGGGAGGGTGAGCATACCGTCGTGCTCGATGGTCTTGCAATCGTGCGCGATCACACCTTTCTTACCGTGCGCAGCGGCGCGACGCTGAACCTGAAGCTCACAGGCAGGAGCTATCTGAAAAGCGGCAGCGCACCCACCATCTATGTGGAACAGGGCGGCACGCTGAACCTCATCGGCGGGGGCATGGCGCAGTCCTCACTGGCGCTCATGGGCGGTCTTTCGGCGGCAAGCGGCGCAACTGTGAACTTCAAGGACTGCGCCGTTTACGCCGCAGGTAAGACCATCGGCGGAACGGGAGCCAACGTATCCGTTGAAAACAGCTGGATCAGCGCCGGCTTTGCCGGAAACCTGCGCGTCACGCGCAGCACACTGGAGGGGGAGCACTCCGGCGGCACGGTGAAGATCGACCGTGGGAGCAACGCCAACCTGACGGACGCCTCCGGCAAGGCGGTTACCGGCGTCACGGATCACAGCGGCAATCCTGTTTACCGGACAAAGGTCGAGCTGGAGGACATGAACCAGAGCCGGAACCTCATGATGATCACCTACCGCACCGACGCTGCCAGCGGCACCATGCAGTCGATTCTTTACCCGTTGGTCACACAACTGCGCGTGAATATCCCCAACACTGTCAACGATGACATTATTAAGGATCTCACCATGCTCGTCGGCAGCAACACTGTCTACCTCTGGCTTCCGGCTGGTACAAAGATCATGAGCGTGGAGGGCTTTCAGGACGACGGCAGTTCGCCGGTCGGCTTCATCCATGATCCGCAGAAGGGCGCGCCCATCGTCACCACCGCCGGCAACAGCGCCAGCGGCAAGATGATCCTGCTCAACCTGCTCCTCGCCTCGGGCGTGCTCGCCTTCCGCGGCACACCCGGCGGAGACAACACCGCGCTCTGCGCGGGCTATCTGGGAGATTCCGCAAAGGACACCTGGATCGACTATCACCCGGAAAAAGACGTCAAGCTCCAGGCGGATTGGAAGTTTATCACAGACTTCGGCATCCGTATGCTTACAGGCGGCGAGGCGGAGGTCAAGCTCAACGGACTGGACCTGAGCGGTCCGAACAAGCGCGTGGAGCTGGATGACCGCTCGAAGCTTTCCATCGTGCTGATGGAAAACACTGAGAGTGTCATGAGGTCCAACGAAGGCAGCACCGATGCGGTCTGGACGCTCAAGGGTTCGGGCGGTCTGACCATCAAGGGGCAGTCCGGCGGTGAAAAGCTGACGCTCCGCGGCGGTCACGCCATGGACGGCAGCACCGGCGCCTCCCTGACATTCGATGGCATCACGCTCATCAACAACTGCACGGACAAGCCGGAAACGACGCTTGGGAAGCTTACCATCTCAAACAGCCTGGTCTTCGGTCTGGGCACGATCAACTGCGCCAACGTTGTCATCAACGGCGGCAGTGTCGATCTGGATGTTCCGGCGAACATGGTCGTGAAAGATTCCAGCGGCAATGAGCTGAAAAAGGTCACTCTGACCCTTTCGGAAAAGAATGCCGCCGTGGAGGATGTCACCCTTTCCGGGCTTCCGGCCAATACTACATTTGACGACAGCCATATCATCTCCGACGGCAGCGGCAAAATCTACCTCTGGATCCCCAAGGATGCGGAGGTGGAGACTGTGACCGTCGGCGGGAACAAATACTATCCCAAGTCGGACGGCAGCATGACCATCGGCGATGTGCCGGAGTTCACCAGCCCGGCAGAGGATGTCAGCTGCGTGGTCGAAAGCAATGAATACATGACCCTGACCGTGGAAGTTGTCGGCACGCCCGCGCCCGCACTGCAATGGCAGGTCAGCCGGGACGGCGGCAAGACCTGGGAGAACATCGAGGGCGCGACTAAAGCCACCTATCAGGCGCTCCTGCCCCTGTCCCTGCACGGCGCAAAGTTCCGCTGCGCGGCGACGAATAAGGATGGCACGACATAAGCCCATTTTTTCTGCATATTTGCGGAGTGCCTGTTCCTGTCGCTGGATACATTCGGAGTTTCCGGGATAATCAATGCGTGTATAGATTGCTGTAATCTTATTTGACTGCCTGTTCATAATAGCCTCCATTCCGGCAGTCACCATCTCTTATCTTGTGACATATAAATTATATCACATTTTGATTAAATCGTCAAATTTTAGCCACTTTTACAAACTTTTTGACTTAGTTTCTCTGTCGAGTAGACGGACGATTTTTTCGGAGACGGTGACACCTTTGGGGGCATAAAAACCATTAACTATATAGGTGGTGTTGCCAATTTTTTTCTCTATCTCTATTTTTGGCTGTCCCACTTGAATGGTAGCAACCATTAGAGATACCTCCTAAAATTGTTTTGCGTCTCACGGTGAGACGCAAAAAGCCATATCATTCGGAGTGTCCATTGATAGGTGCAAGTAAGGATAGACAAGCCAGCGGCGGGTGGCAACCGCTCCATAGGCTATAAACCTCCCCCCATTCCCGTGGGCGGGGCGTCCTACGCTGTGACGCATAGCCGACGCAAGTAGCATAATCCCGTATTTGTGTCATGGCCTGCGGCTTTGCCAAACCGTGTTACGCTGCTGGTGTGGATCGCTCCTTTCTGCCGGAGCTGTCACCTCCTTTCCCGGCAGAAGATCCCGGCGCACCCAGCGTTTGGCTCAACAGAATACGGCAAGTAACTGGCTCGTCCTATTCAGTTGTTAGAAAGGTTGAAGGAATAAAACTCGTCCTTCACTTACCGCCGTTTTTGATTCCGTTCTGCACCCACCTTTCCAAAAATTTTTTTAGAATTTTTTTGGCTGCCAATATTCTCTTAGATATATTCTGGTGTTTGACCTTCTCTTGCGCCGCAATTTCCTTTATGGTCAGGCCCTCCACACAGTAGAGCCAAAGACGGCGGCGTTGAGGCGCAGTCAGGCAGGCGTCCAGGCCCTCGGCCAACAGGCGGCATAGGCGGGCCCGCTCCTCCTGGTCGTATTGATCCATGACCTCCGTTTCGGCAGAGAGCACCGCAAAGGATAGTTCAGCCAGTCCTTCCAGCGAAATTGTCCGGTTACTGTGCCGGTGATCCGCTTTCTCAATCGCGTGGTAGTTTTCATCGGACCAGCGTTTCCATTTTTCAAACTCCTCCGCACTGGAGAAGTCGGCACGGGTCAGGCGGATATGTATTCCGGTGGCGCTTTTGCATACGATGGCGTACGGGTCCTTCTTATTCAGAGCATAGTCACTATTGCGGTCAAACATATTGGCTCCTCCTTTAATTTTCGTTGATTCGTGGATGGTCAACGAAAATCGGGAGGAGAGCGGCAGGAATATCTTTTTCCGCCAAAATGCAAAAATTTTTCTAAGTTTTCAATGCTTTTCCCGGGCCGGGATAGGACAGTGCAAGAATTACATCCATACCTCGACACTTCATCCCAATATCTTCCGGAATTTTCTGGGAGATACTCGGATAACTTGTCGAGAAAAAAATGAGGCGCAGACAACCAACTGGTTGTCTGCGCCTCAGCAGGTGGTGGTATTGGATTTGGTGGCGGTTTAACCGCCGGTGGAACGAAAGGGGCGATATATCATTTTATCCCTCTACTAAGTCTTTACCACTCAACCACTATTTAATGGGCTTGATTCTTGCTACTTACTCCTGCTCACGATACAGGAAAGTCACAGCCTGAGCGCGGGACACAACCACATCGGGGCTGAAGGTGTTGCCGCCGGTACCGTTGGTGATACCGTTGGCCACAGCCCAGGTCACAGCATTGACATAGTAGGCGTCGGTAGCCACATCGCCAAAGCTGCTGCCAGACACCACCGGGGAACCGGCAGCCCGCCACTGGAAGGTGACAGCCTGAGAACGGGTCACGGCAGTATCCGGGCTGAATGTGGTGGCGCTGGTGCCGTTGGTCACGCCGTTGGCCACAGCCCACAGAACCGCATCATAGTAGTAGTCACTGGTGCTCACATCGGTGAAGGGGTTGGTACCGGTGGCCTTGGGGGAGCCGTGGGCTCTCCACAGGAAGGTCACCATCTGAGCACGAGACACGGCCATATTGGGACCAAAGGTGGTGGCGCTGGTGCCATTGGTCACACCGTTCTCCACAGCCCACAGCACGGCGTCATAGTAGTAGTCGCTGGTGCTCACATCAACGAAAGGATTGACAGGCTCAATGACGATCTCCTGGAAAGAAACCTCGATTTCCACACGACCAGCGGGCATCTTGAAGGTGAACTTGCCATTGCCCTTGTCGGTCAGGTCCAGCTCGTTGCCCTTGCTGTCGGTGACGATCAGCTCGTCCAGCTCGTAGCCGTCATCGGGGGTGACGGTGATGGTGACCGTCTCGCCCTTCTCGGCATAACGCTTCTGGATGGAAACCTCACCGCCGGTGACCTTGCTGGGCAGAGAAATGGAGTAGGTGGGATCGCTGGAGCCACCGCCACCGCCAGTGGAAGGAGTATCGTTCCGCCACTGGGCAGTAAAGGTCATATCCTCCATGACAGGAACTTCCTGACCAGCGGTATAAGGTGCACCGCCGTTGCTCCAGCCAGTAAAGGTATAGTAGCCATCATTGGACATGGGGGGCAAGGTGACCTTGGAGCCCTTGGTCACAGTTTGAGTGGCAGGAGCCGTTCCATGACCGCCATTGCGGTAAGTAACGGTTACTTTCAACACATCGGGGACACTGGTACCATCACCGTTGCCAATAATCTTGTCAATAGCCTCACCAAGATTGCCAATGGTGTTACCAGAATTATCAGGATCAGTGACAGGTGTGGTTAGGGTGCCGTCAGGCTGATAAGAGGAGTTGTTCTTGACCGCCTCGGTACTCTCAGAACCAGAGGAACCCGCGCCGGACCCGACAGCATATTCACCCAGTTCAGCAGGCCAGAAGTTGTTCTCTACATTACCGGGAAGGCCACCGCCGGAAGATGCTGCATCATTGTTGTTTCCGACAATAGCGCCACCACCGCTTGGAACGGAACCGGTGTTAATGCAACCGCTGACCGTAGCAGCGTTAGTTCTAGAACCGGTAAAGCCTGTATTAGAGTTGTGATCGCCAACAATACCACCGATATTTCCAGTTCCGGAAATATCGCCTGAGTTGGAACACCCGGAAATAATCTGCTCAGACTGGTCGTTATTATTTGCAGTGCCAACGCCGACAATGCCGCCAACCCCAGAAGAACCAGTCACGCTGCCGTTGTTGGTGCAGTTGCTCACATCGTATCCGCCGGTATAGTATGCGAGGGCGTAACCAACAATACCGCCTGTCTCATCACCGCCGGTCACAACACCGTTGTTCGAACACTTCTCAATAGAAGAACCATAATAGAGCCGTCCGGTAATGCCGCCGACCTCATGCAGTTTTTCAGCCGTAACCGTCCCGGTGTTTATGCAACTCTCGATTTTCGTTGTCTGCGTATCACCAACAATACCGCCGACACGCCAGTTTTCCCTTGTATTCGCCGTATTTTCCTTGCCTGATATAGTTCCGCTGTTGGTACAATAGGAAATTGTGCTGTCTTCTGCATTTCCGACAATGCCGCCAGTCATGCCAAAGCCTTCGATATTACCGGTATTTTTGCAGTTTTGGATTGTGGCGTTCTTCAATGCACCGACAATACCGCCTACAGAGCTTACGGTATTGGTAAAGTCACAGCTGTTTGTGCATGAAGTAATTTCACCAAAGCTCTGTCCAGCAATGCCCCCAACATAGCTTCCGTACAGTTTTCCATTATACGTTGCACCGGAAATTTTGCCATCAACCGTGCAACTAGTTATTTTTCCGCCTTCATCCAATAACCCGGCAATGCCGCCAAGGTGATCGCCAGCACCAACGATTACAAGATTCTCAAGGTTGACATTTTTGATCTCGCCAGTTACTTTTCCAAAGAAGCCTCCGCAAGCATAGTACGGATCATCAGCAGTTTCTCCATATCTCAACGTCAGATTAGAGATTACTAAATTCGCCCCATCAAATGTTCCTGCAAAAGCCGTCTTTACACCTGACAAATCATAGGCGCTATCTATACCAATAGGCTTCCACACAACATCAGTCAGATCCAGAGCAGTTGATAAGGTAACAGTCTTACCTGAGAAGTCCTTCTCATTATTCACCATTTCAGCAAAGGCCAGTAGGTCTTCTTTACTTGAAATGGTGAATTCTGTGGCAGTGTCATAGTCGCTACCCCAATTAGAACTCTCAACTTTCGCATCATCAGTAACCAAGTCCGTAGTCTCTACTGTTGCAGTGGAGAATTCATCCTCAGCCGGCGCATCTATTGCGCCGGCTGGGAGAATACACAGGCTGGCCAGCATACAACTGGAAACCAGCAGTGACACTATTTTATTCTTCATTGTATTTCAACTCCCAATTAAGCCGGAATAAAGGGCAATGTCTGGCCATTATATCCGGTCACTTCACAAGCTCCTTCGCCATGGACACGCTGTGTCATGTAGTTGATCCAACCATCAGGTGTCATCAGATACCCAGAATAAAACACAGAACTGGAATCTCCGGTACCATCAATGATTTTGACGTGCTGATCTCTGCCATAAATCTCGAAATTGACTTCTGTGATGCCCTCATCATCCACACGGAACAGTTGTTCAGATGCAGAGCCGCTCCGGTAATTGGTAATTGTGCCGCCTGTAATATAGAACATATTGGCTTTTGTACTGCCCCAGCCATATCCATAAATGTCATCATTAACTACAATAGTAGCAAATCCATCTGTGGGTCCGTTGCTGTTGTTGATGCCCTTCAGATAGGAGTTGGTGATGTTGAAGGTGGTATCGGAGGACCACACATTGAACGCCGTCCAACCCATCAGCTTGGAATCGGTCACATTTACTGTAGTACCGTCATAGTCACGAATACCATCCACCAGAGTACCAGCCAGATTGATGGTGTAGCCAAAGCCATAGATCTCGCTGTTGTTAATATCAATAACCGAGGACTTCACATCAAATAGAGAGATGCCGCGTGTATCACCAATCACAGTTTTGTGTTCATAGTCGCCGTCAGTAATACGGGAATTATAAATTTTGGTATTGTCAAGGGCAAGATGCGCATTCGTGGCGTAGCCATCCTGCTTAAAACTGATGCCGCGAGCATCAACATTCATAGTCACGCCGTTTACCTCAACCTTGGGGGAACTGCTGTACAGACTAATGCCCTGTCCATTGCTGGCCTCCGCATTGAGAATCATGTCTTCGATTACTACATTATCGTTTGTGGTGATTTTGATTGCTTCGCCGGACTGGTCATAGGTCAAGGTATTGCCATTGCCGTCCAAAGTAATAGCCTTGTTGATGGTCAGCGGCGTGGAGATTGTCACATTACCTGTCAGTGTAACCGTACCACCAGCAGCAGTGTTGTCAATCTGTGCCTGCAAATCATTACCACCTGTTGCAAACGCCGCAGGCATCATCGAGACCATCAAACAACACACAGCAAGGATCGAAATGATTCGTCTTTTCATTGTTTTTTCTCCTCTCGTTTTTTTGAATTTTATAGTTCACTCTTTTCAGAGAGACTACCAAAATTAGCCCCGCATTTGTTCAATCAGTAGTTCTCGCGCAGCTGACGGCGAGGCAGCAGGACCGACCCCTGTCAAATAGTTTAGAGCATCGTTCCACTCCCACAAGGAAACGCTTTCCGACGAGATATTCTCCAACGCCTGAGCAATGCAGTTACGCCCAGCCCTGTCCAGATAGTGGAGGTCTGACAAATATTCTAATCCACTGATATATGCCAGATATTCCAACAGAGGGTGCGTCAGCGCAGATGAACCCATTTTTGTCACAGCTCCTATCTTCCGATTACAAAATCTATATTTCGATTTTTAAGATAAGAGCCCAGCAAGAATCTGTTACAAACAAAATCTATATTTTGTTTTGCATATCAAGAAAAAGGCCGTTTTGCGAGACTTATTGTGTCAAAGAATGTCGAAACAACTTCTGCCTTTTTAATTTTGGGCATGAGAATGAAGGACGATACAAATTACATTGTACGCCCTGAGATTTTGGTGCCCAAATATAGAAAAAAGCCTTGCGGACTATGTCGTCTGGTGCTATAATCTGCTTAGGTATCGGCACTCTGCAAATATGTATTTTTGTGCAATCGAACAAAATATAGATTTTGTTTTATGAAACGAGACACAGCCGATCCAGCTGCTGTTGGTGCTCCAATCCAGAGGTCAACAAATAGATCCGGGTGGTTTCGATGCTGGAATGGCCCAGAAGATCAGCCAGTTTTACAATATCCTTATAGGCCTGATAAAAAACAGTGGCAAACAGGTGGCGCAGGTTGTGGGGAAATACCTTGGATGGCTCCACCCCGGCAGCTTTGCACAGCCGTTTCATTTCCGCCCAGATCCGGCAGCGGTGCAGGCTTTTCCCGTCATTGGTGAGAAAAATCTCGCCGGTGACGGTTTTCTGCTTTCTGGCGTATTTGAGCAATTTCCGGCATAGCTTGGCCGGGAGCAGGATGGTCCGGTTCTTCCCTTTAAGTGAAACATTAGCCCGACCACATTGGACGGCCTCTACGGTAATATATCGCACTTCAGATACCCGGATGCCTGTGGCACAGATGGTCTCCATCAACAAAGCCAATCGTTCTTTACCCTGAACCTTTGCGGTATCCAGCAGCCGGTCATATTCCACACGGCTCAATTCCCTGTTGGTCTCGCGGAAAACCTTGTGCTGGATTTTCAGGAATTTGATCCGGTAGTCCCACCCCAAAAAACGAAACAGGCCATTGAGCGGCGCCAGCATGGAATTGATGGTTACAGGAGCATAGTGGTTTTCCTGTAAATAGTCCTTCCATTCGTGCAGGCACTCTTTTGTGATTGGCCTGTCACCTAACCACTGAGAAAAAGCACGAATGTCACGCAGATACTTTTCAATGGTGCTGGACGCGCGCTCCTCGCTGCGGAGATGGGCGGCATAGGCCGCGATGTGGTCAGTGGTAATGATGCGTTTGTTCATGGTCAACCTCCTGTAACTCATGGATCATGGCATTATTTTACCTTACAGGAAGTTCGCTATGCAGATTCAGGATGAGCTTCTTTTATATGGCAGAACGCTGCTGTGCCAGGTTGGTAACATGAATCAGGCCCTTTTCCTCCCGCTTGCGGGCGTATGCAACGATCTGTCCGGAACCGCCCAGAAAGTGAAAGGCATAGGCGATCAGATGATCGCAGGTATCCACCATACGCTGGTTGGTTTTGAGAATGGCGAGCCGTTTTGGAATATGTTCGTTCTCCCAAGGATAGTAGGTTGCATCGAACCCCGGCGGAGAGTCCACAGGCCGAAGCGCCGGATGATAAGGCAGTACAAGGGTCAGCGTCACCTCCGGGTGACGCTTTTTTGCTTCTTTCACAGCCTTAGCGGCCAAGGCGTCAAAGCGTCCATAGCGGCCTACAAAGAAATCAGTGACACCGTATTGCCTGATATGCCGCTCCACGGCCTCGGCCAGCAGGGGCAGCAGCTCCTCTCCGGCATCCCGGTGCCCAATAAAAAAGCAGGATCGGTCCATGTTCCCTCCATCCAGTTGCCATTACCAGTCCTTTGATTGCTTGATTATATCATTATATTGCTGTAAATAGCAATCTCTTTCCCTAAATATTTCCTAAAGAACATGGTACGCTTTTGGAAAGAAAAGAGGTGCGCTATGGAAACGGAGTATCGGGAGCAGTTCATACGGTTCGGTCTGAAGGTGCAGTATTACCGCAAGCTGCGGGGAATGACGCAGGAAGCCTTTGCGGACGAGATTGGAAAATCGTGGTCCTTTGTAGCCAAAATCGAGAGCCCCACCCGGCCATTCGGCGTCTCTATGGAAACTCTGTTCAAGATCGCGGAGGTGCTGGAGGTCCCCACAGCAAAGCTGTTTGAAGATTAAAATATCTCACGGTGAGACCTCATTCCGACAGGAATTGCGTCTCACCGTGAGATTTATTTTATTCCCCGTAATACAGGGGGCGTCCAATAGAGGTAAAGCCCTCCAGGCCGGTGATGACCACATTGTTGGCTCCACTGGCGCAGTGGACGATCAACAGATTGCCGTTTTCATCCCGGCCGCCTACGATTCCTACATGGGAGTCCTCTGGGTAAAATACCAGGTCGCCGGGCTGGACCTCATCCCATTGGAGCGGGTCGCAGTAGGTGTGCTGGGCGTGGGCCCCACCGCCGTGGCCGATGACATATTCACCGTTGCTGACATTATAGAAAGTCCAGTCCACAAAACCGGAACAGTCCAGCCCGTACGGCCGGTAGGTGCCGGTGGTGGAACTGCCGTCCGCCCACACCTTGGAGAGCTGGCCCCAGCGGGAGTCCCAGCCGATCACCAAGGATTTTCCTCCCCAAAAGTAGTTGACCTTGCCCACCAGCTTGCAGGCCGTCTCCACCACCGCCCGGCGCTCCGTGGAAAGATCCTCCGGGAGATTTTGCAGAAGTTCCACTGCGTCTGCCTGGGTGATAGCAAGATCCCCCAGCAGCCCATCCAGTGCGTCCAGCTCCTCCAGCAGCTCGGTCAAGGTTTTGTTTTGGAACTCCGAGAAGGAATAGATTGTCCGCATATCATCGGCGGTTTTGGGAGTAATGGTGATATGAAGGATCGTTTCTGTGGAGTCCTCCCCTTCCACCGTCTCCGTCTCGGTGGTGATTTGACACATATCCCAAAAGACAGCACGCAGACGCTCTATCCGGTCTGGGGTCAGCGCGGCTACATCCACACCATCGTCCCCTCCAGCGGTTTTGACAGCAAAGACGGCCATCACCTCTTTCCAGGCCGGGGGTTGTCCCTGTATGTCAATGCTGTCATAGTCTCCCGTTTGCAGTGTTTCCAGCTCATCCGCAAGTTCAACATTGATTTGCGCAATCGCTGCATTTAATGGAACGGCGTCTCTGGATGGCTCATTGGAAAAGAATATCCCAAACGGAGAGGCCAGAAGTGCCGCAATCAAGGCCATGACCGCCAGCGCCGCCACCAAAACCACGCCGCCTACCAAAGATACCAACGCACTGACAAGTGCCGCCACCGCTTTTGTCACTGCAACAGCGGCCTTTCTGGAAAGTTCCGCGGCAGCCTTAGCCGTCTGCTTGGATTTTTGCAGCATACTCCGCTGGGCGGCGGTCTGTGCCTTCCGGCGAGCACGCTCCATTACTTGCTTGGCTGCGGGCGTCCCTGCGGTCTTTCGGGCAGTTGTTTTGACCGCATTCGTTGATACCTGGGCGGATTTGTCCATAGCTTTTCGTGTCTTGGGTGTAAACGCCCCACCGGGCGGCTTTTCTTTGGGCCCGGAGGAGCGCCGGGGGCGCTCCTTGATGGATGGATTGATGGATTGATTTCCGGGAGAGCGTTCCTTTTTTGTGGTGTATGTATTTTGGGGAGTACCGCCATAATGAGGGACTTCCCGGAATTGGCCGTTCTTTGGATGATCGGCTCTGACGGAGCGTTCCAACTTCTCAACGGCCTGTTGTTTCATCCGGGTCTCCGGGGTAAGCTGCGATCTATTGTGTAAGCTGTCCGGGGTATTGGGATGAATGGTTTTCCCATCTCTCAATGTATCATTGGCAGATGGAACCATATCCGTTTTCTCCTTGGGATGGCGGCCGCCTTCTTTGATTTGTTCCTTCCGGGACTTGGGACGGTACGCCGGGTGCAGCAGTCGATCAACTGCCTTTTCGGCTCGGTATCCCACTTCTTCCACAGCGTCCATCCCCGCCTGGACACTCTGTTCAGCCGCCTGGGTATCCGGTGTTGCGGTGCTGCTATTGTCCCGTTGACGCTCCACCAGCCTACGGCGGAATTTGGCGGTCATTTGCCGCAGGGGGACATTTGGTTTCCGGTCTTTACCGGGACGCTTGATTTTATCATCAGAACTGCGCTCTTTTAACTTCGGCATGATTCACCTCCCATTTTGCGTCTCACGGTGAGACGCGATTTTCTCTTTGCCCAGTACCTCCGCAATACCCGCCATCAGATAATCGGCACAGGGCAGTGCAATCGAGTTGCCCAGGGCGCGATACCGTTGGGTGGAGCTGATGGGCTTGCCGTCTGCGCCATACTCCGTCCAGCCTTCCGGCAATCCCATCATGCGCTCGGTCTCCCGTTCCGTAGGGAAACGGATGCAGCCCCCAAAAGGATCATCCTCAAACCAGAAGGCAAAGGGCGTGACCACCCCAGCTAAAACAGTGGGAAAAGGGTCAGTTGGAAACCCAAAGCTGTCTCGGAACTGGACGTGTTCTTGTTTTTTGGATGCTCCCCGCATACGGAACAGTTGAAAGGGGCGGAGGATGGGTACACGCCCCCCTGTTTCAAGAAAAGGGCCTCGATTTCCGGCGGAGGCGGACAACCTGCCCGCTGGGCCAGTTTCAGAAAGTAGGAACATTGGGCGGGGCTTAAACAGTATTTCGTGAGCTCGCTGCCCTCCAAAATCTGCCACGAGAAAGATACGTTGCCGTCGTGCCAGGCGGGGGCTTGCCCAATATTGGGCGTCCATAAGCCGCCAGGCCAGATCGGGACATCTCCCTCGCACCATTCCGGCATTTGCCCATCGACCAGAGGGAGGAACTGAAAACGGGGCGTCTTGGAAGGATCGGAGCACGGCCAGAAAATCCAGCCGGTCATTTGATGAAAGAGCTCCCATGACGTTTTCCCAAAGAGCGATAATTGGAAATTGACCTCCAGTGGCACACCTCATTTCTTTAATAATTCGGATCGCATGATGAAACAGACTTGATTTCGCTCCAGCCAAACCGGAACGATCTCCAATTTGAGACAAGTTTTGGCATGGGGAGCCAAAGGTAAGAATGTGGACGGCGGGGATTTGCCCGCCGTCCATCTTTGTTATATCCCCCAGGTGCTCCATCTCCGGGAAATGCCGCCGGGTAATGGAGATGGGGGCTTTTTCAATTTCGCTGGCCCAGAGTGGCACGATCCCGTGGCGGCTGGCCGCCAGGGGGAATACTCCGATCCCGTCAAACAAACTGCCCAGGGTCAGCGGTGGCTCGTTTTGCGTCTCACGGTGAGACGCGATTTCCGGCGCCATATCAGTTTTCTCCCGGCGTGGTGGACATAAGCCGATAGAGCTCGGTATCCTTGGGAATGGAGTTGTTGAATGGGACCAGGGAGCCTCCCATCTTCAACAGGCCGTGTCCGGGCTCCGCATTGGTGATGTAGCCCATCTGTGTATCGGAGATATGAAGGAGCTTGCCCAACTCCGCCCGGTCGGTGGCCGCCTGATTGAACAGCAGGAGAAATTCAGAGTTTGCCAGCATGAGCCGGGCCGTTTCGGACTTTAAGCACTCCTCCACATTCTGGGTCGCCGCCGTCATAATACCTGCGTACTTTCTGAACCGTTTCCAGGCACGGTACAGAAACTCGCCGGAATAATGGTACTTGAAATACAGATACACTTCGTCCAGGAACACCCAGGTGTACTTGCCGCGTTTTCGGTTTTCCATGACACGGTTCTGGATGGCCTCCAGCGTGACCACCAGGGCGGTAGGACGGAGCTGTTCTCCCATTTCATAGAGGTCCAGTGTGATGATCCGGCTGTTCATATCAACATTTCCGGGATGGGCAAAGACATTCAAGCTGCCCTCGGTAATAAGCTCGGCGGCCAGGGCGATTTCGCGGGCCTCCGGGTCTACCTGTTTCAATACCTCGTTGCGCCAGTCGGTCAAGAGCGGCATAGGGGCCTTGCCCCGGCTATGGAAATAGTTCTGATAGACATTGGCGGTACAGCGGTCAATGATGGATTTATGGCTGCCGCTGACCCGTCCAACCCCCATTTGTTGCTCCAAAATACTGGTGATAAGCTCCGATTTCATGGCAATGGGGTTTTCTCCATCGCCGTATCCGTCCGCTACCTCCATGGGGTTGATGTGATGGGGACTGCTCGGGGAGATTTCCACCACTGTGCCGCCCAGGGACCGGGTGATGGGGCCATACTCGCGCTCGGCGTCGATGATGATAATATCATCATTGGTAGCCAGGGCCACATTTTCAATCGTGGACTTCATAGCCACCGATTTGCCGGAGCCGGAAACGCCCAGGTAAAAGGCATGGGGAGAAATGAGCCGCTTGCGTTCACATATCAGCAGGTTCTTGGAAATGGCGTTGACACCGTAAGGCAGGCCGCCGGGGTCCTGGATCTCCTGGACCCGGAAGGGCATGAGTACGGCGGCGCTCTCGGTGGTCAGCGTGCGCAGGGCCTTCACCCGGCGCAGGCCATAGGGCAAAACCGTGTTCAGCCCGTCCTCTTGTTGATAGCGCAGGGTGGAAAATTGGCAAAGGTGCTCCCGGCCAATAGAAAGCAGTGCCTCGGTGTCCGCGTCCAGCTGCTCCAGGCTGTCCGCAATATGGACCAGTGTAACAACAGCGAAAATCATCCGTTGATCTCGCTCCGTGAGGTCGGAGAGAAATTCCTTGGTCTCTCCCCGGAGCTGTTCCAGCTCATAGGGAATGGATGCGGTAAAGTTGTTCTTGTCGTTCTGCCGCTGCTGCCAGCGTGTAATATCCGTCTCAATGCCCAGAATACGGCTCTGTACCTCCCGCACGGCCTCATCGGTGGGAATGGGCAGAATATCAATAGAGAGCATGAGGTTTCGCGGGAAGTCGGACAGGTCGGCAATCATCTCGTCTTTGATGTAACTGGCATAGTCCTTCAGAAACAACACCCGGCCCACCTTGTCACCCATCTCAAAGTGTCCGGCCTTGAAGGCAAGCCCATCCGGGCAAATGAGGTCCCGGAAGTCGAGCCCACGGCGGATGGCCGCTGTCTGGTCAAAGGTAAAATATTGCTCCTCTCCGGGACGGAAAAAGTCATGGAGGATACGGAGTCTGTCGTGGGTGGTAAGAGGCTTGGCCCCGGAGTCCAGCCGTCCAAAGCTCTTGGACAGATTGGCGTC
>CANQPD010000002.1 GCA_947625655.1 uncultured Dysosmobacter sp.
GGACCGTTCCCGTCTGGTGCTTTCTTTTCGTTACGTTGTTTAATTTACAAGGTACACGCCTCATCGGCGGAACATTGCTATTATAACAGGTGTTCCTTCATTTGTCAACCACTTTTTTATCTTTTTTCAAAGATTTCAAGCGGCTCACATCCGGAGCAGCGCTGTCAGACAGCTTTGTTAGAATACCAAACCAACCTCGATTTGTCAACACCTTTTTTCAGCTTTTTCCGCTTTTTCTAATATCGCCCATTGGCAGCGCTTATTTCGGTAATACCTCTGTGCAAAACAGAAAACAGGCTGGGCAAACCGGCCCCGCAGTGATATAATGCTCCGTGGACAGGAATCTTATACATAGGAGGGATGATCTTGCTGATCCGCCGCATGACCGCCTCCTTCGGCAAGCTCCAGGGCCGCACCCTGGAGCTGCGGGAGGGGCTGAATATTCTGGAGGCCCCCAATGAAACCGGCAAGTCCACCTGGTGCGCCTTTTTGCTGGCGATGCTGTACGGCGTCAACAGCCGCGAGCGGGACAGGGCCGGCTTCATCGCCGACAAAAACCGATACGCCCCCTGGTCCGGCGGCGCCATGTCCGGCCGGCTGGACTGCCGGATCGGCCAGGACGAACTGACCCTCGTCCGCACCACCCGGCGGCAGGCCAGCCCCATGGGCGAATTCCAGGCGGTCTATGCCGGAACGGGGGAGCCCGTGCCCGGCCTGACGGGCCAGACCTGCGGCGAGACCCTGCTGGGTGTCAGCCGGGAGGTCTTTGAGCGCAGCGCCTTCATCCGGCAGGCGGGCCTGCCCATCAGCCAGGACGCCGGGCTGGAGCGGCGCATCGCCTCCCTCATCACTTCCGGCGAAGAGGACACCTCCTACTCTGAAGCCGCCGATACATTAAAAAAGCAATTGAACCGCCGCCGCCACAACAAGACCGGCCAGCTCCCCGCCCTGGAGGCCGAGCTGCAGGAGACACAGCAGCAGCTGGCCCAATTGGAGCATCTTGAGCGGCAGCTGACCGACGCCCGCGCCCAGGCGGAGGCGCTCTCCGGCCAGGAGACCGCCCTGACCGCCGAGCTGGAGCAGATCGACCGCTGGGAACGGCTCCAGCAGCGGCGGGCGCTGGCCGAAGCCGGGGAGGACGCCGCCCGGGCGGAAGAACAGGCCGCCGCCCTGCGGCGGCGCATCGATGAGGACCGCATCCCGGAAAATGAGACCATCGGCCGTCTGCGGGGGGCCATTGTCAATCTGGAGACCGTCCGCAGGTCCGTAAACAAGGCCCGGGCGGAGCGGGACGAGGCGGCAAAGGCCCTGCTCCGGGCGGAGGCCGCCGTGAACGAGAGTCCCTTCGCGGGCCAGACGGCGGAGCAGGCCCGAAGGGATGCCCAAGCGCCTCCCTCCGTCCACGTCTCCCGCTGGACGGAACTGGCCGTGTTTCTTGCGGGGCTGGCGCTCTCCTGTGCTGTTGCCATACTGCTGCTCAGCCGCTGCTCCCCGCTGGGGATGCCCTGGAGCCTTTTGCCCTGGGGCATGTTTCTGCTTTTGCTGGCAGTGACGGAATACGTCTCCCACACCGTCCACAGGCATGCGCTCCAACAGGCCCAAAGCGCCGCTCTGCTCAAGCGCTTCGGCACGTCCGACCAGTCGGAGATCGCCGCCCTGGCGGACATCTACATAAAATTGTTGGAGACCCGGGACGCCGCCCAGGCGGATGCCAACGCCAAATCCGCCACCGCCGAGGCTCTGTACGCCTCCCTCTCCTCCAACGAGCAGGGCATCCTGCTGGAGATCCGCCGCTTCGCCCCCTCCGCCTTTGACATCTCCACCGCCGACGGGCTGCTGCGGGAGTGCGCCGTCCGCCGCAGGGCGCTGGCGGAGGCGGAGACCGCCGCCGCCAAGGCCCGGATGCGCCGGGACCTGCTGGCACAGCAGACGCCTGACCCACCGGCAGCTCCAGGGGTATCCGCCCCGCCGGAGCGGGACCGGGACGCTGTCTCCGCCGAACTGGAGGCAGTCCGGGCCGCCCTGGCCGCCGCCCGGTCCGGCGCCGACCAGCTGGAGGGCCGGCTCCGGGCCATGGGCGACCCGGTGGTCCTGCGCTCCTCCGCCCGGACCCTGACCGGGCAGATCGAAACCCTGGAGCAGGAATACAGCGCCATCCGCCTTGCCATGGAGACGCTGGATTCCGCCAACACCACCCTGCAAAACCGCTTCTCCCCCGCCCTGGGCCGCCGTGCGGCTGAGATCTTCCGTCAGCTGACGGAGGGCCGCTACGGCGGCGTGGTGCTGGACCGGGCCTTCCATCTCTCCGCCGAGCCCGCGGGAGAGGGCGTCTACCGGAACGCCGCCCTGCTCTCCGCCGGGACCACGGACCAGCTGTATCTGGCCGCCCGCCTTGCCATCTGCGACCTGGTGCTGCCGCCGGAAGCCGGCGTGCCCATCGTGCTGGACGACGCCCTGGCCAATTTTGACGACAGCCGGTGCGCCGCCGCCCTGCGGTGGCTGAAGGCCGAGGGAGAGCACCGCCAGATCCTGCTGTTCACCTGTCACAGCCGGGAGGCGGATTTCTTCGCCGGAGACAGAGAAGTTTCCATCCAGCGGTTGACGGATACCGTGGAACAGGTATAAGATACTCATTACCGATTCGGATATACAATATAATAAATGAGGAAAAAACGCGCAAGCGAAAAAAGGAGATATCACCTATGAGCGAATGCACCCATGACTGCTCCACCTGCGGCGAGAGCTGCGGGGAGCGGCAGGAACCCCAGTCCCTGCTGAAAGAGCACAACCCCGCCGCCCGGGTGGGCAAGGTCTTCGGCGTCGTGTCCGGCAAGGGCGGCGTGGGCAAGTCCATGGTCACCAGCCAGCTGGCCGTCACCATGCGCCGCCGGGGCTATCAGGTCGGCATCCTGGACGCCGACGTCACCGGCCCCTCCATCCCCAAGGCCTTCGGCATCCACGGCCAGGCCCTGGGCAGTGAAGCGGGCCTGTATCCCATGGAGTCCCGCACCGGCATCCAGGTCATGTCCACCAATCTGCTGCTGCCCAATGAGACGGACCCGGTCATCTGGCGGGGCCCCGTCATCTCCGGCGTGGTCCAGCAGTTCTGGACAGACGTGCTGTGGAACTGCGACTATCTGTTTGTGGATATGCCTCCGGGGACCGGCGACGTGTCTCTGTCCGTGTTCCAGTCCATCCCCCTGGACGGCATCATCATCGTAGCCTCTCCCCAGGAGCTGGTGAGCATGGTGGTGGAAAAGGCCGTGAAGATGGCCGAGATGATGGAGGTTCCCATCGTGGGCCTGGTGGAGAACATGAGCTATGTGGCCTGCCCGGACTGCGGCAGAAAGATCCACCTCTTCGGCGAGGGCAAGACCGCCGAGGCTGCCGCGCGCCATCATCTGCCGGTGCTGGCGGAGATGCCCATCGATCCCGCCCTGGCCGCCCTGACAGATGCCGGGGACATCGAGTCCTTCCGCGGCAACTGGCTGGACGCCGCCGCCGACAAGCTGGAGAGCAAATAAGCCCCGAAGCGCCGCACCGTGTCCGTCCACGGTGCGGCTTTCCCGCGTTTTTGTCCATATCGCACAATAATGTGTACTGCCTTTTTGCTTGGAGAAACAGGTATTTTGTGTGGAAAAACAGTTGCAAAAGTTGGCATAATCCGAGATAATAGAGGGGCAAACGATTTTTCCCGCAAAGAAATACTGATAGATATTAAGGGGGAACGACATATGCAGGAACTGAAAGATCGCATTGTCAAAGAGGGCAAGGTCCTGCCCGGCAACATCATCAAGGTGGACGGCTTTTTGAACCACCGCATCGACACCGAGCTGATGGACCACATCGCGGAGGAATTCGGCCGTCACTTCAATATGGACGAGGTCACCATGATCCTCACCGCCGAGGCCTCCGGCATCGCCCTGTCCGCCGTGGTGGCCCGGCACTTCCACAAGCCCATGATCTTCGCCAAAAAGGCCAAGAGCGACAACATCGAGGGCGGCCTGTACCAGAGCGACATCTTCTCCTATACCTATAAGAAAAAGGTCACCCTGCTGGTGAGCAAGGAGTGGCTCAGTGCCGACGACAAGGTTTTGATCATCGACGACTTCATGGCCAACGGCGAGGCCATGCGGGGCCTGTGCGACATCGTGGAGGCCGCCGGCGCTACCCTGGTGGGCATTGGCTGCGCCGTGGAAAAGGGCTTCCAGGGCGGCGGCGACCGTCTCCGGGCCGCCGGCGTGAACCTGAAGTCCCTGGCCATCATCGAGAGCGCCGAACCCGGCAACATCGTCTTCCGGGACGACGACTGATTTTTTCTGAAACCGGCCCGCCGTTTTTTCCGTCTATCCAGATAAGAGCTCCCCTCCCCGTTCCAGATACCTCCCGGGGGTATCCGGAACAGGGAGAGCGCATACCCCCCAGGGGTATCGGAGAACGTTATATTGGATCCCCCTGGGGGTATCCGAAAAGGAGGGTCTTTCATGCGCACTGCAAACCGTTTTTTCTGTCTCGTCCTGTCCCTGCTGGCCGTCTGCTGCCTGCTCTCCGCCTGCCGTGAGGAGCCGGAGACAGAACAGGGGGACGCCAAACCCGTTGTCTATCTGTACCCCCAGGAGGAGACGGAGGTCACCGTCACCCTGGATTATGACGGTGATCTGACCTGCGTCTATCCCGCCATGGAAAACGGCGGCTGGACGGTCACCGCCCGGCCCGGCGGCACCCTGACCGACGATGCCGGGCAGACCTATAACTACCTCTATTGGGAGGGCGTGTCCAACACGGAGTACGACTTCTCCCGGGGCTTCTGCGTCCCCGGCGGGGACACCGCCGCTTTTCTGGAGGACGCTCTGGCCCAGCTGGGCCTGACCCGCCGGGAGGCCAACGAATTCATCGTCTACTGGCTGCCCCGGATGGAACCCAACGCCTATAACCTGATTTCCTTCCAGTCCGATGCCTACGCCGACCACGCCCGCCTCACCGTCACCCCGGAGCCGGACAGCGTCCTGCGGGTGTTCATGGCCTGGATGCCCTTGGAATCCCCTGTGGAAATTTCCGAACAGAGCCTCCCCGCCTTCGACCGCACCGGCTTTGCCGTTGTGGAATGGGGCGGCGCGGAGGTCCGATAAAAGAATTTTAACAAAAGGAGGAATCTTCCTTGTCCCACCAGATCGTCATTGTCCTGGACTTCGGCGGCCAGTATAACCAGCTCATTGCCCGCCGGGTCCGCGAGTGCGGCGTTTACTGCGAGGTGAAGCCCTACACCACCCCGCTGGCCGAGATCCGCGCCATGGATCCCATCGGCATCATCTTCACCGGCGGCCCCAACAGCGTCTACGATCCCAAATCCCCCCAGGTGGACCCCGCCATCTTTACATGGGGCGTCCCCGTCCTGGGCATCTGCTACGGCTGCCAGCTCATGGCCCACAACCTGGGCGGCCGGGTGGTGGCCGCCACCGAGGACTCCGCCCGGGAGTACGGCAAGACCGAGACCTATTTCAACACCGGCTGCAAGCTGTTCAAGGGCCTGCCGGAGCAGGGCATCACCTGGATGAGCCACGGCGACTATATGGAAAAGGTGCCCGAGGGCTTCGCCCTGGTGGCCCATTCCGACGCCTGCCCCAACGTGGCCATCTGCGACGAGTCCCGGGGCTTCTACGGCGTCCAGTACCACCCCGAGGTCAACCACACCCAGCACGGCACCGACATGATCCGCAACTTCCTCTATGAGGTCTGCGGCGCCAAGGGCGACTGGACCATGGGCGACTACAAGGAGACCGCCATCCGCCGGATCCGGGAAAAGGTGGGCGGCGGCAAGGTCCTGCTGGCTCTCAGCGGCGGCGTGGACTCCTCCGTGGCGGCGGCCCTGGTGGCCGAGGCCGTGGGCAGCCAGCTGACCTGCGTGTTCGTGGATCACGGCCTCATGCGCCTGAACGAGGGCGACGAGGTGGAGGCCGCTTTCCGGAAGTGGGACATCAACTTCGTCCGGGCCAACGCCGAGGAGCTGTTCCTGGGCAAGCTGGCAGGCGTCAGCGAGCCGGAGCGCAAGCGCAAGATCATCGGCGAGGAGTTTATCCGGGTCTTCGAGGCGGAGGCCAAGAAGATCGGCCAGGTGGACTATCTGGTCCAGGGCACCATCTACCCCGACGTCATTGAGTCCGGCACCGGCGACGCCGCCGTGATCAAGAGCCACCACAACGTGGGCGGCCTGCCGGACTATGTGGACTTCAAGGAGATCATCGAGCCCCTGCGGATGCTGTTCAAGGACGAGGTCCGGCAGCTGGGCCGGGAGCTGGGTCTGCCGGAATACCTGGTCATGCGCCAGCCCTTCCCCGGCCCGGGCCTTGCCATCCGCGTCATCGGCGAGATCACAAAGGACAAGCTGGACACCCTGCGGCTGGCGGACTTCATCTTCCGGGATGAGATCGCCAAGGCCAAGCTGGAGGGCACCATGAACCAGTACTTCGCGGTGCTGACCAACATGCGCAGCGTGGGCGTCCAGGGCGATGGGCGGACGTACGACTACACCCTGGCCCTCCGCTCCGTCACCACCACGGACTTCATGACGGCGGACTGGACCCGGATCCCCTACGAGGTGCTGGACCGGGTGAGCGTGCGGATCGTGAATGAGGTGCCGCATATCAACCGCATCGTCTATGACATCACGAGCAAACCCCCCGCAACCATCGAGTGGGAGTAACGGATTCCCCAGGATATTACACAATATATAGACAAAAACAAGGAAAATCCCCGGCGCAGACACAAGATATTGTGTCGCGCCGGGGTTATTTTTTGGTACGCCGTACCAAAAACGTACCATCAATCCAAATCGGCCCATTTTCGACCGCCTCCAGCCGCTCCGGGAGCCCCGCCAGATCTCCGCCGGAGCCGCGGGCACGCCGGTCCAGGTCTGCGGCCATTCCCTCCATTTTGTCTGGGTATAAATGCGAGTAGGTAGACATGGCGACCTCGACCGTATCCCCCAGGCGCTCGGCCACGGCCACGATGGAATATCCCAGCTCCACCAGGAGCGCCGCATGGGAATGCCGCAGATCATGTATGCGGATGCGCTGGACACCAGCAGCAGCAGCGGCCCGGTCCAGCTCCTTGTTCAGCGTCCCGTGGGTAAAGTAGAAGATACGGTCCCCCGGCCCTATATCGTAGAGGGCCGAGACGTAGGCCCGCAGCTCCGCCAGCAGGAAGGAGGGCGCCGGCACATCCCGCACGCTGTTATCCGTCTTCGGCGGACCGGCCACGTCCTCCCCGGCCACGCGGTGGTGCGTCTTTTCCACCCGCACCGCGCCGGAGGGGAGTATATCCGCCGGCGTCAGCGCCAGGCACTCGCCCACCCGGAGCCCCAGCCAATACATCACCAGGAAGGCCAGGCGGAAGCCTCGCTTCTGCACCTGGGCCACCACCGCCTCGAATTCTTCCAGCGTCCAGAACTTCATCCGACCGGCCCGCTTTCGCCCCATGAAGCCCGCAGGAAGGCAGGGGTTCTGCGGCAGGCCGTAATACATCACCGCATAGTTGAAGACCGCAGAGAGCCGGCTGTTGACCGTCCGCAGGTAGGTGGGAGCATAGGGCCGGCCGCTGTGCGGGTTCACCGCGGAAAGCATCGTGTTCTGCCATTTGCGGACCGTAACAGCGTCGATTTTATCCACCGGCAGAGAGCCAAAGAACGGGAGCAGCCACTTGTCGATGATACTATCCTGCGTCCCCCGCGTACTACCCCGGACCCGATGATCTGCGTCCTCCCGGTAAAGTTCCACCAGGGAGGCGAAGGACATATCGCACCGCTTGGCGGCCTTCCGCAGATATTCCCGCTCATAGTCCAGGGCCTCCCTTTTCAGGGCGAAGCCCTCCTTCTTTTTCTTTTTCCGCTTCCCGGTCCAATCCTCATACCAGAACGAAGCCATCCAGCGGACGGTCCCGTCCTTCGTTGTGTACTTGTACGCAGGCAAGAGACCACCCCCAAAGGAGAAGCCCCGGCCCCCAGGCCGGGGCTTTTTCATTTTTCACCCGAGGAGCCGGCGTCGTCGGCCAGCTTCAGCAGGTCCATATACTCGACCACCCGGCGCCGAGAGCGGGCAGAGAGCCGCAGGAAGCGGCCGGCCACGGCCAGCGCCTCCGGGTCCTTTGCGTAGGCGGCCAGGACCGCACGCTCCGCCTCCGGCAGCTTATCCGCGGCCTCGACGAGCAGGGCGGCGTCCCAGGTAATCCGCGCCGAGGACCGGGAGGAGCCCCGCTTCCTGTCGTCCGAGAGCGCCAGAATGTAATCCACCGAGACGTCGAAGACGATGGACAGCATACGAAGGACCTGCTCCGAGAGGGGAATCTGCCCGTTTTCGTACTTGGACATCGACCCGCTGCTTTTAAGGCCCAACCGGTCGCTTAATTCGGCCTGGGACATACCCTTTTCTTCCCGGAGGACCCGGATTCGGTTGTAAGACATAGAGAACACCCCCACAGATATTTTACTATCCCATGCCCGGAAATACAAGAAAAATTTTTCCTGGCAAGAAATATTTGAATTACCTATTGACTTTCGTGCGAGGAAACATTATGATGAAGCTACGATAACTTCCCAACAGGAATTAACCAGACGGGAGCCCCGCAGGACGGGGCAGAGAGGAGAACAACATGGAGACCAACTTCCGCGAAAAAATCGGGATGCCGAAGCTCAGCGCCTACCTCGGAGTTGAGAGCCTGAAGACGGGCCTCAACATCAAGCAGAAGAAGGCGGTCAAGAACATCAAATACTGCGCCAACGACCAGTGGGGATTCGTAAATTCCTGGTACGACGAGCGCAGCGAGGACGCCAGGAACTTCCTGCTCGACGCCCGCCGGGTCTTCGATACGGTCTACAACGAGGGCATCACGAACGTGTTCGGGGACGGCTACTGCAGCTTCAGCAGCGGGGCGCAGAGCTACCTCAAGGACATTCGCTTCTGCGGCAAGAAGTTCCTCCAGACCCTGGCCCTTTTCTACACGGCGAAGCTCCTGGAGGAAGCGGTGGTCGAGGTTGAGGGAACCGAGGAGGACGCGCAGCGCGTAGCCGAGGACCTCAAAGCCATAAAGGACGAGCTGAGAATTTGACAGGAACCCGCCCCGGAGGTAACGAGGGCAGAAAGGAAAAAGACATGAAGACCATCAAGGGCGACTACCAGCACATCAACACCGGCAAGACCGTGAAGCTCTCCAGCCTCATCAAGAGCGGCGACATCACCGACCACAGCATCATCCAGATCTTCAGCGCCGCCGGCGCGTTCATCACCAAGGGCAACTGGTTCCAGGACCACATCCTGGACTGGGGCGATTCCTGGGGCCAGGCCACAAAGGCCGGCACCGGCCTGACCGTAAACTTCCGGCTGGCGTAAGGAGGGGCAGGGCATGACAGACAAGAACGGCGTGGAGCTGAAGACCGGCCAGATCGTAGAGATCGCCGGCGCCTACTTCAAGAACGACAACGGCCTCTGGTTCATCGCCCACTCCCCCGGCGACCCCTGCTGGACCGGCAGCGATTACAGCCTCCACCGCGTAGCCAAGAGCGGGCGGCCCAGCACCGCCAAGGACAACCTCGGCTTCTGGCCCATCTGCATTTTCACCAACGACCGCGCCAAGCGCTACGAGGGGAACGCCTGGAACAAGGAGCACG
The DNA here is from genome assembly GCA_947625655.1 of uncultured Dysosmobacter sp. Lineage (GTDB taxonomy): Bacteria > Bacillota > Clostridia > Oscillospirales > Oscillospiraceae > Oscillibacter. The sequence continues at coordinate 9,659 of CANQPD010000002.1, forward strand.
CCACCATCGAGGTCAAGGACGGCATCAAGACCGACGGCATCAAGGCTTACTTCGAGAAGGAGGCAGCGGAGCACGCCCAGGAGATACGCCGCCTGGTCTGGATTTTTGGGAGGAACACCGAGGCGGCCGAACCCCACAGGCGGGCAGAGGATTTCCTGCGGGGCCTTCTGGCCGAGATTTGAGCCACACCACCCGGACACTTTAGCGGGGCCGCACCGGCCAAAGCAACCCCGCCCCAGCCCAACAGGGCAGAAAGGAGGGAACGACATGGGGAACCGGCTCCAGGAGTTCCGGGTGGCCCACAAGGAGACGCAGCAGCAGATGGCCGAGGTAATGGGCCTGAAGACCGCCTCGGTCTACTGCAAGAAGGAGCTCGGCTACATCCCGGTATCTCTGGAGGAAGCGCACGCCGCGGCTACCCACTGGGGGACGACCATAGAAGAAATTTTTTTTAGCAAGAAAAATTCCTCCCAGGAAGTGGCCCCCGCTACCTAACCCAAGTTTACCACAGGGAAGGGGACAGTAAAATGGCGAGAAACGCCACGAAAGCAGCCAACAACGTATTCTATCTCGCACGAAAGGAGGCCGAAAAACTCAACGACCGGCTCGGGAGCCGAGAGGGCGCAGAGGAGGAAACCGGCATAGACCGCACCCGCCTCGCCCGCATAGAAGGCGGCGTCCTGGTCCCCTACCCCGAGGAGGTCTGGATGATGGCCCAGGCATACCAGGCCCCGCAGCTTTGCAACCACTACTGCGCCCGCCTCTGCCCGCTGGGGATAAAGACCATCACCCCCTGCGAACTGCGCCAGATAGACCGCCTCACCGTAACGGTCCTGGCGGCCATGAGGAGCGCCGAGGACGTCCAAGAGACAATCCTGGACGTGGGCGCGGACGGGCACGTCACGCGGGACGAGCTGCCCCGGCTAAAGAAGGCCATGAAGCAACTGGAGGCCATGGAGCGGGCATCCATGGAGCTCCGACTATGGATCACCAAGTACATCGACGATTAGGAGGCCCACACCATGAACGACACCGAAAGAAAGGAGCAGGAGCCGACCAAGTACGTCCGGGTCAAGGAGGTAATGGACCTTTGCAGCGTAAGCGAAAGTCGCGCCTACCGCATCATGCGGGAGCTCAACGACGAGCTGAAGAAGCAGGGCTTCGTCACCACCGCCGGCCGGGTTTCCCGGAAGTACCTCATGGAGCGGCTCGGAATTTAACCATGACGCAGCGCAAGAGCATCACGGCGGCCGCCGCCGCCCTAATCCTGATCGCGGCCTCGCTACTGCTGGCCGCCGGCACCAGGACCACCCCCCACAGACCCTCCACGACCGCCTGGCCCATCGCCTCGGAGCCGGTGACGGTCCTCGCCCCTACGGCCACCGCCACCGAGGCCACCACCCCGGAGCCCTGCCCCATCACCGACGAGGAGGTCACAATGCTGGCCCAGACCCTACACAACGAAGCGCAGGTGGTCTATTGGGACGGCACCAAATGGGGCGTCAGCTACAAAGCCCGACAGGCCGCGGTCGCCTGGTGCGCCCTCAACCGCTACGACGCCGCCGGCGGCACCAAGACCCTCGCCGATATTCTCTCCGCCCCGTACCAATTCGCCTGGAGCAGCGACGCCGAGATCACCGACAGCATGATGGCCCTCGCCCGAGACGTAGTAAACCGCTGGTGGCTGGAGCGCAGGGGCGCCGAGGACGTAGGCCGGACCCTCCCCGCCGATTACCTGTTCTTCGACGGCGACGGCCGGGAGAACTACTTCCGCACCGACTACGAGGACACCGGCGAATATTGGGACTGGAGCCTGCCGGACCCGTACCAGACCTGAAGGAAGGAGAACAGCATGGCAGCCTACAAGACCTGCCCCCACTGCGGGGCGCACCTCGACCCCGGTGAGCGGTGCGATTGCCGGGACGAGGCCGAAAAAGAACCGCGCCGGGAGGCCGACGCGGAACGGAAGGATGCGAAAACAGCATGACCAACATCATCAAGGTCCAGTTCTTCAAGGGCTCCATCCCCAGAGGGAAGGAATACACCTACTTCACCCCGGAGCCCGTGGAGGTCGGCGAGGTCGTAGACATCGAGACCAAGCACGGCACCGCCCGCGCCATGGTCTCGGCCGTAGACGTGCCGGAGGCGGAGATCGCCGCCTTCCGGGACAAGGCCAAGACCATCCTCGGCAAGAGCGACCTCCAGTGCGAGAAGTGCGGCGAGTTTACCGCCATCGGGGAGGGGGACCACATCTGCGGGGCCGATCCCACCCGGATGCCGGTCTCCGAGTACGCACCCACCGACGACTACTTCTGGTGCAAGGGCGCCCACTTCTGCCCCATGGAGGGCTGACCCGTGCCGCGGGCACAAAAAAAGACCGCCTCCGAGGAGAGCGGCCTTCACGACACCAACAGCATATCACACCGCCCCACCCCATGTCAACACAGAAAGGAGCAGAGGCCATGAGAATCCAGACCCTCCGCCTCGAAAACTTCCAGGGTATCAAATCCGCCACCTTCGACTTCCAGGGCAAGAGCGCCAGCATCTACGGGGACAACGCCACCGGCAAGACCACCGTCTACAACGCCCTGACCTGGCTCCTGTTCGACCGCCCCAGCACCGGGGCCAAGAACTTCACCCCCAAGACCAAGGGCCCCACCGGGGACCTGCACAATTTGGACCACGCCGCCGAGGCCCGCTTCATCATGGACGACGGCCGCCTGGTGACGCTCCGCAAGGTCTTCCACGAAGTCTGGAAGAAGAAGCGCGGAGCCGCCACCGAGGAGTTCGACGGCCACAGCGTGGACTTCTTCATCGACGGCGTGCCCACGAAGGAGCGGGAATACACCGCCTCCCTCCTCGCCTTCTGCGGAGGAGCCGAGAAGATGAAAATGCTCACCATGCCCCAATACTTCCCCGAGGATATGGCCTGGGACGCCAGGCGGAAGATCCTGCTGGAAGTCTGCGGCGACGTCACCGACGACGACGTGATCGCCACCGACCCCGCCCTGGAGGAGCTGGGCGCCTACCTCCTCATGCCGGGCACCACCGGCCAGTTCTACACCGTGGACGAGTACAAGAAGATCGCCGCGGCCAAGAAGGCCGACATCAACAAGCAGCTCCAGGGCATCCCCGGCCGCATCGACGAGGCCCAGCGGGCCATCCCGGACGCGGGCACCACCGAGGTCCAGGCCCTCGCCGATCTGGACCAACTCGCCGACGAGCGGGAGCGCCTCACCGCCGAGAAGGCGGCCATCCTCGCCGGCGACACCGCCACCGCGGACGCCAGGACCAAGACGGCCCAGGCCGAGGCCGCCCTGGCGAAAGCCCGCGCAGACTACGCCACCAAGGCGGCAGCAGCCAACGCCGACGTCAACGCCAAAATCAGCGACCTGCAACTCAAGCTGGCCGAGGCCCGCCGCCGGAAGCTGGACGACGAGATGGAGGCCGAGCGCCAGACCGGCCTCGCCGAGCGCATGGCCACCCGCCGCGCCGAGCTCCTCCAGCTCTACAAGGACGTCCAGGCCGAGACCTGGGACGAGGGGCAGGAGGTATGCCCCACCTGCCACCAGCCCCTTCCCCCGGAGCAGGTAGAGCAGATGCGCTCCGACTTCAACCTGGCGAAAAGTAAGCGCCTCCAGGCCATCAACGAGCAGGGCATGAAGGAGGCCAGCAAGGGCGCCATCGAGGAGGCCCGCCGGAAGGCCGCCATCCTCCAGGGCACCGCAGACCAAGCCGCCGACGAAATCAAGCGCCTCACCATTGAGCTGGGAGAGCAGCAGACCGCCCTCGTCAACGCCCCCACCTTCGAGACCACCGACGATTACACCGAGCTGACGGCCGCTGTCGCCGCGTGTAGGGCCGCAGAGCGCCAGGCCGGGCAGAATACCGACGAGGCCGTGGCGGCCGTTAAGAGCCGCCTGGAGGCCGTCTACGCGGCCACCCGAGAGGCCGAGGCCGCGCTCACGAAGGTGAGGCAGGCCGAGACCCAGCGCAAGCGTATCCAGGAGCTGGAGGCCCAGGAAAAAGCCCTCTCCGCGCAGTACGAGGAGCTGGAAAAGGGCCTCTACCTCTGCGACCTGTTCACCAAGGCCAAGGTGGCCCTCCTGACCGACCGCATCAACGGCAAGTTCAAGAGCGTGCGCTTCCGCCTTTTCGTAGAGCAGCAGAACGGCGGCGTCAAGGACGACTGCGAGGTCCTGGTCCCCGACACCACCGGCCGCCTGGTGCCCTACCCCTTCGCCAACAACGCCGCCCGGATAAACGCCGGCCTGGAGATCATCGACGCCCTCGCCGCCCACTGGCACATTTCTATGCCGGTCTTCATCGACAACGCCGAGAGCGTCACCCACCTGGCCCAGACCGATATGCAGACCGTCCGCCTGGTAGTTTCCGAGGAGGACACCAGCCTCCGCCTGGAGCTGGACGAGCAGAGAGAGGAGGGCGCAGCGTGAGCGAGACCGTGGACAAGATCACCATCACGCGGGCCGACGGCACCACGCAGGAATTCACCAAGGGCATGGTCGCCACCTACGACACCGACGCAGGAGGAGAGACCGCCACGGCCAGCTTCAACCTGGTCGGCATCACCGGGAAGGAGCTCTTGATGTTGCTGACCTCGGTTATCCAATTCGCCGGCACCGTGGGCCTTTTCGACCACCTGCCCGGCGGGAAGGAGGAGCAGGCGTGAAGAGAATCCTGGAAACCCATGTCGGGACCGTAGGGAAGCTGCGGAAGGCCCTGGAGAGCGTGCCCGACGCCGCCCTCCTGAATATCGGCACCGAAAGTTATGGCTACACCGCGGACCTTATCGCCTACGACGGAATGAGCGTCGCCATTGAAACGAAAGAGGTCAAGGACATCTACGAGTGGCCGATCTCCGACGACGACACCCGGCGCGGCCTCGACCTTCTGCGGGAGGACCTGGCCGCCTACCGCCGCCACGCCCAGAACCCGCCCAACCTCCACTGGAAGAACGAAGCGGAGCTCGCCGAGGCGATGGCCAACTGGACCCGCCGGGCCAAGGCCCTCGCCTTCATCTTCGGAGAGGAGGACGAGCCGTGAGCCTGTTCCCCAAGAAGCCGCCCAAGGCTACCCCGCCTTATATGCCAGCCATCCTGAAGGAGATCGACGCCAAGCACATCCCCGCCGCGATGCAGAAACTCCAGGACGCGGCCATCGACTACTTCACCCGCATAAACGCAGCCAACGCCACCATCCCGACCGCCGACGGGGCCATCCTAATCAAGCTCTACCGCCACATCGCCGACGAGATGGCCCGCCACGACCCCGTGGCCGCGGAACTCGCCAAGACCCTGGAGCCCATCAAGCTCCCGCCCATCAACTACACCACCCCGAAAAAATAAGGAGGACAAGAAAATGGCTTACACCAGCAGACAGAACACCGCCCCCAGGGGCCAGCAGAACCCCGCCCCCGCGCCCCAGGCGCCGCAGGAGCCCCAGGCTCCCACCACCGGGGCCATGACCCCGGCCGCGCCCCAGACGCCCGCCACGCCGGCCCCCAACGCCAGCGAGAGGTTCACCGCCACCGTCATGCGCCAGTTCGGCAGCACCGTGGGGCTCCCCCAGGTGACGGACTACCAGCGCCAGCTCGTCCAGGGCTACTTCATCGCCATCGACCGCGCCCTGAAGGCCGCCGAGGAGGAGCGCCTGCGGAAGAACAACAACAACCGGGACCACAAGTATGACAACGACCTCCCCGTCACCTGGGCCAACGTCAACCTCACCGACCTGGCCCTGGACGTTGTCCACTACGCCCGAATGGGCCTGGACATGATGCAGGATAACCACCTGTTCCCCATCCCCTACAAGAACAACAAGACCCGGAAGTATGACCTCACCCTCATGCCCGGCTACAACGGCATCCAGTACATCGCCGAGAAGTACGCCCTGGAGAAGCCCGCGGCCGTCACCATCGAGCTCGTCTACTCCACCGACACCTTCAAGCCCATCAAGAAGACCGCCGGCGTCAAGGTGGAAGCCTACGAATTCGCCATCAATAACCCCTTTGCCCGCGGGGAAGTGGTCGGCGGCTTCGGCTACATCGAGTACACCGACCCCCTGAAGAACAAGCTGGTGATCATGACCCTGAAGGACATCCTGAAGCGGAAGCCGCAGTATGCCAGCCCCAACTTCTGGGGAGGCAAGCAGAAGGTCTGGGAGGGCGGCAAGCAGGTCGAGAAGGAGACCGAGGGCTGGTTTGAGGAAATGTGCCTGAAGACCCTCAAACGGGAGGTTTACAGCGCCAAGCACATCCCCAGAGACCCCAAGAAGGTGGACGACAACTACCAATACATGAAGATGCAGGAGGCCAGGATCGCCGATCTCCAGGCCCAGGCGGAAATCGACGCCTACGCCAACGGCGACGTGATCGACACGACCCCGGAGCTTCCCCCCGCCGCCCCGGAGAGCCTGCCGCCCGCGCCCGAGCCGCCCGCCGGCTATAAGGTGGACCAGACCACCGGGGAGCTCGTACCCGACGCCCAGCCCGCGCCCGAGCCCACGGCGCCCACCGAGCCGCCCGCCAGCGGGGACGGCCAGACCACCCTCGGAGGCCCCGAGTTCTGATGGACATAAAGGTCCTCGCGTCCGGCAGCAGCGGGAACGCCTACATCATAGGGGACGGCCAGACCACGCTTCTGCTGGACGCGGGGATTCCCCTGAAGGCCCTCCAGGTAGGCAGCGGCTTCACGCTCCGCCGCATGGCCGGCGCCTTCATCACCCACGCCCACCAGGACCACAGCAAGGCAGCCGCGCCCCTCGCCCGCCTCGGCATGGACATCTACACCAGCCAAGGCACCATCGACGCCTGCGGCCTCACCGGCCACCGCATACACCCGGTCAAGGCCCTGGAGGAGCTCCAGGTCGGCACCTTCAAGGTCCTGCCCTTCGACGTAGAGCACGACGCCCCGGAGCCCCTGGGCTTCCTTTTCAGCAGCAGGACCACCGGCGAAAAGCTGCTCTACTTCACGGACACCTACTTCGTGCGCTACCGCTTCCAGGGCCTTACCCACATCATGGCCGAGTGCAACTACTCCGAGGAGGGCGTCCGCCGGAGCGTAGAGGCCGGCTACGTTCCCCTCGACCTGGTGCCCCGCCTCATACGCAGCCACATGAGCCTGGAGCACCTACTGGATATGCTAAAGGCCAACGACCTACACCAGCTCCGCCAGATATACCTCCTCCACCTCAGCGAGAACAACAGCGAGGAGGACCGCTTCAGAGAAGAAATCCAACGGCAGACCGGCGCGGAAGTCTACGTCTGCTGACCAAGGAGGCGCCGCCATGGCACGAACCCGCAGCATAAAACCCGGATTTTTCGACAACGAGCTTCTGGGGTGCCTCCCGCCCCTTACCCGCCTTCTGTTCATCGGCCTCTGGTGCCAGGCAGACCGGGAAGGCCGCCTCGAAGACCGCTCCCGGAGGCTAAAGAAGCTGATCCTGGGCTACGACGACGTGACGGTCGAGGACGTAGAGAAAATGCTGGACGCCCTCGCCGAAAACGGATTTATCATCCGCTACGAGGCCGCCGGCAATACATACATCCAGGTCGTCAACTTCGTAAAGCACCAGAACCCGCACATGAAGGAGAAGCCCAGCGAGATACCGCCCCCGCCCGGTTTTGCACCGTCCCAGCCCAGGGAAAGCACCAGGCAAGCACCGGGCCGGAACAGGGAGGACACCGGGCCAGCACCAGAGGAGGACAAGGAAAGCCCCGGAGAGCCCCCGGAGCCGCCCCAGGAGCCACCAGAAGGCGAGGGGGACGGGGAGGAGGCCCAGGAGCCCGAACCCAAGGGGGAGCCCAAGAAGACCGCCCTGGAGCGCCGCTTTGAGCTATTCTGGGGCGCCTACCCAAAGAAGAAGTCCAAGGAGGCCGCCCGCAAGGCATTCAAGCGGGTGGCCCCGGACGAAGATTTATTCGACCGCATCATGGCGGCCATCGGCCGCGCCAGAACCTCGCCCGAATGGCTACGGGAAGGCGGCCGCTTCATACCATACCCGGCAACCTGGCTAAACGGCGGGGCCTGGGACGATGAACCTTTTAAGGGGGTGCAGAACAACGGAACAACTGAAGAACATTATGGCGGCCGCCCTGGGCCCGGACAGAGCGCCCCAGCGCCAGGAGGGGCCACGCGAGGCTTCAAACGAGCCGACACAGACGGATGAAACCGACAAATTCCGCGTCCGCTCCGACGTGGCAAAGGCCGAGGGCTACTACTTCACAGACCCCCCGCCGGAGCCCGTCACCTGCGAATTTTGCGGCAAGACCCTATACCACTACGGCGGCGTTCTCCCCATCGCCGGCACCAAGCACATATTCACCTGGTTCAAGGAGCCCGAGCGCTGCGATTGCCCCCAGGCCCAGGAACACTGGCGCCGCGTAGAGGAGGAGAAGAAGAAGGCCGAGGAGGAAGAGAGCCGGCGCCGCCAGCAGGCCATCATCCAGAGCCGCATATCAAAGCTCATAAAGGACAGCGGCCTCCGCGGCCGGTTCCAGACCCGGACCTTCGAGAAGTTCATCCCCGACGAGAAGAACGCCAGGGCCCTCCAGGCCGCCAAGAGATACGCCGACCACTTCAACCTCATGCTCCCCGGAAAGGACGAGTACGGGAACGTCACCGAGCCCGCCCGGCAGCGCAACGGCCTATTCATCGTCGGCAGCTACGGAACCGGCAAGACCCACCTGGCCGCAGCCATAGCGAACCAGCTTATCCACAAGAACCACACCCCGGTCATTTGCATGACCATGATCGACCTACTCGCCCGCATAAAGCAGACCTTCGACCGCAGCGACAACGCCACCGAGGCGGAGATCATGAAGATATACGAGGACGTCCCCCTCCTAATCATCGACGACCTGGGCAGCGAACAGCCCACGGAATGGGGCACCACCAAAATCTTCTCCATCCTCAACGCCCGGTATGAAGCCTATATGCCCACCATCATCACCACCAACTACACCGTCCAGGATTTGACCCGGCGCCTTACCCCACCCGACGGCGACAGCCGAAACGCAGAGAAAAGCATCGACCGTCTCTGCCAGGTCTGCGAGGCCATCGAAATGTTCTGGGATAGCTGGCGCACCAGATAGGAGGAACACATGAAAAAGAAAAACTGCCGCAGGACCGACGAGGAGCGGACCACCCACGACCGAGCCACCCGCCTGCGCAAAATGACCGACGCCCAGCTCTGTGACTTCATCGACAGCACCTATGGCCGCGGCATGGAGGAGGGCGCCAAGCTGGCCGAGAAGCAGCGGGCCGGCACCCCCGGCGAGGAGGGCGCCCGCCGGTTCCTCGCCTACCTGGAGAGCCGCACCGGCAGCGGCAACCGCATCGGCAAGGGCACCGTGATCTACATCGCCCGAGAGCTCGAAAACGCCATCGCCGCCGGCATCTTCCGGGAGGAGCCGGCATGAAGGACTACCGCCAAGCGAACCGGGGCCGCCCCTTCGAGGAGCTCCTGAAGATGGTACACGCCAACTACCAGCGCTATGGCGCCGCCGTAGTCCACAAGATACCCACCGAGTTTCTGCCAATCCGGGACGCAGCCGGGAAGATCGTAAGCTGCAAGGTGGAGGACAAGAGCTGCGTGGACTACCTCGGCCGCTACTACAACATCCCCGTCGCCGTAGAGGCCAAGCACACCATGGCCCGCCGAATCAAATTCAGCGAGGTCCAGGACCACCAGGCGGCCTTCATGGACGACTTCTGCGACAACCCCGGAGCCGTCGGCCTCGTCCTCGTCAGCTTCGGCCTCCGCCGATTTTACGCCGTCCCCTGGCAGTTCTGGAAGGCCGCCCGCACCGGCTGGCAGACCGGCACGCAGGAACCCGTGACCGCCTACGGCCAGACCTGGACCCCGCCCGGCAAGGCCAGCGCCAGCCCGGAGGAGCTACACCCGGAATGGGAAGTGAGACCGGGAGGGGCCTTCGTTCTCCCCTACCTCCACACCATCGAAATCCTATCAGGAAGGAGCCGCCGCCATGGATAACCGCGGAACCGCCGACATCGTACTCGACCGCTTCGATTGGGCCGAGATCAGGCGCCACGCCAAGGCCCCCATCATCACCATCTACACCAGCCCGGAGGACTACCCGGACAAGTTTGTGGCCCGCCTCTGGGACCTGGACAAGCCCACCCCCTACATCGCCATCGCCGACACCCTGGAGGCCGCCAGAGCGGCCGTCCCCACCGAGGTCATGATCCCCTTCCAGCGGGACCCCAGGGACGACGCCTGCATCACCGAAACCTGGATTTGAGGAGGGAGGACCATGCCGACAGACGCCACCCACAGGTGCAAAATCTTCTACTGCGACCGCAGGCGCGGGAGCTACTGCTGCTCCCTGTGCGCCGCCCGGAGCACCTGCCACAACCGGCAGGGCCCCTGCAAGAACGCCCCGGAGCGCTGCGGCCTCCTCCGCGAAGCCACCCCCCAAGGAAGCGGCCGCGGCCGCCGGCATCCGCTTCATCACCCAAGCCACGGCCAAGATCATCATCGAGACCAGGGAGCCCCGCGGCCTCTACATCTGCCGGGAGCACGGAAAGTTCGTCGGCATCGACAACCGCACCGGCGACGCCTGGACCGAGGAATTCACCGGGAAACTGGCCTGCATCGACTGGCTGGCCGGCACCATGCCGAGGGAGGAGGCAGGGGCATGAGCATCACCAACCTAAACGACATCGAGCCCCTATCCTACCCCGACCCCGGCCCGGACGACGGCGAGGTATTCCAAATCAAGGCCCGCCGCTGTAAGCGCTGCGGAGGCCTCCTCACCAGCGCCCAGGCCCTACACGACGGCTATGGCCCCTGCTGCCTTCGGAAGCTAAAGCAGGAGGCCAGGGACCGGGAGGAGCTGAAAAACCAATTCAGCCTATTCGAGAAGGAGGACTAAAGCGTGCTCACCCTACCCATCAAAAAGCGCTGGTTCGACATGATCATGTCCGGCGAGAAGCAGGAGGAATATCGGGCCGACACCCCCTATTACCGCGCCCGCTTCGCCCGCATCTTCGACCTGGACCCGGAGGCCCTACACACCCCCTCCAAGCAGAAGATCGCCACCATCCGCCTCCGCAACGGCTACGCAGCCACGGCGCCCTCCATCCTCGCCTGCTGCCTTCTCCAGCACGGCAAGGGCCGCCCGGAATGGGGAGCAGACCCCAAGACCCCCTGCTTCATCCTGAAAATCATGGTCTACGAGGAGGAGCCCAAAGATGGCTAAAACCGACCTGACCCACGCCATCGAGGCGGCCCTGAAGGAATACCACCCCGCCGAGGTATGCAACGGCATCAAGGTCAACAAGTTCCGGCAGACCCACACCGCATTTGAGGTCCCCGCGATCTGCGGGACCACCAAGGGCGGCATCGTAGACTGCCTCCGGGTCCAAGAATACTTCAGTGGCATCCACCGGGAGGAATACTGCCGCCTCCACGCAGCGAGGGAATCGGGGAAGACCTGGGCCAAAGTAACCGACGAGGGTTTCACCTGCATCAGCGGCTTCGGCCCCGGAGAAAAGCCGGAGTTTTGCGACAACCGCGGCTGCCGCTTCCGCTACATCCGGGAGGTAGGCACCCAAGACATTCTAATCACCGCCTACGAGATAAAGGTCACAAAAAGCGACTTCAAGAGCAAGAACGGCCACAATTTTGTGGGAAACTGCAACTACTACGTTATCCCCAAGGAGATTTACGAGGACGTGGAGCCCCTGGTGCCGGAGGGCATAGGCATAATCCTATACCTACACGCCGGCAGCTACGTCGGCCTCCGCAGGAAGCGCGAATGCACCTTCAAGCACCTGACCGACGAGGAGCAGAAGTGGCTGGTGCTATCCGTGATGAAGCGCCTCCAGGACACCACCTGGAAGGAGCGCCTCCAGAACCTCGGCGGGGATATTTGGTAAAGAGAGGAGACCGCACATGATGAACAAGAGCAAGATCGACTGGACCGACTTCACCTGGAACCCCGTCACCGGCTGCCCCCGCGGCTGCTACTACTGCTACGCCGCCAAGCAGGCCCGGCGCTTTTGCGGGGACATCCGCCTCAACAAGTCCTCGCCCCAGATAACCAGGACCGCGCCCGACGCCAAGACCTACATCCTGGAGCAGCCCTTCCGCAACGACGCCGGCCGCGTCATTCCCTTCCCGGCGGGCTTCGCCCTGACCCTCCACCGCTACCGCCTGCCGATGCCGGCGCAGAAGAAGAAGCCGGCCAACATCTTCGTGTGCAGCATGGGCGACCTTTTCGCCCCGCAAATCCCGACCCGCTGGATTGTAGACGTTTTCGACGCCTGCGCCGCCGCCCCCTGGCACACCTACCTGTTCCTCACGAAATACCCGGAGAGATACCGGGAGCTGGAGCAGGTCGCCCTCCTCCCCCACGCCGAAAACTTCTGGTATGGGACCACCATCACCCGCCAGGCGGACACCTACCGCCTCGCCGATCTCCCGGCCCCGCCCCTTCACCGATTCGCCAGCGTAGAGCCGCTCCTGGAGGCCGTAAATATGGCCGAGGCCAGCGACACCCCGCCCATCGACTGGCTTATCGTAGGAGCCGAGACCGGGAACCAGAAAGGGAAGCACGCCCCCAGCAGGGCGTGGCTCGAGGCCCTCCAGACCTGGGCCAACACCAACGGCGTCCCGGTCCTGTTCAAAGAGAGCGCCGAGCTCTACGAAGCCTGGGGCAGCCCCATCCCCCAGCAGTTCCCCGAGGGGATCACCCTCAACGAGCCCGACGTTATCCCACACTGCGACGCCTGTGAGCTCTGCTACACCGTAGACCAGGGCAAGCGGGGCAAGGCATACTTCTGCGTGAACGCCTGGGCGGACGAGGGCCAACCCGACCGCGGCGACAGGCACATCCCCGGCCGCTATACCCGCACATCGCCGCCCTGGTGCCCCCGGCGGAAGGAGGGCTGGGACCATGAAGACTGACGAGGCCATCAGAATCCTGGACCCGGAAACCAGCGCCGCCGCGCTATACGGCCTCGGCCACGACGAGGCCGTGGCGCTGGTAGAGGACGCCTGCCGCCTGGCCGTGGCCGCCCTAAAGGACCCGCCGGTGAAGCACGCGCACTGGATAGAGCACGACGACGGCTATCAAACCTGCTCGAACTGCGGAGAGGAACATTGCTGGGAAGATTACAGGGCATCTTACTGCGACGTATGCGGAGCCAAGATGGACGAGGAAATCGGGGAAAAGGAGGAGGACTAAAGTGCCAGAAGGAAGAAGCGGACTTTTCCCGTCCCTCGAAAAGCAGAGGGCGGAATGGAGAATGATGCGAATTAAGAAGCGGGAAAAACCATGCCCCATGCGCCACCCGGAAAACGGCAACTGCCTGCCTATTGGCGGATTCTGCATCGACGCCGTGAGCGACAACATCTGCGAGGCCCTACACCAAGCGTATGAAATCGGCCTCGCGGCTGGGTACGCCCGCACCGCGCCGGAGGCGCCGGAGGAGGGCCAGGACGCCCCCAGCGAGGAACCCACCAGGAACTGCCTGCATTGCAGGAGCTATAAACCGGCATACATCTGCGACAAGCATGGCCATACGGTGAAGAACCCGCAGCAGGCGGAGCCGCCCTGCGTTCTGTGGGAAAAGGGGGAAGCGTAATGGTCGAGCTGAAGAATTGCCCCTTCTGTGGCAGCAAGGCGGAGCTCTACGGGGACTGCGAGATGGTAAAGGCCAGATGCACCAACCCGGAATGTTGGTGCCACCTCGTTACCTGGTTCGACGAGCCGGAAGAAGCCGCGGAGGAATGGAACCGCAGGACCCCGCCGGCGGAGGGCTGACCGTGGGCTGCTACGTTTGCAAATGCAATTTCTGTGCCCGGAACTGTGAGCTCTACCCCGGCTACTTCACGCCGGGCGAAATAGCCGATGTTTCCGAGATTTGCTACACCTGCGACGAGTGCAAGCAATACGACGGGGACCCCCGCAAGGGGAATATGTGGCGCCAGGAGTGCGATGGGTACAGAGAGCCCAGGAAGCGCACCGAGGCAAAGGCTAAGATCGCCGACGCCAGGGCCCGCGCCATGCGCCGGCAAATCCGGGTTATAAAAGGGGGACTGAAATGACATGGGAAAGGGAAAAGGCAAGCAGCACCTGGGACCGCCCAAGCGCGGCCCCAACAAAATCCAGCGGGACACCGCCCGGAGCCGCGTCGTCCAGGACGCCACCCGGCAGACCTTCCAGCAGTACATGACCGATTGCCTCATGCTGGCCCTCAACGACCCGGAGATCATGGGGAAAGACGTATTCGGCTACAAGCGGCTGAAGAAGGTCCTGGCCGGCTGGGGCAGGAAGTACGACCTCTACTTTGACGCCATGACCAAGAACCCCGAGGCGGACTACGCCCGCGCCAAGATGGACGAGAGCCTCCGCCGGATTATCCCGGACCCGGACTTTCTACCCTTCGAGGAGCGCTACGACTGGCTCCCCGAGATCAAATACGGCCCCAAAGGAGGAAAGGGCAAATGAACGACCGCCAGAAAATCTATTGCACCCGCGCCGACGAGAGGGAGGCCCTCGTCACCATCCTGGCCCGGAACGGCTACACGGTCCGCATCGGCAAGGAGAAGCCGGCGGGGAAGTCGCAGCCGGTATTCTTCGTGGAATACTGGAGGGAGCAGCCGTGTTAGAAATACGGCCCATCACCCTCCGAGACGCCAACTCATTCGTGGCCCAGCACCACCGGCACAACCAGCCCACCAACGGGCACAAGTGGTCCATCGCCTGCTACGACGGGGACCGGCTATGCGGCGTCGCAATCGCCGGCCAGCCTATCGCCCGGAAGTTGGACGACGGGCTGACAATAGAAATCCGGCGCGTTTGCACAGATGGAACCTATAACGCCTGTTCCATCCTCTACGGAGCCTGCGCCCGCGTGGCGAGGGATATGGGCTACAAGCGGGTTATCACCTATACCCTCGCCTCGGAGGGCGGCTCCAGCTTGCGGGCCAGCGGTTTTGTGAATTGCGGAGAGACCGGAGGCACGTCATGGGATACGCCGAGCAGGCCCCGAGAGGTCGAGCAAATCACCCTTTTTGGGGTAGAGCGAAAATACCCGGCAGAGAAAAAGGTCCGCTGGGAAAAGAAGTACAAACGGAAGGAGGAGCGCTGAATGTTTATCTGCTTCGTGATATGCCTCGCATTGGCCGCTGTTTTCGCCTGTGCGGCCCTGTGGTACACGTTACCGCCAAAGGGGACCAAGGACCCACCCACCAAGGAGCGGCCGCCTGCGGCCGCCCAGAGCCCCGCAGAGCCCCGCGGGCAGGCGTTCGCCCAGGAGCGGGTCACACGGGCGCAGGCCGCCAGCCACACAGACGCGGACCTCCGCCGAGTAAGCGAGGCCGCGGCCAAAAAGCACCTCGCCAAATACCAGACGGACATGGCAGCCACCACCCTCCTGAAGAAGTGGGACCGCTATGCCAAGCACGCCAACAAGGCCCGCACCCGGAAGAAGTACGCCGGCATGATTCGCCGCTACATAAAGGCCAACCGCTGCCCGGCGACCCAAGAGGCCCTGCGGATATTCCGGGACTGGGCCGGCGTTTGGAGGAGCGGGGACGGCATAACCGACGGCGAGAAAATCTGGCTCCCCTCCATGTACGAGCTCGGCCAGATATCGAGCTACACCCCAAACCGCCGGCCGTTCACCACAGGAGGCTACTGGTGGCTCCGCCAGTCGTACACCGCCGGCATATACGCCCCGCAATACAGAGCAGCCACCCCGGAGGAGCACCGCCGCCTGGACCCATACCTGGACAGCTCCTTCCTCAGAATCCAGGGGAACGGAGAGGAGGGCACGCCGGAATGAGCAGGAGAAAAAAGGACCCCGGCGACTTCTTCGCCTGGAGCCCCAACGACCCCGTGAAGAACCGGCAGAACGCCGCCAAGCTCAACCGGGAGCTCCGCCGCCGCACATTCGCCGCCAGGCGCTACTTCGAGAAGGAGGAGGAAAAGGCCCGGCGGAACCTGGCCCGCCTCAAAAGCTGCCCCCTCCACGACTTCGACCCCGAAACCGCCATGAAGGAGGAGGCCGCCCGCAGGAAGGCCAATCAGGAGCAGACCGGCGTCCTCCTGAACGTCCGCCTCCCATACTACTGCCGCTGTAAAAACTGCGGAGGGAAGGTCCGCGTGGAATTCGCCGCCATCTATATGCAGGCGGTCCACGACGCCCAGAACGCCGCCAGGAAGGAGAACGCCGCCCATGAGTGACTATAACCCCCAGCCCGCCAGAGACCCCATCCGGGACTTTGAAATCCGGGACGACTTCAAGGAGAGGACCACATCCCGACCCGGCCCCAGCCGCTACCCGCGCCTCACCACCGCCAGGGACCGAGCGGAGAAGCGCAGGGCCGACCGGAAATTCACCATGAAGCCCGGCCCCGGCTATTACCTCCAGGGCATAGACCCCGACGATCTGGCCCGGCTCCTGGCCGACTTCAACGAGAAGGCGCGGGAGGCCATGGCCCAGCTTGTGGAGGCCATCGAGGCCCTACATACCCGCGCCGAGATGGAACCCGACGAGGAAACCCTTATGACGCTCCTGGAGGCCAAGCGAGAGCGCCAGAAGCACAAGACCCACCCCTGCCCCCATGACCCGCCCAAGCGGCCAGCCAAGGCCGCCAGGGCGGTGAAGCAGTTTTATCCCCATTCTAAATCCAGACCGCAGGCCCGCTCCCACATCAAACGGCGTGGGGACCGGCGGAGAACCTAACCACCAAGGAGGAGCGCGAATGAAGAGCACAGACACCGCCGGCGCCGCCGGAAACTTCTACACCGCTATCATCGACCGGGCCGTCACCGCCGGCGTGAAGGCGGGCATGGACTACATCGAGACCCAAAGCCAAAAGGCCAAGAAGGAGCGGAGAGACCGACGGCTCCATAACACCCGCCTCCTCCTGAAGAACTACCGATGGCTGAAAGTACACGCCGACGGGGCCATATCCACCGGCAAGCAGGCCAGGGCCGCCACCGAGGAGCGCAGGAGCGCCGCCGAGATCCTGGACGACCTGGACGGCATCCGTTACAACGACGGGCTCTACATCGAGAGCATCAAAAAGAGCCAACAGCGGACAGCCATCATCATCGCCCACATAGACAAAATGCTGGACTACTACAAAATCGACTGCGAGAACGGCGGGCGCCCCGACGAGCTCCGCCGCTACCGCATCGTCAGGGCCCTCTACATCGACCCGGAGCGGAAGAACGCCGCCGACGTGGCCGAGGAGGAGAACATCGAGCGCAGGACCGTCTACAAGGACGTCAACATCGCCATCGGCGTCCTCACTACCCTGATCTTCGGCATCGACGGCATAAAGACCGACTAAAGCAGCAGGGCACTTTTTGGGCACTTACAGGGCACTTCCAATGTGCTAAAATATCTACCGTGGAGGAATGGACATGGCAAAGAACACCACCACCCCGGCCCCGCCGAGGGCCACCACGCCGGACGGCTTCAAAGTCTACTGCACCTACGACGAAATCGTGGACATCGACACCCTGAAGCCCAACCCGGAGAACCCCAACAAGCACTCGGAGGCGCAGATCGCCCTCCTCGCCAACACCATCACCAAGACCGGCTGGCGGAACAATATCACCGTCAGCCGCAGGAGCGGCCTCATGGTAAAGGGCCACGCCCGCCGGGAGGCGGCCATCAAGGCCGGCACCAAGTACGCCCCCGTGGAGTTCCAGGACTACGAGAACGAGAGCACCGAGCTTGCGGACCTCGTAGCAGACAACCGCATCGCCGAGCTGGCCGTTCTCGACGAGGAGCAGATCACCGAGCTACTGGCCCGCCTGGAGGCCAACACCGAGGGCATCGACCCGGAGATCACAGGCTACACCGCGGAGCAGATACGCGAAATGGTGGAGAAGGCCAAGGCCAAGCAGGAGAACGCAGCGGAGAAGGAGGCGGCCCGTATCACTCTCCAGCAGCGCTTTCTCATTTCCCCCTTCACCATCATGGACGCCCGGAGCGGCTTCTGGGCGGAGCGCAAGAAGGCATGGAAGGCCCTGGGCATCCGCTCCGAGATAGGCCGCGGGGCAGACGACGACAAGACCGAGCGCGGCCTCACCTTCGCCAAGAGCAGCCAACCGCCGGCGGCCTACAACGCCAAGAACGCCTACGAGAAGAAGGTCGGCCAGAAAATATCCTGGGACGAATTCACCGAGCTATTCCCGGAGGCCATGCAACAGGGCGGCACCTCCATCTTTGACCCCGTTCTCTGTGAGGTGGCCTACCGCTGGTTCTGCCCCCAGGGCGGCAGCGTCCTGGACCCCTTCGCCGGCGGAAGCGTCCGCGGCATCGTAGCCGCCCTCACCGGCCGCCACTACACCGGCGTGGACCTGAGCGCCCGCCAGATAGAGGCCAACGCGGAGAACTGGGAGGAGATCACCCACGAAAGCGTCCTCGGCGCCGGCGGAGGCTACGACGTACCCGCGCCCCGCTGGATAAACGGCGACAGCACCCACATCCAGGAGCTGGCCCCCGGCCAGTACGATCTCCTGTTCACCTGCCCACCCTACGCAGACCTGGAGGTCTACTCCGACCGGCCGGAGGACCTATCCAACAAGGACTATCCCGAGTTCCTGGCCCTCTACCGGGACATCATAGCCAAGGCCGCCGCGATGCTAAAGCCCGACAGCTTCGCCTGCATCGTCGTGGGCGACATACGGGACCCCAAGGGCTTCTACCGTAACTTCATCAGCGACACCATCGCCGCCTTCCAGGACGCCGGCCTCCGCCTCTACAACGAGGCCATCCTGATTATGGCCTTCGGCAGCCTACCCATCCGGGCGGGCAAGCAGTTCACCAACAGCCGGAAGCTGGGGAAGACCCACCAGAACATCCTCGTTTTCTGCAACGGCGACCCCGCCCAGAGCGCCGCCTTCAACCAGGACGCCCCGGAGGAGCTGGAGCAGGACAACCAGGCGTTCCTTCAGGCCGGCGCAGGCAAGCTCGGCCAGGAGCACCAGAAGGTCCTCGTTTTCGCCAAGGGGAACCCGGAGGCCGCAGCCGACGCCATCGGCACCCCGGAATCCGCCGAGGACCTGGAGGACATGGACAACGGCCGGCTCCTACGGGAGCTCCTGGGCGACGACTACCCGGAGGAATAAACAGACCACCACCACGCGGGGGAGAAATCCCCCGCGTATATTTTCGCGCGAAAGGAGGAGAGCAGCATGGCAAAGAAGGACCGCCCCCAGGAGAACACCGGCGAGGCCTGGGAACGTATGGCCGGAGAGAGCGTCCAGCAGTACGAGAAGTTCTGTGCCTACCGGGATATGCGATACACCCAACCCCCGGCGGACAAGCGGAAGGACGACGACATCCCCCGCCTCGACATCACCAGGGAGCGCAGCATCCGCGGCCTTGCCCGGAAGCTGAAAATGAGCCGGAAGGCCCTGGAGCCTTTGAGCGCCCGCTTCCATTGGGTGGAGCGCTGCGAAGCCTACGACCTGTATATCCTCCAGCGCATACGGACGAAGGCCGAGGCCGAGGTCCTGAAGATGCACGAAACCCACGCCGCCATCGCCGCGCAGATGTTGAAAAAGGCCCTCGGGCGCCTTTTGACCCTACCCGACGGGGAGATCAGCGCAGCGGACCTTGTCCGCATGGTAGACATCGGCGTCAAGGTTGAAAATCTGAGCCGAGGGGAGAGCACCGAGAGGCGGGAGATCGGCGGTGAGGTAACGACCCACACCAAGGAGACCCTGGACCTTTCCAGCCTATCCGACGACGACCTCCGGCGCCTCGCCCAGCTCGGCGGAACGGGCGGTGACGGCGATGGAAAGGACGTATAGCCGCAGGGACCTGAACCGCATCGCCCAGGAGGCCCGCCGGGAGCTGGCCCGCAGGAGCATGGCCGAGTTCACGTTATACACCGACGCCAACTACAAGATGAACTGGCACCACCGGCTTATATGCGACTACCTCGACCGCTGGGCCCGTAAGGAGATACGCCGCCTGATGATCTTCACGGCGCCCCGCCACGGCAAGAGCGAACTCGTCAGCCGCAAGCTGCCCGCCTACATCTTCGGCATAAACCCCGAGACCTCCATCATCGCCACCAGCTACGCCGCGGACCTTGCCAGCCGCATGAACCGGGACGTCCAGCGGATAATGGACAGCCCGCGATATGCAGAGCTATTCCCCGGCAGCCGCCTATATGGCAAGAACATCCGCAGCGTCGCCAACGGGAGCTATCTCCGCAACTCCGACATCTTCGAGATCGTAGGCCACCGCGGAAGCTACCGCAGCGCCGGCGTCGGCGGAGGCATCACCGGCATGGGCGGCGAGTACATCATCATCGACGACCCCACCAAGAACCGGGAGGAGGCCAACAGCGGCACCATGCGCGACAAGCTGTGGGACTGGTACACCTCCACCCTCTACACCCGCCTGGAGCGGGACGGCTGCATCCTCGTCACCCTGACCCGCTGGCACGAAGACGACCTCGCCGGCCGCCTCCTGGACCGCATGAAACACGGCGGAGAACAGTGGACCATCATCAACCTGCCGGCCGAATGCGAGGAGCCTGTGGCCCCCTACGACATCCGCAAGCCCGGCCAGGCCCTCTGGCCCTGGAAGTACGACGAGAAGGCCCTGGCCGACATCAAGGCCACCATCGGCACCTACGACTGGAGCGCCCTCTATCAGCAGCGCCCCCAGCCGGCCCAGGGCGTCATATTCAAGCGGGAGTGGTTCAACGAGGAGAACACCTACACCACGCCGCCCCACATGAACATGATAATCCAGTCCTGGGACCTGCCCTTCGTAAAGAGCGAGGACAGCGCCAAATGCGCCTGCATCGTCATGGGCCGCGCAGGAGCCAAGATATACATTCTCGACGTTTTCAACGAAAAGCTGGACTTCGCCGAGAACGTCGCAGCCTTCCGCCGCATTTCCGCCAAGCACCCCAAGGCCAGGGCGAAGGTGGTGGAGAACAAGGCCAACGGCCCCGCCATCGTAAGCCTGCTCCAGAAGGAAATCCCCGGCATCATCCCCTACGAGCCCAAGGGCGGGAAGGAGGAGCGGGCCATCGCCGCCACCCCCTACTTTGAGGCCGGGAACGTAATGCTTCCCCGTAACGCCCCCTGGGTGCAGGAGTTCGTGGAGCAGCTCGTCGGCTTCCCCAGCGGCAAGTTCAAGGACATGGTGGACGCCACCGTCCAGGGCATCGACTACCTCATGGAGAAGCCCACCGTCACCGGCCCGCCCAGGGAAACCGAGCTCACCAAGGAGAGCTACTGGCGGAGATAAAGCCAAGGAGCACCGGGAGAGCACCAGACAAGCACCATGCAAGCCCGGTGCAAGTACGGTGCTTTTATAGGGCCAGCACCAGAGAGGCACCATAAAAGCACCGGGATAGTTTTTCCCTTTCACCCTCTTACCGTTAACCTTTTACCCTCTACCCTTTACCCTTTACTGGAACCCTACACACCCACTACGCGGGAGCCGCCCGCAGGCGGGCGGAGCGTGTGGGGATTTCCCCTTGCATTTGGGAGGCCCTGCCCTTAAAATGGGAATCGCTGTACCCAATACGAGAAAGGAGCGAAAAGGTATGAACCGCATAGCCACCATTTACAGCATCACCACCACCGCAGGCGTCGCCATAGCCCTCGTTTCCGCCGTTGTCTGGATCATAGCCGCCATCAGACACCGGCCGACAGGAGCCAAGGTCGGCGTCCTGGTCGGCCTCATCATCGCCGCCGTTTCCCTGTTCCTGTTTGTCAGGAGCTACGACCCCTCCCTCCGCCCGTCGGCGGAGCAGGACGACCCGGAGCCGCCCAGCGCTTCACAGCAGCAGGAGGCCCCGTCGCCCACTGTGGCACCCCAGGACGAGCCCGAGGACAGCGACAAGGGCAAGGACACCACCGAGCACACCCCGCCCCCCGTGGAGCCGTCACAGGCCACAGAGAACCCGCTGCTCACCGTAGAGGTCCAGACCCGCCCCGTGATGAACGGCACGCAGACCGAGCGCATCGGGACCTGGGCCTTCATCCAGACCACCAAGGAGACCACCAAGGCGGCCACCCCAGAGCAGTTCCAGCGCTACATGACCGGCCTGGACGCGGAGGACTATAACTGGTTCAACGTCTTCTTCGAGGACGGCACCGGCCTATACATCGCCAGCGGGACCGCCGGGACCTGGGTGGAGTACGGGGCCATCGACCAAGAGGAGGGCGGAGCAGTAACCGCCCCCGACGGCGGCTCCGTCCGCTACTTCCTGTTCGACCCGGACGCCGGCGCCTACACCGAGCAATAAAAAAGCGCCCCCGGAGAGGCGCGAAAAATGCGATATAATATCCCCAGGCGCCAGAAAGGAGGGACAGGGGCGCAGGGGAAACAGACAAGGAGAGCGGCCGCCCCCCGACCAAGGAAAAGCGACCGCTCAAGATGCCAGGAGGCAGAACCGCCCGACAAGTAAATAATATCAGCGGGCGGGCCTCCTGTCAATACGGCAAGGAGGAAAACGCCATGAAAGACACCTACTACATCATCATCGACCCGCAGGAAACGCCCCGCACCGCCACCATCGAGAAGGGAGGCCGGAAGGCCGTCCTGATCGTCGCCCGGACCCTGGAGGAAGCCGCGGCCCTCTATAAGCAGACCAAGGAGGGGACCACGGCATGACCGGCCGGCTCCGCATCCTGTGGAAGCGGTTCATCCAGGGCAACCCCGCAGCCGCCCCAGAGTGGCGGGCCAGCCCCGGAGCTTTCGAGCGCTGGGCGCTTGCCAACGGCTACGCAGACGCCAAGCTCCTCCTCCGCTACCACAAGGAGCGGGGCTACACGCCCGGCAACTGCTACTGGGCCGAAAAGACCAACCGAGGGCAGGGCCGGAGGAACAAGCACTTCATCACCCTGGACGGGGAAACGCACAGCGCCGCCGAGTGGGCCCGGATAACCGGCATCCCATACCAGACCATCATGGGCAGGATCGCCGTGGGCCGCACCCCGGAGGAAATTCTGCGAAAATAGCGCCAACAGGAGCGCCGGGACACCCCGGCGCTTTTGTTATACAAAATCCGCAAGAAAGGAGGAAACCTACGCATGGCAACAAGCCTAAAGGAGCTCGGCCGCCTCGGTCAAAAGAGATACGGCGGCTTCTTCTACGAGGAGTTCCTGAAGGAGCTCCAGGGCCGGAAGGGCATCGAGGTCTACCGGGAAATGAGCGAGAACGACGACGTTGTGGGCGCCATCCTATTCGCCATCGAGCTCCTGATCCGCCAGGCCTCCTGGGACGTTCAGCCCGGCGGCGACAGCGCCAAGGACAAGGAGGCCGCCGAGTTCGTACACGGCTGCATGGACGATATGCAGGACACCTGGACCGACACCATCAGCGAAATCCTATCCTTCCTGACCTTCGGCTGGAGCGCCCATGAGATCGTCTACAAGCGCCGCTGCGGGCCGAACCCGGACCGCCGCCTCCGCAGCAAGTACGACGACGGCATGATCGGCTGGCAGAAGCTCCCCATTCGGGCCCAGGAAACCCTCTACGAGTGGCGCTACGACGACCTGGACAACCTTGTGAGCCTGGTCCAGATGCCGCCCCCGGACTTCGGCCTTATTGAGATACCGGCCGAGAAGCTGCTTCTTTTCCGCACCAAGAGCAGGAAGGGAAACCCGGAGGGCCGCAGCATCCTCCGCAACGCATACCGCGCCTGGTATTTCAAGCGCCGGATTCAGGAGATCGAGGGAATCGGCATCGAGCGTGACCTGGCCGGCTTCCCCACCCTGACCGCGCCGGAGGGCCTGAACATCTGGGACGACGACGACCCGGACATGGTAAGCATACGCACCGCCGCGGAGCGCATCGTTCAGAACGTCCGCAGGGACAGCATGGAGGGCCTGGTCGTCCCCTTCGGTTGGACCCTCTCGCTCCTATCCACCGGCGGCCGCCGCCAGTTCGACACCAACGCCATCATCGAGCGCTACGACACCCGCATCGCCATGACCGTCCTGGCCGACTTCGTTCTCCTGGGCCACCAGAACGCCGGGAGCTGGGCCCTTTCCAGCGATAAGACCGAGCTGTTCAGCATGGCCATCGGCGCCTACCTGGACATCATCTGCGAAGTCTTCAACAACCAGGCAATCCCCCAGCTTATCGACCTGAACGGCGACCACTTCGCCGGCATCACCGACTACCCGCGCCTGACCCACGGCGACGTGGAGGGCCCGGACCTGGAGAAGCTCGGCAACTTCCTTCAGAGCGTCACCGGCTCCGGCATCCTAATCCCCGACGAGGGCGTGGAGGACTTCGTGCGGGAGGCCGCCGGCCTGCCCGAGCGCATCGGCGACTACGGCACGCAGCTAAACGAGCGGAACCTTCAGCGCCAGCAGGAGGAGCAGCAGAACAAGCCCCAGCAGGGCCAAGGGAAGCCCGCAGCAGGCAGCGAGGGCAGCGGCAAGGAAGAACTGCCCGACGACGACGAGGCGGCCGTGGCGGCCGCCAAGAAGCGCCTGGGGAGGGAAGTATGACCTTCAAGAAGATTCGGCCCCGCTACATCGCCAAGAAGAAAAGCAAGGCCGCCCAGGAGGCCATCGACCGCCTGAACGCTTACCTCAACGCCGCTGAGCCCGAGCCCGTCTACTGGCTCACCCGCCTATGGGACGACCAACAGCAGGCCGTCACCTACAAGGAGCTCCGGGAGGCTATAGCCGCCGGCCGCCTCGACGAGAAGACCCTGGCCGCCTGGCAGGAGGACTATGCCAACTTCGTCAACGATAAGCTGAAACCAATCTGGACCCAAGCCATGGAGGAGGGCGCCGCCAAGCTCATGGCCGAGCACCCGGACTTTTTCTTCGACCCCATGACCGAGGGCATCCACAACTGGACCGTCACCCACGGGGCCGAATGGGTCACGAAGGTAAGCGACGAGCAGCGGGACGCCATCGCCGCCATGGTAGAGCACGCCACCACCGGCGCCTGGACCGTTGACGAGCTATCCCGCGCCATCCGCCCCACCATCGGCCTCACCGCCCCCCAGGCCCTCGCCAACCTGAAATACTACGAGCGGGTCAAGAGCTCCCTCCTGGACAACAACCCCACCATGAAGGAGGCCACAGCCACCAAGAGGGCGCAGGAGGCGGCCCAGAAGTACGCCGCCCGGCAGCACCGGGCCAGGGCCTACACCATCGCCACCACAGAGCTGGCCTTCGCCTACAACAAGGGCCAGGACGACGCCGTGAAGCAGGCCATCCAGCAGGGCTATCTCGGTAAATCCAAGCGCGTATGGAGCACCGCCGCAGACGACGGCGTTTGTCCCATTTGCAGCGCCCTGGACGGCGTGGCAATCGACATGGACGGGGAATTTGACTTCAAGGGCAAGCCCCTATACGGCGGCCAGAAAGAGACCCCGCCCGCGCACCCGCGCTGCCGCTGCGCCGTGGAATACCAGGAGATCGAGCCCCCGCAGATACCCCAGGCCACGCCGGAGCCGCCCCAGACCTGGAGCGGCCAGCAGCCCGCCCCGGACATCCCCGAGCCCGAGACCCCGGCAATCCCCCAGGGCCTCGCCATCCCCGACGGCATGACCTACCAGGGCCACGCTAACCTGGGCGGGACCGGGGAAATGTACGCCTACAAGGACGGCGCCGGCCAAGACTGGCTATTCAAGCCCGCCCAGAGCAAGGGCGGCACCCCGGAGGCGTTCAGAGCCTACGTCCAGGAGGCCGGCTACAAGGTCCAGTCCATCATCGACCCCGACACCGCGGTCCCCGTTGGCGTCGGCGACATAGGCGGCCAGTTTGGAGCCTTCCAAAAGCGGATCACCACCGCCGGCAGCGGCCCCAGCTTCAAAGCCTGGCAATATAGCACCGACCCCCTGCCGCCAGGCGCCGCCGCGCAGTTCCAGCGGGAGCACGTCACCGACTGGCTCCTGGGCAACTTCGACAGCCACGGCGGGAACTTCATCATCGACAGCCAGGGCCGGATCGTAGGCATCGACAAGGAGCAGGCGTTCAAGTACATCGGCCAGGACGCCAGCAAGGCCATGTCCTATGCCTACCACCCAAACAAGGGCTATGGCGAGACCGAGCCCATCTACAACACCATGTATCGCCGCTTCGCCAAGGGGGAGATCGACCTGGACCTTCAGGACACCCTGGCATACATCAAGCGCGTGGAGGCCATACCAGACAGCGAATATCGGGAGATATTCAGGGACTACGCGGAGGCCCTACACGGCAAAGGGCCCCAGGCGGAGGCCCTGCTGGACGCCATCGTGGAGCGCAAGAGCACGCTCCGTGAGACCTACCGGGCCTTCTACTCCGACCTCCTCACCGAGCGGACCGGCAAAAAGCAGGTGTTCATCTGGGCCGACGAGGCCGCGCAGAAGGCCGCGCAGCCCCTCGCGGCCGTCACCCACACCCCGGACGTTCTCAAAAAAATGAACGTCTCGGAGCTGAAGCAGCTCGCCAAGCAGAAGGGCATCCCGTACTACAACAAGTTCACCAAGCCCCAGCTCGTAGAGGCCATATCCGACCCGGTAAAGGCCGTGGAGATCAGCGCCAAGACCAAGGCCAAGCTCCTCAACCTGGAAGCCACCCGGCCCCAGCGCCTCGCCACCGCGCCACCGCGGACACCGGCCGCGCCCAAGGGCGCCCTCAAGGCGGGAAAGCTGTTCGACGACTTCTCGACCATCCCCGCCGGCCAGCGCATAGGCGTCCCGGTTTACAGCGACCACGACCGGCTGGAGGGCCTGAACATGACCGCCCGCCGCATGAACGTGGACGGCGCCGAGGTCTACGAGCTCACCGGCAAGCTGACCGACGGCGCCTGGGGCGACGCCCTACACCTCGTCCGGGCCAACGGCACCGACGGCTCCATGGCCTTTGAAATGGCCGACGACACCGCCGCCTTCCTATCCACCCGCCCCGTCGTCATGCGGGGCGTGGACCTGCAGAAAGTAGTCCTGGAGGATTCCGGGAGCACCCTGGAGGTTTACACCCACGGCGCAAAGGAGTATAATGGCTGGACCGGCTTCTTCCGCCTCCGCGTACCCGCCACCGGGAGCGGAGCAGCAGACGCCAAGGCGGCCAAGAACCTCCTGGAGCGGGCCGGCATGGTAGACCTGACCGGCACCCCCACCGCGCAGGCCGAGGCCATCTACAAGAAGACCCGCCTGCTCTGGCAGAACGCCCCCGGAGAGATTGGGAAGATACGGGGCCTCACCGGGCAGGACCTATCCGACGAGCTGGACCGCCTGCTGGACGCCGCCGGCGTCACCGCCAAGCGGATAAAGCGCACCACCATGAAGAAGGTCTTTGACGGCTACCAGACGCTCGTCGAGGAGGGCGTCGCCAAGGACTACGAGAAGGCCGGCCTCCGCTACATCTGGTCCGGCGTCCCCAGCAGCGACGGCGTTGTGAGCATCATCAAGGGCCCCGGCCTCATGTCCACCAACACCCGCTGCCACGCCGGCATGGAGTTCTTCGGCGCCAGCCCCCAGGCAGACATGAGGAGCGGAGGAAGCGACAGCGTATTCACCCGCATCGGCGTCGTCACCAAGGACGGGAAATCGCCGGGCCGCTTCGGCCAGTGCTACAAGGGCAGCGGCTACCGCGTCATGGTAGACCCGGCCGTCATGGAGCGCACAGACTGGTATGCCTACGACAGCGACAGCTTCGGCCGGAGCACCGCCTCGGCCCTCGCCACCCGGCAGACCCCCCTCGACTTCATCCGCAGCATGGCGGACGACTACCACTCGGACAACGAGGTCATGTTCCGCCACGGCATACCCAAGGAGCAGTTTATCGGGATCGCCTGCCCCGACGACTACTACCGCCAGGAGCTACTCGACAAGCTAAAGGCCGAGGGCATCACCGAGATAAACGGGCAGGCCATCGAGGACTTTGTGAAAGTGAGGAACGATATATGATCGACCGCCG
The DNA here is from genome assembly GCA_947625655.1 of uncultured Dysosmobacter sp. GTDB lineage: Bacteria > Bacillota > Clostridia > Oscillospirales > Oscillospiraceae > Oscillibacter. The sequence continues at coordinate 37,578 of CANQPD010000002.1, forward strand.
CAAGGTCTACATCTACCGCACGACCGGGGAGCCCAAATTCTCCGGCCTGGCTATGGACTGCCAAATCCACCAGACGCCAGACGGCCGCAATCAACTCTGGTTCGACGAGACCGGGCACGGGCACATGATAACCGGGGAGATCATCAAAGAGACCCCGGAGGGCTTCACCTTCCGCTCCGACGGCTACGAGCCCGGCGCCTGGACCTTCCAGGTCCTCACCATCGAGGACTTCCGCCGCTGGGTATATAAGCACGTCACCGGCGGCGAGACCATCGCGGCCAAGATACGCACCACCGCAGACCTGCACGAATGGTATCGGCGGGCCTTCGACATCCCCTAATCGAATAACCAGCAGAGAAGGGCGACCCGGAAGGGCCGCCCTTCAAACATACCCGGAAGGAGTGATGCAGATGTTCACATTCAGCGACCTGGCCGGCCGGCCAGCCGCCGGCGTGAAAAAGACCGCCGGCACCATTTCCGGCCGCTTTGCCATCAGGAAGGCGGACGAGGACCAACACCTGGCCTTCGGCTGGGCCTACGTTTCCCAGGACGAGGCGCGGAACCAGATGGAAGACCACTCCGGCGACCAACTCGCCCCGGAGGAGTTGGAGCACGCAGCCTATCAATTCGTGGAGCTCTACCGCGAGGGCGGGGAGATGCACGAGCGCGGAGGCTGCGCTGTCCTGGTCGAAAGCATGGTCTTCACCGAGGAGAAGCAGCAGGCCCTCGGCATCCCCATCGGCACCCTGCCCGTCGGCTGGTGGATTGGCTTAAAAGTCACCGACGAGGACGTGTGGGCCAAGGTAAAGGACGGCACCTATCCCATGTTCAGCATCGAGGGGACCGCCGTCCGAGAGGAAATCCCCGCACCATAAACCACGATAAACCGAGGAGCAGCGGGCGCCCGCTGCTTTTCTGTTTATAAAAAACCGCAGGAAAGGAGGATAAGCGTGCCAACGAAACTTACCAACTTAGAGGTCTCGAAGGTGGACTTCGTGGACGCCGGCGACAATAAGCGGGCGGATGTGGTGCTGTTCAAGCGCCAGGACGGGCAGGGAGGGCAGGAGCCCACCACGGCCCAGGAACCGACCGCAGGCCGCGCAGACGGCATCCTGAAGCGGTTTCTGACCCGCATTTTCAAGGCCGCCGGCACCAGCGACGAGGAGCTGGAGGAGGCCCTGGAAACCGTGGAGAAGGAGGCCACCACCTTCGACGAGAAGATGGCGCAGCGCCAGAAGCGGAAGGCCGCCGACGAAATCTGGGACTACTGCTGGATGCTCCAGGATAGCCTCTGTTCTATCTTTTGGGACGACGAGGCAGCCGACAAGGCGCAGCAGATGGAAACCAGCGTGGACGAGTTCGTCACCGCCGTAAAGGCCGCCATCCCCAAGTGGGTGGACGGCCAGCCCGCCAAGATTGCCAAGAGCCAGTCCGCCATCGCCCCGGAGCGCCTGGACTTCGCCAAGCGCACCAGGGACCGCCTCGCCGACATGATCGCCAAGGCAGAGACCCCCACCAATAACCCCGAGCAGACCCCCGCACCGGCCGCAGCGCCGGAACCCAAAACCGCCCCCGCAGACGGGGCAGAACAGAAAGGAGAAATCCCCGACATGAAGATCGACAAGAGCAAGCTCACCCCCGAGGAGCTGGCGACCCTCGACGCTATCGAGAAGAAGGCCGGCGTCCCCGACGACCCCGCGGCTCCCCCCGCGCAGGAGCCCACCGCCACCGCCAAGGCAGCCCCCGCCGCCACGGCCACCACCCCCGCGCCCGCGCCCGCGGCCGCCCCTGCCGCGCAGGAGCCCGCCGCCGACGAGGACATCTACAAGGGCCTCCACCCCGCCGTCAAGGCCGAGCTGGAGCGCCTGCGGAAGCAGGCGGACGCCGCCGAGGAGCGGGAGCTCCTGGCCGTCGCCAAGAAGTACGAGATCATCGGGAAGAAGCCCGAGGAGCTCGTCCCCACCCTGAAGTCCCTGAAGGCCGCCGGCGGCGACGCCTACGAGCAGATGATCGCCATCATGGACGCCAGCGTGGAAGCCGTGGAGAAGTCCGGCATCTTCACCGAGGTCGGCAAGCGCGGCAACGGCGGCACCAGCGCCGGCAACGACGCCTGGGCCCAGATCGAGAAGCACGCCGAGACCATCCAGAAGGCCGCCCCCACCATGACCTGGGCGGAGGCCGTAGACAAGGCGTGCGAACAGCACCCCGACCTCGTGCATCAGTACGAGGCGGACCGGTAAGGAAGGAGGAGCAGACATGACCTATCACGGCACCGGCATCAACGACAGCCCCACCATCACCGCCAAAGCCAAGGAAGCCATCGAAAACGGCGCCTACCTGGCGGCCACCCTCGCCGACGGCGGCGTCACCGTCGCCAAGGCGGAGGACACCCCCATCGGCATCATGATCCCCGAGACCGAGACCGTCCCCGCCGGGGAGGACGTCACCATCCAGATCAAGGACATCGGCCTGGCTATGGTCGGCGAGGCCATCAAGCCCGGCGACCTTCTGGCCGCGGACGAGGGCGGCAAGCTGAAGAAGGCCGGCGACGGCGCCTTCATCCTGGCCGTCGCTCTGGAGGAGGCCACCGCGGCCGACCAGGTTATCCCCGTCCAGATCATCAAGGCCGGCAAGAACGGCAGCGGTGGCGCTGGCCCCGATATGAGCCAGTACCAGAAGAAGATCACCGCCACCGGCATCCTGAAGGGTAACGGCGAGGGCGAAATCTCCGCCGCCACCGCCGGCGAGGACTACACCGGCAAAGTCACCGTTGACGGCATCCTGAAGGGCGACGGCAACGGCAACATCACCCAGGCCCAGGCCGGCACCGACTACCAGGCCGCCGCCGGCTAATCCGAGAGAGGAGGAACAATAAATGAACTTCGACCGCAGCACCACCGCCGGCATCCAGGCCCAGATCGCCAAGGGCTGGAAGCCGAACAACTACCTCACCAACATGTCCATGGCGTACTTCGCCAACCCGGCCGACTTCGTGGCCCCCAGCATCTTCCCCATCTGCCCCGTCCCCCTGTCCAGCAGCTACTACTACAAGTTCAGCAAGGGCGACCTGGCCCGCGATAACGTGCGCCGCAAGCCCGCCTACGGCAAGGTGCAGCCCGCGGTGATGGGCCAGACCGACGACACCTACAAGTGCCATGTGGACCAGGTTCTGGTCGGCATCGACCAGATCGCCACCCTGGACTATTCCCGCAGCCGCGCCCCCGGCGTGGCCGACCCCCGGCGGGCCAAGGTCCGCTTTGCCACCGAGCAGATGCTTCTCCATCAGGACGTGATCTTCGCTTCCAGCTTCTTCAAGGCCGGCGTCTGGGGCCAGGAGTGGGAAGGCAAGGACGAGAGCCCCTCCGGCAATCAGTTCCTCAAGTTCGGTGACGCCAACTTCGACCCCGTCCACTTCTTCGACGAGCGCATCCGGGACATCAAGCAGAGCGGCCGCCGGAAGCCCAACCGCCTGGCCCTGGGCTACGACGCCTACCTGGCCCTGAAGGAGCACCCCGACATCCTGGAGCGGGTCAAGTACACCGGCACCACCGCCAACCCCGCCAACGTCACCCCCGCCGTCCTGGCGCAGCTCTTCGGCGTTGAGCAGGTCAAGGTCCTGGAGAGCACCTACAACGCCGCGGGCATCGGCCAGAAGGACGATATGCAGTTCATCTGCGACACCAAGGGCGCCCTCCTGTGCTACGCCACCCCCACCCCCCAGATCGACGAGCCCTCCGCCGGCTACATCTTCACCTGGGATATGCTGGGCAACGGCGCCTATACCGCCTTCGACCAGTTCGAGGGCGAGAACGGCACCCACACCGAGTTTGTCGAGGGCCTCATGGCCACCGATATGCGGAAGACCGCCGACGACCTGGCTATCTTCTTCAAGGACTGCGTGTAAGGGAGGGGCAGACCATGACCGGCTACATCTGCACCAAGGCGGTCACGCTCGGCGCCACCAAGTACACGCCGGGCCAGAATATCCCCGCCGACGCCGTGCTCCCCAGCCGGGTCCGGGCCCTCACCAAGCAAGGATTCATCGCCCCGCAGGCGGAGGCCCCCGCGCTTCCGCCTGTGGGCGCCCAGGAGAGGCCCGACGCCCCGGCCCCTATCGTAATCCCCCTGACGCGGGACGGCGCCGTGTACGAGGTTGTGACGCCGTATGAGACCCTTCTGGCGGTCACCAGCAACCTCCAGCTCAACGCGGACGAAGTTGTCACCGCCATCAAGACCATGACCGACGACACCGCCCTTATTCTCCTCCACGCCCTGGACGCCCGCAAGACCGTGAAGGACGCGGCCGAGGCCAGGGCCGCCAAGCTGGAGAAGGAGCGGGAGGAAGCCGAGCAGCAGGGAGGAAACCAGGGAGGGACCTAACGTGAAATCCTTCACCTACGACCCCAGCAAGATCACCGAGAGCGCCAAGGACCGTATGCGCTTCGAGCTCGGCGACACGATGGTGGAGGGCGGCCCCATGACCACGGCCCTCACCGACGAGGAATACCAGGCCGCCCTCGATATGCACCCCGGCAACTGGAGGAAGGCCAAACTGGCCCTCCTTTCGAGCATCCTGTTCCGCTTCATGTACGAAGTAGACACCAAGGTCGGCCCCCTATCCCTCTCCCTGCGCCAGCGGGCAGAGGGCTGGAAGAAGATGTATGACGAGCTGAAGGCGGAGGACGACATGATGGCCGTCCCCACCGGCCACCCGAAGGCACTCAGCCCGAAACACTACTTCTACGAGGGCATGCACGATAACCACGACGCCGGAGGCACCAGGAGGGGGAAGCGCCATGTTCTACCTTAGGCCCGGAAATCTGTTCAAGGACTTCTGGGTGGAGACCAAGGACACGGCCGTCAGCAGCCGCGGCCGCATCAAGAGCGACTACCGGCAGGACGACCCGGCCCACTTCCTCGCCGTACTGGCGGAGGCCAAGCCGGAGGAGATCGAGCGCTTCCACCACCTGGACCACCCCATCACCCACACCATCACGCAGTCGGGCCCCCCGCGGGCCAAGGCCAAAGACCGCCTCGTCCACAACGGGCGCATTTTTTACGTCCAGGGCGTGGACAACATCGGGGAATTGAGCCTCTGGACAATCTACTATGCCCAGGAAAGGAGCGACGTCTATGGAGATAAACCTGATTGACCTCGACGGGACCGTAAAGAAGGTATTGACGACCGTCACGACCTCGGCCAAAAGCCGGGGTTACAGGGCAGCCAACGAGCTCCGAAACGCCGCCCTGAACGTGCTCCGCGGCCAGCGCAGCGGCCGCGTCTACCGCAAGCCCCACACCAAGCGGGCCACCTACACGGCCTCCGCCCCCGGAGAGCCGCCGGCGGTCCGTTCCGGCACCCTGCGCCGGAGCTGGAAGCCCAGGGCGCAATCCGAGAAGGACGGGAGCGACACCATCATCCTCCCGGCGATCTGGACCGACGTGAAGTATGCCCCCATCCTGGAGGACGGGAGCAGCCACATCGCGCCCCGGCCATATAAGGACGCCATCGTGGCCCTCGCGGAGCCCAAAATCAAGGCCATCTTCTCCGAGCCCTACATCACCTGAAAGGAGGGGACCCCGTGGCCCTCATAACCGACAGCAGCATCAAAGCCTTCGACACCAAGGCCATCCACCGGGGCGACCTAATCCGCGCCTGCTACCACACCTGGACCGAGCCGCGGAACGGCGTCGTCGCCCAGGTAAGCCCGGAGCGCATTGTGGTCCTCTACCTGCCCGGCCTCGGCAACGTGTCCAACTACTACCCCATCGCCGCCAAGGAGGTCGCCGACGGTCTCTGGACCATCCGCTGGTCCACCGACCTGGAGACCACCGAGAAGGAAGGGGAAGACGAGTAATGACCCTGGAGGACCTGATCTACTCCCGACTGGCCGCGGAAGGAGGCCCCGCCGACCTCCTCACCAAGTACGAGGAGGCCCCGGCCGTCTTCTACCAGGCGGCCCCGGAGGACACCGCGGAGGGCTGGAACGGAAAGCCCCAATACCCCCGCCTCGACTTCGTTGTGGATATGCAGGCCAACCCGGAGCGGCACTCCACCGGCGTCCTCACCATCAACATCTGGAGCACCGAGACCCTGGACCCGCCCGAGGCCATCGAGCCCGGCGTGCGCGGAGCCCTCCAGGGCATCTTCATCCAGCCGGACGAGGGCCCGCCCTTCAGCGCCGCCTGGGTGCGCTCCGACGCCTTCGAGCAGCGGAACCAGGCGAACCCCAACACGCTCGTTATCGGGATCACCGTCACCTTCGACCTTTTCGCCTTCCCAAACCAGGAGACCACCGACCCCGACCCCATCCTGGCAATCAACGAGTTCACGCACGCCTGGGCGCAGGAGGCCCTTGTCATTGGCAGGGACCCCCTCCGCAGATTCGAGGCCCCGACGGCGGGACGCCCGTTCTTCTACTTCCGCCTCGCCGCCCTTCAAACCGAGAGGGAAACCAACACCGTGGCATGGATGACCGGCACCATCGCCGGCCACATTTTCGCCCCGGCGGAGGCACGCCTCACCTGGCTAAAAGCCCTAACAGACGCCCTGGCCTACCGCGGGGAGGTCCTCATGCTGGACACCTCGCCCATGTTTATCACCCGGCTAAAGGCAGACAGCACCGCCGACCCGCTCACCACCGGCCAGCTCCGTCTATCTATCCGCTTCGGCCTGCTACGCCGGCCGAAATACGCCCACACACTAATCACGGCACACAAGCCGATATGAGGAGGTTTCTATGGCAAACAAGAATGTATCCGCCGCCCCGGCCGAGACGGCGGAGAGCGCCCCTGTGGCGCCCGTGAAGGCCAAAGAGGCAGCCCCCGCGAAGTACACCACCGCGGAGCTCGTCGCGGCCGCCGCCTCCGTCTTCCCCAAGACCCACCGCGATATTGTCGCGGCCGCCCTGCGCATGGACGGGCGCGGGCAGTACACCAAGGCCGAGGCCCAGGCGATTGTTACCGCCTTCGCCACCCGGCCCATCCCGTCCAATACCACGAAGAAGGAGGGCAAATAAACCATGGCAGGCACCTATACCATCGGCGAGAAGAAGACCCGCCCCGGCGTCTACCACCGCTACGAGAACGCCGGCGGCCTGGTCGTTGCCGGAGCCGTGAACGGCATCGGCGCCGGCGTCATTCAGGCCAACTGGGGCCCGCTCAATAAGGCCATCGAATTCGCGCCCGAGACCAAGGTCAACACCATCTTCGGCCGCGGCAAGACCGAGGACCTTATCACCGAAATGTTCACCGGCGGCATCACCAGCGGCTTCTTCGTCCGGGCGGGCACCGGCGGCACCGCCAGCAAGCTCACCCTGGAGCTGTCCGCGGAAGGAAACGCCGGCACCCTGGAGGGCGCCTACGTCGGCGACCGGGCCTTCACCGCCACCATCCGGGACAGCCTGGTCGGCGGCCGGGAGCTCATCATCTACGAGGGCACCACCGAGTTCCTGCGGGTCAGCTACGAGGCCGGGGAGAACGAGGTCGCCGCCCTGGAGGCGGCCGTGGCAGCAGCCACCAAAGACTTCATCTTCACCCCGGAGCACGAAGCCACCGGCGCCCTGAAGGACATCACGCAGGAGGCGTTCACCGCGGGCACCAACCCCACCGTCAGCGCCACCGAGTACAGCGCGGCCTTCGAGGCCCTGGAGCCCTTCACCTGGAACGTCCTGTGCATCGACACCGACGACGTGGCGACCCACCTTCTGCTGGACGCCTTCCTGGACCGCATCTACGACGCGGGCGCCTACCCCATGGCCTGCATCCCCGCGAAGCTGGACAGCGAGCTGGAGGAGCGCTTCACCACGGCCAAGAGCTACAACGACCCCAAGATCATCTACGTCCTGAACAGCGCCACCAACGCCGCCGGCGTCACCTACAAGGGCTACCAGATCGCCGCCCGCGTCGGAGGCATGGCCGCGTCCATCGCCTCTAACCAGAGCCTCACCCACAAGGTAGTGACCGGCATGGTCGATCTCGACAAGCCCCTCACCGGGACCGAGATCACCAACGCCCTCAAGAGCGGCTGCCTGGTCCTGTCCATGAACAAGGCCGGCCAGGTCCAGATCGAGCAGGGCATCAACACCCTCATCACCCCCAACGGGGAGCAGGACGACGGCTGGAAGAAGATTCGCCGCGTGAAGACCCGCTTCGAGCTCATGCAGCGCATCGACGACACCATCGAGAACACGGTCGGCAACGTCAACAACGACGAGGACGGCCGCGCAACCATCATCGCCGGCGGCAACAACGTAATCAAGACCATGTTCCGGGAGAAGAAGCTCCTGGACGGCGGCCAGATGTACGAGGACCCCGGAAACACCCCGGAGGGCGACAGCGCCTGGTTCATCATCGAGGTGGACGACATCGACAGCATCGAGAAAATCTACCTCCTCTACCGCTACCGCTTCGCGCCCGCTACCGAGTAAGAAGGAGGATAGTCTATGGCAGCGAATTCTATGCTCAACAGCCGCGGCCCGCTGGATGTTCGGAAGGTCCTGTCCGGCAAGGACGGCGCCCTTCTCGCGGACGACGGCACCCTTCTGGCGACCATGGAGACCTACCAGGTCCAGGTCAGCGTCAACAACGCCAAATACCAGCCCCTGGGCGACGCGCAGGAGCACGAAGTGCTCACCAGCTACGGCGTCACCCTGAACTTCACCGAGACCGTAATCGAGGACACCCGCTTCCTGTCCGAGTTCTTCGCGGGCATGGCCAGCGGGGAAATGCCCGCCTGGAACTTCCAGGGGGTCGTCCGCGGCCGGGACGGCACCTGGGAGCGCATCAACTACCGCCAGTGCGTCCCCAGCGGCACCGTGGACCTGCAGAACCTCTCCGTCGGCGACACCCTGAAGCGTGCCTGGAGCACCTTCGTCAACGAGCCGCCGGAGCTTCAGTCCCTCCTCGGCGCCTAACCCCCCTTTTTTTAACCTTCGACCTTCCCAGCAGGAAGGAGCCCGCAGAAGCAGAGAAAAATGTTTCACGGGAAACATTGAACAAGGGCCGCCGGAGCACCGGCGGCCCTTCACACTACAACACAGGAGGAATTTATCATGCCCTTTACCGAGAACGACGAGACCCGCGCAGCCCTGGAATCCGAGGAGGGGAAGCAGGCCCTCCGCACCTACGAGGACGACATTCTGGGCGGCCTGCTGGCCGCCGCCGAGTTCCGCCAGGACGAGGACGAGATCAAGGAAGTGGAGATCGCCCGCGGAGGCCGGGTCCTGTTCCGCTTCCACATCCGGCCGCTGTCCGAGGACGAGTACAACAAGTGCAAGGAGCGCTACACCAAGTACGTCCGCAACAAGCAGCTCGGCATCCGCTTCCCCGAGAAGACCGACACCATCGCATACCGCAACGCCCTGATCTACGAGGCCACCGTGGCGGAGGACCGGGAGCGCCTGTGGAACAACCGGGACGCCTGGCGCAAGCTGGACGTTCTCACCGGCGCGGACCTTATCGGCAAGGTGCTGAAGGCCGGCGAGAAGGACGCCGTTCTGGACCTGATCGACAAGATCAGCGGGTACAGCACCACCGAGGAAGACCTGGCAAAAAACTAATCGAGGCCGGCGGGAGAGCAACCCTACTGCACCACATCCTGCAACGTGTGGGATTTGAGGCGTGGGCCGCGGCCGCCGGCTTCCGCTCCCTGGACAAAGCCATGGAGAGCCCAGGCACCGGCCCGTTCATGCGGGCCTCTATGCGCGTTCAGATAGCAGCGGAAACCAACGGAAAGGGGGAGAGTAATGGCGTCTGAAGTTTACCGCATTGAAATCCCCGTGCGCGTGGAAGACCAAACCGAGCCCGGCGCCAGCACCGCCACGAAGAAGATCAACTCCTTCGACAGATCCATCCAGCAGACCCAAGAGCGCCTCGACAAGATGAACCGCACCAAATACCAGGTGGCCCTGGAGACCATAGACAAGGTTTCCTCGGTCGTCGGCCGGATAGGCACCAGCCTAAAGGGCCTGGTCGGGAAGGCCTGGCGCGTCACCATGGGCGTCGTGGACAAGGCCACCGCGCCGCTACGAGGGATAATCAATATCCTGAAAAACCCGCTACTCCAGATGGGAGCCGTCCTCGGCATATCCGTCGGCCTAAAGGACACCATCGACACCTACTCCACCTTCGAGGCGACCATGAGCAAGGTGCAGGCAGTAAGCGGAGCCACCGCAGACCAAATGGAGCTCCTAAACGCCAAGGCCAAGGAGATGGGAGCCACCACCAAATTCACCGCCTCCGAGGCCGGCGACGCCTTCACCTACATGGCGATGGCCGGCTGGAAATCGGAGCAGATGCTCGAAGGCATAGACGGAATCATGGCCCTTTCCGCAGCCGACGGCCTCGATCTGGCGACGACCTCGGACATCGTAACGGACGCCCTTACCGCCTTCGGCCTAACCGCCAAGGACAGCGGCCACTTTGCCGACGTACTCGCCAAGGCCAGCAGCAGCGCCAACACCAACGTCTCCATGCTGGGCGAGAGCTTCAAGTATGTGGCCCCCATCGCCGGGGCGATGAAGTACAGCGTCGAGGACGTATCCATCGCCCTCGGCCTCATGGCAAACGCCAGCGTGAAGGGCAGCATGGCCGGCACCAGCCTAAAGACCGCCCTCGCCAATTTGAGCGCCCCCACCGACCAAATGGCCGCGGTGATGGATAAGTACGGAATATCCCTCACCGACAGCCAAGGGAATATGCGCTCCCTAAAGGACGTAATCGACACCCTACGCAAGACGATGGGGAAGCTCAGCGAGACAGAGAAGACGGCGGCCGCCTCTACCCTATTCGGCAAGGAGGCCATGTCCGGGATGCTGGCCATCATCAACGCCAGCGACGAGGACTACCAGAAGCTCGTCGAGAGCATCAACAACGCAGACGGAGCAGCCCAGGAGATGGCCGACACCATGCTGGACAACCTGGCCGGCTCCATGACCCTACTCCAAAGCGCCGCGGAGGGCGTCAAGCTCACCATCGGCCAGCGCCTATCCCCCTACCTACGCCAATTCGTTACCTGGCTCACCGGCAAGATGCCCGACATCGAAAAGGCGGCCGGAAGCGTCTTCGACTTCATAGACGAAAAGGTCGCCTGGCTAAAGAGCACCATCGACGACTTCACCAGCAGCGACGAATGGGCCAGCGCCGACGTTTGGGGGAAGATAGGCATCGCCTGGGACAAGATCGTCGCGGAGCCCTTCTCCGAGTGGTGGGAGGGCACCGGCAAACAGTGGCTCACCGATAAGGTCAGCGGCTTCGGCGAGACCCTGGGCGCGGGCATTTCCAAGGGCCTTCTGTTCCTCCTCGGCATAGACACCGGCGGAGCCTTGGAGGACGGCAAGGACATCGGCGCCAGCTTCATCGAGGGCTTCAAAAACGGCTTCGACACCGAGGCCGTCACCGACGCCCTCACCGACTGGGCCCAGGACCACAAGGGCCTTATCGCCGCCGCCGGCGTGATCGCGGGCGGCAAGCTCCTGGGCGGCATAGGCAAGGGCATCCAGCAGGGCCGGAGCCTAATCAACGACATCAAATCCATACTCGGCAAGGGCAGCGGAGCCGGAGGCGCCGCAGCGGCCGCCACCGGCGGAGGCTACACCACCACCATGAACGTCCGCGCCAGCGTCGTCAACATCATCGGCGGAGCAGGCGGGAACGCCACGACAGGGGCCGCACAAGCCGTCAGGACGGCCGCCGGGGCCCTGGGGGGTACATCTACACCCCTCGCCCTCGGAGGCGCTACAAGCGCCCCGCTGGCCCTACCAGGGGCCACAGCGACCGCGGGCGGGCTCACATCCGCCACCGGCTGGCTGGGCCGTCTCCTTCAGCTCGGCTCCAGTTCTTCCGTGGTAGGAGCCGACGGCACCCTCCTGGCCGTGAACGGCGGCCTGGGCGGGACCCTGGGGAGCGTAGCCGGAGCCCTGGGCAGCGGAGCCACGACGGCCGCAGGAGCGGCCGCAGTAGGCGCCGGGAGCATAGCCGGCGGCATCGGCGGCATCCTCGGCATCGGGTCCGGCCTCCTGGATATTTTCAGGGGCACCAAGAAGACCGGCAAGGAAGCCAAGGACGACTACTTCTCCGGCGGAACCAAGCTCGGCATGGTCGGCGCAGGCGCAGGCGCAGGCGCAGCCATCGGCGCGGCCTTCGGCGGCGTCGGTGCCATACCCGGAGCCCTAATCGGCGCCGGCATTGGCGGCATCGGCGCCCTGTTCGGCGGCCGGGACATAGGCGAAATGCTATCCGACGCCACCGACGAGGGCGGCTGGCTCAGTAACATGGGAGGCGCCATCAGCAACTTCTTCACCGACACCCTCCCCACGAAGTGGGGGGAGTTCTGGGACGGCGTGGGCGACTTCTTCACCGAGACAGTGCCCTATGCCCTGGGCTTTGCAGCGGGCAAGGTGACGAGCTTCTTCACCGAGACGCTACCGGCCAAATGGGGCGAGTTTTGGGATGGAGTAACCAACTTCTTCACCGAGACTATCCCCACCTGGTGGGAGAACGTAAAGACCGGCACCATCGACTTTTTCACCGTCACCCTGCCGGCCAAGTGGACCGAGTTCTGGGGAGGGATAGAGACATTCTTCACCGAAACCATCCCGGCCTGGTGGGAGGACATCAAAACGGGGACGGTCACGTTCTTTACCGAGACACTACCCACAAAATGGACGGAGTTCTGGAAGGGCATTGAGACCTTTTTCACAGAGACCATCCCGGCCTGGGTAGAAGGAGCCGCGGCCAGCGCCAAGACCTTCTTCACCGAGACCATCCCCCAGAAGTTGAGCGACTTCTTCGGCGGCATTGGGGAGAAAATCTCCGGCTTCTTCGGAGGCGTCTGGAGCAACATCAAGGGTGCCTTCGGAGCCGGCTATGCGGACGCCACCGCGCACGCCTGGGGCGGCATTATGACCAAGCCCCACCTGGGCCTCGTAGCCGAGGACGGCGCCGAGAGCATCATCCCCCTGTCGCCCTCCAAGCGCGGCCGCGGCCTTGACCTCTGGGAGCAGACCGGCGCGGCCCTGGGCGTCCGCCCCTACGCAGACGGCGGCATCGTCGGCGACACCGAGGACGAGCCCATCACCCTGACCCCGGCCGGCGGGGGAGGCTACCCGCCCATCCAGATCACCCTGCAAATGACCCCGCAATTCGTAATCCAGGCCCGCGAGGAAGGGCTGGACGAGGACAGCATCGTCGCCGTGATAAAGGCACACATCAAGGAGATGGTGGACGACATAAGCGACGAGCTGGCCGAGCGCCTGGCCCGCATCTTCGCCAATATGCCCGTGAAGGGAGGCGCGTAATTTGGACGTTTACATCACCGAGAAGGCGACCGGATTCCGCGTCGCCCTCTCCTGGCTCCCCGAGAAGATCAAGCACAAGGGGAGCACCAAGTTCCAGAGCTACGACATCATCAATCTGGGGGAGGTAAAAGTCCCCCGCGGGACCAAGCTCCTGAATTTTTCCTGGAGCGCCAAATTCCCCGGCCCCACCCGGAGGAGCGCCAGCTTCATCAAGAGCCAACACTGGCAGCCCCCCAAGGAGCTGGACGGGATCTTCGACCGCTGGAGGCGCGACGGCACCGTCCTGGTCCTCATGGTAACAGAGACCTGGATAAACCACGAGGTCGTCCTGAGCGACTACACCGGGACGCCCACCGGCGGCCTGGGGGATATAGACTATGACGTCAGCTTTGTGCAGAACCGGGACATCAAGATATACACCACCTCGGAGCTGAACATCATGCCCAGCGCCAAGACCAACGAGACCGGCACCACGGCCACCCGGCCGGAGCCGGCGGAGGCGCAGGCCAAGACGTACACGGTCAAGAAGGGCGACAGCCTCTGGGCCATCGCCAAGAAGTTCCTGGGGAACGGGGCCCGCTATAACGAGATATACGAGCTCAACAAAGGCACCATCGGGAAGAACCCGAACCTGATTTATCCGGGCCAGGTGTTCATCCTCCCGGCATAGCAGGAGGAGCGCCCATGATAGACATCCGCAAGATCACCTACAAGCCCGTCGCGGTCCTGGAGGACGGCACACAACTGGACATTTCCAGGGCCGCGGAGGACCTGGGCTGGGAGGAGGGCGAGGGCGAACTCGCCCTCCGCCTTTCCTTCACCGTACACAACGCCAAGTATCAGGGCAAATACCTATCCCAGCTCATAAAGCCCGGCTGCGTCGTCGCCATCATCTGCGACTGGGGCGACGGCACCGAGGAAGTGGCCCGCGGGACCATCGTGGACTGGGACACCAACCGCAGCGGCAGCGCCGACACCTTCTCCGTCCTGGCCTACGACGAGCTATTCAGTTTCCAGCAGAGCCAGGACAACCGCTACATCACCGCCGGGACGGGCACCAAGGCCGCGCTGTCGGCCCTTTTTGGGGACTGGGGTATTCCCCTCGGGGAGTACAAAGGACCCGACGTGCCGCACGCCAAGACCCTATACAAGAACGAATATCTGTCAGACATCACAGCCGACCTCCTGGACACCGCCCACAAGCAGGGCGGCCCCAAGGCGTTCCTGCGGGCAGCCAAAGGGAGCGTCAGCGTCCTGCCCCTGGGCGGCAACGAGACCATCTACCACTTCGACGAGGACACCACCCTGGAAGTGACGCAGGACAAGATCAGCACACAAAACCTTGTCACCCGCGTGAAGGTGGTCGGCAAAGAGGACAGCTCCGGCCGGCAGGCCGCGGAGGCCATCATCGACGGAAAGACCGAGTACGGCATCCGTCAGCGCATTTACAACCGGCAGGAGGACGATTCCCTGGCGACCGCCAAGGCGGAGGCCCAGAAGATCATCGACGAGGAAGGAGAGCCCGAAACCTCCATCAGCTTCCAGGCGCCCGACGTGCCACCCATCCGCAAGGGGGACAAGATACACGCCGCCACCCGGAGCAGGACCGGCTTCTTCCTCGTCAAATCCATCCAGCACAACGCAGCCAACGGCAGCATGACCATGGGCGTGGAGCCCACCGAGTAAGGAGGGAAAAGCCTATGAACCCCGCAGAGGGCAACCCCGGCATCAATAAGCTGGCCCGCGCCATCCAAGGCCAGGTCCAGCGGAACACCGACGCCCACAGCGCCCTCGTCCTGGACTTCGGCGTGATACAGGCCGATTACAGCCTCCTCACAAACACCTACCCCAAGCCGATACCCAAGGCCGACTACATGGTCTGCCGCCAGCTCACCATCGGCCCCACGAACTACATTCTCACCAAGACCCAGGACATCGGGAAGCCCCACAGCGGCTCCCACATCCACAACACCATCGACCTCACGGATTCCATGGGCGGGGCAGTATCCGGCACCGTAGGAGAGGCAACCGGCCCAGCGCCGGACCCGCCCAACCCCGCACAGCAGACCGCAGGCGGCGACGGCGCGGACGGAAACCACCAGCACCACGTCCTTATCCCCGAGAAGATGCGGAAGCTGAAGCCGGGGGACCGCGTACTCGTCGCCTGGGTACAGAACGACGCCGTTGTGGTTGACCTGGTCCTGCCGGCCACGGTGCTATGAGAGGAGGACCCACATGGCACAAAACCTGTTCCCGGTCTTCGACGTGCCGGAGATCACCACGCCAGCGGCCGCCGCCGAGCGGAAATACCGCCCCAGCGTCTACTTCGACTTCGACCTGGGCGACTTCCGCCGAGACGGCGCCGGCAATATGGTCCAGGCGGACGGCCGGGAAGCCTACAAACAATGGTGCCTAAAGGTGTGCATGACCGAGCGCTTCACCTGCCTTTCGTACACCACCGACATCGGCACCGAGATGATCGGCGTTCTCTCGCAGGCCGACCGGGCCGCCGTAGAGAGCGCCCTGGAGCGCACCATCAACGAGGCGCTGATGGTAAACCCCAAGACCGAATACGTCCGCAACTTCACCTTCTCCTGGGAAAACGAGGACCTCCACTGCACCTTTGACGTGAAGGGGCAGGATTGGGAGGAGCAGACCCTCACCCTCACCATTCCACGATAAAGGGGGGACAGAAATGCCCGAACCATTCACCGCGCCGGAGTTCATCGGCGACCAAACCGCCGAGGCCATCCAGCAGCGCATGATGGACGCCTTG
The DNA here is from genome assembly GCA_947625655.1 of uncultured Dysosmobacter sp. GTDB lineage: Bacteria > Bacillota > Clostridia > Oscillospirales > Oscillospiraceae > Oscillibacter. The sequence goes on from CANQPD010000002.1 coordinate 53,652, forward strand.
CCGCCAGACATCGACAACACCGAGGGAGGCTGGCCCTGGGACTTCACCATGCCCACCGCGCTGGAGAAGGCCGAGCTCCTGCAATTTCACCTAATCGAAGCCCTAAAGATCATGTTCCCACAGTGGTCCTACGACACCTGGCTGGACCTACACGCCGGCGGGCACGCCATCACCCGCCTGCCGGCCAACGCCGCCACCGGCAAGCTCTACATCGAGGGCGTGGCCGGGACCGAAATCCCCCTCGGCTTCTCCTTCGCCGTACCAGCAGCAGGCACGCAGCCGGCCATTGAATTCATCACCACCGAGGCGGCCACCATCGGGGAGGAAGGCAACGTCACCGTCCCCGTCATGGCGGCCGTAGCAGGACCCACCGGCAACGTGCCCGCCGACACCATCGTCCTCATGTCCGACCCCATGAAGGGGATCACCAGCATAACCAACCAGGAGCCCACCACCGGCGGGACCGAGGGGGAGAGCGACGACAGCCTCCGAGAGCGGGTCCTGACCGCGGAGCGCACCGCAGACGCCAGCTTCGTCGGCTGCGACGCCGACTACATCCGCTGGGCCAAGGAGGTCCCCGGAGTAGGCACCCCATTCGTGATCGCCAACTGGGACCCGGACGTGAAGAACAGCGTGAAGCTGGTCCTCCTGGACGGCAACGGCCTGCCGGCCAACGAGCAGATACAGACCGCCGTCTATAACCACATCATGCACCCCGAGGACCCCATCCAGCGGAAGGCCCCCATCGGGGCCATCCTGACCGTGTGCGCCCCGACCATGAAGGCCATCACCTACGCCTTCAAGGCGACGCTGGAGGCAGGCTACGACGCCGAGAGCGTCACCGAGGCCATCAAGGCGACCATCCAGGACTACTACACCACCGCCAAGGCGGAGAACCTTGTTCAGTACATCGAGATTCACGCCATCATCACCCGCACGCCGGGCATCTACGACTTCACCGGCCTAACGATGAACGGCAGCACCGAGAACATCGCCCTGGCCGCGGACGAGTACCCGCAGACCGCCAGCCTTGACCCCGGCATCCCGGAGGAGGACGACTAATGGAGAAGATAGACCTCGACAACTTCCCGACCTACGAGACCTCCAAGCGTATGTTATCCAGGGTGTCGCCCGTCTACGAGCGCTCCTACGTCGGCAAGTGGATTTTCCAGGTCATGGGCATGGAGATGGAGGCGGCCATCCAAATCTTCCTGGAGCTGCCCGCCCAGGCGTTCCCCGAGACCGCCACCTGGGGCCTGGGCTATTGGGAGCAGCGCTACGGCCTCACCCCCAAGCCGGGCGACAGCCTGGAGGCCAGACGCCAGGCGGTGATCACCAAGCGGACCAACCGCGCACCGATGAACCCGCGCCGCGTCGAGATCATCGTCGAGGGCATGACCGGCAAGCACACCACCGTCGAGGAGAATGTGGACGACTACACCTTCTCCGTCACCCTGGACGACGTAGCCGGGGACGTAGACATCGAAGCCCTAATTGAGCGCCTGAAGCGCATCAAGCCCAGCCACCAGAATCTATTTATCGACCTCCGGGAGCGGCCGGAGGACACCACCCTCACCATCGCCGGAAGCACCACCAGCTTCAGCATGACCGAGCTCCCGGAATGGCGCATGGATTACGACTTCAAGCAGACCATAACAGCCGCGGGCATTTTTGGGTCCGTCAGCACGACGGCCCTGCCGCCCGCAGAGTAAGGAGGAGCCATGTTCGGATTCAAAATCACCACCAAGGGCCTGGCCCTGGAAGCCAAGCTCCACTCCGGCGCCAAGCTGGAGATCACGCGGGTGATGATCGGGGACGGCAAGGTGCCGGAGGAGACCAACCCCGCGGACCTAACCAACCTCATCAGCCCCATCGCGCAGGCCACATCCACCAAGCCCGTCACCGTAGGGACCACCACCTCCTTCGTGGTGGAATACCGCAACGACCTGAACGGCGGCCTGGGCCGGGACATCCACATCAACGAATACGGGGTATTCGCCAACGACCCCGACGACGGGGAGGTCCTGATCTACTACGCCAACCTGGGCGACTACCCGGAGCCGGTGAAAGCGTACACCAAGAACGGCCCCGTCGTCAGCCGCCGCTATCCCGTCTCCCTCACCGTGGCCGAGGGGACCGAGATAGTCCTGGGCTACGTCGCGGCCGCCTACATGACCGCCGACGATCTGGAGCTCTACCTGGAGAGCTCGGCCCTCCCCGAGTTTATGGAGCAGGCCCAGGGCCTTATCGACGCCCACAACAAGGACGCCCAGGCCCACCAGGATATGCGGAACAGCACCAAGGACCTGGACGCCCGGGTCCAGCGCGTCGAGGACATGGTGATGAACGACATCACCAAGAACGCCTGGAGCGTTGACTTCGACGACCTGGAGGGACTGGAGGTAACAGGAGTATGGAACCGCACCCTGAACAGAATCGAGTTTTGAGCCCCACAGGCCCCGTCCCCAGGCGGGGCCTGTCCTGTTTGATAGGGCACCTGTTCACGGCCCTGGAGCCGCCCTGTGACGCCCCAATCGTCGGCGAGGTAACTATCACCGGCACCACCAGAAGCGGCCAGAAGGGCACGCTGGCGGCCACCGGCGGGGCCTTTACCTTCTCCGGCGACCCGGAGGACCTAATCGCCGCGTCCCGCGCCGTAGAGGACTGCCGCGGCCCCTGCGCCCTGCGGCCGGAGGAAGGAGCAGACAATGCCTGAAAAGGAATACCTACTCGGCACCCGCGCCAAGGAGCTATACCTGCACACCAAGAAGGTCACGCGGCCGGTCCCCGACGATACCGTGAACGCCAGGGACGTAGCGAAGGTCATGCGGACCATCGCCCAGGCCAAGACCCCGGAGGAGATGCGGGAAATGCTCACCGCCACCGCGGACCGCCTGGAGAAGCGCCACGACCGCAAGCGCTTCCCCAAAAGCGAGACCTTCGACATGATAAAGGACATCCGGGACGCCGCCAGGGCCATCCTGAAGGGCGTTCACGCAGCCAACGAGGCCAACTTCAACTCCGACCCCGAGACCCGCCTGCGGGAGATCAAGGGCGTTATCGACGAGACCGGCCTTCTCCTGAAGCTCATAGAAGCAGCCCAGGAGCTGGACTACATCGACGTCAAGCGCATGGCGGCCTGGACCAAGAAGGTCACAGACGTGAAATATATGTGCCTCGCCTGGCTGAAGAAGGACACCGCCCGCGCCAACAAGCAGAAGGCCGCGGAGAAGGCCAAGGAGGAGGAGCGGGTGGCGGCCATCGTCACCGACGCCCTCTACCGGGGAATGGCCGCCGCCGAGGCCAAGCAGGCCCAGGGCGGAAGACCCGCTATGCGATAGGGTACACGGCGGAGGCATCCGCCTGGTATTGGGGTATGGCCTATTTTGCCGCGAACTGGTGGCTCCGGTCGCCCAACTGCAACTCCAGCAACGGCGCGACCAACGCGTTGAACGTGAACTCCAATGGCAATTGGAACAACAACAACTGTTCCAACACCTATGGCGTGCGGCCCGCTTTGATGGACCAGCCCGACCGAGTAGGCCCGAGAGGGCCGAAAGCAGCGCCCCATCATCAAAGGAGGCCATATCCCGTCCAAAGCCTGCGCGTGGGCAGCGGATAAACACATGGTGCCGACGCCGGCCGCCGAACTGCGCCGCCGGCTATCAGCGGCACGCCGAGGGAAAGAGAGCCCCGGCGCCACCACGGCGCCGGGGCATAGTTCTCCGGCGGAAGGAGCCAGGAGGCCCCTATGGACTACACAGAACTTTGCACCTTCGAGACACTCTACGCCGCCTACAAAACGGCGCGTGTCGGCAAGCGGGAGAAGGTAGGCACCGCCCAATTTGAGGCCAACGCCCTCGCGTACATCGAGCGGATCGCCTACCTCCTCTCCACCGGCCAATACCGGCCGGGGAAATTCGAGACCTTCTACGTCTACGAGCCCAAGAAGCGGCTCGTCCAGGCGCCGGCCTTCCGGGACAAGGTAGTGCAGCACGCCCTCGTGGACAATATTTTGTATGACGCCCTAACCAGGAGCTTCATCCAGGACAGCCACGCCTCCCAGATCGGGAAGGGAATGCACGTCGGCCTGAAGCGCCTCCAAGGGCAGATGCGGGACTACTACCTGAAGCGCAAGGGCCACGACGAGGCGGAGCGCCGCGCCGCCGGTCTGCCGCCCCGCCCCAGGGAGGAATGGACCTACGCGGAGGGCTGGATTCTAAAGGCCGATGTGCGGCACTTTTTCGCCAGCATAGACCACGACATCCTGAAGGCCAAACTGCGGAAGCGCCTAAAGGACCCGCGGGTCTACGAGCTCATGTGCGTCTACATCGACAGCACCAACGGCCTGCCCCTGGGCTACCAGACCTCGCAGCTATTGGCCCTCATGTACCTGGACGACTTCGACCATTGGGTGAAAGAGGACCTACACGCCAAATACTACGGCCGCTACATGGACGACTTCTACATCATCTGCGACAGCAAGGAGCGCCTCCAGGAATACCGGGCCAGGATAGAGCAGTACATGGCCGGCATAAAGCTGGAGCTCAACGAGAAGACCGCCATCTTCCCCCTGCGGAACGGCATCAACTTCCTGGGCTTCCACACCTACCTGGACAGCGACGGCGGCGTGGTCCTGAAGCTACGCCGGGACAGCATCAAGCGCATGAAGAACCGCATCCGCTTCTGGCGGGAGGACTACCCAGCGGGGAAGGTGAGCCGGGACGCCATCATCCGCTCCTGGAAAGCATGGGACGCCCACGCGGCCCACGGCGACACCTACGCCCTGCGCCAGAAGATAGCAGCCGAAGTCTCCGCCATCGTAGGCGTCTACCTACACCCGAGGCCCCGTATCAGGACCACCAAGAACGAGAAGGCCTGGAAGCTGGTAAAGCAGCTTCAGCGGACACGCAAGAAAGCGCCCGCACCACCAGCACCGCCGGTTCCCACGGGTTTCCCGTGGTGAGCCGATTTTTTGTGCAATAAAGGAGGAAACACCAATGACATCCGTCAAGATTGGAAACAAAGCCGTCGGCGACATCGTAAAAATCAAGGTCAACGGCGCCCTGAAGAACTTTATCGTGGTTCACCAGGGGAAGCCCGGCACCATGTACGATTCGAGCTGCGACGGCACCTGGCTGCTCATGGAGGACATCTACGAGCAGCGGCAGTGGCACACCAGCAACGTCAACGACTACGAAAAGAGCGACATCCACAGCTACCTCAACAGCACCTTCCTGGGCCTGATTGACACCAAGATCGCGTCCCAAATCAAGAGCGTCAAGCTCCCCTACCGCAAGGGGCAGGGCTACGACAAGGCCGTCACCAGCGGGGCAAGCGGCCTGACCGCCAAAGTGTTCCTTTTGAGCTCGGAAGAAACCGCCTTCGCCCACGACTATATGCCGACCGGCGAAGGGGCTGTCCTTACCTACTTCAAGGGCTGCGCCCCCAACGGCGCGGACAACAAGCGCGTCGCCAAGTACAACAACAACGCCGCGTACTGGTGGCTCCGGTCGCCCTACTGCGGCTCCGGCCTCGGCGCGGCCGTCGCGTTGTTCGTGGTCTCCAATGGCAATTGGGGCAGCCACAGCTGTTCCAGCGCCTATGGCGTGCGGCCCGCTTTGATACTTCCCTCTTCCCTCTTAGTCTCTGACGACGGCTCGGTGAGTGTGAACACGGCCCCGACCATGCCCGCCACCATCACCGTCCCCGAGACCGTAAACGGCGGGTCGGCGATCACCGTATCCTGGGCGGCCAGCACCGACCCGGAGAACAACCTGGCCGGCTACATCGTGGAGCGGACCACCAACGGCGGAAACAACTGGGCCCAAATCTACCAGAGCACCGCCACCCAATGCACCGACACCGTGCCCTTTGGGTCCGAGACCGTGCAATACCGGGTGAAGGCATACGACACCGAGAACCTGGCCAGCAGTTGGAAGGTGAGCGAGCAGCGGTCCGTGTTTAACAACACCGCCCCGACCGCCCCCGGCAGCATCACGGTCCCGGTGACGCCCGTCGGCGGGGAGGCCCTGACGATCTCCTGGGGCGCCAGCACCGACGCCGAGGAGAACCTGCAAGGCTACCGCCTGGAGCGGAAGCACGACGCCGTGGACTTCGAGCAAATCTACCAGGGCACCGGCACCACCTACCAGGACACCATCGAGAAGGGCTGGAAGACGGTGCAATACCGGGTCAAGGCTTACGACAAGGCCGGCCTGGAGAGCGCCTACGCCACCAGCGACCCCCGGACGGTGGACAACAACACCGCCCCCACCATCACCTGCGCGGACCACCCCAACAACAGCGACCTGGGCGAGAAGAAGGAGGGCTTCACTATCGGCTACTCCGTCAGCGACCCGGACGGCGACACCATCACCGTCACCGAGGCCATCGACGGGGCCACCAAGCGCAGCTACTCCCCCGCGGACGCCTCCCCCCAGAACTTCGAGGTCACGGGGGACTACTTCATGGGCATCCTCAACGGCCCGCACACCCTCACCATCACCGCGAGGGACGACAAGGGGAAGCAGGCCGTCCACACCCTCAAATTCACCAAGGCCGTCTACGAGCTGAGCATCGCCAACACCACCCCCATGGAGACCGACGCCCTCATCACCAAAATGGTGATGTCCGTGGTCCGCAGCATCCCGGAAGATGCCGAATTTAAGGTCCTCGTCACCAACAACGCCAAGGACGATTCCCCGGTCTGGGAGGACGCCACGCAGGCCATCAAGAGCGGCCTGAACTACCTGTTCACCAACGAGACCGCCACCAAGGGCAACGCCTTCAGCTTCAAAATCACGGCCAAGCGCAGAGAGGGCGGCCAGGGCGGTTATATTTCTTCGATTGGAGGTGCCTTCGAGTAATGGGACTGAAAAGGCTTCGCTTCGACAGCATCGAGGAGCTCCACAAGAAGGAGCAGGAGGAGGCGGCCAAGGACGCCAAGATTGCCAAGCAGGAGCAGACCATCGAGCTCCTGAAGGGCTGCATCATGGAGCTGGCCGCCGTCGTCTTCGGAGAGGAGGAATAGACCCATGAGCAAACTGGCCGAACTCTACGCCCAGGAGATCACCCGCGAGGGAGCCACCCTCACCCTGGAGGACGTCCCGGCCCGCCTGCGCCAGCAGGTGGCCGACGCCATAGCGCGGAAGGAGGCGGAGGAGGGCCGGGCCGATGGCTAACGTCCTCTGCCGGCTTTTTCTCCGCCTCGCCGCCATCACCGCAGGAAAGGAGGAAAAGGCCATGCTTATCCGTCTGTACGCGGGCGAGATCATCGCCGAGAAGATCACTCTCGCCGATGTGCCGTCCAAGCTGAAGGCCGGCGTCAAGCAGTATCTGCTCGACTTCGGCTACCCTCTTGACGAGGAGTGAGCCCCGCAAGCCGGGGGAAGGGCGCCCTTCCCCCGGCCCTCACAAATACGGGGCCGCAGGCCAAGAGGGGGTGAGACCTTGAGGAAATTCATCAACTGGCTTATCGCCGTTTTGGTAGGCTACGACAGGCTGGAACGCCTGGCGCGGGCCATAACGGCGGAGGCCATCGAAGGGGGCGAAACCTATTAACGCAGAGACAATCATCGCGGCCATCGTAGGGGCCGTCGTAGGCGGCTCCGGCCTCGTCGGCCTCGTCTTCGCGTATATGCGCCGGTTCATAGACACCCGCCTGGAGCGTAAGGAGGAGGAAGGCGCCAAGAGGAAGGCGCAGCGCCTCCGCCGCCTGACCCTGGAGGACGAGATGGAGCACGCCACCGGCAGGCTCTTTTTTTTCATCCATAAGGCCATCGTCACCGGGGAGCACAACGGCGACCTGGAGGACGCCTGGAGCTCCTACCAGGACGTGGAGCGCCGCCTGAAGGAGCTGGACCGGGAAATCCTGGTCGAGCACGACATGGGCGGCACCTAAAGGGGGGAGCACCACGGGAAAGACCATCGCCATCGCCGCCGCAGCCTGGGCCGCAGGGGCCGCGGTGGGCTACATCATCTGCCAGGCCACCATCCACCACCTGCGCGGGCGCCTGCGGGCGCTGCGGGCCAAGTACGCAGGGAAGCGGGCCAAGGGCATGGGGACCATGGACAAGATTCTCATTTTCGAGGCCATCTTCCTAATCAGCTACACCATAGCCGATCTGGTGATTTTCTACCACGTCGGCGCAGAGCCCACGACCCTCACCGCCTGCGTCTTCAGCGTGTGCGGCCTGGAGAACGGGGTCATGGGCTGGATAAAGACCAACAAGGACAACGCCGGCAAGGAGGCCCCGGAGCCGCCGGAGGACCGCCCGGAGCCGCCAGACGCCGGCACCACATAGGAAGGAAGGATCACATGACCGAACAGCAACTCCGCCAGAAAGTCGCCGACATCATGACCGGCTGGGTCGGCGCCACCAGGGGCAGCGCCAAGCACCTGGAGATCCTGGAGATTTACAACAACCACAAGCCCCTCGCCCGCGGCTACCCGATGAAGGTCAGCGACGCCCACTGCGCGGCCACCACCAGCGCCGCCTGGATCAAGGCCGGCATCGCAGACTGGACCGGGACCGAGTGCGGGGTTGGCAAATTCATCGCCATCGCCCAGGCCAAGGGGACCTGGGTGGAAAACGACGCCTATATCCCCAAGCTGGGCGACGCCGTAGTCTACGACTGGGACGACAGCGGCAAGGGGGACAACACCGGCGCCGGCGACCACATCGGCATCGTCACCAAGCCCGGCGCCACCAGCTTTGTTGTCACCGAGGGGAACATGAGCGGGGGGAAGGTAGGCACCCGCACCATGCAGGTCAACGGGAAATATATCCGGGGCTTCATGGCGCCGCCCTACGCCGCTATCGCGGCCGCTCTCTCCAAGACGACCGAGAACCCGGCCCCCGCGCCCGCGCCCGCCCAGGGGCCCGCTGTGGGCGATCTGGTGGCCTTTACGGGCACCACCCACTATTACAGCGCCAACAGCACCACCCCCAAGGCCTGCAAGCCCGGCCAGGCCAAGGTGACAGGCTACCTCAAAGGCGCCAAGCACCCCTACCAGCTTATCCATACCGCCGGCGGAGGCTCCACAGTCTACGGCTGGGTGGACGCCGCGGACATCACCACCGAGGCACAGCCGCAGACCTACACGGTCCAGAAGGGGGACACCCTCTCCAAGATCGCCAAAAAGTACGGCACCACCGTCGCCGCGCTGGCGGCCGCCAACAACATCGCCAACCCCAATCTGATCTACGTCGGGCAGAAGCTCAAAATCAAGTAAGGAGGACCCGCACCAATGAGCGAATTCATCAGGACCCTACTCCAAGCCGTGATCATCGCGGCCGTCCCCATCTGCGCGAACTACGCCATCAAGGGCCTCGCCGCCCTCACCAAGTACCTGGCGGAGCGGACCAACGACAGCACCGCCAAGAAGTACCTGGACATCGCCGCCGACGCGGTGAGCACCGCCGTCTCCTACGTCACACAGACCTATGTGGCCGCCCTGAAGGCCAGCGACACCTTCACCAAGGAGAACCAGGAGGAGGCGTTCAGGCGGGCCATGGAGCAGGCCAAGGCGCTCCTGACCCAAGAGGCCGCCGACTTCATCGAGGAAGCCTACGGCGACCTGGAGGCATATCTGCGGCCCAAGATCGAGGCCGAGGTCAAGGCCCAGAAGGACAGCGCCCCCGTCGTCTTCTCCAGCGTCGAGGAGATCAAGACCGACACTCCCGACACCGTGACCGTCGCCGCTGCCACCGCTGCGGCCACCGCGGCCGCCACCATCGCCCAGACCGCCCCGGCGGCCCCTGCGGCATTCGCCCCCGTTGTGAATATCCAGCCCTCCCAGGAGGACGCGGGGAAGCCCCCGGAAGCGCCTGAAACCCTTGCGCCCCAATGATTTAGCGTCTTGACCTTCTGCACAAAGAGGCCCGAATATCTTTGTATATTATTCGGGCCTCTTTCTCCTTGCTTATTTATAAACAGCGGTTTATTATTAGCTCACAAACCAAGAGACGCCAAACACCGAGGCAGCCCGGAAGGGCGGGAAGGAGAAAACACCATGACGCTCTACAAGATTACCTACAAGACCACCGAGGGCACCTACGACGCGCACATCACCGAGCAGAGCGAGGCCGCGGCCCGCAAGGCCTTCAAGAAGCACTACGAAGGCGAGATCGTAGCCGTTGACTTCGTTCGGGCCAACGTGAGCGCCACCAAGGAGCAGGAGCGCAAGGCCGTGGAGCAGATCAAGGCCATCCTCGCCACCCTGGGCCCGGACAGCTACACCGCCACCGCCCTGGACGGCTGCCTGGAGATCGCCGAGCAGAACATCGAGTTCGACTTCGCCGACAGCATGAAGGGCCGCCTGGAGGTCGCCGAGGCCGAGGTCGCCAAGCTCCGGGAGAAGCTGGCCTCCAGCGTGAAGGACTACGAGGCCGCCCACGAAGCCGCCCACCAGGTGGCCGACGACAAGGACGCCGAGATCGCCCGCCTGCAGGCCCAGGTGGAGAGCCTGACCGCCAAGAAGGCGGAGCTCCTGGAGAGCCTGCACGCCGCCCACGACGAAGCCACCAAGCACTGGAACAACTTCCGGGCGCAGGAGGACCGGGCCGACGCCGCCGAGCAGGAGGTTATCGCCCTGAAGGCCAAACTGTACGACTACATGACCGCCGGGGCCCAATAAGGGCCCCAGGCACCGAGAAGAAAGGAGACGCGCACCATGTACGACCACGCCCGCACCTACTACCCCCGCCAGCAGCGCTGGGCCATCCGCTACCGCCTGCCGGACGGCACCGAGAAGACCCACACCTCTACCTCGGAGGAGCGGAAGGCCAAGGCCCTCGACACCATCAAGGCCAAGGGATTCCAGCTCGTGAGCTGCCGCAAGCTCTACCCCTTCAACACCGAGCGGAACCAGCACAACTTTGACCTCATCCACAACATCTGTGCGAACGCCATGCACGACATGGACACCGGCGAGGTTCCCTACGACGCCGCCGAGTACGACCGGCTGGCCGAGACCAGGGAAAAGGCAGAGCGGCTTTTCTGCCTCCCCCTCCCCGTAGCCTGGGTGCCCTGGGAAGTCCTGAAGGACGCGAAGGAGCTGGCGACCGCCGCCGTGCTCCACCGGCAGGACGCCTGCATCGCAGCGGGCCGCCCCGATCTGGTGCCCTACTGCTAAACCAACAGCCCGCCCCGGAGGTAACGAGGGCCAACAGAAAGGAGAACAGACCATGACCGCCACCCAAACCAAGCTCAACGAACTGTTCGAGGAGCTGGTCCCCCAGAGCGGGGCCGCTCCCACCCTGGCCGGCGAGATCGTCAGGGCCATCTGCCGGGTTTCCTACCGCAACTGGAACGACGGCGACCACCTGGGCGTGGGCTACGGCCGGGAGACCTGCAACCCCGCCGGCCGCTACCTGGACCAGAAGTGCGGCCCCGAGGTCGGCCGGGCCATCTGGGCCATCTGGGGCATCGAGGACGACGACAAGTATGACAAGGGCCTGGGAGAGCTGGAGGCCGCCGTCCTGGCGTTCCTGGAGGCGCACCCGGAGGCCAAGACCACCCCCAACACCGAGGACATGTGGGACTACCAGGACCCCGACGAGGACGTGGACACCTACGACGACGAGGACGAGGACGACGCGGACTGCGACGGCTACGACGAGGAGGGCGACGAGGAATGGTGACGATCAAGCTCAACAGCAAGGAGGCCAGCACCCTGCGGATGTTCCTCCTCCTCACCACCAAATACAGACGGGAGGAGGCGGACGCCTGCTGGCGGCTTTCCCAGGAGAAGGAGCCCGACGGGAGCCCCAGCTTCCCCAAGATGCGCTCCAACGCCGAGTGGTGGGAGGAGGCCGACAGGGTTCTGAAGACCATCGGGGAGCGGCTGGACGCCGCCCCCAGGGAGCCCGACGAGGAGGAGGAAAGCCCCGTGAAACTGAAGTACATCAAGGAAACGGCCACCGGCACCGGCGGCCGGCCGTACACCCGGACCGAGATCACCAGGGCGGAGGCCCTGGAGCACGTCACCGCCGAGGACCTGGCGACCATGGAGGCGAACGTCCGGCGGGCCCCCGGCATCGGGGAGCTGCTGGAGGTAGGCCCCGGAACCTACGTCGGCGTGGCTACCAACTGAAAGGAGGACACCATGGACACCATCACCACCAAAGACACCTGGGGCAAGGAGCAGACCTACAAGGTCGCCGAGAAAATCCCCGCCGGCTACAAGGTCTGGAACATCGGCAAGAACATGGGCCACGACGAATATATCCCCGTCTGCGTGGTCCGCTCCGACTTCCGCATCGTACCCGAGACCCTGCTGGCCGTACACATGGAGAAGCAGGAGGTCGAAACCCTCCGCGTCGCGGCCAACCGCGGAATCGACTGCCTGGAGGCCGCCCGCCGTATTTCCAGGAAGGTCCCCAAGAACCCGAGCGAGGTAATCAGGAGCGGGCTGGCCTCTGCGGCCCTGGAAGTTTTCGAGAAGTACACCGAGAAGGAGGAGCACCAATGACCGAGACAATCCAGAGGGACGAGAACGTCCGCCTCGCCGACGGCCGCCGGGCCCTTTTGAGCGCCGCCCGGATCAGCGCCGACACCTACGAGGTAATGCTTCTGGCCTACCCCAACTCCGAGGAGGTAGACAGCCACCAGTGCGCCACCGCGGAGGAGGCCACGGCCTGGTTCCGGCGGATGCGGAGCTACTACCACGTCCCGGAGCTCAATGGCCGCTACAAGGACCTGGCCGACCATCTGGCCGACGCCCTCGCCTACGGCCTGGAGCGCAAGGGGGACGACGACGGCGGCACCTGCAACTTTGACGCCCTGGCCCTGAAGCTCGATGGCTGGCAGCAGAACAAGGTGGAGGCCGCAGCCAAGGCCGCCGGCCTCGGCTGCTTCGTCTGGAAGCTCTGGAAGCACCGCCTCTATGTGTTCCCCATCCAGAGCGGCGTCGGCCAGGGCTACACCCGCACCAAGGCCGCGGAGGCCATGGAGCAGCGCATGAAGGAGCTGGGCTACATCAGCGCCCTTTACTGCCAGATGGACTGAAGGAGGCGAGGACACCATGACCGAGAAGGAACGCCTCATAAAGAGGCTGGAGGGCGTGCGGGCCCTCGCCCAGAAGGGCGTCGGCGGGGAGAAAGAGAACGCCGAGCGGATTCTGGCTGACCTCATGGCCCGCTACGGCATCACCGACGCGGACCTGGAGGAGAGCCGGGAGGAAACCTACTTCATCCGCTACGGCACCCCCTACGAGCGCCGCCTCCTATACCAGCTCGCCTATATGCACCTGGGGCCGGGCCACGCCGGCGGCGTCGTGGGGAAGTACACCAACCGCCCCCGGAAGAAGGTCGCCATCACCTGCACCCCGGCCAATTACATCGAAATCGAGGCAGATTACGAATTCTACCGCAAGGCGCTGGCCGAGGATATGGACCTCCTCTACTCCGCCTTCATAAACAAGAATGACCTGTTCCCACCCCCGGAGCTGGCCGGGGAGCCCAGCGACGACGAAGACGAGTTCGACATCGTGCGGGCCGCCAAAATCGCCACCATGGCGGAGAGCCTGGACCGCCGGCAGCGGCTCAAAGCCCTGCCCCCGGAGGAGTAAGCACCAGACAAGCACCGGGCCAGCACCGGGCAAGACCGGGAAAAGCCGGAACGAGCCCCGCCCATTACCCATTACCCATTACCCATTACTCACCACCCATTACCCATTACGAGTTACCCATCACCCACACCGCGCAACCGCGGAGGAAGGAGCGGAAATGAGCTATATGTTCTGCCGGGACGCCAGAGAGGCGGAGATCCTGGAGGCGGAGGCCAACGCCAGGAAGGGCGCCTTGCTGGAGGAGCTGGCGCAGTACATCAGGACCCCCGGCACCATCGGAATCGAGGTAAGCCGGAAGTGCTACCCCCTGGGCGGCTGGAGCGTAGAGGCCGACCTGACCTACAACGGCGAGGTCGTCCGCCACTACGAAGCCTTCGACCTCCTGGAGCTGGAGCTGAACGAGATCGAGCTGAAAATCCTCTGCGACAGCATGAGGGCGAGGAAGGAGGCACCGGCATGACCGAGCCATGGCTGGTCTTCTACCACCAGGGGAAGGAGCTCCTGGCCTACACCCTCCGCGGGACCTTCCCCGGAGAGCGCCAGGACACCATCGCCCTGCTGGCCGCCGAGCGGGGAATCGACCCCGCCGAGATAACCACCAAAACCGAGAACAGGAGGACAGGAAAATGACCAATCTGAAAAACCACATCGCCGGCGCCCTCTACGGCGTCGCAGTTGGGGACGCCCTGGGCGGGCCCCTGGAATTCATGACCGCGGAGCAGATCAAGAAGACCCACGGCCGCGTCACCACCATGATCGGAGGCGGCTGGCTCAATCTGCGCCCCGGCGAGACCACCGACGACACCGCCATGACCCTGGCCGTTGCCGAGGGCATCATCGCCAACCCGGAGGACCCCACCGAGGAGATCGGCCGGCGCTTCCTCGCCTGGGCCGACAGCCGCCCCAAGGACATCGGCGGCACCTGTGCCGCGGCCATCTACTACGCCAGGGCGGAGGCCAGGACCAAGGGCCTCGACACCCCGGACGGCCTCTGCTGGGCCAGCGCCTCCCGCTGCGCGGACACCAGCAGCTCCGGCCGCAGCGCCGGAAACGGCGCCCTCATGCGGACCATCTACCCGGCCATCTACTACCCGGACCGGGAGAAGGCCACGGCGGAAGCGGGCACCCAAAGCCGCATGACCCACTGGGATATGCGGAGCGTGGAGGCTTGCAAAATCTACGCCGACGTGGTACACTGTTTCATAGCCCAGGCGAAAGACGGGAAGGGCCCGGAGGACTTCACCGCCCGCCTGGCCGACACCATCCTCCTCCCCACGCACTACAACCCGGACCGCATCATCAAGAACGGGGAGGCCGGCGGATGCCTGACCCCCAGCGGCTACGTCGTAAGCAGCCTGGAGTGCGCCCTATACGCCTTCTGGACCACCGACAGCTTCAAGGAGGCCGTCGCCGAGGCCGCCAACATGGGAGGCGACGCCGACACCATCGCGGCAATCTGCGGCGGTCTGGCGGGCGCCTACTACGGCCTCGACCACATCCCCGAGGAATGGACCGGGGCGCTCTCAAAGGCCGACAGGAGCCGCCTGGACGCCGCTGTGGACGCCGCCGTGGAGAACTGGACAACCGGGAGGAAGTAACACCATGGGATTCAGAGGCCGCCCCCTGAAGGGCAAGAGCAGACGCACCCCCATCACCGTCCACATCCCCGCCGGCCTTCTCGACACCATCGACGAATACACCGAGCAGCGGGACAGCCGGGAGGACGGCGCCTACACCCGGTCCGACTTTTTCTGCGAGGCGGCCCTGGCCTACATGAAGGCCCTCGGCATGGACACCGGCGACGCCGAGGCGGACGTCCGCGTGAACCGTACCAAAAGCGTACCAGAAACCGGCGCAAATACGGACGGTGAAAAAAATACCGCCAAAGAGGGCGGAGAAACGGGCCGGAAACAGCCGATATAACATGAGGCAAAATACCCGGTATTGAGTGGGAGTGAGTTTTTGAAACTCCGAACCCGTTGCGGCACAACGATTTTGCGGTTTTATATCTCTCTTTTGATAACGATTTGATAACGCTCCCCATAGGCCGTATCATTCTGTATCCCCAGTGGATTGCGGGTAAAGAATGTTCTTTTGCGGCTTATAAGTGAGGACAACCATATTAGAAAGCCCTTACCGATGGCAACGTCGGTAAGGGCTTTTGCTGTCTATTCATCAGTATCGGGGCTATCTTTGAGTGCATCCACCAGGAAATCACTCAATTCCTGTGAGGGAACTTTTGCCCACCGCAGGGTGGTGTCGTACTTGGGGTAGTTGTACCGCCAGCGGTCATAGTCCTCCCTGGTGATCTCCCCGGCCTCCAGCTTCTTGGCCTGCTCCGCCCAGGCGGACAGCATATCAAGCATATTGGCATAGGTCTTGCCTTTGGATTTGTCCAGACGCAGACAAACCTCGCCGTCAATCTCCCCAATAGTCAGCCCCCGAATATCCTCCAAAGCAAAGAGGGTGTGCATCAGGCCGATGTCGGTATCTATGTCAGGGACGGTCAGGGCATCAGGGGAAATATCAAAGAAGTCAGCCAGGGTCTTTGTCAGGTCGGCCTTGGGGGTGCGGCTCCCGGTTTCATACTGTGCCATACGCACATCGGCGGAGCGTTCCGGGAAACCCACCACCATGCCAAGATACTTCTGTGTGATGCCCTTCATGTTGCGGAAGAAACGAATACGTTCACCAATCGCCATAACTGCCAACTCCAATCTATGTAATGGGGACACTTGAAGTATAACAGATATGTTTAGACCAGTCAAGAGAAAAATAAATAAATTTGTTTATATTTTCTCGTTGGAAGGTCTTGACATAACGGAATAGAGTTAGTATAATAGGACTACGTTAAGCAAATAGCGTTAAATCAAAAGAAAGGAGGAATCCATATGGAGAACAGATTCATCCGGGCGGAAGAAGTTGCGGACGAGCTGGGTGTATCGAAGCCCTACGCCTATAAACTCATCCGGCAGCTCAACGAAGAATTGAAGGACAAGGGCTTCATCACCATCGCAGGGCGGGTCAACCGCCAGTATTTCAACGAACGGCTCTACGGGGCCAGAAAGGAAGGGAACTAAATGCCAGTCTTTAAGGACGAAGCAAGAGGAACATGGTACGTCATGGTGCGGTATCAGGACTGGACGGGGGAGCGCAAACAGAAGTGCAAGCGTGGCTTTGCCACCAAACGGGAGGCCCAGGAGTGGGAGCGCAGTTTCCAGATGCAGACCTCCGGCGACCTGGATATGACCTTTGAAGCCTTTACCGAGCTTTACACCAAGGATATGAAACCCCGGCTCAAGGAGAACACCTGGCTGACCAAGGAGAACATCATCCAGAAGAAAATTCTGCCCTACTTTGGCAAGCGGAAGATTAGCGAGATCACCACCAAGGACGTGATCGCATGGCAGAACGAGTTGCTGGCCTACCGGGACGAGAAGCGCAAGCCCTACTCGGCTACCTACCTCAAAACCCTGCACAACCAGCTTAGCGCCATCTTCAATCACGCTGTCCGCTTCTATGAGCTGCGCTCCAATCCCGCCGCCAAGGCTGGGAACATGGGGTCAGAGGAACGGAAGGAAATGCTGTTCTGGACGAAAGCGGAGTACCAGAAGTTTGCAGATGCCATGATGGACAAGCCCGTTTCCTACTACGCCTTTGAAATGCTCTACTGGTGTGGTATTCGGGAGGGGGAACTGCTGGCCCTGACCCCGGCAGACTTTGACTTTGAGGCCGGGACGGTGAAAATCAGCAAGTCCTATCAGCGGCTCCACGGCAAGGACGTCATTACCACGCCAAAGACGAAGAAAAGCAACCGCACCATTAAAATGCCCAACTTCCTCTGTGACGAGATGAAGGATTACCTGGGGATGCTCTACGGTATCAAGAAGAAGGAGCGCATTTTCACCATCACGAAAAGCTATCTCCACCATGAGATGGACAGAGGGGCGAAGTCGGCAGGGGTCAAGCGTATCAGAATCCACGACCTCCGGCATTCGCACATCTCACTTCTGATTGACATGGGCTTCTCCGCTGTGGCGATTGCTGACCGTGTGGGGCATGAGAGTATCGAGATCACCTATCGCTATGCCCACCTGTTTCCGTCCAAGCAGACGGAAATGGCAGACAAATTGGACTTTGAAAGGATGGGAGCGTAATGTCAGCTAAGAATTTGGACACTCACAACCGCTGGAGGAACAAGACCGTGGCCTTCCGGGTATCCCCGGAGGAAAACAAGCAGATTGACGCCGCTGTGCGGCTCTCTGGCCTGACGAAGCAGGACTACATCACCCGGCGGCTCTTAGACCGGGCCGTGGTGGTGCAGGGCAATCCCAGGGTCTACAAGGCCCTGCGTGACCAACTCGCCGCCGTCCTGGGGGAACTGCGGCGCATTGAGGCCGGGGGCGACGTGGGGGATGAACTTCTCGCCACCATTGACCTTATCTCAGTGACGCTGGGCGGCATGAAGGAGGATTGATAGATTGATGGATTCCAGAGAAACGAAAAGGACTGTCCCGGTTCCGTCTGTTGGCGCAGACGGGGAACAGCCCAATTCTCAAACAACTACCCAAAGTATAGCAGAGGAAACGGCTGAAAACAACCCCCAAGAGAAAGATTTAGAGGAAATGCTCCGGGATATGCGGCGCATGAACGACCCAGCCTACCTCCACACAGTTTCCATGAACGACCTTTACCAGAACATCTACCAGAGCAGACCGCCCGTAATAGACGGTCTGCTCTACCCTGGGACGTACCTCTTTGCGGGAGCGCCCAAGGTGGGCAAGTCGTTCCTGATGGCCCAGCTTGCCTACCATGTCAGCATGGGCCTCCCCCTGTGGGGCTACCCTGTCCACAAGGGGACTGTCCTCTATCTGGCGTTGGAGGACGACCACCGCCGCTTGCAGGGGCGGCTATACCGAATGTTCGGCACAGAGGGCACCGACAATCTGCTCTTTGCGGTCTACGCCAAACAGCTTGGCGTTGGCCTGGAGGAACAGCTAAAGAAGTTCGTCCGGGAACACCCGAACACCAAGCTGATTATCATTGACACCCTCCAGAAAATCCGGGAGGCTGGTGGGGATAAGTACAGCTACGCCAACGATTACGAGGTGGTGGGTAAGCTGAAACGCCTTGCCGATGATTGCGGCGTCTGCCTCCTGCTGGTACACCACACTCGAAAGCAACAGGCAGATGACAAATTCGATATGATCTCCGGCACCAACGGTCTGCTGGGAGCGGCGGACGGGGCCTTTCTTCTTCAAAAGGAGAAGCGGACAGACGGCAGCGCCGTTCTGGACGTGGCCGGGCGTGACCAGCAAGACCAGCGATTCTATCTTACCAGGGACAAGGAACGGCTGATATGGACGCTGGAGCGTACGGAAACGGAGGCATGGACAGAGCCGCCCGACCCGGTGCTGGAGGCCATAGCCGCCCTTGTGACGGCGGAGAAGCCGACCTGGGGTGGTACGGCCACCGAGCTGGTAGCGGCGCTCCAGACCGACATGAAGCCCAACGCCCTGGCGATGCGGCTAAACGTCCGGGCCGGGAAGCTGCTGATAGACTACCACATCCGCTATGAGAACAGCAGGAGCCACGCCGGGAGAAGTATCAGCCTGACGCTGGAACCGTCCCAGGCGTGACGACCGTGACGGCTGTGACGGCTTTTTTGAGAGTGGCGGCGGTGTCTGAAACATCGTCACGGTCGTCACGGCTGTCACGGGGAGCAGCAAAGTTTAGGCGGGGTGCAGGGTGCCCTTTTCAAAGGGCGGCCCTGCTGGGGGAGGCAACCGCAGTTGCCGGGGGCAAAGCCCCCGCACCCCCTCGGGAGAGCCCACGGCACTTTCGCACCAACGGGGCGAAAGTGTCATAGTGGGTTATTACACTTCCCGCAGGAAGTGACTCCCCCGAACCCCCGTCCATTTTCAACAACCAAACATCTGAAACAGGAGGATTTTTGCCTATGGCGAGAGGCGACGGTATTGACCGTACCAACGCAAGAAATATGAGGCTGACCGAAACCAAGATCGGTAACACCCAGCAGCACAACGAGCGTGAGAAGGATTCCTATGTCAATCAGGACATTGTACTGGAGCGGACGCCGCTCAATGTCCATTTCAAAACCCCGTCTGCCGGGTATCGGGAGATGTTTGCTCAAATGGAGGCCGACGGCGTGATCTCCACCCGTGGCATCAAGGAGGATGCCTTTCGATACGGTGAGTTGGTCTTTGATGTAAACTCCGCTTACTTCTACAATCACGGCGGGTATGACTTCGCAAAACAATTTTACACCGAAGCCTATAAAGCCGCAATCAAAATCGTGGGCGGAGAGCAGTATATTTTGTCGGCGGTCATGCACGCTGACGAGCGCAACCGGGCCATGTCCGAGGCGCTGGGGGAGGACGTGTACCACTACCACCTCCATGTGGTTTATATCCCGGTAGTGGAGAAGGAGATACGCTGGACAAAGCGGTGCAAGGACAAGTCCCTGGTGGGCAAGGTCAAGGAAACGATCATGCAGGTGAGCATGAGCAAGAAGTGGGCGTCCAAGCCCATTCTGGACGAAACTACCGGGGAGCCGTTACGCACAGCTAAGGGCAAACCCGTTCTACGAAAGTCGTACAGTGTCCTGCAAGATGATTTCTTTGAGCATATGCGCTCCGCTGGCTATGACGATGTAGAGCGTGGGGAACGTGGTAGTTCCGAAGAACATTTGACTGTTACGCAGTTCAAGACGGAGCGTGAGCAGGAACGGCTTGCACAGCTTCAAGAGGTGTCGGCGCTGGCCCAGGTTGAGGCCGACAAAAAGAATAAGGAGGCAGCATCAGCTGAGAAGAAAGCGGCCCAGGCCAGGGCTAAGCTGGACGATGTAGCGCCCTTGCTCAAGGGCATGGAGAAACTGGCGGCGGACTTCTCCGACGACCCGGAGCGGACGCTGCCGGAGGCGGGGCCGCTGGAATCGGCCAAGTCCTACCGGGAGAAAAAGGCCAAGCCCCTTTGGGAGAAGATCGTCAAGGTGCTGCGCTCCGTCTACCGGGCCTACTTCGACCTCAAGAGCAAGTTTGAGCGGTTGCAGAGCGCCTATGATCGTGAGGTCAGTAAGAACGGCTCCCTGTCAGCCAGGATTTATGAGGTTTGTGCCGAGAGGGACGGCTTGAAAGGGCAAGTCAGGGACTATGAGCGGGTCAGACGGGCCATTGGCCCGGAACAGGCGGACAGGATACTGGAGGCAGCTTACCAGCAGGAACAGGTCGAAAAGGAGCAGAAATGGGGTGCAAGGTCAAAAATAAGGGTAGGCGCACGATAATCACAAAAAATGGAGGTAATTTCATGGAAAAGTACATCTTTGACGAGGGCAACGGTCTGTGGTATGAGTTGCAGAGGGACTAACAATATTCGGGCGTGTGCGGCGGAAATCGTGGACACAGAAATTATTTGCGCATGAGGCCCCAAATCGGAGGGTGTCCCGGTGAATGCCCTCCTGATTTATTTGGGACAGCGGGTAAAAACTTCTTGCATTTTAGAGTGTGCTATGCTATACTGCTGTCATCCTGATTTGAGGAGTCTATTCAACATGCGGCAAGGTATTCTTAAATAAAATTTGATAATGGGCACAAAAATAATTGCCCCTTGCAGGGGCTTGGTTTTTGTACCCAATTTAAGAATGCTTTTGCCTTTTTATCAAATATCGTGACGGATAACGGCTCATGTTAGCTGAATGCGTTTCTATGTATCCGAAGTCATGATCCCCAGCGGTAAAAGTATTTGCCGCTGGGGATTTTTGCGCCCTTTTGGGCCTTGTATGGAGGATAGACATGAACATTATCAATATCGGGATTCTTGCCCATGTAGATGCGGGCAAGACGACACTGACAGAAAGCCTGCTGTATGCCAGCGGAACCATTTCAGAGCCGGGGAGCGTCGAAAAAGGGACAACGAGAACGGACACTATGTTTTTGGAGCGGCAGCGTGGAATTACCATTCAAACGGCAGTCACTTCTTTCCAGTGGCACAGTTGTAAAGTCAATATTGTGGATACTCCCGGCCACATGGATTTCTTGGCAGAGGTATACCGCTCTCTGGCTGTTTTGGACGGGGCCATCTTGGTGCTCTCCGCTAAAGATGGCGTGCAGGCCCAGACCCGTGTTCTGTTCCATGCCCTACGGAAATTGAACATCCCCACCATTATCTTTATCAACAAGATCGACCAGGTTGGCATTGATTTGGAGAGCGTATATCAGTCTGTTCGGGATAAGCTCTCCGCTGATATTATCATCAAGCAGACAGTGTCGCTGTCCTCGAAAATAACTCTGACAGAAAACACTAGTGCAGAGGTGTGGGATTCGGTCATCGAAAATAACGATGAGTTATTGGCAAAGTATATCGCAGGAGAATCAATCAGTCAGAAAGAACTTGCGCAAGAAGAACAGCGGCGAGTTCAAGACGCCTCCCTGCTCCCGGTCTATCATGGTAGCGCCAAAAACGGCCTTGGCATTCAACAGTTGATGGATGCGGTGATAGGGCTGTTCCAATCGACCAAGGAACAGGGGAGCGCCGCCCTGTGCGGTAGAGTTTTTAAGGTGGAGTATACAGATTGCGGCCAGAGGCTTGTCTATCTGCGGCTATACAGCGGAACGCTGCGTCTGCGGGATACGGTGGCCCTGGCCGGGAGAGAAAAGCTGAAAATCACAGAGATGCGTATTCCATCCAAAGGGGAGATTGTTCGGACAGACACCGCCCATAAGGGCGAAATTGTTATCCTTCCCAGCGACAGCGTGGGATTAAACGACGTATTGGGGGACAACACCCGGCTTCCTCGTGAAAGGTGGCGTGATGACCCCCTCCCCATGCTGCGGACGACGATTGCGCCGAAAACGGCAGCGCAAAGAGAACGGCTGCTGGACGCTCTTACGCAACTTGCGGATACTGACCCGCTTTTGCGCTGCGAGGTGGATTCCATCACCCATGAGATCATTCTTTCTTTTTTGGGCCGGGTGCAGTTGGAGGTTGTTTCCGCTTTGCTGTCGGAAAAATACAAGCTTGAAACAGTGGTAAAGGAACCCTCCGTCATTTATATGGAGCGGCCGCTCAAAGCAGCCAGCCACACCATCCATATCGAGGTGCCGCCCAACCCGTTTTGGGCATCCATCGGACTGTCTGTTACGCCGCTCTCGCTTGGCTCCGGTGTACAATACGAGAGCCGGGTTTCGCTGGGATACTTGAACCAGAGTTTTCAAAACGCTGTCAGGGATGGTATCCGTTACGGGCTGGAGCAAGGCTTGTGTGGCTGGAACGTAACGGACTGTAAGATTTGCTTTGAATACGGGCTTTATTATAGCCCGGTCAGCACGCCGGCGGACTTTCGCTCATTGGCCCCGATTGTATTGGAACAGGCATTGAAGGAATCAGGGACGCAGTTGCTGGAACCTTATCTCTCCTTCACCCTCTATGCGCCCCAGGAATACCTTTCCAGGGCTTATCATGATGCGCCGAAATACTGTGCCACCATCGAAACGGCCCAGATAAAAAAGGATGAAGTTGTCTTTACTGGCGAGATTCCCGCCCGTTGCATACAGGCATACCGTACTGATTTGGCCTTTTACACCAACGGGCGGAGTGTGTGCCTGACGGAACTGAAAGGGTATCAGGCCACTGTCGGCGAGCCAATCATCCAGCCCCGTCGTCCAAACAGCCGTTTGGATAAGGTGCGCCATATGTTCAGTAAGATTCCTTGATACGCCACAGCAAGGATGGTTATTGCATTTCCCTGCCTTTCGTGGTAAAATGTAGTTGTAAACCACCAGAGAAAACAACAACCCTGCTACCCCCCGTTATCACCACCGATAACAATTTGATAACAGCCCATCGTATAGGGCTGGATAATATGGACACATCAAATAATCAAAAAAATGAGGTATCAAATTTATGAAGCAAAATCCGTTAAATATGATGCCCAACAACGAGTGGGAATAATCTCAGAGGTCGAAAAAGCCCAGTAATCACCGGACTTTTTAAGGATTAGAGCCTTTCGTGGCAACGAAACGGCAACAAAATTTCATTATTCAAAGAAAAAGAGCTAACTGATTTTGATTAAGTCAGTTAGCTCTTTTTCTATCCAAAATATTCGTCGTATTCTTCGTCTGTGAGGTACTCAACAAAAGTATCTTTTTGAAGGCTGTGGAATATCACGCGGAAATCATCTTGAATGTCGTTATAAAGGTCAAATATTTCATCGAAACAGCCTTTTACCTTTTGGAGTTCTACAGCTAACGTATCCAAGTTTGTTCTTCGCATCCTGTGAACTGCTCCAACTCGGTATGAATTAAATAATTCTGCCTTTTCAATAAATTCCTGTTTCTTCAAGAAGCTGACGGACGATTTAAGTTCACTAATATAATATCCGAACATTTTATCTTTTGGTAATTTGAACTCAATTTCAGCAGGATAAACAGAAAGTTGGATATAGAAATAGCAGTCCTCCAAAATGTGCATGCACATCGCCTCAAGAATCTGATGATACATTAGCGTTGCTGCAAGCATTCCCTCGAAAGTGTTTAATCCAAAACTGTTGTCTGCCAGTTCATTTAATAATTCTAAGTTTTCTGGCATCTGGATTGAGGGCCAATCATCAGAATTCATTATACGGCTTAAAATCTTATCCATATCGACTCACTCGTTTTCCTTCAAAGCATCCACCAACATATCACTGAGTGCCTGAGACGGGACCTTGACCCAATGCTGCGTGGTATCAAATTCAGGGTAATGATACCGCCAACGGTCATATTCCTCCTGCGTGATCTCACCCGCTTTCAGCATAGCGGCAGCTTGACGCCAGGCGCAGAGCATTTCGTGCAGACGTGCAGCGTCCTTGCTTTTGCGAACATCGACTTTTATGCAGACTTCTCCATCTGCCTCGTCGATCTTCATTCCGTATCTGTCCTCCAGGGTAAATAGCGTGTGCATCAGGCCGATATAGGAGTCTATATCCGGTACAGCCAATGCCTGCGGAGAAACATCCAAGGCATTGGCGAGAGAAGCCGTCAGATCAGCTTTTGGAGTTCTTGCTCCTGTTTCATACTGAGCCAAACGCACATCGGCAGATTTCTCCGGAAATCCCAACAACTGTCCAAGATATTTCTGTGTCATACCACGCATATTGCGGAAAAAATGGATTCTCTCACCAATCGCCATAACAGTCATCTCCTGTATGTATCTTATGATATGTACAGTATAGCAGAAATGTTTAGGATAGTCAATATGAAACTAAATAATTTTGTTTAATATTCTTTCCGTAAACCACTTGACATTAACAGAAATGCTTAGTATAATGATGGTGAAGCTAAGCCATTTTGCTTAGTTAACTGAATATGGCATGATAATACTCGCTCGGGCAAATCGGAGGCGACAAGAAAGTATCCGACACGAAATAAGAATTATTATGCTAGGAATCAAAAATCACAAGGAGGCGATGCACAAAGCAGAATGAACACAACCGAATAGCAGCGGCAGGCCAGTAAAACACAGGAGGTACACTTATTGAACGAGAACAGCTTTATGAAAGTCAATGATGTGGCAAAGGAGCTGGGCATATCTGTCTCCCACGCCTACAAGATCATGCAGCAGCTAAACAAGGAGCTGAAAGAAAAAGGGTATATGACCATCGCAGGAAGAGTCAACCGCAAATACTTTATGGAAAAGTTCTGCTACGGTGGAATAGAAAGGAAGTAATCCTATGGCAGTTTACAAAGAAGAAAAGACCGGTACTTGGCGAGTGATCTACCGCTATACCGACTGGACAGGCGAAAAGAAGCAGACGCAGAAGCGAGGGTTCCAGACCAAACGAGAGGCTCAGGCATGGGAGCGTGAACAGCTCCGCAAGGCAACCTCCGATCTGGATATGACCTTCAAGAGCTTCGTGGAGCAGTACACGGCAGATATGCAGACCCGTATCAAGGAAAACACCTGGGCGACTAAGGAGCATATCATCCGTTCCAAACTGCTGCCATACTTTGGGAAGCTTAAGATGTGTAATATCACCGCCCAGCAGATCATCACATGGCAGAACGACCTTTTGAACTACAAGGACGAAAAAGGCAAGCCGTACTCCCCAGTATATCTCAAAACCGTCCACAATCAGCTCAGCGCCATCTTCAACCATGCGGTAAAGTTCTATAACCTCCGGGAGAATCCCTGCAAGAAAGCCGGCAGCATGGGAAAGAAGAAAAACCGTGAAATGTTGTTCTGGACGAAAGAGGAATATCTGAAATTTGCCGAAGTTATGATGGACAAGCCCCAGTTCTACTATGCATTTGAAATGCTCTACTGGTGCGGCATCCGTGAGGGTGAGCTGTTGGCACTCACTCCGGCAGACTTCGATTTCAAGAAAGGAACGGTGAGCATCAATAAGTCCTATCAGCGTTTGAACGGTCAGGATGTTATTACCACTCCCAAAACCGAAAAGAGCAACCGTGTCATTACCATGCCACAGTTCCTCATTGAGGAAATTCAGGATTATTTGAAACAACTCTATGATACCGGCGAAAACGACAGAATGTTTCTTGTGACCAAAAGTGGTCTGCACAGGGAGATGGACAGAGGGGCAGAAGCCGCAGGGGTCAAGCGTATCAGAATCCACGATATTCGTCATAGCCATGTTTCTCACTTGATAGACATGGGCTTCTCCGCTACGGCTATTGCTGACCGTGTGGGGCATGAGAGCATCGACATCACCTATAACTACGCTCACCTGTTTCCGTCCAAGCAGACGGAAATGGCAGATAAATTGAATATGGAAAGGAGAGCATGATTATGTCAGCAAAGAACATGGACAATCACAACCGATGGAGAAACAGGACGGTGGCGTTCCGAGTGTCGGACGAGGAAAACGCACAGATCGATCTTGCGGTGAAACTCACGGGGCTGACCAAACAGGACTATATTACCCGCAGACTTCTCTGCAAGGATGTGGTGGTACAGGGCAATCCGAGAGTATTCAAGGCACTCAGAGATCAGCTCAGCGCTGTACTGGATGAGCTTCGGCGCATTGAAGCCGGCGAGGGCGTGAATGACGAGCTGCTGGACAGCATCAATCTGATTGCAGACATCATGGATGGAATGAAGGAGGAATATGCCTATGGGAATTGACGCAAAAGAAAAGACTGCCCTCAGCTCATCTGTTGGCGCAGATGAAAGGCAGTCATTTCAAACAAAGTCTGATAGTAGTATATCCACTTCCAACACAGAAATCAATTACCCGGACGAAAATTCTTCGGAAAATCTGGAAGAAATTTACTGAAAGATGCAGCGCATGGCAAGTCCGTACTATCTGCATACGGTTTCCATGACCGAGCTGTATCAGACCACCTACAAGAGCAGACCGCCGATCATCGACGGTTTGCTCTACGCCGGGGCATATATCCTCGCTGGTGCGCCGAAGATTGGCAAGTCCTTTCTGGTAGCGCAGATCGCCTATCATGTCAGCACCGGAGAAAAGCTGTGGGAGTATGAAGTCCATCAAGGCACGGTGCTTTACCTCGCCTTAGAGGACGATTACCAGCGTATTCAAAGCCGTATGTTTATGATGTACGGTGTCGAGGACAGCGACAAACTTCACTTTGCTACAGCGGCAAATAAGATTAGAAATGGACTGGATGAACAGCTTGAATTTTTCGTGCGAGAGCATCCCGATACCAAGCTCATCGTTATTGACACCATGCAGAAAATCCGTGAAGTCGGCGGCGAAGCCTACAGCTACGCCAGCGATTATGAAATCATTGGCAGGCTCAAACAGTTTGCGGACAAGTACGGTATCTGCGTCCTGATCGTCCACCACACGAGAAAACAGCCTGCCGGTGATAGCTTTGAAATGATCTCCGGTACAACAGGCTTGCTTGGCTGTGCCGATGGCTCTCTGCTGATGCAGAAGAAAAAGCGAACAGCATTGGAAGCAACCATTGATGTGGTGGGTCGTGATCAGCAAGACCAGATCCTCTATCTGAGCAAAGATCCTGCCACACAGATATGGAGTCTGGAAAGAACGGAAACGGAGCTGCACCGGGATCCGCCTGACAAGGTACTGGAAGCCGTTGCAGGGCTCGTTTCGGAAGAGCATAGGGAGTGGACGGGTTCTCCTTCAGAGCTTGCAGAAGTGGTCAATACTGGCATGGCAGCAAATGCCTTGACCAAGTATCTGAATGTCAAATGCGGCAGGCTTGCAGAGGACTACGGTGTGAAATATGAGAACAAAGCCAAACATTCCGGACGCAGGGTTACGCTGACCTACAATGTCGATGGCACAGAACTGAATTAAACCGAGTGCGACGGTCGCAACGGTGAAAATGATACCACAAAAACCACCGTCGCTATCGTCGCTATCGTTGCGGACAATGTGGCAAGTTCCCAAATTGGGAACTTGCCAGAAAGGAAATGAAGCGAATGAAAAATGTACAGATACCCTATGAGCTGTTCGTTGATCTTGTGCTGTACCACCTGAACGGCGAGGACGATTTCGACGAGGACATCCGGCGAGGATTAGAGCAAAAATTGGATGCCATGTTGAACAGACAACTCTATTCGCAGTACAAGACAGCACCCACCGGGGAGCAGCGAGAACAGGCAAAGCAGGAATACCTTGACCGACGTGGAGTGCCGCAGAGCTATCGCTGGACTACTTCTCCTTGGGAGCTATGACAGGAGCGTGCCACGCTCCTGTGGATGGCAGACAAAGCAGCACATTAGCTGACACAGGCCCCAGCGCATCCTACGTCCCCATCGAAAAATCCGCAGATTTTGAGATGGATGGCAGAGTAGATTTTCACAATCTGCTCTGACTGTGGGCGGCGGCATTGGAGCAAATTCAGTTGCGGAAAGGCTGACGGTCACGCCGAATTTTGAGGATGTGGGTGCCACCCACAAGCCGAAAAAGGCGGCAAGGCATCCGTAGATGCCGCATACCCCCTCGGAGAGCCCACGATACTTTGTAGCCGCAGGATGAAAGTATCATAGTGGGTTATTACACTTCCGCAGAAGTGTTCCCCCAAAACGCTACCCCGTACCACCAACCAAAATTACAGGAGGAAATGCCTATGGCAAGAGGCGACGGTATTCACCGTACCAGCGCGAGAAATATGAGAATGACAACGGATAAAGTTGCCAACGCTCAAGGTCATAATGAGCGTGAAAAAGAGAGCTATGTCAACCAGGACATTGTGCCGGAACGGCAAGGTATGAATGTCCATTTCAAAACACCTACCGCCGACTACACGGGTATGTTCGATCAGATGGTGGCAGACGGAACAATCTCCACCCGTGGTCTGAAAGCCGATGCAGAGAAATTCGGTGAACTGATCTTCGATGTCAATTCCGCTTACTTCTATAACAACGGCGGCTATGACTTTGCAAAACAATTCTACGCCGAAGCCTACAAAAGTGCAATCGAAATTGTAGGCGGCGAACAGTATATTTTGTCAGCGGTCATGCACGCCGATGAACGCAATCGGGCAATGTCAGAAGCGTTAGGACAGGATGTGTACCACTACCATCTTCATGTGGTCTATATCCCCGTTGTGGAGAAAGAAATCCGCTGGTCGAAACGATGCAAGGATGAATCACTCCGTGGCACCGTTAAGGAGCGTATCATGCAAGTCAGCATGAGCAAGAAGTGGGATTCCAAGCCGGCACTTGACGAGAATGGGCAGGAGCTTCGCTCCAAGTCCGGCAAGCCTGTTCTGAAAAAATCCTATTCTGTGTTGCAGGATGACTTTTTCAATCACATGAGAGCTGCCGGATATACCGATATCGAGCGTGGCGAGCGTGGTAGCTCTGAGGAACATCTGACGGTCACACAGTTCAAGGTCGAGCGAGAGCAGGAACGCCTTGCAGACCTCACCGAGCAGACACAGCAGAAAGAAGCAGAAGCGGCGGCTCTGGATAAGAAAATTGAAAAGACCAGACAGAAGAAAGTCGACATTGAAAGTATTGACAAAATCGAAGCCAGACCCGTCATGCTCTCGCCGTCAAGGGTGTCGCTTGAAAAAAACGAGTATGAAACGCTGGCTGCCGCTGCAAAGAAATATTACACACAGGAAAATCAGGAAGGCAAGCTGAAAAAGCTCTTGAAGGATGCCAAGAAAACCATTGCCGATCTGAAGATGAAAATCGAATTGCTGGTAACGGAACTCTCTGCAGTCAAGGCAGAACTGGCACAATATAAGTCCATCCGTGGTAAGCTCCGCACAGCGGATTTGGAGCAGAAAAATGACCGGCTCCGTAGCAGACTTCGCACCTATGAGGATGTGATTTCCCGCAACAATTTGTGGTCTTATTTCTCTCGGCACAGAGAGAAAACGCCCACAAGGGACGATGTCCGTTGATTCCCGTGTAGAGCTGGAAAAAATGTAAATTTTCAAATGGGAGCGTCCAAATCGTACAGCGCATCATTTGGGCGCTTCCCATCCAAAAATCAGTCCACTTTTGCAGGTGATGAGCTGAGAAAAAATTGCGAAATACAGGAGGTTTTATGAAAACAGGTCTTACCAAGAAGCAGAAAGCAACCAATGTCTATTTCAACGAGGCAGACAGCATGGTCGAGGTCTGTACCTACAACACCGCACTCAAAAACAGGCTCACCGAGTACGCTGGGAAATATCCCTCTGAGTGTCGGTTGATTGACGATGATGGAAACGGCTGTTTGACCTTTGAGGTCAGTAAGGGACGCTTCGGCTTCAAGCTGACCGCCCCGTACACAGAAGAACGCCGGAAGGCTGCAAGCGATCTGGCGAAGAAAAATACTGAAAGGTTAAGGAGGCAAGCATAATGAATATTCTATCCTGCGCGTTCAATATGGATACCACCTGTGTGGAGCTTCGGCTGACAGATGGCACGCTGATCTCTATCGACTGCACCGCCGTAGAGAATGAGGTTGCTGACAATATGTATCAGCGATCCGAGCTGGACTATCTGATCTACAATGACCCGGTGGCGTATGCCGAACTGATACTGAACGGAGATCCCGAAACCTACTTGAAAACCGTAACAGAGTACAAACCTTTGGATGACTGACCAACACGCCGCCCGTGGGAGAAATCCTGCGGGCGGTATTCCTCATTCTATCGGACGTTATACTCACTATCTCATGAGAATATCTTGAAAAGCAGTGTGCCATATGCTATAATATCTAAGAATCCGACAGTGAATGGAGAATGGCCATGTCCGTAAGTTATGATAAACTTTGGAAACTGCTTATAGATAAGAAAATGAACCGTACCGAGTTGAAGGATGCAGCGGGAATTAGCTTCAATGTTTTAGCTAAACTGGGCAGGAATGAATTTGTTTCGATGGAAAGTCTTCAAAAAATATGTCAGACCTTATCCTGCAATATTGGCGAGATAATGGATTTCATCGAAGAAGATACTGTTGAGCATCAAGGGAATTAAGCAAACATTAGGAGAGATTGATTTATGCAGCAGCCTTTGACTTGTGTTGAAATATGTGCTGGTGCTGGTGGACAGGCTTTGGGTCTTGCAATGGCTGGTTTTGTCCATGTAGCACTTGTAGAGTATGAAAAAGATTATTGTAAAATTTTGAAGCAGAACCGCCCCGAATGGAATGTTATTTGTGCCGATGTCCATGATTTTGATGGCCGTCCATATAAAGGCGTAGATTTGTTGGCTGGCGGGGTTCCTTGCCCTCCATTCTCAGTTGCAGGCAAGCAGCTTGGAAAGGAAGACGATCGAGATCTTTTCCCTGAGGCAATCCGCCTGATTAAGGAAATTCAACCGAGAGCCGTTATGCTTGAGAATGTACGAGGATTTCTTGATTCCGGTTTTGATGAATATAGAGATCATATTTTTACATCCATTCAAAAGCTGGGATATGTAACGTATATTAAACTGCTGAACGCTTCTGATTATGGTGTTCCACAACTTCGCCCCAGAGTTGTTATTATCGGTATACGCAAAGATCAACTTGGCGCTTTTGCTTATCCAGATGAAAGGCCTGACAGTGCTCCATCCGTTGGCGAAACGCTTTATGACTTGATGGTTCAGAATGGCTGGAACGGCGCAAAGCAATGGGCAACAAACGCCAACCGAATTGCTCCTACATTGGTAGGTGGCTCAAAAAAGCACGGTGGTCCTGATCTTGGCCCCACAAGGGCCCGAAATGCTTGGGCTGAACTTGGAGTAGATGGCCGGGGAATTGCAAATGAAGCTCCTGCCCCTGATTTTGAGGGAATGCCCCGTTTAACCAGCCGGATGATGGCACGGATTCAGGGATTTCCCGATACCTGGACGTTTGGAAACCGAAAAACAGTTGCCTGCCGGATGATTGGAAATGCTTTTCCTCCCCCGGTTGCTCAAGCAGTCGGAGAAAAAATAAAGGAGTGTCTTGAACATGGATGCATTGATAGCAAATGCGAGATTTCATTTTCACAAGCAGTTGTTTGAAACCAATACCTTGACTTTGACCTCAGCTGGCGTTACATCCAATGCAGATACCAGCAGCCGCGGTTCAAAGGCGATTGCTCGCAGAATTGTTGATATTCTTGTGGAGGAACAGCATCATGCCGTTTCGACCGTCGATAAAATCTCTGGGCAGACACTTGGCAAGCAATTTGAAACGCTAACAATGGAGTTCCTCCGGGAGACTTTTCCTCAACTGCAAAATCTGCGTCCTGGAAAATGGACAATTCTCCAGCTTGGCAACAATAACAAGCTGAAAACCAGCGATTTTGCTCAGTATGAGCACCTCGCTTACCTGAACGCGCTTACTACACAAAATGCGCAGTTGGCCGCTGCGCTCGGAAACGATTATCTTGTTGCGCCTGATGTTGTGGTTTACCGGGATTTGTATGAAGATGCCGAAATCAATGTAAGTCAGTGCATAGTCGATGATGATATCGGCAAAATGGCCGATATTCGGAAATCCAATGGAGGCAAACCAATCCTTCATGCAAGTGTTTCTGCAAAGTATACCATGCGCAGCGATCGGGCGCAGAACAGCCGGACAGAAGCATTGAACCTGATCCGTAATCGCAAAGGACACCTGCCTCACATTGTTGTGGTAACAGCAGAACCTATGCCGAACCGGCTGGCCTCTCTTGCCCTCGGAACTGGCGATATAGACTGCGTATATCATTTTGCGCTCTATGAGCTGATCCGGGCGGTTAAGGAAGTCGGCTCTGAAGACGCAGTTGAAACATTGGAAACCTTGGTTCAGGGCAAGCGCCTCAAAGACATCTCGGACTTGCCGTTGGATTTGTCTGTGTAATGGCTGATACAATTTCTCCCGGAAGGAGAAGCGAAATAATGTCCCACATCAAAAGCAAGGACACCAGTATCGAGCTTTTGGTGCGGCGCAAATTGTTCTCGATGGGATACCGTTACCGTGTGAATTACAAGGCGCTCCCTGGAAAACCTGACATTGTGTTCACAAAGAAAAAGGTGGCCATTTTTATTCACGGGTGCTATTGGCATGGGCATGATTGCGGAAGCCGCTACGCACATTCCAGCCAGTCTAACAAGATGTACTGGGGCACAAAAATTGAGCGGACAAAGCAACGAGATGAAAAGCACATTCAGGCGCTTGAGGCTGACGGGTGGACAGTCGTAGTGCTTTGGGAGTGCCAGATTAGGCAAAGCTTTGATCAAACAGTGGAGTTTATTGTAAAAACACTGAGTGAATAGAAATGTTACGCTGAGAAGCAGATAGATTCCAAAATTATTGCTAAATGGAGCAGAATGCAGGAAAGCTTTAGGGGAGGAAAAAGCGAAAAATGTACGACCTATCCTCAAAATTCAACACATTCTACAGTTCTAATGTTGTTCTATCGCAAGCTGTTCAAGCTGAACTGTATGATAAGAAGGATTTGAATATTCAACGCCTTAAGGACGGATTAAAAGAATATAACGAAGAGAACGGCACTTCGTATTCAGTGGTAGAAACTTGTGTTCAGGGAAGTGTAGCAATGTCTACAGTCGTTCAAAATGAAGACAGTGACTATGACATAGATGTTGCTGTTGTTTTTAGCAAAGCCGCTCTTGGTAATAAGGGTGCTCAAGCTACCAGAAACATGGTGGCAAATGCCCTTCGGAGAAAAACGAAGCAATTTAGTGCAGAGCCAGAAGTTAAAACCAGCTGCGTTCGGATAAAATACGCGGACGGTTATCACATCGATTTTGCTGTTTATAGGCGGTATTATGATACCGAGAATAATTGTTGGATTTATGAACATGCAGGGGCTGATTGGACAGAACGCGAACTTAAGGGCCTAACCGAATGGTTTAAAACACAGAACGATGCTTCCGGCGGAAAACTTAGAAAAGTAGTCCGCCTCTCCAAAATGTTCTGTAAATCCCGAGATACATGGAAGAATATGCCGAGTGGATTGCTTCAGACTGTCCTATGTGATGAAAAATTACAATATTCCTATGATCGTATCGACGAGCTGTTCTATTATACGATGAAAGAGATCGTGGACCGACTTGAAACAGATACATCTGTTGTTGCTCCCGTAGATAACAGTAGAGTCTTAACACCAAGGCAAAGCGACACGCAGAAAATGACTAACTGGAGGAACCGGCTTAAAAGTAAACTGGAAGATTTGGATGTTTTGTTTAAGGATGACTGCACAAAGCAAGATGCACTTCAAGCATGGTACGGTTTCTTCAACCATGATTTTTGGAATGAGCAGGTAGCCGAGTCGTCTAATTATTCTCAATCGCCAACGCAAATTTTTAAGTCTGTGTGTTCCTTTGCCGACACAGAGCAATTTATTGAGGACTTGTACCCGGTCAATCTTTGCTATAGTTGTAGAATATCTTGCCACGTCAGTGGAAACGGTTGGAGGCCTAAGCCATTATCTGAATTTCTAACAATGCTACGGCATTACTTACCGCACAATTTTGAAATTCGTTGTGTGATGGAATACACAAATTGTCCGCAGCCATACAAGATTTTATGGAAAGTTAAAAATGTGGGGCCCGAAGCCGAAAGACGGAATCAGCTCAGAGGACAAATTGTTGAAAAGGGGAAGGGCATAGTTGAACACAGTAGATTTTTCGGCAACCACTATATAGAATGTTTTATTATTAAGAATGGAATATGTGTTGCGAAAACAAGGGTTGATATTCCGATTGGTAGGTGATAACTTCATGAAAATTGGAAAGTTAATTGGACTTGTTTTTGTATCTGCTATTTCCATCACGATTATATTCCTTTTTGAAATAAAGAATTGGCCTGCTGGAAGTAGCCTCTCAGGTATCGTACTCGGTTTCTCTCTTCCGGGACTCTGGCACTCGATTCAAGATCTTCTGGACACGACAAATTGGAAGGTATCTCAGAGGAGATTGAAACGTGGTGGTTTTATCACAGATGACACCATCATCCGTATTTCATTCGCCTACCTCTATCGGATCAAGATAAGCGACAAATATCTCCTGGTTAAAAATGAACGTGGAACCGGGAAGTATCAGCCGGTGGGTGGCGTTTATAAACTAAAAGGAAATGAAAAAATTGAACTGAAAAATCGTTTCCTTGTAAAAGATGACAATAAGGTGTCGATTGACGAGTCCTCTCGTGATGATTATCGGCTTCGAATGGAGAACCAGTACCTACGAAAATTCGTTAAACGGTTCAACAAGAAAGCAGAACGGGAGCGAGTTGATGACTTAAGTCGAGAGTTCGAGGAAGAACTTGTAAAAACAGGTATTGTCAACTGGAAACAGATTACATACCGTTTTTGCGGTAGACATATGACAGAACTGAAATTCGGAGAGCACTTTCAAATTTATGAACTTCTTCTTGCTGATGTGGTTGAATTGATACCCACTCCTGAGCAAGAGCAGGATTTACAGAGGTTGATGGCACAACAGTCCGATATGTATCGTTTTGCCACAGCTGAGGAAATCATCTCGCTCGGAATTAATACGGCAACTGGCAATCTTGAGGAATCTATCGGTGACCACACTAAGAAAACTATTCAGGAGAACGAGAGGCAACTGATGAAAATTCCTGGTGTTGGTAAAGAGTATACCGTACAACTCAATGATTGATCGGTAGGATCTTGTATCTATTATAGCTCAATCATGGCAACACATTGGCAACAAAAAATCAGATAGCCCATGCCGTCTGAATAATGAAAGTAATCCAAATAATCTGAACTAAATCCCATAAGCAAAACTGTTTAAGATTTCTTTTTCAGGAGCGAGTGGGAATAAAGCGCCAAAGCTCCGGAATCCTTGATTTTTCAAGGTTTCCGGGGCGTTTCTTTTTGCGGTGGCATGAAATTGACTCTGTCTCCGCTAACTATGAGCGGGCCAAGCGGTCCTTTGGCCCGGAGCAGGCAGCGGCGGCTGTGGAGGCCGCCAAACAGCGGGAACAGGCGGAGAAAGCCCGCAAGCGGCCGCGGGCTCCCTCCTGCCGGGCGGGGCGCGGAGGATTTCGCGCGGCATGCGGAAACTGGCAGGCGATCTTGCGATCGCCTGCCAGTTTTCATATGATTGGGGACGGAACGCGCTTTTTTCACGCCGTCACACCTGGGCGGGGGACTCCTGAGACGGCTGGGACTTCTTTTTGCGGAACCTGCCCCGGAATTTCCCCGGCAGATCGTCGATGACGGAGTAATACACCGGCGTGAACAGCAGCGTCACCACGGTGGAGATGATCATGCCGCTCATCATGACGATGCCCATGTCGCTCATCATCTCGTTGGTGTCGCCGATGCCCAGGGCCATGGGGACCATGGCCAGGACGGTGGTCAGGGTGGTCATCATAATGGGCCGGATGCGCAGGGGGCAGGCCTTCAGGATGGCTTCCTCCCGGCTCTCCCCCATCTCCCGGCGGATCTTGATGTACTCCACCAGGATGATGGAGTTGTTGACCACCGTGCCCGCCAGCATGATGAGGGCCACCAGGGAGATCATGGACAGGTCCCGGCCCGTCAGGGGCAGGGCAAACAGTGCCCCGGTGAAGGCCACCGGCAGGATCATCATGACGATGACCGGCATTAAGAAGGACTCGAACTGGGCCGCCAGCACGAAGTACACCAGGCCCAGGGCCACCAGCAGCGCCAGCAGCAGGTCGGAGAAGCTCTCCATCATGTCGGAGTAGCTGCCCGTCAGCTGGGCGGTGTAGCCCTCCGGCATCTGATAGCTGTCCAGTAGGGCCGTCAGCTGTTTGGTCATCTCCGTGACATTGCCGCTGACGGTGTCGCCGGTGATGGTCACCTGGCGGGACTGGTTGACACGGGTGATGGTCTGAGGCGCCTGGACGATGGACACGTCGGCCACGGAGCTCAGGGGCACATAGCCGCCCATGGCGGTGGCCACGGACATGGAGCGCAGGGCGTCCAGGCTGGCGGCGGCGGAGCCGTCGCCCTTGACCACCACATCCAGCTCCTTGTTGTCAATGGTCACGGTGGTGGCGGTGCTGCCGGTCAGCTCCGACCGGACGGCGGCGCCCACCTGGGCGGCCGTCAGGCCGTACTGGGAGGCGGCCTCCCGGTTCATGGTGACCTCCACCTGGGGCACCTGCTCCGACACGGTGCTGGTGACGTCCACGGCGTCCTCCAGCTTCTCGATCTCCTTGATCAGGTCGCCGGCGATCATGGTCAGGGTGTCATAGTCGTCGCCGGTGATCTCCACGCTGATGTCGCTGCCGCCCATCATGGCGGTCATGTCCGAGGCGGAAACCGTGATCTCACAGCCGGCGATATCCGCCAGGGGCGCGCGCAGGCTGTCCGCCACCTCGCTGCTGGAGCGTTTGCGGTCGCCCCGGTCCACCAGGTTCAGCGTCACGGAGGCGGATTCCGGCTGGCAGGTGTAGTACAGGTTATCCAGCTCCGGCACCTGGGCCTGGGCGAGGGCCACCACCCGGTCGGCGATGGCGGAGGTCTCCGCGATATCCGAGCCGATGGGCGTGCTGATGGAGACAGAGACCATGCCCTGGTCCATCTCCGGCAGCAGGACCATGTTGGTGGACAGGCAGCTGACCACGAAGACCGCCACCAGACCCACGGAGGCCAGCATGCCGATTTTCAGATGGTGGACGAAATAGTCCAGCAGGCGGATATAGCGGTCGTAGAGCTTTTTGATCCAGCGGCCGCAGGTCTCCGCGATGGGGTTGGGCTTTTTGCCCGCCCGCTTGATCTGCTGCGCCCGGACCTTGTCCGTGTCCAGCAGCATGTAGCACAGCAGCGGCACCCAGGTCAGGGCGATGACCAGGGAGCCCAGGATCAAAAAGGCGATGGTCAGGCAGAAATCCTTGAACAGCATCCCCGCCATGCCGCCGGTGAGGCCCAGGGGCAAAAACACGGCCACGGTGGTCAGGGTGGAGGCCAGGACGGAGGTGGTGACCTCCCTGGTGCCGTCCACGCAGGCACTCATGCGGTCATGGCCCTCGGCGGCGAAGCGGTAGATGTTCTCCAGCACGACGATGGAGTTATCCACGATCATGCCCACGCCCATGGCGATGCCCCCCAGGGACATCATGTTCATGGTCAGGTCGAACACGTTCATCAGCACGAACACCGCCAGGATGCACACGGGCATGGACACGGCGATGGTCAGCGTGGCGCCCCAGCGGCGCAGGAACAAAAACACCACGATGGCCGCCAGCACCACGCCCAGCACGATGTTCTGTAAGGCGGACTCCACGGCCAGATTGATGTAGTCGGAGGCCAGATAGGGCGCGGTATAGCGGATATTGGGGTTTTCCGCCGCCAGCTCCGCCATCCGCTCCTCCACGGCGTTGGAGGTGGACACCTCGTTGGCGCCGGACTGGCGGGAGACCTGAAGCACCACGCAGGGGCTGCCGTCCATCTGGGCCAGGGTGTCCGTGTCCTGGGTGGCCAGGGTCACGTCCGCCACCTCGCTGAGGCGGACGCTGCCGCCGGTGGGCAGGGCCACCAGCATGTTGGCCACATCCTCCACGGACTGGAACTTGGCGTCGGTGGAGACGGTCAGGGTCTTGGAGCCGTTTTGCATGTCGCCGCCGGGATACAGCAGATTCTCCGCCGCCAGAAGCTGGGAGATGTAGCTGTTGGAGAGGCCCAGGCCCGCCGCCCGGGCGGCGTCGATCCGCACTTCAACCTGCTGCTCCACGCCGCCGCTGACCGAGACGGAGGCCACGCCGTCGATGCGCTCCAGAGCGGGGGAGATGGTGTCCTCCGCCAGGGTCTGGAGCTCCGACAGGTCGTCGCCCATCAGGGCGATGAGGGCGGTGGGCATCAGGTCGCTGACGTTGATGTTGACGATGATGGGGTCCATGGCGCCGTCGGGCAGGGAGAGCATGTCAAACTTCTCCCGCAGCTTGGTGGCGGCGATGTCCAGATCCGTGCCCTCCACATAGGTGATCTGGACCTGGCTGACGCCGTCGGAGGAGGTGGAGGACACCTCCTCCACGCCGGAGACGGACATGATGGCCGTCTCCAGGGGCCGGGTCACCAGCTCCTCGATATCCTCCGGTGTGGCGCCGTTGTAATAGCACATGACCAGGGCCATGGGCGCTTCCATATCCGGCAGCAGGGACATCTGGAGCTGGGTGGTGAACACCACGCCGAAGATGGCGATCATGATGACCGCCAGCAGCGTCGTCACCTTATGCTTGATGCAGAATTTTGCCGTACTCATCCCCGGTCATTCCTCCCCGGCGGGGGCCTGTTCGCCGTCAGAAGCATCCGCGGCGTCGTCCGCGGTGTCCTCAAACTGGGTGTTCTCCTCCGTGACGACGCGGACGGGGTCGCCGTCGGCCAGGTATGCCTGGCCCACCGTCACCAGCTGCTGGCCCTCCGTCAGGCCGGAGAGGACCTCGGTGACGCCGCTGCCGGTGAGGCCGGTGGTGACCTCCACGTATTTGGCGGTATCGTTTTCCACCACATAGACGTACTGGATGTCATTGCTGGTGAGGATGGCCTCGGTGGGCACCACGATGGCGTTTTCAGAGACGTCCGTGTGGAAGGTCACGTCGGCGAACATGCCGGAGAGCAGGCCGCTCACATCCGCCGGGACCGTGAGGGTGACGGTATACAGCTTGGTCTGCAGGTTGGCCGCCCGCTCCACGGAGCGGATCGTGGCGGTGAAGCTCTGGCCGATGGAGCTGACGTACACGTCGGCGGTGTCGCCGGCGGCCAGCTTGGGCACCAGGGTCTCGGAGACGGAGGCCGTGACCTTCATCTGGTCCGCGCCGTCGATGACCGCCAGGGGCATGGAATTGGAGATGAAGCTGTTCTCCACGGCGTTCATGGTCACCAGGGTGCCCGCCTGGGGGGCGATGACGTTGCCCGCCTGGTCCACGTTCTCCAGGGCGGTGTCCAGCTGCTCCAGGCCGCTTTTGGCGTTCTGGATGCCGGCCTCCAGCTGGCTGAGGCCGGAGTTGCGGCCGGCCACGGCATTCTGGTAGTTCAGCTCCGCCTGGTCGATCTCCAGCTGGCTGGCGGCGCCGATCTCAAACAGGGCCTTGGTGTTGTTCACGTTGTCCAGCGCCATGGAGACCTGCTTATCCAAAATGGCCTTCTGATCCTGATAGCTCTGGACGGCGGAGTTGTAGCTGATGCGGGCGGCGTTGTAGCTGGAAAGGGAGCTGCCCAGATCCAGGGTGCAGAGGATATCCCCCGCCTGGACCTGGTCGCCCGCCTGGGCGTACACCGCCGTACACTTGGCGGCGGTGGCGATGAGGATGGTGGACTCACTGTCCGCCGAGATCTTGCCGGAAACCTTGTTCTCCGTGGCGATGATATCCGCCCGGACCGTCTCCACCTGGACGGCCACGCCGGCGGCGGGCTGCTCCGCCTCCTGCTCCCCGCCGCCGCAGGCGGTCAGGGACAGGATCAGAACAGCGGCGAGGGAAAGTGCGATGATACGGCTGTATTTTATCATGATGCGGTCCTCCGATCTCAGTTCAGGATGCCGTGCTGCACGGCCCAGCAGTAATTGTTGTAGGACGAGAAGAGGTTGTTGGCGGAGGTCTTCACCGTCTCCTCCGCCGTGCGCAGCTCATCTTCGGCGCTGAGCAGCGCGTTTTTGGAGATGCTCCCCTGCCGGTACTTCAGCTCCATGGCCGCGTAATCTTCCTGTTCACAGGCCAGGGAGACCTTGGCGGCATCCAGGATCTGCTTGTTGTCCAGCACCTGGGCGTACAGGGCGCGGAAATTCAGCTCGTAGTTCTGTACGGTGTTGCTGTATGTATACTGGGCCGCGTTCCAGGTGTGCAGGGCCTGCTTGGACGTCAGGCTGGTGCTGCCGTAGCTGTAGTTGTCCTTAAAGTCCTCCTTGGCGTCCTCCAGGGTATTGGCGGCGTCGTGGAGCTCCCAGCTCTTCTCCTTGGCCGCCAGCAGGTCCGCCTCCAGATCCATGGCGGCCAGCTGCTTTTCCGTGACCTCCGGCACCGGGCCCAGCTTGATCTCGCCGGTCTGCTCGGCCCCCAGCAGCATTTCCAGCTGGTATTTATAGGTCTTGATATTCATGCGCAGAGTCTCCAGGCCGCTGACCAGGGATTCCCGGCCGGCCTTGGTCTGGGAGAGCTGCAGCGCGGAGACCTGGCCCAGCTGATAGCGCAGCTCCATCTCCTCCACCGTGCGGTTCAGCGCCTCCAGCTGCCGCTGGAGGGCCGTCTCCTGGGTCTCCATGGCCGCCAGGGCCACATAGGTGGCCTCGCCGGCCACGATGATCTGATCCTGGAGGTTTTTCAGCTGGCGGATGGCGTCGGCGTTGTCCTTCTGCATCTCGCCGTCCTTGATGGCGTCAAACTGCTCCCGGACGGCATCGTAGGCCTGATCCAGCTGGTCATAGGTCTTATCCTTTTCGTACTCGCTCATGATAAGACTGCCGGAAAGCACCAGGCTCCACTGGGTCTTGGCCAGGGAGTTGAGCTGCTGGCGCAGGTCCTCGTACAGGTCGTCGTAGTCGATCTCCTGGATGGTCTGGACGCTCTCTTCCAGGATCAGGACCTGCAGGTTGTTCTCCCGCATCCGGCGCTCCACATTGGCGAAGGTCACCGAGCCCAGCTCATCCGGCACGATCTCCTCCGTCTCCGGCAGGGGCTCGCCGGTCTCCGGGTCCACCTCCGGTTCCGCGTCCGGCCCCGCCAGGGAGGGCGGCGCGCTCTCCGCGCCGTCTTCGGGCGCCTCTTCCTCTGTCCCGCCGTCTTCCGCGGCGGCGGTCTCCGCCATTTCGGCGGCCTGTTCCTCCGGCTGCTCCCAGCTCTCCTCTCCCGCCAGGGCCGACACCGCGCACACCGACAGCGTCAGCGCCAGCACCAGCAGCAGGGCAATGATCCTCTGTTTCATAAGTTCCTCCTCACGCAGGATTTTTCAGGCAGTCTGGGCGCAGGCTGCCGTATTTGATGATCTCCAGGCGCTCCACCAGCTCCTGCCGGTATTCCGCGCTCCGCTCGGGCTTGGTCAGGCTGTCCATCATGGCGGTGCCCAGGTTCAGCGTGGCCATGGAGAATACCCGCCGGGCAAATTCCGGGTCCTGCCGCCGGAGCCGGGAGGCGTCCAGCCGGTCCAGCAGCACCTCCAGGGGCTTGCCGGGCAGGCCTGACGTCAGCTTCTCCAGATCCAGCCCGACGTTGACCCGCAGAAGGCGGATCATCCTGTCCAGCTGAGGACTGCAGTCCTCCTCCCGCCGCTGGATGAAGCTGTCATAGGCCAGGAGCTGCACCCGGAAGATGTCCCCCTCCGCCTGGGTGAGCAGCTCCGCAAAGGACTGCGCGAAATGGTCCCGGATATCGTTCAGTAAGTAGGCAAAGAGGTCGGTCTTATCGGTGAAGTACTGGTAAAAGCTGCCCCGGGGGATCCGGGCCCGCCGGACGATCTTGTTGATGGACACATCGGTATAGGGAACGGCGGTGAACTCCTCCCAGGCCGCGTCCAGGAAGCGGTTCCGCTTCTCCTCAGGCAGGCGGAGAAACGTCTCTGTGCACATGGGAATGCCTCCTTGCAGAAAATGACAAGCTGTCGCTTTATGACAGGCTGTCACCAATTATACGGAGCTAACCCACCTATGTCAATCGGTTTCTCCCGCCATTCCTGTTAATATTTTGTGAATTTCAGCGGCGGCCTGAACAATGCCTCGCTTTTTTGTCTGCTTCGCAGCCCTTTTGCAGGCATTCGATTCAACACGAGGGGGCTCCCGCCCCCTTGTCCTCCCCCGCGAAACGGAAATCTTTTTCTCCAAACAGAGGTTTTTTGACAAACTGAAGCGGGAGACGCCTGTTCGGCGTCTCCCGCTTTTGTCATATCTTCTCATCCAGGGGGCCAAGGGCCTCCCGCCAGGCCGCCAGCTCCTCGGCGTCCCGGTCATCCAGGGCGTGGAGGCCGCCCCGGGCCTCCATATGGTGGGTCAGCTCGTGGGAGAGGGTGGTGCGCAGCTCGTCCTCCCAGGTCTGCCGGTCCCAGTCCTCCTGCTCCGCCAGGGCGGAAAAGGAGCCGTAATACAGGTTGATGTACCGGCCCAGCAGGTCGTCGCAGTACTCCCCCAGAATGTACATCTCCCCCGCCGGGAACTCCGGGTCCGGCAGGGCCTCCTCCAGCAGGTTCACCCCGCCGTTGAGCCCGTCGAACAGGGCCTCCGGGAAACTCTCGGCCATGCCGTCCAGCAGGTCGTTTACCTGGTCGATGGTCAGCAGCACGGCTTGTCCCCTGTCAGGATCACGCGCTCCAGCTCTTCCACGGTGTCCGCCAGGTACTCGGCTCCGGCCTCCTCCAGGGAGGCCCGGGAGCGGAAGCCCCAGGTGACGCCGCAGGCCCGCATCCCGGC
The DNA here is from genome assembly GCA_947625655.1 of uncultured Dysosmobacter sp. GTDB lineage: Bacteria > Bacillota > Clostridia > Oscillospirales > Oscillospiraceae > Oscillibacter. The sequence goes on from CANQPD010000002.1 coordinate 96,978, forward strand.
GTTGTGGCCGGTCTCGATATCCACGCTGCTGTCGCCCACGAACAGCGTTTCCTCCGCCGACGCGCCCAGCTCCCTCATGACGCTGTGGACGCCGGCGGGGTCCGGCTTCGCCGGCACGCCGTGGACCTTGCCCCGCACCAGCTGGAAGACGCCGGGAAAATAGTGCTCCACGATCGCCTGGCTGAACTCGTCGGCCTTGTTGGAGTACACCGCCAGCTGGACGCCGGCGGCCCTCAGCCGCTCCAGCAGATCCCGGACGCCGGGATAGGGGGCGGTGGCGTCCATATTGTGGGCGCCGTAATACCCGGTGAACTGGGACAGCGTGTTCACCACCAGCAGCGGGCTGCGAAACTCCTTGGGAGAAAACTGGGCCACCAGGTTGGGAATGCCGTGGCCCACCATGGCCTTGAATTCCTCCACAGAATGCTCCGGCCAGCCGTTCTGCCGGCAGACCCAGTTGCCGGCGCCGGCCAGATCCTCGATGGTATCCAGGATCGTTCCATCCAGGTCAAAAATCACAGTACGATACATAGGCACCTCACGTTTGATTTCATTATGCTCTTCATTTTACCAAGTTGTTATCCCTTTCACAACTGGTGGAAAAGCCGAAAGGCGCGGCAGCCGCCGCGCCTTTTTTAGACATTTCTTTGGGAAAACGTTTACTTTACAGGGGGCACTCCACCGCCCCCGCCGCCGTCAGCACCGCGGAGCGGGTAAAGCCCGCCGCCTGCGCCCATTGGGCGGCCCGGGCATAGCCGTATACCACTGTCTCCGCGCTGTGGCTGTCGGAGGTCAGGATGACCCGCCCGCCCAGGCGGCGCCACTCCCGCAGCAGAAACTGCGCCGGGTAGGATGTGTCCCGGAACCCCCGGGACATGGCGCCGGTGTTGATCTCCAGCAGCGTTGCCGCCGGATCCGCGGCGTGGAGGGCGGCCAGCGCCGCTCTCCGGTAGCGGGGCGCGTCCTCGTCAAAGAATCTGTTCCCGGCGTTGAGCTTGGTGACAAGGTCGATATGGCCCAGGATGGTGGGCCTCCGGGCGGCCATGGCCGCCACATCGGCGTAATAGCGCTCCGCCAGCGCCTGAAAGTCGCCGCCGGCCAGCTCTTCGCAGCCGGTGGTCAGCTTCCGTTCGTCCCAGTCCACACTGTGGTATTGGCCGGTCCGCCGGTCATACAGGTTGTGGACGGAGCCGATCCAGTAGTCCGCCCAGTCCGGCACCGGGTCCGGCGTGCAGCTGTCCTGCTCGATGCCAAGCAGCACCTCCATCCGTCCGGCGTATTCCTGCCGCAGGCGCAGAAGCTCCCGGCGGTAGGCCGTCAGGTCGGCAGGCAGGACGCAGCCGCTGTCGTGGGGGATGGGCGTGTGGCTGTGACCGGAGGCGCCGAAGTGCTTCACTCCCGCCGCATATGCCGCGGCGGCCATCTCCGCCAGGGTGTTTTTCCCGTCGCAGAGGGTGGAGTGGGTGTGGACGGAACACAGGGCGGGCGTCAGGCTCATTGCATCCGCTCCTGCTTGACCTTGTGGTCCACCACGTGGCGCTTTTCCAGCTCCCGGGTGATGTCCTCCACGGTAATGCCCAGCTGGACCATCAGCACCATGACGTGGTAGGTCAGGTCGGCGATCTCGTAAATGGTCTCCTCCTTGTCCTCCTTGCGGCCGCCGATGATGACCTCGGTGCACTCCTCGCCCACCTTTTTCAGGATCTTATCCAGGCCCTTTTCAAAGAGGTAGGTGGTGTAGCTGCCCTCCTTGGGGCTGGTTTTGCGGCCCTGGATCAGGCGGTACAGGCCCTCATAGCTGAACTGCTTCAACTCATCGGAGAGGTAAATTTCGTTGAAGAAGCAGCTCTCGCTGCCGGTGTGGCAGGCGGGGCCGTCCTTCACCACCTCCACCACCAGGGCGTCGCCATCGCAGTCGGCGGTGATGCTGACCACATGCTGGACATTGCCGGAGGTCTCGCCCTTGCGCCACAGCTCCTGGCGGCTGCGGGAGAAGAAGCAGGTGCGCCGCTCGTCGATGGTGATGGCCAGGCTCTCGGCGTTCATATAGGCCAGGGTCAGGACCTGCTTGGTGTAATGATCCTGCACGATGGCGGGGATCAGGCCCTTTTCGTCAAATTTCAGTTCCATGTCGCTCTCTCCTTTTATATGCGCATCTCCACGCCCCTGGCGCGGAGGAAGCGCTTCAAGTCCTTGATGTCCACCTGCTTCGAGTGGAAGATGGACGCCGCCAGCCCCGCGTCGATGCCGGGGTGGGTGAACAGCTGGGCGAAGTGCTCCATGTTCCCGGCGCCGCCGCTGGCGATGATGGGCACGCTGACACGCTGTGCCAGGGCGTCCAGCATCTCCAGGTCAAAGCCGTTTTTCACGCCGTCGGTGTCGATGGAGTTCAGCACGATCTCCCCCGCGCCGTCTCCGACGCCACGGGCCGCCCACTCCATGGCGTCGATGCCGGTATCCACCCGGCCGCCCTTGGCGAAGAGGCGGAACTGGCCGTCCACCCGGCGCACGTCCATGCTGAGCACCACGCACTGGTCGCCGTATTTTTTCGCCGCCGCGGCGATGAGGCTGGGGTCCGCGATGGCCCCGGAGTTGACGCTCACCTTGTCCGCGCCGCATTTCAGCACCCGGTCGAAATCGTCCAGGGTGCGGATGCCGCCGCCCACCGTCAGGGGGATGAAGATCTCGCCGGCCACCCGGCGCAGGATATCCGTGAACAGGTTCCGGCCCTCCACGGAGGCAGTGATGTCGTAAAACACCAGCTCGTCGGCGCCGGAGGTGTTGTAAAACCGGGCCATTTCCACCGGGTCCGCCATGTCCCGCAGCCCCTCGAAATTGGTCCCCTTGACCACCCGCCCGTCCTTCACGTCCAGGCAGGGGATGATGCGCTTTGCCAGCATAGGTTTCGCCTCGCTTTCAGTGCGTTCAGTCTTGCACGGCGGCGATGACCGTTTTCAGGTCCAGCCGCCCGGTGTACAGGGCCTTGCCCAGGATGGCGGCGTGGGTGCCGGTGCGTTTCAGCTCCTCCAGCTCCGCCAGGGAACTGACGCCGCCGGAGGCCGTCACCCGCAGGCCCTTGATCTCCGCCAGCTCCCGGTAGAGGTCCAGGTTGGTGCCGGATTCCGCGCCGTCCCGGCTGATGTCGGTGTAGATGACGGCGGTGACGCCCGCGGCGTACAGCCTGCGGCAGAAATCCACGCCCCGCTCGCCGGACAGCTCCTTCCAGCCGTTGACGGCCACATACCCATCCCGGGCGTCCACGCCCACGGCGATCCGCTCGCCGTACTTCTCCGCCATCCGGGCGGTGAAGGCGAAGTCCTTGACGGCGACGGTGCCCAGGATGCACCGGCCCACGCCCAGATCCAGGTACTGCCGGATGCGGTCCTCCGTGCGGATGCCGCCGCCCACCTCAATATATAAGCCGCCCTGTCTGGCAATGGCGGCGATGGTCTCAAAGTTCGCCAGGGTGCCGTCCTTGGCGCCGTCCAGGTCCACCACGTGGAGGTACTTGGCCCCGGCGGCGATGAAGTCTCTCGCCACGGCGCAGGGGTCCTGACCGTAGACCGTCATTTTGTCGTAATCGCCCTGGTACAGGCGGACCACCTGGCCGCCCCGCAGGTCGATGGCGGGAAAAATCTGCATAACCCGTTCTCTCCGTTCTCGTTATAGATGCTCCTTGCAGGAGAGCTCCTCCACTTCCAGCTTGAAAACACACACGGCTTCCAGCATCTCCGGGGAGAACTCCCACCGGCCCCGGCCCGTGTTTTGCAGCATGATAGCCTCCAGGCCGGCCCGCTTCTCCTCCGGCGCCTCCACGATGGAGACCCTTCCGCCGCCGATGACGCTGCGGAAGCGGGCGGAATAGCCGCAGGCTTTTTCGCTTTCGTTGAGCTTGTAGTGAGTGTCCATCTCGAAGCCGGCCCAGCCGGTCTGGCGGATCAGGTCGAGCTTGCGGCCCTCCTTCGCGCCGTGGAAGTAGAACACCCGCCTGCCCGCCTCCCGGACAAGGCCGAAGCTCAGGGGCACGATGTAGGCCCTTCCCCGGTCACAGAGGCCCAGGCGGCAGCACTGGCAGTCGGAAATGATCTCGTCGATCCGCTGGGGATCGGTGATCTCCCGGTCTTTTCTTCTCATAACGGCCCCTCCTTACAATTCCGCGAAGGCCTTCAGCAGCCGCAGGCCCGCGTCGCCGGACTTCTCCGGGTGGAACTGGGTGCCGTAGACATTCCCGCAGCGCACCACGCCGGTGACGTCCACATTGCCGTATTGGGAGGTGCCAAGGGTGCTGGCTTCACAGTCCCTGGCATAGAAGCTGTGGACGTAATAGACGTATTCGCCGTCGTTGAAATAGCGGAACAGCGGGTCGTCCTTTACGATCCGCAGGCTGTTCCAGCCCATGTGGGGGACTTTCAGCGTCTTGTCCTCCAGGTCGTTGTGGAGATCCACCACCTGCCCGGGCACCAGGCCCAGGCCGGGGTGCTCACCGTACTCAAAGCCGCGGTCAAACAGCAGCTGCATCCCCAGGCAGATGCCAAGCAGGGGCTTTTTCGCCGCCTCCTCCCGGATCACCGGCACCAGGCCGGTGGCGTCCAGCTTGGCCCTGGCGTCACCGAAGGCGCCCACACCGGGGAGGATGACGCGGTCCGCCGCCCGGAGGGCGGCGGCGTCCCGGGTGACCTCCGTCTCCAGCCCCAGGGCTTTCAGGCTGGAGGACAGGGAAAACAGGTTGCCCACGCCGTAATCTACAATCGCGATCATTTACAGCACACCTTTCGTGCTCGGGATCTCACCCGCGTGCCTGGGGTCCATGGCCGCCGCCATTTTCAGTGTCCGGCCCATGCCCTTGAAAACGGCCTCCAGAATGTGGTGGGTGTTCTCCCCCGCCATTTGGCGAATGTGGATGGAGGCGGGGCAGTTCCGCACAAAGGCCAGCCAGAATTCCTTGGCCAGCTCCGTGTCAAAGTCCCCCACCTTGGCGCTGGGCAGCTCCACCGCCCAGCCCAGGTAGTCCCGGCCGGAGAGGTCAACAGCGCTGAGCACCAGCGTCTCGTCCATGGGCAGCAGGAACTGGCCGTAGCGGGTGATGCCCCGCTTGTCCCCCAGGGCCTGGGCAAAGGCCCTGCCCAGGCAGATGCCGATGTCCTCCACGGAGTGGTGGCAGTCCACCTGGGTGTCCCCGTGGCAGGTGACGGACAGGTCAAAGTCGCCGTGGCGGGCGAACAGCTCCAGCATGTGGTCCAGGAAGCCGCAGCCGCTGGCGATGCTGGCCTTGCCGGTGCCGTCCAGGTCCAGCGTCAGGGCAATCCGGGTCTCTTTGGTGTCTCTTTGAATGCTTGCGGTGCGCATAGGCGTCCTCCTTTACAGCTCTTCCAGCAAGCGGGCGGTCTCGTCCACCAGGGCCGCCATCTGCTCCAGGGAGCCGATGGTGACGCGGACATAGTCCCGGATGCGGGGCGCGTCCGCCCACCAGCGGACCAGGATGCCGTTTTCCTTCAGCTTCCGGTACAGGTCCTCTCCGGAAATTTTGTCGGACTTCGCGAAGATGAAGTTGGCGCTGGAGGGCAGGACGGTGAAGCCCATGTTTTCCAGCTCTCCCACGGTCCAGGCGCGGTTGCTCCGGATGGCGGCGGTACACTGCCGGAAGTAGGGCTCGTCCTCCACCGCGGCGGCGCCGGCAATGATGGACAGGCGGTTGACGTTGTAGGGGTTGAAGCTGTACTTCACCCGGTTCAGGGCGGCGATCAGCGCCGGGCTGCCCAGGGCGTAGCCCACCCGGCCGCCGGCCAGGGACCGGCTCTTGGACATGGTCTGCACCACCAGCAGGTTGTCATAGCGGTAGATCATGGGCACGCAGCTCTCCGCGCCAAAGTCCACATAGGCCTCGTCCACAATGACCACCCGGTCCGGGTCCGCCTCCAGCAGGCGCTGGATATCCGCCCGGGCCACGGCCATGCCGGTGGGGGCGTTGGGGTTGGCGATGACGACGGTGCCGGGGAAGTCCATGTAGTCGTCCACGTTCAGGGTAAAATCCGCCCGCAGGGGGACGATTTTGGCGTCCAGGCCGAAGAGGGCCGCCTGGGCCTTGTAGAAGCCATAGGTGATATCGGCGTAGGCCACGCCCTTCCCCTGGCCGCAGAAGGCCCGGAAGGCAAAGGCCAAAATCTCGTCGGAGCCGTTGCCGGTGATGACGTTCTCGCTCTGCAGCTCATACCGCTTGGCAATGGCCTCCGTCAGCTGGCCGCAGGTGGGATCGGAGTACAGGTTCAGCTTCAGCAGCTCCGCCCGGGAGAGGGCTTTGAGAACCTTGGGGGAGGGCGGGAAGGGGCTCTCGTTGGTGTTCAGCTTGATATACTGCTGATCCTGGGGCTGCTCGCCGGGGGTGTAGGGGGCCAGCGCGGCGGCCTCTTTGGAAAGGAATCTGCTCATGGCGTCAACTCTCCTTCTTCTGTGATTCGCAGCGGATCATGGCCGACCGGGCGTGGGCCTCCAGTCCCTCCCGGCGGGCAAAATCCGCGATGCGCCCGGCCACCGGGGCCAGGGCGTCCCGGGTGTAATAGAGGAAGCTGGACTTTTTCACAAAATCGTCCACGCTGAGGGGGCTGGAAAACCGGGCCGTGCCGGAGGTGGGCAGGGTGTGGTTGGGCCCCGCGAAGTAGTCGCCCAACGCCTCCGGCGTGCTGCGGCCCAGGAAGATGCTGCCGGCGTTCTTCACCTTTGGCAGCAGGGCGAAGGGATCGTCCACGCACAGCTCCAGATGCTCCGGGGCGATGCGGTTGGCGGCCTCCACGGCCTTGTTCAGACTGTCGGTGACGATGATCTTGCCGTTGTTGTCGATGGACTTTCGGGCGATATCCCGCCGGGGCAGCTCCGCCAGCTGGGCCTCGATCTCCGCCCGGACGGCCTCGGCCAGCCCGGCGCTGTCCGTCACCAGCACGGCGGAGGCCAGCACGTCGTGCTCCGCCTGACTGAGCATGTCCGCCGCCACCCACTTCGGATCGCTCCTGCCGTCCGCCAGCACCAGGATCTCGCTGGGGCCGGCGATCATGTCGATGGCCACCTGGCCGAACACCTTCCGCTTGGCTGTGGCCACGAAGACGCCGCCGGGGCCCACGATCTTGTCCACTTTCGGCACGCTCTCCGTGCCGTAGGCCAGGGCGGCCACCGCCTGGGCGCCGCCCACCTTGAAGATCTTGGTGGCGCCGGCGATCTTCGCCGCCGCCAGGGCGGCGGGGCTGACGGAGCCGTCCGCCTCCGGCGGGGTCACCAGCACAATGTCCTTTACCCCGGCGATTTTGGCCGGGATGACATTCATCAGGATCGTGGAGGGAAAGGCCACGGGGCTGCGGGGCACGCAGACGCCCACCTTTTCAATGGGGGTGTACCGCTGGCCCATGACGACGCCGGGCCGGTCGGTCAGCACAAAGTCCCTGTGGACCTGCTGTTCATGGAAATGGCGGATGTTGTCCGCCGCCAGCTCCAGCGTGGTGAGAAAGTCCGGGTCCAGGGAAGTCCAGGCGGCTTCCATCTCCGCCTCGCTGACCCGCAGGTCCCCCAGCTCTGCGCCGTCGAACTGTTTTGTGTAGGCCCGCAGGGCCGCGTCGCCCTTTTGCCGCACCTCCGCCAGCACCGCGTCCACCGCGGCGCTGACGTTCTCCTCCGCCTGGATGTCCCGGGTCAGGATCTCTTCCGGGGAGAGCTGGTCGAACGCAAAAATCCGGATCACGGCGCGGTCACCTCCTTCAGCTTTTGCAGCATGGTCTCGATCTCCCGGCGCTTGAACTGCCAGCTGGCCCGGTTGGCGATAAACCGGGCGGAGATGGGCATGAACTCCGTCAGCACCTTCAGATCGTTTTCCCGCAGGGTCGTCCCCGTCTCCACGATATCCACGATGACATCGGAAAGGCCCAGGATGGGGGCCAGCTCGATGGAGCCGTTGAGCTTGATGATGTCGATGTCCCGGCCCTGGGCGGCGTAATAGCTCTTGGCGATGTTGACGAACTTGGTGGCCACCCGCAGGGTGCGGCCGGGATCGTCGGTGAAGTCCTTGGGCCCCGCCACGCACATGCGGCAGCGGCCCAGGCCGGTGTCCAGCAGCTCGTAGACGTCGGCGCCGGACTCAGCCAGGATGTCCTTGCCCACGATGCCCACGTCCGCCGCGCCGTGCTCCACATAGATGGCCACATCGCTGGGCTTCACCAGGAAGTAGCGGATGCCCGCCTCCCGGTTTTCCACCACCAGCTTACGGGTGTCGTTGTAGTTTTCCGGGCAGCCATAGCCCACGCCGGCCAGGAGATTGTACACCTTGTCACCCAGGCGGCCCTTGGGCAGGGCCACGTTCACCATGACCCGTTCACCGTTCTCCGCCGCCGGCCCGTCGGCCAGGCGGTCCATCTCATCCAGGTACAGGGCAAAGCCCACGGCCCTGGCGCCGGGGCGGAACTGCTCCGCCAGGGGGTCGTACCGCCCGCCCTTCAAAACCGCCCGGGGCAGGCCTGCCAGATATCCCTGCAGCACCAGGCCGTTGTAGTACTCCATGTCGTTGACCAGGGACAGGTCCAGCTTTAAATGCTCCGTCTGCCCCTGCTCTGCCAGGGCGGCGCACAGGATGCGCAGCTCGCCCAGCGCCGCCCCCATGGCGGCGTTCAGGGCCAGGGGCTCCGCCCCGGCCAGCACGCTCTCCCAGTCCCCCGCCAGGGCGGTGAGACGGCACAGGGCGTCGGTCCCCTGCCGGGAGAGGCCCGCCTCCGCCGCCAGGGACTGCAGCTCGTGGAGCTTCCGGTCCCGGATGCAGGTCAGCAGGCGGGACCGGATGCCCTCCGGCGCGCCCACGGCGTCAAACAAGCCGGTGACAAAGCCCATGTGGCTGATCTCCACCGCGAAGTCCCGCTCCGTCAGGGCAAGGCTCCGGATGGCCAGGGACACCGTCTGGGCGGTGGTCTCGTCGTCCACCGCGCCGATGCACTCCAGGCCCATCTGGCTGATCTCCTTGAAGGTATGGCTCTCCTGGCTGGGGCGGTAGACGTTCTCCGCATAGTAGAAGCGGCCGCAGCCGCCGTCCTCCACCGGGGCGTTTTTGGCGATGGAGAGGGTCACGTCCGGCTTCAGGGCCAGCAGGCGGCCGTCCAGATCGGTAAAGGTGATGACCTGCTCGCTGGACAAAAACCGGCGGTTTTCCTGGTACAGGCCGTATTCCTCAAAGCGGCCCATGTGGTACTGGCGGAAGCCCGCCTTTTCATATAACAGCCGCAGCTGCAGGGATAAGCGCTCCTGGGGCTTCAGGATATTCAGGTCCAATTCCATGGGATGCGTTCCTCCTCGTGGGGCGCGGCGCGCCCGCTTTCTTTCACGGGGCCTATTTTACTTTATTTTATTAGCAAAGTAAAGTGGTAATTCGGTAATATGTAAAATTCTGCTGTTTGCACAAATATGCCGGGTCGGCAAAAGCCGGATACAGGGATTTTACACCCCGCATCCCCTTTTTGCAATCATTCTTCCGGGGCAATCGTGAATGTAAAGGCAGCATAGTTCTCCTCATACCCCTCCTCCGGGATCATAAAGCCCATATCGGTGGTCAGGAAGCCCTTCTGGTCGGTGTCCGGGGAAACTACCGCGTCCCCCTGACGGAACATAAAGGGCGCTCCGCCGTCCAGCGCCGACAGCAGAGTCCGCAGCGCCTCCGCGCTGACTCCCCGGCCGCCGCAGGAGCTTGATCCTCTCCGGCAGCGCCAGATCCTCCTCGCTGTATTCCCGACAGCCGTTTTTGGCCCGGGGCACACCGGAGCGGGCCTCCATCTCCCTGCCGGTCACTCACCGCCTCCTTTGGCCCCACTGTAAACTATCAAGCAGCCTGGCAGCCAAGTGTTTTTTCAGATTTTTCAGGATGAAACAGCCGCGGCATGGCCGCAAGGCGGAAAGAGGAGCCGCCCTGCGGCGGCTCCTCCTGCATATCACTCCCCGTAGCCCGTCTCGGGCACCAGGCCCCGCCGCTCCATGGCGCCGTAGGCCAGCGCCACCAGCTCCATGGGCAGCGGCCTGCCGCCGATGCACAGGGGCGCGGGCCGCTCCAGGGTCTTCTTCCCGTGGTACAGCACATGATCCATGGCCCGGTTGGCGTCGGAAAAGGCGTTGGAAACCGGGGCCGCCCCGGCGGCGGCGAAGGTCTCGGCGATGACCTCGCCGAAGGCGCCGAAGGACCCGGTGCCCGCCAGCAGGGCGTCATATTCCGCCGGAAAACAGTTGACAGTGGACAGCAGCAGGCCGTCGTATACCGCCCCCTCGCCCCGCAGCATGGCGGTGGGATCGCCCTCAGCTCCCCGCAGCAGCATCAGCCGGCGGGACAGCAGGCGGGACTTGGCCAGCTCGTCGCCGCCGCCGGAGTCCTTGCCCAGAATCAGGTTGGGATACCGCTCCGCCAGGGCGGCTACCAACGCCGGTTCCACCAGCACCCCCGTCACCTGGGGAAGCTGGTAAAAGGCCATGGGCAGACCCAGCTCCAGCACCTCCGCCAGCGCCGCCTCCTGAGCAGCGGGATCCCGGACACCGTTGGGGGCGCAGATAACGAAGCCGTCCACCCCCAGGGCCGCCATGGCCCCGGCATCCTCCGCCTCGCCGGAAACCTCCCGCAGGAGCTCACACCAGCGGGCGACAGCCGTCTTCGTGTCCGCCGCCGTGGGCTTCAGCGCCCCCAGGAACATCCGGAAGCGGCCAAAGGAAAAGCCCTTCAAAAAGCGGCGGACGATGGCCTCCTGCTCCGCCTCCGGCAGGATCCAGCCGTCGCCGGTGGAGCCGGGCACCAGGACGCCCTGGCAGTGGGGATGCACCCGGGCCAGCATCTGCTCCATCCGGTCAAAATCCAGGGAGCCGTCCGCCCTGTAATAGGTCAGGGGCGGAAACCAGAGGCGGGGAAATTCATTCAACAGCATGTTCTCATTCTCCTTCATCGTGTAATCAAAGCGGCCCCGAGGCCGTGCTTTTCCTCAAACGCCGGTCACGGCGCGGCGTCCTCCAGCGCCAGAAACCGCCGGGCGGAGTCCAGGTCTTCCTCCTCCACCACCGTGAAGCGGGCGGCCCCCAGGGCCTCCATCAGCTCCGGCCGCTCCCCCTCCAGCTGCCGCAGGGCCTGCTCCAGGGCGGCGGCAAAGGCGTCCCCGGCCAGCTCCTCCCGGGCCGGAGACACGGCGGCCAGCCGGGTGCAGAGAGGCTCCGTCTCCGCCAGCAGGGGCAGCGCCTCCTCCGCGTCAACCTCCGCCGTCTGGGCCCAGGGCTCCCGGCAGATCACCAGGGCGTCCACCTCCCCCAGCAGGGCATCGTCCAGCAGGGCGGCGTCATCCGGGTACAGCGTCACCTGGGGCAGCTCCGCCATCCGGGCGCTGTCAAAGTTTGCCGACAGCCACAGGTCAAAGCACGCTGCCGCCGCGCCGGTCTCGGAGACGCCCCAGCGGGCGTTTTTCAGTTCCTCCCAGGTCAGGGGGGCGTCCCCGGCGCTCCGGGCTGACAGCTGGCCGCCGTAGGGCGAGGCTCCCGCCCGCAGCAGGGCGGAGGCCCCCGGCTCCCGGAGCTCGCCATCGGGCTGGGGGCGCTGGGCGTCGGCCAGCAGGATGGCGGCGGCGCCGTCCCTCAGGGCGGCCTCCGCCGGCAGAAAGGCCAGGTCCACGTGCCCCTCTGCCAGCGCCTGGGCTGTGGCGGAGGACGAGGAGCCCACGGTGACGGTGAGTTCGCCCACCTCCGCGCCGGCGGCGGCAAGCGCTGTTTGCAGCGCCTCCGGCAGCTCCTTCACCGCTTTGGCCAGCTGTTCCGTCCCCAGGCCGCCCCGGGAGATCTCCACTTTCAGCGTCTCCAGCCGGAGGGGGCCCGCTTCCTCAGGGGGCGTTTCCGCCTCCGGCGCCTTCGGCCCGCAGGCGGTCAGGCCCAGCAGCAGCGCCAGGACCAGCAGCAGGGATATTTTTTTCATAGACAGCTCCTTTTTGACACGGCGACTGGACTTTCCGCCGGCGCTCTGATACAATATGAGATACTCAATTCTAACACCCCGCCGCCGCGGATGCAAGGGTGAGGCGGGCCCGGGAGGAAATCATATGTTCACACTGTCCGAAAACTGCAGGCGGGCGGACGTCTGCGTCCAAAACGGCAGGGGTCTCTGCCACATCAAGCACCTGACCGACAAGGAGGGCCTTTACGGCCACGGCCGCATGTTCGCCCATGTGACGGTGGACCCCGGCTGTTCCATCGGCTATCACGCCCACGACCATGAGACGGAGTTCTACTACATCTTGAGCGGCGAGGGCGTGTTCAACGACGACGGCAAAGAAGTGGTCGTCCACGCCGGGGATATCTGCGCCACCGGCTACGGCCAGTCCCACGGTTTGGAGAACAGGGGATCCCAGCCCGTGGAGCTGATCGCCCTGATCGTCATGGAGTGAATTTGAAAAAGAAGCGGCTTCCGCCGCTTCTTTTTTTCGCCGGGTGAAAGTTTTTGCCCGCCCGGATCGTATCCCTGATGAGAGCGCTCTGAAGGAGTTGATACCATGAATGTGCATGAACGGGCGGAATACCTGGCGGAGACCTATGCCGACGCCATCCTTCGCCTGAGCTACACCTATTTGAAAAACACCCACGACGCCCAGGACGTCTGCCAGACGGTCTTCGTCAAGCTGCTGACGGAGCCGAGGGAATTTGAAAGCGCCGAGCACGAGCGGGCCTACATCCTGCGAATGGCGGCCAACGCCTGCAAGGACCTGCTGAAAAGCCCCTGGCGGAAGCGGACCTGCGACCTGGAGGCCTGCGCGGAGGTTCCCGCCCCGGAAACCGGGGACGGCGCCGTGCTGGCGGCGGTGAACCAGCTGCCCGCCAACTACCGCTCCGTCATCTACCTCTTTTATTACGAGGGGTATCAGGCGGCGGAGATCGGCAAAATCCTGGGCGTGCCCACCGCCACCGTCCACACACGGCTGGCCCGGGGACGGGCGAAGCTGAAAGACATCTTAGGAGGATACGGTTATGAACAGCCAGTTTGAATACAAGTCCGCCATGGACAGCCTGCATTTCACCGACGAGCAGAAACGCCGGATCGCGGAGAACGCCGCCAGCGCGGCGGAGCGGCAGCCCCGCCGGGCCCGCCGGCCCATCGGCAAAACCGTCCTGATCGCCGCCTGCATCGCGGCAGTGCTGGCGGTGGGCGCCGGGGCCTCCGGGGTGCTGAAAACCGCCGTGGAGTCCTTCTCCGGCATCTTCGGCGGGGAGGCGGCCCAGACGGAGGTCATCGACAAGATCGGCCGGCCCATCGGCGCCTCCGCCACCGACAACGGCGTCACCATCTCCGCCGACGCCATCATCGGCGACGAGTACAACGCCGCCATTGTCTTCACCGTCCGTCGGGACGACGGCACCCGCCTGTTCCCGGAGGAGGTCAATGAAAAAAATCTGATGGCTCCCCATGGAGGTGCAGACTTAAACATTCTGGGCGGCAGTCATGGTAGTTCCTGGATTGTAGACGAGAATCCCGATGATGATTTCTTACAATTCGTGCAGGTTATTAGCACTGACACTCCTATCTCCAATTGTACTGCCACGGCAGAATTTAACAGTTTCCGTGTCTGGGATGACGAAGCTGAAACCTCTGTTCCTATCATTGATGGCCACTGGAAGTTCCGCTTTGACGTGGATTACGAGGACTCCTCTGTCGTCCTCGGCGGCGGCGAGACCTTTGCGCAGGGCGGCATGACCTTCACCATTGATGAAGTGCGGGTCTCCCCCGTGGCCGTCCGGGTGGCCTACACCGTGGACAGTGAGGTCCAGTGGAGCGATGCCCCCAACGGTCGACAGAGCGACGCGGACACCCGGGAGATGCAGCGGTACTTCGAGAATGTGGAGGTCCTGCTGACCCGGACCGACGGCACGGTCATCGACCTGTCCGGCATCGGCGGCAGCATCAAGCCGGACCACGGCACCACCGTCTGCGTCAAAGGCGGCGTGCTGGACGAGATCATCCCCCTGGAGGAGCTGGAGAGCATCTCCGTGGGCGGCGTCGTGTATCCCTTCTCCGGCCAATAAGGGCAAAACAAGGCGCCAGGGTGATCAGCCCTGGCGCGCTTCTCTCAGGCTTGCCGTTCCCGGTCGGCAAGGTGTTTCCTGTTGATGGGACTCCTCCCATGTCTGTATCATAGCGCCCGGCTCCTCAGAAGTCAACTCAAATCGTTGCGGACTGCAACGATTTGTGCAAACCGTCAAAAATGCTCCGCCGGAATTGACGAAAGTCCCTCTGGGCGATATGATAAAGAAAAACACAGGGGGGAGGGACGCGGATGGACCCCACCAGACGCCGCATCCGAAAAATCGACCGGGACGCCCAGCGGTTTGTGGCCCGGGCACTGGACAACACAAATCTGAGCCTTTCGGATTACGATATGATCCACACCGTGGAGCACCGCCCCGGCATCACCCAGGAGGACCTGCGGCGGAAATACGCCCAGGACAAGAGCACCATCGCCCGCCGCGCCGCCAAGCTGGAGGCCCAGGGCTATCTGGAGCGCCGCCCCCACCCCGACGACAAGCGGCGCAAGCAGCTCTTTATCACCGAAAAGGGCCGCGCCGTGCGGAACGCCAAGGTGGACGCGGAGACCTTTTACTTCGCGTGGCTGACGGCGGAGCTGGATCAGGAGGAGCTGTCCGCCCTGTGCCCCCTGCTGGACCGTCTCCAGCTCCGCAGCCGGGACGAGCGCCGCCAGGATTTCGTACACCTGCTGGAGACCTACGCCCGGACCCACCCCCATGAGGAAACGTAAACGGAACGCCCGCAGGCGTTCCGTTTATGTTTCCTCAGACATCCGCCAGCACGGCTTTGGCCCGCTCCACGTCCCCGGGGCGGACGGAGACATAGTAGATCCGGCGGTCGATCCAGCCATTGGGGCCGTAGTTCCGGCGGTCGATCTTGGCGCCGCAGCCGCAGAGGGGCGTCTCGCCCTCATAGGAGCCGCTCTCCATGATCTCGACGCCGGCGGCCTTCAGCGCCTCCCGGGCGGCCTTCCAGCGGGCCTTGTCGCCCTGTACCTGAAAGGCCACCTCCCGTTTTCCAAACAGCACCACGCGTCACACCTCCCGCAGACCCGCCGGGCTCAGACCCGGACGATGTAGCCTTCCTTCCGGGGCTTGGGGGCGGGGGCGGGGCCCTCGGCGTAGCCCAGGACACAGATGCCGACGCCCCGCAGGGTCTCCGGCAGGCCCCACTGTTTCAGCTGCGCCTTTCCAGCCTCGCCGTCGAAAAATTCCGTGCAGCGGTTGATCCAGCAGGACCCGACGCCCACGGACTGGGCCGCCAGCATCAGGTTGCCCATGACCAAGGAGCCGTCCTTGAGCCAGTTGGGATTCTCGCCGTCCGCCAGCACCACCACCGCGGTGGGCGCGCCGTAGAAGGGGTCCGCGCCGGGCTTGCCCTGGATCTCGGCGTTTTGGGCGGAGAGATAGCTGAGGGTCTCCCCGTCCTGGACCACCACCATCACCGGGGACTGCCTGCCCATGCCGGTGGGGGCCCAGGTGCCGGCCTCCAAAATGGCGTCCAGCTCTTCGGCTTTGATCTGCTCCGCCTTGTACTTGCGGATGCTGCGGCGCTCGCGGATGACTTTCAGTGTCTCGTTCATAAAGCAACTTCCTTTCCCTTGCCGTTTTTTCACTGCCATCATACCACGTTTCAGGGGATCTTCCAAACAATATTTGCGGGAATTTGAAATTTTGATGAGATTTTAAGGTGGTTTTTTCCGTCCGTTTCCGCTATGATGGGATATCATACCGCAGATCCCAACATCAGAGGAGTGACGCTTATGCCCCAGCCCCTTTCCCAGCGCACCGCCAGCTTTACGGATTCCGTCATCCGCCGGATGACCCGGGTATCCCTGCAGTACGGCGCGGTGAACCTCTCCCAGGGCTTTCCCGACTTCGACCCGCCCCAGGCCATTCTGGACCGGCTGGCCCAGGTGGCCCACGAGGGCCCTCACCAGTACGCCGTCACCTGGGGCGCCCAGAACTTTCGGGAGGCCCTGGCCCAAAAGCAGTCCCGCTATATGGGCTTTTCCATTGATCCCGACCGGGAGATCGTGGCCACCTGCGGCTCCACCGAGGCCATGATGTGCGCCATGATGACCGTCACCAACCCCGGCGACAAGGTGATCGTCTTCTCCCCCTTCTATGAAAACTACGGTGCAGATACCATCCTCTCCGGCGCGGAGCCCATCTACGTCCCCCTGACGCCCCCCGCCTTCACCTTCGACCCGGAGGCGCTGGAGGACGCCTTCCGCCAGCGCCCCAAGGCCCTGGTGCTGTGCAACCCCTCCAACCCCTGCGGGCGGGTGTTCACCCGGGAGGAGCTGCTCATCATCGCGGGGCTGGCGGAAAAATACGACGCCTACGTCATCACCGACGAGGTGTATGAGCACATCGCCTACGCCCCCCGCCGCCACACCTACTTCGCCGCGCTGCCGGGGATGCGGCAGCGGACCATCTCCTGCTCCTCCCTGTCCAAGACCTACTCCATCACCGGCTGGCGGCTGGGGTACATCATCGCGCCGGAGGAGATCATCGACCGGGCCAAAAAGGTCCACGACTTTCTCACCGTGGGCTGCGCCGCGCCGCTGATGGAGGCGGTGATGCCCGCCCTGGGCTTCGGCCAGGAGTACTATGACGAACTGCTGGCCAAGTACGCCCACAAAAAGGAGCTGTTTTTGAAGGGCCTGGACGACCTGGGCATCGTGCACAACGACCCGGAGGGGGCCTATTACGTGCTGCTGGACATCCGCGAATACGGCTATGACAGCGACCTTCCGTTCTGCGAGGACCTGGCCCGGGTGGTGGGCGTGGGCGCGGTGCCCGGCTCCAGCTTCTTCCGGGAGCCGGTGAACCACCTGATCCGCCTCCACTTCGCCAAGAACGACGAGACGCTGAACGAGGCCCTGAACCGGCTGGAGCGCATCAGGCTTTTAAAGAGATAACACAAACCGCTGGGCGGTCCCGAAACGGGACCGCCCAGCGGACTTTTCGCGCTGCTTTTGGGTCAGTTCATGTAGGGCGTGCAGTCGTAGCCGTTGTACTGCTTTTTCAGCTTCACCAGGATGGAGCCGTCGGGCTGCTCCGTCTTTTCCAGGATCTTGTAGGGCGTGCGGTTCCGGTCCAGCTGGGCCAGATAGTGGGCGTATTCCGCCTGGACAAACTGTACGGCTTCCTCGTGGGACAGATCGTCCTTCAGCGTAAAGTGGATGGTCTGCTCCAGGCAGGCCGCCTTGATGCGTTTCATGTGCGCACCTCCTTGTTGAGATGCTCTTATTTTAGCGGTTTTTCCCCCGTTTTGTAAGAAAAATCTCACAGGGTATTTTCATTTTTGCGAACTTTGCGCATCTATTTTCCGCAAAAAGTTGTGCATTTTCCCTCCTTTGCGCACTTTTCGTGGAGGCGCGTTTTTTCGCCCCGCCGGCGGCATACTCGGCCCCGCCCCCGCATAGGATGGAGCAACAAGAGGCGGGGAGTGTTGTGTTTTGAAAGGAAACATGGAGGAGCGGGCGGAACGCCTGGCTCTTTACATCATAGAGAACCGGGCCACGGTCCGCGCCGCCGCGCAGAAATTCGGTATCAGCAAAAGCACGGTACACAAGGATATCTCCGAGCGGCTGCCCCAGTTCAACCGCCCGCTGTACTTGCAGGTGAAAGAGGTGCTGGACGTGAACAAGGCCCAGCGGCACATCCGGGGCGGCATCGCCACCCGCAGGAAATACCGCGGCGCATGAGAAAGGAGGGAATTTCCATGGCAAATCGCTCTCGCGGGCAGGACCGCCCCGACAGGGGGACGCCGGCGGTCCCCGTACCGCTGCCGTCCCCGCAGCAAAGCCCCGCCGGAGAGGGCGGCCCCCGGCAGGCGGAGCCCGGCGTTCCCGCGTTCACGGAACCGGAAGTCCGCCGCTGGCCCCACCCGGTCAGCGGGATCGCCCCCGTCCGGCAGGGCCTGTCCGACCAGCAGACGGACGCCCTGCTCCACTGCGTCCGCTGCGCCCTGTCCTATCAAAACCAGCTGCTGGCGGATATCAAGGCCCTGCTGGAACGGCTCGTGCCGGAGGACGGTGTGGACGGCGAGGAAAAATAGCGGCAAAGCCGCTATTTTTCCTCTTGTGTTTTCCGGGAACGGGCTATATAATGGGGGCAGTGTTATGTAAATCAACAGAGACCATCTCCAAGGAGCGTTGTTTCCCATGTCCAGAACCCATCACCGCCGCCGGTCCCGCAGCTGGGGCCGGATCTGCCTGCTGCTGATCTTTGCGGCCGCCGCGCTGTACGCCGGCGCCCACTGCCTGTTCCGCGCCCCTGAGCAGAAATCTGTCAAGGGCGATCCCGCCCAGGAAGTGGACGGGCCGGTCTCTGACCTCCCTGACGGGGAGGCGGAGGCCCTCAAGTCCCATATGGAGCGGAAGGAGGGCTTTTACACCATCCTGGTCTCCGGCGTGGACGACGGCAACGGCGGCAGCGACACCAACATCCTGGTGGCGGTGGACGCTGCAAACGGCTGTATCTACGGCGTCAGCATCCCCCGGGACACCAAGGCCGTCATCAACGGCAAGAACCACAAGATCAACTTCGCCTACAACGCCGGCGGCATGGAGCTGCTGGCCGAGACGGTGTCCGGCCAGCTGGGCATCCCGGTGGATTACACGGTGCTGGTGAACCTGCGGGGCTTTGAGGCCCTGGTGGACGCCATCGACGGCGTGGATTTCTACGTTCCGGTGGATATGGATTACGACGACCCCATCCAGGGGCTCTCCATCCACTTCTCCAAGGGAATGCGGCATCTGTACGGCGCCGACGCGCTGAAGGTGGTCCGCTTCCGCCACAACAACGACGGCAGCGGCTACGGCAGCGAGGACATCGGCCGGATGCAGACCCAGCAGGACTTTTTAAAGGCCGTGGCAAAACAGACCCTCACCCTCAGCAATCTGGACAAGGTGAACGACTTTGTAAAGATTTTTGAGGCCTATGTGGAGACGGATCTCACTCTCAACAACCTGGCCTGGCTGGGCAAGGAGGCCATCTCCATCGGCCCGGACAACATCGACTTTTCCACCCTGCCCAACAGCTGGAAGTCCCCCTACATCTACCTGGACCAGGCGGAGACCCTGGCCCTGGTGAACGAACACCTGAATCCCTATGTGGAGGACCGGGTCCCGGAGGATCTGAACATCCCCTCCTGACCGGCCGTCTTTTGGAAAGGAGCCCATATTGAAAAAACAGATCCCCGCACTGCTGCTGGCGCTGAGCCTGCTGCTGAGCGTTCCCGCCCTGGCGGCCAGCGACAGCATGGACAACTTTGTCCGCAGCCGCGCCTACGCGGGCCAGTTCTCCGATCTCACCACCGCGTCGGCCTTCTACGACCATGTGGCCGCGCTGTATGAATACGGCCTGTCCCTGGGCAAGGCGGACGGCACCTACGGCGTCCGGGACGCCATGACGGTGGGGCAGGCGGTGATCTTTGCCGGGCGCATCCGCAGCCTGTACCGCACCGGCGACCCGGAGCGAGGGCCCGCCGCCTATAAAAGCGGCGATCAGGCGGCGGCTGTTCCCTATCTGCTGTATCTCCAGGCGGAGGGCGTGCTGGACACGGCGCTGGACGGCCGGCTGGCCGAAACCGCCACCCGGGCCCAGATGGCCCACGTGCTGGCGGGCATCCTGCCGGAGGAGGCCCTGCCCCCTGTCTATGACGCCCTGATCACCGAGAGCTACGCCACCCACCGCTTCATCACCGACGTGACGGAATACACCCCCTACTATCAGGACATCCTGTCCCTGTACCGCAAGGGCATTGCCGTGGGCAGCGACGCCCGGGGCTCCTTCCTGCCGGAGGAGTCCATCACCCGGGGCGCGGCGGCGGCCATGCTGACCCGCATGGTGGACCCGGCCCTGCGGGCGGCGCCCCAGTGGGATCTGTCCGCAGGCTACACCGCCCAGGGCACCACCCTGGCGGACCTGGTCACGCCGGGCACTTATATCCCGGCTCCCGCCACGGCGGCGGAGATGGATGAGAGCGTGCGGTATATGCTCTCCAACGGCGCCAGCCAGCTGACGCTCCACTATCCCGGCATCACCGCCGTCAGGGCCCACCAGGTGATGGAGCTGGCCCTCTCCACGGTGAAGACCTACTGCGAGCAGAGCTACAACAACGTCACCTGCTCCTATACGCCCTTCGGTTCCGTCACCCTGACCTTCTCCGCCGCCAGCGCGGAGGGGCAACTGGCCGAATACCGGGCGGCGGCCATGGAGGCCGCCATCGCCGTCCACGACCGGCTCTGGAAGGAAGGACAGATCACCGACCGCATGACGGAGTGGGAGAAGGCCCGGGTCTATTACACCTGGATCTGCGACAACTGCGTGTACGATTACGACGCCGGGGACAGCTCCATCAGCCACATCGCCTACAGCCTGTTCCAAAACGGCACCGCCGTGTGCGACGGCTACACCGGCGCCTACAACCTGCTGCTGAAGCTGGAGGGCATTGCGTGCTCCGCCCTGTCCAACGCCAGCCACATCTGGACGGTGGCCACGCTGGACGGAGTCCCCTGCCACATCGACACCACCTGGGGCGACAGCGGCAGCAGCGTCAGCTACGCCTTCTTCGCCATGACGGAGGAGCAGTCCAGGCTGTACCACAACTGGTAAGTGAAGCCCGCCGTGAAACTTTCGTTTCACGGCGGGCAGCCTGACAAAAAGGTCTTTTTGCCCGGCTGCCCAAGTTTTCCAGAACTTTTAAAAGTCCTGGAAAACTTCGATTCAAAACGAAAGACACCCCTCCTGGGTTTCTTTCGTAACTATCTTCCTTCCCGTTATCCGGCGTTCCCACTTTTTTCGACAGCTTGAGCCCGCCGTGAAACTTTCGTTTCACGGCGGGCTCTTTTACACCTTTACGCTTCTTTACGCCTGCGCCTGATCCCGGTAATAGGCCACCAGCAGATCCACCACGGTGCCGTAGGACTGGATGCCCCGCTCGTCGCCGTAGGCCTTTAAAATGCCGTCGTAGACCTTGGTGGAGGCCTGCTGGATCACCGTGTCCCGGAACTGGTCCCAATAGGCGTTGTTGTCCGCCAGATCCGCCTTCACCGTGTCCGGCAGGCTGTCCCGGATGGCCCAGTAGGTCTCCGGGTCCACCCGGTACAGGGCGTTGCCCAAATGGATGTAGCCCATCAGCCAGCCGGCGTAGGCATAGGCCGCGTCGCCGCTGGTGGTGGAGGCCAGCACTGCCAGGAAGTTGCACTCCTGCTCCGACGCGAAGCCCCGCTGGTGGGCCATCTCGTGGGCGGCGGTGGAGGGCAGCAGGCAGGCGGGGCTGTCCACATTGACGTTGGATTCGCCGGTATAGGGGCAGTAGAAGCCGGTGAAGTCGATGATGCTCATGAGCCGGGAGAAGTACATGGCCTTGACGCCCACGTCGTCAAATTCCAGAAAGGGAAATTGCTTTTCCAGTTCGTCATACACGAAGGGGCTGTTCGCCAGAATCTCCTCCCGGGGCACGGCGAAGAGGCCGTTTTCGCTTCGTGCCACCTGATCCGCCGCCTGGGAGAGCCGGTCCGCGAAGTACGCCGTCACCGCTGTCAGATCCTCCCGGGCCACGGGCTGGGCACGGATGCCGGAGCGGTCCTGAAAGCTGTCCGTCCAGTAGTTGACGCCCCAGAGGAGGCAGAAGCCCGCGTAGACGGCAAGGGCGATGTCCGCCGCCCCCAGCACCGCGCTGTATGCCCGGCGGCCCCGGCGGCCTACGGCCCGGGCCACGGCGGCGGCGCTCCAGACCACGTAGGCAATGCCCGCCAGCACCGCCAGGACGTACAGCACCTCCATGACGGAGACGTCGGTGCGGTAGCACAGCCGGCCCAGGGCCTGCTTCAGGGGCGTGGTGACACGGTCCGCCAGGGCGTTCATCCAGGCCCGGTTCCCCCGGCAGAGCCAGAAGGCCGCCAGCAGGCCCAGGTCCGCCAGCAGCCAGATATGGAGTTTTTTGTGTCTGAGAAAAAACGCTTTCATGCTCACTCCGCCGCAGCCAGCAGCTGCTTGGTATAGTCCGCTTTCGGGTGGTCGAAGATCTCGTCCACCGTCCCCTGCTCCACAATGCGGCCCTCCTTCATCACCAGCACCCGGTCGCACAGCTGATAGACCACGTTCAGGTCGTGGGAGATGAAGAGATAGCTCAGCTCCAGCTCGTCCCGCAGCTCCTTCAGCAGCTTCAGGATCTGGGCCTGGATGGTCACATCCAGGGCGGACACCGGCTCGTCGGCGATGAGGAATTTTGGCCGCTGGATCAGCGCCACGGCGATGCTGACCCGCTGGCGCTGTCCGCCGGACAGCTCCGCCGGGCGGGCCGTCAGGCACTCCTCCGGCAGCTCCACCCGCTCCAGCATGTCCCGGACCCGGCGGCGCCGCTCCGCCGCGCCGTATTTGCCGTAGATGCGCAGCGGCTCCTCCATGATCCAGCCCACCGTATAGGCGGGATTCAGGGAGCTGTAGGGGTCCTGAAAGATCATCTGGGGCCGCTTGGTGTAGTGGACGACCTCTCCCTCATCCGGCTTCACCATGCCCAAAATGGTCCGGGCCAGGGTGGATTTCCCGGTGCCGGACTCCCCCACCAGGCCCAGGATCTCGCCGTGGCGGACATCAAAGGTCACGTCGTGCAGCACCTCCTGACAGGCGCCCCGGCGGAACAGCCCGCCCTCCCGGTAGCCGCTGGTCACATGGCGGACGGACAGCACCAGTTCCTCGCTCATAGGCTCTCCTCCTTCCGCCCGCGGGTGGGGATGGCGGCGATCAGCCGCTGGGTATAGGGGTGCCGGGGATGGTAAAAGATCTGACCAATGTCCCCCTCCTCCACCAGCACGCCCCGCTGCATCACCGCCGCCCGGGCGCAGAGCCTGCGCACCACGTTCAGATTGTGGGAGATGAACAGCATGGAGATGCCGGACTCCCGGTTCAGCTTTTTCAAAAGGTCCAGGATCTGGGCCTGGACGGTGACGTCCAGGGCCGTCGTCGGCTCGTCCAGCAGCAGCAGGCGGGGCCGGATGACGATGGCCGCCGCGATCATGGCCCGCTGGAGCATGCCGCCGGAGAGCTCGTGGGGATATTTTTCGTAGACCGCCGCCGGATCCGGCAGCTCCACGGCCGCCAGGGCGTCCAGGGCCAGCCCTTTCCGCTCCTCCGGCCCCAGGTCCGTGTGGAGGCACAGCACCTCCTCCACCTGCCGCCCAATCTTCATCAGCGGGTCCATGCAGCTCTGCGGCTCCTGAAAGACCACGCCGATGGACTTGCCCTGGATCTTCCGCAGGGCGGCCCGGTCCGCGTGGAGCAGCTCCACGCCGTCCAGCAGGATCTGGCCGGAATAGGCGCACCGCTTCCGGGGCAGCAGGCCCGCCACGCTCATGGCGGTGACGGACTTTCCGGAGCCGGATTCCCCCACCAGGCCCACGATCTCGCCGTCGTGAATGGTCAGGGACACGCCGGCCACGGCCTCCCGGTCCCGGGTGTGGAATTTCACATGCAGATCTCGGATCTCCAGCATCAGGCCACCTCATTTCCCCGGCGCTGCAGGCCCTCGCCGATGAGGCCCACGCCGAACACCAAAAGAACGATCATCAGCCCGGTGCCCAGGGCGTACCAGGGAGCCATGGTGAACATGCCCTGGGCCTCGGACAGCATGTATCCAAGGGACGCGTCCGGCGGTGTCGCGCCGATGCCCAGATAGCTCATGGACGCCTCCGCCAGCACGGCGTTGTTGAAGCCGATGGTAAGGGCGGGCAGCAGCACGGACATGGTGTTGGGCAGGATGTGCACCACCAGGATGCGGGCCCTGGAGGCCCCCATCAGCCGGACGCTTTTGACGTAGTTCACGTCCCGCAAAGCGGCGAAGGCCGTCCGGGTCACCCGGGCAAAGCTGGGGATGAACACCAGCCCCAGGGCCAGCACCACATTGTATTTTTTGCCGGGGCCCAGGATGCTGATGATGACCAGGGCCAGCAGGATGCTGGGAAAGGCGGTCAGCGCGTCGTTCAGCCGCATCAGGATCTCATCCGCCGCGCCGCCGAAATAGCCGGTGACGGCGCCCACCGCCGTGCCGCACACCGCGCCGATGGCCACGGTGGACACCGCGATGGCAAAGGTGGTGCCCGCCCCCTTCAGGACGCGGCTGAAAATATCCCGGCCGAAGTTGTCGGTGCCCATCAGATGGGCCAGGGAGGGCGCGTCCAGCTTGGGACCCACGGCCATGGCCGTGGGGTCGTAGGGCGTCCAGAAATAGCCCAGGACGATCACCGCCGCCAGCAGGCCGGTCAGCACCAGGCCGGCCTTTAAGTATCCGTTCATCCGCTTCATGACCCACCTCCCAGGCGCAGGCGCGGGTCGATCCGCTGGTTGATCAGGTCCGCCGCGGTGCCGGCCAGCACCACCCAGAAGGCCAGGATGACCACGATGGCCTGTACCACCGGATAGTCCCGGTTGGAGATGGAGGCCACCAGCATCCGCCCCAGCCCGGGGATGGCAAAGACCTGCTCCACCACGATGCCGCCGGCCACGATCTCCGCCATGGTCTGGGCCAGGAATGTGACCACCGGCACCAGTGCGTTCTTCAGCACATGGCGGTACAAAACGCCGCCGCGGTCATTGCCCCGGGAGATGGCGGTGCGGACATAGTCCTTCCGCATCTCCCGCAGGATGGTGCTGCGCAGCATCCGCACCGTCATGGCGGCGCGGGGAATGGCCAGGGAGACGGCGGCGAAAAACAGGTATTTCAGCGCGCCGGGAAAATCCGCCCGCAGATCCGGGAAATTCCCGTGGACAAACCACCGCAGCACCGTGCTGAACAGCCAGGACAGCAGGATGCCGGTAAAAAAGGGCGGCACCGCCATGCACAGCTGGTCCAGCGCCGTCCAGACGCCGTCCAGGCGCCCGCCGGCCTGCCGGGCGGAGCGGACCCCCAGCGGGATGGACACCGCGACGATCAGCAGAAAGCTGAGGGCGCTGAGACACAGCGTCACCGCCGCCTTGGGGGCGATCAGCTCCCACACCGGCTGCTTATAGCTGAAGGAGGTGCCCAAATCCCCGGTGAAAAAGCCCAGCAGCCAGCCGGCGTACCGCGCCAGCAGGGGGCGGTCCAGCCCCAATTCCCGCTCCAGGGCCGCCACCCGCTCCGGGGTGGCCTGGGTGCCCAGCAGGATCTCCGCCGTGTTTCCGGAGATCAGTGAAAAGGCCGCAAATGCCAAAAAGGAGACGATGACCATGGTCAGCAGCAGCATGGCAATGCGCTTGGCCGCGTATTTCATGGTCATCATCCCCTTTCCGGGTGAGCGGCAAAGCCGCCGCCTGTCATATTACTCCGCCCACCGCACCGTGGACAGATCCAGCACGTAGATGGGATAGAAGTTCAGGCCCTCCAGCCCATTGCGCACCGCCACCAGATCGGCCAGGTCCTGGATATACACATTGGCGGCGTTGGCCGTCAGGTTTTCCAGCATCTGCTTATAGAGGGCGGTCTGCTCCGCGTCGTCATAGCTGGCCAGGGCCTGGGCAAACAGCGCGTCGTACTCCGCGTTATTGTAGTTGATGAAGTTGTTGCCGGCGGTGGAGCTGAAGCGCTCCAGCAGGGCCCGGGCCGTCATGTTGGAGGCGTCCACGCCCACCACGGTGGACTGATACTGCCGGCCGGCGTACACGTCGGACAGCCAGGTGCCCCACTCCACCAGCTCGATCTTGGCGGTGACGCCGATCTCCTTCAGCTGTTCCACCAGCACCTCGGCGGTTTCGATGTGGGGCTGGTAGTTGGAGGGCACAGTAATGGTCATTGCAAAGCCGTCGGGATAGCCTGCCTCCGCCAGCAGGGACTTGGCCTTTTCCACATCCCTGGTGTAGTAATTGGCCAGATCCTCTTCAAAGTACTTGCTGAAGGCGGGGTACATGCTGGAGCCGATGGGGCTGCCGTAGCCGTCAAAGGCCAGGTCGATGATGCCTTGCTTATCCACGGCATAGCACAGGGCCTGGCGGACCCGCACATCGTCAAAGGGCTTTTCCGCGTTGTTCAGATACAGGGCCTGCACCAGGTTCATGGTGCCCTCGGCCACATGGAAATTGCTCCCCAGCTGGGCCGCCTGGGTGCTGGTCAGATGGGCGAACAGGTCGATGGCGCCGCTTTGCAGGCTCATCATGATGCTGTCGGCGTTTTCGATGATCTTATAGGTCACCTTGTCCAGATAGGCGGGGGTGCCCCAGTACTCGTCAAACCGCTCCAGGACGATGTTGTCCTGGGCGGTCCGGGACACGAACCTGAAGGGGCCGGTGCCCACGGGGGCGGTGTCCTGCCGGTCATAGTCCGCGGGCAGGATGGCTGTGGTCAGATAGGATATAAATTCATTGCTGGGCTCGGAAATGGTGATGGCGACGGTGCGCGCGTCAATGGCCTCTACCGCCTGGATAACAGAAAACGCCTCCACCAGAGGGGCTCCCTCAGAGGTGTCGGCGCAGCGTGTGATGGAATATACAACATCCTCCGCTGTCACCGTGTCACCGTTGTGGAACTTCACACCCTCCCGCAGGGTAAAGGTGTACGTCCTTCGGTCCTCGGAAACCGTATAGTCTTCCGCGACAGCAGGGATCAGATCTCCCGTAGAAGTGGGCTTTACCAAGCCCTCGAATACATTGAACATGACTTCCTTGGTTCCTGCCGCCACCGCGATGTGGGGGTCAAGACTTTCGTCCAGGTCCTGGGCGATGCCCACCGTGATCTCGTTCGCGTGGGGCGCCGCCTCGGTAGAGCCGGTGTCGTTCTGTCCGTCTTCCGGGGCCCTGTCTGTGCTGCCGTCTCCGCAACCGCTGAGTACGGCGCCCAGGAGGCTGACCAGAAGAAGGAGCGCCAAAAGTTTCTTCTTCATGTCGTTCTCTCCTTTGCATCACTGCCGCTTTGGGTCAGTGTTGGGCGGGATCTCCGCCCTGACAGAAATGGTTCGGCTCTATTCAATTGTAAAAGGAGCCTTGCGGTACTGTTATTTTTGTAACGATCGTCCGCAAGGCTGTATTGTACAGGATAGCCGCCCAAATTGCAAGGGCTTTTTAAAATTCCTTCTTCCCCTCCGCCGGATCGGGGGCGGCGGAGGCCGTCTCCGGCGTGTCCGCGGCATAGGCGGCGGTGTCCACCGGCAGATCCCGCCGGCGCAGGCGCACCTCCACCAGGAAGGCGGCCGCGCTGTAGAGGCAGGCGCACACCGGCACGCCGAAAAACATGCCGGGGATGCCGAAAAAGCTGCCGCCCACCAGGATGGCGATGATGACCCACAGGCTGGACAGGCCCGTGGTCCCTCCCAGGATCTTGGGGCCGATGACGTTGCCGTCCAGCTGCTGGAGGGCCAGCACAAAGATCACGAAATACAGCGCCTTGATGGGCGAGACCAGCAAAATCAGGAAGGTGCTGGGGATGGCCCCCAGGAAGGGGCCGAAGAAGGGGATGATGTTGGTGACGCCCACGATGACGGACACCAGGGGCGTATAGGGAAAATCCAGAATGGAACAGCCCACAAAGCACAAAATACCGATAATCAGGGAGTCCAGCAGCTTGCCCCGGACGAAGCCGGAGAAGATGGCGTCCACCTTGTGGGCGCCCCGCAGGACCCAGCGCACCTGCTCTTGGGGGAAGAGGCTGTATACGACCTTGCGGGCGTGGGCGGCGCAGCGCTCCTTGGTGGCCAGCAGATAGACGGACACGATGATGCCCACCAGCAGGTTTTTCAAAAAGCCCAGGACGCTCATCACGCCGCCGGCGGCCACCACCATCACCGCCTGGGCCTGGGGCAGCACATCCCGCTTCAGCCAGGTCTGGGCGTCTTTGAAGTAGTCGTCCATCTGGTCCGTCACCCACTGCTCCACCGTGGGGTTGCGCTCCAGCAGATGCTGCACCCAGCCGCTGACGGTGCTGTAATAATTCTCCACATTGGACACCAGCTGGAGGACGCTTTTGTACAGCTCCGGCATCAGCACCGACGCCAGCAGGTAAAAAAGCACGCAGATGGCCGCCCAGGTCAGCAGGATGCCCACCGCCCGGACGCCGCCGCGCAGGCGCTCCCGCCCCTTGGAGAGGCCGGTCAGGCCCCGCTCGAAAAAGTTCACCACCGGGGCCAGCAGATAGGCCATGAAGGCACCGTAGAGAATGGGCTGCACCGCGGTCAGAAACTGCCTCCAGATGGCCAGCAGCTCCCGGCGGCCAAACAGCGTGTCGTAAAACAGAAGGATCGCGCCGACCGTACAGAACACCGTCAGTCCGATCCCTATGTATCTGCTTCTCCGGGACATGGGCCCACCACCTTTCGACAGATTTATTCTACACGGCAGGCAGAGGAATTGCAATCCTCATTTTACCGTGCTATACTGTTTTTTACACATTGCAAACAGGAGATTTTTTCGTCTTTTTTAATCGGGAGGCGTTTTCTATGGATCGAAAAAAGCTGCTGATGATCGTCAATCCCAAGGCGGGCCGGAGCAAGTCCCGGAGCCCGCTGTTCGACGCGGCCTCCGTTTTCTCCCAGGCCGGCTACCTGCTGTCCATCCACAATACCGCCGCCCCCGGCGACGCCGTGGAGACCGCCGCCCGGGAGGGCGGGGACTATGACGTGGTGGTGGCCGTGGGGGGAGACGGCACGCTGAACGAGGTCATCTCCGGCCTGATGCGGCTGGAGGATAAGCCCCTGCTGGGCTACATGCCCCAGGGCAGCACCAACGACTTCGCGTCCAGTCTCCATGTCTCCGGGAAGCCCGCCGACGCGGCCGCCGCCATTGTGGCCAGCAGCCCCCGGAAGCTGGACATCGGCTGCTGGAACGACCGGAGCTTTGTCTATGTGGCCTCCTTCGGGGCCTTTACCCGCACCTCCTACGCCGCCCCCCAGGCCGCCAAGAACGCCCTGGGCCACTTTGCCTATATCCTGGAGGGCATGAAGGATCTGAACACCCTGCGGCCCTATCAGGTCAAGCTCACCGCCGACGGCGAGGTGCTGGACGGGGAGTACCTCTTCGGCGCGGTGTGCAACTCCACCTCCATCGGCGGTCTGATGAAGCTGGACCCGGAGCGGGTGGTGCTGGACGACGGCAAATTCGAGCTGCTGCTCATCCCCAATCCCAAAACCGCCGCGGCCCTGCAGAACCTGGTGCTGGCCCTGCTGGACCAGCACTACGACCGGGAGGGGCTGGTGTTCCGCCATGTGTCCTCCCTCCATCTGGAGACGGAGGAGGAGCTCCCCTGGTCCCTGGACGGGGAGTATGCCCCCAGCGTCCCCACGGTGGACATCGTCAACCGCCGTCAGGCCCTGGCCATGCTGCTGTGATGGGAGAGCTGGAGGCGCTGCGCCGCCGGTACGGCGGCCACGAGCCGGGGCTGCTGGGCGCCCGGCACGGCTATGCCGTCCTCTGTCCCCTGGTGGAATTTCCGGACGGCCTGCACCTTCTCTACGAGGTCCGGGCGGCAAACCTGCGCCAGGGGGGCGAGGTGTGCTTCCCCGGCGGGCGGATGGAGGCCGGGGAGTCGGCGGCGGACTGCGCCCTGCGGGAGACGGAGGAGGAGCTGTCCATCCCCCCTTCGGCCGTCACGGTGCTGGGCACGCCGGATTTCATCTGCAGCCAGCGGGGCTTTTTGCTGCGGCCCGTGCTGGGGCTGGTGTCGGCGGCAGGCATGGCCTGCCTGCGGCCCGCTCCCGCCGAGGTGGCGGAGGCCTTCACCGTGCCCCTGGCTTTTTTCCGGGACACGGCGCCGGAGATCTACCGCTATGAGCTGCTGCCCCAGGTGCCGGAGAGCTTTCCCTATGCGGCTGTCGGCATCCCCCGGGACTATCCCTGGGCCAGGGGCCAGACCGAGGTGCCGGTATGGCACTACCGGGGGCATGTGATCTGGGGCATGACCGCCCGGATCACGGCGGATATCGCCCGAAATACGGAATAAAACAGGACTTCCACGGCTGTGGAAGTCCTGTCAGGCTGTCGAAAAAGTCCGTTGGACTTTTTCGACAGCCTGAACAATGCCTCACTTTTTTGTCTGCTTCGCAGCCCAAAAAGCTGCCGCTTCGCGGCGCAAACGCCTGCTGCCACAGGCTTTTTGCAGGCATTTGATTCAACACGAGGGGGTTCCCGCCCCCTCGTACTCCCCCTGCGAAACGGAATTCTTTTTCTTCAAGCAGAGGTTTTTTGACAAGCTGAAACAGGACTTCCACATCTGTGGAAGTCCTGTTTGCTTTAATCCAGCACGATTTTTTCCGCATCGGCGGGGTTGACGGTGATGACCGCCTCCGTCAGCTGGAGGGCCACATAGTCGCCCAGCCGGTGGTTCCGGATATCCTCCAGGACCTGATCCTTATAGGTCATCATCAGCTCTATGCCGCTTCCCTGATGGTACCAGTACACGCGGATCGTGCTCGCCAGCGGATCCCCATCCCAGCTGACATGGAGCTTGGGACCCACGGACTGATACTGGAAATCCATCCGCACGGTTCCCGGCTCCAGATCTTCGCCGACCTCGATCCTGGCGATCCCCGCCAGTTGGCAGGCCCCTGTGCCATAGCCGCTGATCACGATTTTGTCCGCCTCCGGATCCACCATGGCAGTAACGCTCTGGTTCTGGAGCCGCGCATTCTCCGGCAGGCGCTCTCCGGCGTATGTAAAGGAGGAGTACTCCGCGAAGGCCACGCCGGCGCCCACGCCCATCAGCAGCAGCCCGGCGCAGAGCATGCCCAGCATGATCCAGCGAAAGCGTTTTTTACAGCTGTACATTTTCGCTCACCTCTCCTCCCTCTGTCTCGTCCGCCGCCTGACCAGCCAGGACGGTCACCGGCTCCTCCACAGACATCCCGGCGGTCTGCGTCGCGGGCCGGTGCCAGATCAGGCCGCTGCCCAGGCCCAGAACGCCCACGCAGCAGGCCGCGCCGCCCAGGCAGCACAGGGTCACGCCTACCAGGGGATACCCCTGGATCAGCAGCACCGCCAGCGCCCCCAGGCACATCAGCGCCAGCAGCCCCAGCCCCGCGAAAGGCAGGGCGCACAGCAGCAAAAACAGGTTCCACGCCAGCCACGCCGCGCCCCGGAGCAACCGCCACAGGCCCCGGCCCAGCCGCCGGAAGCCCCGGCCCAGGGCAGCCCACGCCGTTTTCCTTTTCTCCGCACGCTCCACAGGCTTTTCCTCCTTGTTCTCTGAATGTTCCGCTGTCACCTGGGGCGCTTCGGCTTCCACAGGCTCCGTGACGCCCTGCGCCTCCTGCTCCGCCGCCGGCGTCTCCGCCCCGGGCCGCGCGAAGAGCGGCTTGTTCAGCCACCCCCGGCACCGGGCAGGCCAGCTCCTGACACGCTCCCCCAGCCTTCCAAGGCCCCCGGCGACGCCCGCGCCCAGCCGCCGGAAAAAGGCGGCGGCACCGGCCATGCCCCGGCGCACGGCGGGCCAGGGGCTGGGAAGCCGCTTTTTCTCTTTGGGCGCCTGATAGGTGGGCTTCACATGGTAGGCGCTCAAAATCTCCGCCGTCAATTGGTCGATATCTCCAAAGTCCCGGATGGCCTCTTCCTCCGTCAGCCCGCCGTCCACCCGCAGGTCGATGTGCTGGGCGTATTCCGCCAGGATGTCCTGCTGCTCCGCCTCCTCCAAAACAGACAGGCGGCTTTGCAGCTCTTTTAAAAACGATTCCTTGTTCTTCATGACCGCTGCTCCTTTAGAAATCGGTTCACCTGCTGCTGGAACAGGTCCCAGTCCGCCTCCAGTTGATCCCGGTACAAAATGCCGGCGGCAGTGAGATGGTAGTATTTCCGGGGCGGGCCCTCGGTGGACTCCCGGAGGTAGGTCTCAAAGTAGTGCTCGTTGGTCAGCCGCTTCAGCAGGGGGTAGATCGTCCCCTCGTTGACGTCCACCACCTTGGATACCTCCGCCACCAGCTCGTAGCCGTACATATCCCGCTTTCGCACGGATTCCAGAACGATCAGCTCCAGCACGCCTTTTTTGAACTGTGCGTTCATAGCATCTCCCCTTTTGGTGTTATTCTATACCAACTACTATGTATTGTCAAGTACTATTCAAGAAAAAATACCCTGCCCTTCCGGCAGGGTATTTTTCCGGGGCCTCACGCCACCAGCAAAACCACATAGGCGGCGTAGATGCCCAGCATCAGCACGCCCTGCCAGCGGTAGAACTTCCCCTTCACCAATGGCGGCGCCACCGCCACGCAGCACAGCAGCAGGCAGGCGGGCAGGTCCAGGGCCGTGGTCTGGCTGCCGATGGTCAGCTGCCCGTTGGAGACGGCGGAGCAGATGGGCAGGATCATGGTCAGGTCGATGACGTTGGCGCCGATGATGTTGCCAACAGACATGGAGGCTTCCTTTTTGGCGATGGCCGTCAGGGTGGTCACCAGCTCCGGCAGGGAGGTGCCGATGGCCACCATGGTGACGCCGATGATGCTGGAGGGCACGCCCAGCAGCAGGGCCAGCTCGCTGCCGTAGTCGATCAGCAACTGGGAGCCCTCCACAATGGCGGCGATGCCGATGACGAACAGGCCCAGCTTTGTGAACATCTGGCGGTGGGAGGTGGTGCGCCGCTCCGGGCGGGCCTCCCGGCTCTCCTGCATGCTGGCCTTGGCGTCCACGATGTTGTTGCCCAGGTACAGGATGAACACCACAAACAGCAGCAGGCTTGGCAGGAAGGGCAGCACGCCGCCCCGGCACAGCACCGTCAGCAGCAGCGCGCCGGACACCATCAGAATGGCCTTGAAATTGAACTGCTTCCGGCTGACCGCCGAGGGGATGCACAGCACGGAAAGGCCCAAAATCAGGCCCAGGTTGGCCGTGACGGACCCCACGGCGTTGCCCACCGCCAGATCCACCTCCTTTTGCAGGACGCCGGTGACGGACACCGTCAGCTCCGGCAGCGTGGTGGCCAGGGACACGATGGTGGCCCCGATGATGAAGCGGGGCACGCCGGTGGCCTCCGCGATCCAGACCGCGCCGTCCAAAAACCAGTCGCCGCCCTTGACGATGAGCAGCAGCCCTACCAAAAACAGCAACACCGTTACCCAAATGCTCATACTTCCCTACCGTCCTTTTTCCAAAAAAATCAGCGAGACCTCTCTTGCGCGCCGGCGGCGCCGGGTCTGTCCCGACGCGCCGCGCACAATAAAAGTCTCGCTTTTCAGACGTGCCCCGGGCCGCCCCAAGGACTGCCGGGATGACGAGGCACGTCACGCCTGATTCGCCGTAAGCTACTCCCTTTTATCAAGTGCTGTAAGGACATTATATGGAAATCATATACTGTTTGTCAACGGAAACTTTGTCAAAGGGAGGCGTTTCCGCCTAAAATTTCCGGGTCGAAGCCAATGTCCTTCACCCAGACGGCGCGGCCGCCCTCCGCCGCGGCCGGGGCAAAGCCGCAGTCCCGGAAGAACCGCTCCGCCCCGCTGCCGGCGGGCAGGGAGACGGACAGCCGCTCTCCGCCCCGGGGGCGGGTGTGCTGCACCGCCTGGCCAATGAGCTGGACGCCGAAGCCCCGCTTCCGGCAGTCCGGCCGGATGCAGGCCAGGGAGATCCAGCCGTTCTCCGGCCCCAGCTGCACCAGGCCCACTGGCTCCTCCCCCAGATAGCCCACCAGGGTGGGCCGCGCGGCGGCGTCCGCCAGGAGCCGGTCCCGGTCAAAGGCGCGGCCCTGTCCGGCGTCCGCCCAGGCGGCGGACACCAGCTCCGCCAGCCACGGCCCCTGCTCCGGCAGCCGCAGCGGCTCAAAATACAGGCCCGGCTCCAGGCCGTTGGCCCGCTTGCGGGGCTTCTCCCCCGCCAAAAATTCCGGCGTCCGCAGATGGCTGTTGTCGTCCCGGAACGCCACCCGCAGGTCATCGCCCTCCGCCTCGATCAGGGAGACGGCGGTGTTGTCTCCCACCGGCGTCTGGGCCAGCTGCTCCACGGTGTAGCCCTGGAGGGCGGCCAGGGTCAGGCGGATGACGTAGCCGTGGGAGAAAACCGCCGCTGTTCTGCCCTGGCTGCCCCGGGCGATCTCCCGGATGGCCGCCAGCGCCCGGTCCAGCACCTGCCGGGGCGTCTCCGCCCCCGCCACCTGCCACCGCTCCGGGTGAAAGCTGAAATTCTCCATCTGCTCCGGGTCCCGGCGGTAGATGTCACCCCAGGTCCGCTGCTCCCAGTCCCCCACGCAGATCTCCCGCAGCTCCCGCACCCGATGGAGCGGCAGCCCCTTGGGCCTGTAAATGGCGGTGGCGGTGGCGCAGGTGCGGTACAGGTCGCTGGCGTAGACCGCGTCGATATGGACGTCCGCGAAACGCCGTTCCAGGGCCCGGACCTGCCGCCAGCCCCGGTCGGTGAGGTTGCTGTCGTACTGGCCCTGAGCGATGCGGTAGAGATTGCCCTCCGCCTCCGCGTGGCGGATCAGATAAATGCTTGTCATAGTGCCTCCATGCATGTTTGATTTTGAAAACAGTATAGACCATCCAGCACTTTTTGGCAAATCCGTTCCCGCGGATTTTTTGTCGGTTTTCGGCCATACTACTTCCAGGCCGAAAAGGAGTGACTGAATATGAAGATGTGTACCGGATTTTGGGTCGGTATGAGCGCCGGACTTCTGACCGGCGCGGCAATGGGGATGATGGTGCCCTGCGGCAGAGATCCCATGAAAACGCAGGTGGGCAAGAGTATCCACAAGCTGGGTGTCGCCGTGGACCATGCCGTGGACAGCATCGTCTCTGAAATGCGCTGAGGCGCAAAAAAGGCGGGGAGCCGCGGCTCCCCGCCCCCCTTTTTGAGAAAAAAGAGAAAATTAGGGCTTGACTTTACGGATTCCTCTGTTATAATAATAACGCTGTCGCTTCAAGGCAGCGCACAACTGCATCGGTGGAAACACTTGACAGCTATGGAGAAGTCGCCTAGTTGGTCGAGGGCGCATGATTGGAAATCATGTAGGCCCCTAAAGGGTCTCGAGGGTTCGAATCCCTCCTTCTCCGCCAGCTCAGAAAAGCCCTAAGGCAATGAAAAAGCCTTAGGGCTTTTTCATTGCCGGACGTGCTTTTTCTTCGCCTCCAGCCGCGATCCGCTTCGCTGGGCTCGCGGCTGGTTTTGCCTGATCCCGAAACCAGTTGCCCCGAAAGCGCTCGCTCTTTCCATTCAAGCATTCAAAGCCCTGTAACCGCGGCAGTTACAGGGCTTTGATGTTTTCCTTGTTTTTCCTTATTGCGCCGTGTTTTAAGGGCGGCCCGGCTGGGCCGCCCTGTAAAGCCGTTTATTCCGCCTTGGGGTCCTCGCTCTCGAACACCGCCTTGGCGCTGGCGGCCAGGCCTGCCAGCCCCTGGATCTCGCTGGGAATGATGATCTTGGTGGCCTTGCCGTCCGCCACCTTCTGCATGGCCTCCAGGGCCTTCAGCTTCACCACCTGGTCGTTGGGGGCCGCGTCGTTCAGCAGCTTCAGAGAGTCCGCCAGGGCCTGCTGGACCCGCGTGATGGCCTGGGCCTCGGCCTCGGCGGCCATGATGCGGGCCTCCTTTTCGCCCTCCGCTTTCAGGATGGCGGCCTGCTTGGCGGCGTCGGCCTTCAAAATGGCGGACTGCTTCTCGCCCTCGGCCACCAAAATCTGGGACTGCTTGGTGCCCTCGGCCTGGAGGATGGACTCCCGGCGCTCCCGCTCCGCCTTCATCTGCTTTTCCATGGCGTTCTGGATCTCCTTGGGCGGGATGATGTTCTTCAGCTCCACCCGGTTGACCTTGATGCCCCAGGGGTCCGTGGCCTCGTCCAGGATGGCCCGCATCCGGGTGTTGATGGTGTCGCGGGAGGTCAGGGACTGGTCCAGCTCCATGTCGCCGATGATGTTCCGGAGGGTGGTGGCCGTCAGGTTCTCGATGGCGTTCATGGGGTGCTCCACGCCATAGGTATACAGCTTGGGGTCCGTGATCTGGAAGTAGATCACGGTGTCGATCTGCATGGTGACGTTATCCTTGGTGATGACGGGCTGGGGCGCGAAATCCGCCACCTGCTCCTTCAGGGACACCTTTTTCGCCACCCGCATGATGAAGGGGACCTTGAAGTGCAGTCCCACGTTCCACACCGCGTGGAAGGCGCCCAGGCGCTCCACCACATAGGCCCGGGACTGCTGGACGATGTGGATGTTGCTGATGATGACCACCAGGATCAAAACGATCAGGATGACGCCGGCGATGAAACCAAAGTTGATCATAACACTACCTCCGCTTTTTCCTCATATTTTTTTACAAAGAGCTTCACGCCCTCCATACGCTGGATCTCCACCCGGGTGCCCGCGGGGATCACCGCGCCGTCGGCGCTGCGGGCGGTCCAGGTCTTGCCGTCCACATAGACGGCGCCGGTGGAATCGGCGTTGTCGATGGTCTCCGTGACTTTGGCGGCCTCGCCGATCACCCGGTCCAGATTGGTGGGGACCGCCTTGCCCGCCGCGTATTTTCTCACCAGGGGGCGGGTGACCGCCAGCGCCGCCGCCGACACCGCGATGAACACCACCACCTGGGCCGTGACGCCCAGTCCGCCCACGGCCGCCAGCAGCGCCCCCAAGGCGCCCGCCACAAACCAGATGGACACCAGGCCCGCCGTGGCCGCCTCCACCACGCCGAACAGCACAATGGCGGCCACCCATAGCATCGTCATCACGTTATCCGTACCTCCTCTCATGTATTTCACGCAGAGCGGGACCAGCAGCGCAACGGCGGCAAGGCTCCCAATCCCGATCCGCTTGTTGACGGGGGACAGGTTGCTGTAAAACCCCTCCAGCGCGGTCTTCAGGGTATGGCTCTCCACCGCCGCCGGCTGGGGCGCCGCGCCTGCCTGCCGCCCCAGCGGAATTTCTTCAGAGAAAAGCTCGTTCATGGTCACGCCGTAGCGGTTGCAGATGTAGATGATCTTCTCGATCTCCGGATAGCCCCGGGAGGACTCCCACTTGGACACCGCCTGCCGGGACACCTTCAGCTGTCCGGCAAAGTCCTCCTGGGTCATCCCGCTGCTCCGGCGCACCTCCTGCAGCCTTTCGCCAAATGACATCCCGTCTTCCTCCGTTTCTCTGTACCTTTATGTTAGCGGAAAACCCGCGCCCGTTCCACCAACCTGAATTTGCGTTTGGCAAAAAGCCGCGCAACCTGAGGTTTACATCCCGCCAGGCGGGCGGGCGCTCCTCATTTGATTGTTATTTTATCATATCCGGTTATCGAAAAACATTTCATTTTAGTAACAATCTCGCGGAGAGAAACAGGCCGCGCTCTCCCCGCTGCCGCAAAAGTTCTGGAGGATGCGTTCCATCACAGCGCTTTCCTTGCAATCAATGTGGGCGGATGATACAATGATTTAAAAACAAATGTAATTTGACGAAGGGGTGTGATCGTATGAATCGTGTCGTATTCACAGTTTTCGTTTTGCCGCTTTTGATCGGAGCAATTATCCGATGGATGCTTCTTAAATGGAAAAGAGGTTATATGATATCAGGGGCTTTTGTTCTGCTCTCAGTTATGGTATGGCTTTTGACCAAACACCTTGTTGATCACGGAGCTGACGGAACTGTAATGCTTTGGGCTTGGATGGCGACCATGCTTACGGCTGGTTCGTTAATTGTTGGCGGAATATCGCTTTTGATCAAAAAGATAAACCATTAGGCGGCAGACCATATCCCTTGCTTTATATGAAACGGTAAATTCTGATTGATCGGGCAGGCGCCGGTTTTTCGGCGTCTGCCTTTTCACAGCGTTGCACATTCCCGGTTTTCCTGTTATACTGGGGCTGATAAAACCGGAAAATCTGTTTGAGGAGGTGCGGGCCATGATCCTGACGGTCCCCTGCCTGTTCGGGCTGGAAGCAATGGTGGCGGATGAGATGAAGCGCCTGCAACTGAACAACGTCCGGGCGGAGAACGGCCGGGTCCACTGCGAGGGGGCCATGGCCGACATCGCCCGCCTGAACATCAACCTGCGCTGCGGCGCCCGGGTGCTGATGGAGCTGGGCTCCTTCCCCGCCAGGGACTTTGAGTCGCTGTTCCAGGGCGTGCTGGCCCTGCCCTGGGAGGATTTCATCCCCCGGGACGGCGAATTCCCCGTCAAGGGCTACTCCCTGAATTCCACGCTCCACTCCGTCCCCGCCTGCCAGGCCATCGTGAAAAAGGCCGCCGCCAAACGGCTGGGAAACGCCTACGGCTGCGAGACCCTGCCGGAGACCGGCAGCCGGTATCAGATCCAGTTTGCCATCATCAAGGACACCGCCACGCTGTACCTGGACACCTCCGGCGAGGGACTGTACAAGCGGGGCTACCGGGCCCGGAACATGGGCGCCCCCCTGCGGGAGACCCTGGCGGCGGCGCTGGTGACGCTGTCCCGCTACCGGGGGAAGGACCCCTTCTGCGACCCCTTCTGCGGCAGCGGCACCATCCCCATCGAGGCGGCCCTCATCGCCAAAAACCGGGCCCCGGGCCTGGACCGGACGTTCGCCGCCCAGCGGTGGAAGAACATGGACAGCAGGCTGTGGATGGACGCCGCCGACGAGGCCCAGGACCGTGAATTTCACGGCTCCTACGACATCTGGGGCGGCGACATCGACCCTGCCGCCGTGGAACTGGCAAGGCACAACGCGGAGCTGGCGGGGGTGGAGGACTGCATCCGCTTTGAGGTGGCCGATGCCGGAAAGTTCCGCCGGGACAGCGAGTACGGCCAGCTGGTCACCAACCCGCCCTACGGCGAGCGGCTGCTGGAGAAAAAAGAGGCCGAGGCGCTGTACCGGATGTTCGGCCGCGCCCTGCGGGACCTGCCGCCCAAGTGGCGGGTGCTGGTGCTCTCTTCCCACACGGAGTTTGAGCGCTGCTTCGGCCGTCCGGCAGACAAAAAGCGCAAGCTCTACAACGGTATGCTGAAATGCGACGTGTTCATGTACGGAAAGTAACTGTTCAGATAAAAGATAAAAGATAAAAGATAAGAGATAAAAGATATTCCTCACCCCCCGCCTATCTCTTATCTTTTATCTCATATCTCATATCTCATATCTCATATCTCATATCTCATATCTCTTATCTCCTATCTCTCACAGGGGGCTTTTATGCGCCACATTTTCATCATCAATCCCAAGGCCGGGAAAAAGGACCAGACCTCCCGCATCTACGGTATGGCCGACCGGCTGCGGGAGGTCCACGGCCTTGCGTGTGTCTGCATGCTGACGGACCGCCCCGGCGGCGCCACGGAGATCGCCCGAAAGCTGGCCGCCTCCGGCGAAGAACTCCGCCTGTACGCCTGCGGCGGAGACGGCACGGTCTCTGAGGTCGCCAATGGCATCGCGGGCTTCCCCAACGCCGCCATGACCTGTATCCCCGCCGGCACCGGCAATGATTTTTTGAAGAACTTCGGGCCGGATATGGCCAAGTTCTCCGACGCCGAAAACCTGTGGGACGGGGACGTTTTCCCTCTGGACCTCATCGACTGCAACGGGCGGTACTGTCTCACCATCGCCTGCAGCGGCATCGACGCCCGGGTGGCGGACAGCGTCCACCAGTTCAGCAGCTCGCCCCTGCTCAGCGGCCGGGGCAGCTATCTCTGCTCTGTGGCGGCGAATTTCCTGTTCAAAAGCATCGGGCGGCACTGGACCGTCACCCTGGACGGCGAAGAGACCGAGGACGACTTCGCCCTGGTGTCCATGTGCAACGGCCGCTACTACGGCGGCGGCTCCACCCCGGTGCCGGAGGCCCGGATGGACGACGGCGTTCTGCATACCGTCCTCATCAAGAACGTCAGCAAGCTGACGTTCGCCCGGTTGTTCGGTGCTTATTCCGCCGGGGAGTACCGGAGCCTTCCCCCTGACCTGATCCGGGTCTCCACCGCCCGGGAGGTCCGCATCCATTCCGACGGCGATGAATTCGTCACCTGTCTGGATGGGGAGACCTTCCGCTGGCAGGACGCGGTCCTGCGGCTGTCGGACAAGCGCCTGAACTTCTTCGGCCCCAGGGGCTGCAGCCCCAACGCCACCGCCCGTTAGGCCCCCGGCGGCAACATTTACAAATTCTTCATAACTTTTGTCAAAATCCCTCTTTACAAACCGGAGCAACTGTACTATGATAACAGCGTTAGCACTCGAGAGAGTTGAGTGCTAACGCTGAATATGTTTTCTCAAAAATTTTTATATCATTAAGGAGGAACCCATTATGAAACTCACTCCGCTTGCAGACCGCGTCATCCTGAAGATGGTGGAAGCCGAGGAGACCACCAAGGGCGGCATCATCCTCACCGGCTCCGCCAAGGAGAAGCCCTCCATCGCCGAAGTCATCTCCGTCGGCCCCGGCGGCACGGTGGACGGCAAGGAGGTCACCATGACCGTGAAGCCCGGCGACAAGGTCATCACCAGCCAGTACGCCGGCACCAAGGTCACCCTGGAAGAGGTCGAGTACGTTGTCGTCCGTCAGAACGACATCCTGGCTATCGTTGATTAATGGACAATGGAAAATTGACAATTGACAATGAGGAATTTGCCAAAGCATTGTCCATTGTCAATTGTCAATTATCAATTTCTTGTCCCACCTTTTATTCTCAAATTTATCGGAGGTAATATATTATGTCTAAGCTCATCAAGCGCGGCGACGAGGCCCGCAAGGCTCTGGAAGCCGGCGTCAACCAGCTGGCCGATACCGTCAAGGTCACCCTGGGCCCCAAGGGCCGCAACGTGGTCCTGGATAAGAAGTACGGCTCTCCCCTCATCACCAACGACGGCGTGACCATCGCCAAGGAAGTGGAGCTGGAGGACCCCTTTGAGAACATGGGCGCCCAGCTGGTGAAGGAAGTTTCCACCAAGACCAACGACGTGGCCGGCGACGGCACCACCACCGCCACCCTGCTGGCCCAGGCCATGATCCACGAGGGCCTGAAGAACCTGGCCGCCGGCGCCAACCCCATCGTGGTCAAGAAGGGCATGGCCAAGGCCGTGGAGGCCGCAGTAAGCGAGGTCAAGGCCCAGGCCAAGACCGTGGACGGCTCCAAGGACATCGCCCGCGTGGGCGCCGTCTCCTCCGGCGACGAGGAGATCGGCAAGCTGATCGCCGACGCCATGGAGAAGGTCTCCGCCGACGGCGTCATCACCATCGAGGAGTCCAAGACCGCCGAGACCTACAGCGAGGTGGTCGAGGGCATGCAGTTCGACCGCGGCTATATCACCCCCTACATGGCCACCGACATGGAGAAGATGGAGGCCGTTATCGACGACGCCTATATCCTCATCACCGACAAGAAGATCTCCGTCATCGCCGACCTGCTGCCCATCCTGGAGACCCTGGTTCAGTCCGGCAAGAAGCTGGTCATCGTGGCCGAGGATGTGGAGGGCGAGGCCCTGAACACCCTGATCGTCAACCGCCTGCGGGGCACCCTGAACGTGGTCTGCGTCAAGGCCCCCGGCTTCGGCGACCGCCGCAAGGAGATGCTGCAGGATATCGCCACCCTGACCGGCGGCACCGTCATCAGCGAGGAGGTCGGCCTGGAGCTGAAGACCGCCGACATCTCCATGCTGGGCCGTGCCCGTCAGGTGAAGGTCACCAAGGAGAACACCACCATCGTGGACGGCGCCGGCGACTCCCAGGCCATCAAGGACCGGGTCTCCCAGATCCGCTCCCAGATCGCCAACACCACCAGCGACTATGACAAGGAGAAGCTCCAGGAGCGCCTGGCCAAGCTGGCCGGCGGCGTGGCCGTCATCAAGGTCGGCGCCGCTACCGAGACCGAGATGAAGGAGAAGAAGCTCCGCATCGAGGACGCCCTGAACGCCACCCGCGCCGCCGTTGAGGAAGGCGTGGTCGCCGGCGGCGGCACCATCTTCGTCAACGTCATCCCCGCTGTGGAGGCCCTGCTGGACACTGTGGAGGGCGACGAGAAGACCGGCGTCCAGATCGTGGCCAAGGCCCTGGAGGCCCCCATCCGTCAGATCGCCGCCAACGCCGGTCTGGACGGCTCCGTGATCCTGGAGAAGGTCCGCACCTCCGGCAAGAACGGCTACGGCTTTGACGCCTACAAGGAGGAGTACTGCGACATGGTCAGCGCGGGCATCATCGACCCCGCCAAGGTGACCCGCTCCGCCCTGGAGAACGCCGCGTCTGTCTCCTCCATGGTGCTGACCACCGAGTCCCTGGTGGCCGACAAGCCCGAGCCCCCCGCTCCCGCTCCCGCCGCTCCCGACATGGGCGGCATGTACTAAGAGACAGCCGCTGTCCTTTGAAACCGCGGGATTTTCTGTAAGTGGTGCGGCTGATTTGCGCCAAATCCGCGCCAATTCAGCACTCAACAGGCAAAAGCTCTCCGCTCACTACCGTGAGCGGAGAGCTTTTCAGCCCGTCCAAAACGTCCAAAGGACTTTTGGACGGGCTTCGCAATGCCTTGCTTTTTGGGCTGCTCCGCAGTCCAAAAAGCACCCGCTCTGCGGCGCAAACGCCTGCTGTCGCAGCCCGTTTGCAGGCATTCCATCCAACACGAGGGGACTCCCGTCCCCTCGTACTCCCCTTGTTTTTTCTCTCTTCTCTCCTTTCCATCAGGGGCTTGGGGCCAGCCGAAAAGCTCTCCGCTCACTACCGTGAGCGGAGAGCTTTTTATTCCGCTTATTCCGCGCTTCTGACAGCCGTTCAGCTCCCCAATATCTTATCGATCATCTGCTCCACACATTCGGGGTTATCCAGGGTGTAAACATTCTTTTCCTCCCGCTGGGAGCGATCCATGTGCCACCACTGATAAAGCTGGCTGGAGGACGTGCCGGACATGATAAACGAATTGAGAACGATCGCTTTCCCGTCCGCCGGGGGCGCCAGCCTGGCTTCCAATTCCTTGATCGTCCTGTGGAATTCCACCTTCGGGTCATCAGGTCTGACGCGCAGCAGGCCTTTCGGGTCGATGAAGGAAATGTACTGCGTGGATTCCGTATCGATCCACAGTATATAGTCGGGATAGAAGTTGTCCGCTTCAAAAAAGCCCATGCCGGCCTTGCTTTTGTTGCGAAGCAGGTACAGGGATTTCCCCTCCAGTTCACCGCCATGGCTGTCTGCATACGCTTTGAGATCATCCACGAATTTCATTTCATCGTGATTGAGCGCGACGGGCGAGACCTGGATCTCCAGATTGCTTTTCTCCAGGCAGATCAGCGGCGCATACAGATGTGATTTGAAATCAAACAAAACCATCCTGCCCTGGAGCAGGTTTTTCTGATAGGCGTCCAGCCCGTTGTTTGCCCGCAGTGCGGCGGAGAGCTCCGACAGGGCTGTTTCCAGCTCATCGCCGGCGGTATCCAGGGCGTGCTGCCGCGTGTAGGTAATGGTGTATTCGTCCACGAAATTGCTGTCGTCCGCGTCCAGAACCGCATATTCCAGCAGCGGCATCTCCCAGCGCGCCTTCTCATACCGGTAGAATTTATCCATGTAGGACTTCAGCGCCATGATCGCGTAATCCGCCGCGGCCTCCAGTTTGGCAAGCGTGTTGACCTCCAGATGATTTTGCGGGATCAGCAGCCCGTACCAGCCGTCCGTCTGGAGAATCCCCGGCAGCTTATCGGCGACGATGCTGATATTGTAATAGTGCTTTTCACTCTTATACTGCTCCAGCTCCTCAAAAACGCGCTGGAAATCCAGCAGCGGCACGATGCTGTCCGGAAGTTTATGCTCCTCAGGCATGGATTCCAGCTTGAAGCTGTATCTGGACTCGATCGTCTGGACCTTGCTGCGGCAGTCAATGACCGTTCTGCTTTTCAGAAGATACCTCATAAATCCGGATTCGGGGTCCGGCTTATCCAGGATCAGCCGCCTGGCCTGCCGCTTGAAATTGACGCCGTTTTTCACCCTGATGACATACAGCTTCGTCTCCCCGAGTTCATGGAACCGGCTGATCACAGGCAGGCGGAATTTGTGGACGGTCTCGTTTGTGGGCGCCCCCTCCTGCTCAAGATAGCTTTTAAAGTCTTCCATATACTGCGCCTTTACGCCGAAAATGGTCAGTGTCTCAAGCAGTTCGATGTACGCGGGGGCCGTCACCCGGAAATCCAGTTTCCGCGAGCGCTTCAGGCAGCCCTCGTACCCCTTCAGGCGGACGCCGCGGCCGAAAAGCTGAATGGCCTGCGACCCTTCGCCCTTC
Organism: uncultured Dysosmobacter sp.; assembly: GCA_947625655.1. Lineage (GTDB taxonomy): Bacteria > Bacillota > Clostridia > Oscillospirales > Oscillospiraceae > Oscillibacter. Next base: position 141,104 of record CANQPD010000002.1, read on the forward strand.
GCGAAGTTGATCAGCCCCATGGTGGAGACGCGCCAGCTGTTCCAGCCCTCTGTAAATTTGCGGGAGCCGATCAGTATTTTTATCTTGGAATCCGGCGTGTTGATGCTCTGAAACAGGGATTTTGAAACGAATTCCTCCGTGTGGACGATGATGCCTTTCTGCTCGCAGTTCTTCAGCAGGCCTGACGTGTCGCCAATGTTGATCACGCCGAAGTACTCCCCGTATTCGCCGACTTTCAGGCCGATCTCTCCGGACACCTGCTGGATGTTCTCCAGCCTCAGGCGGGGCTCCTCCGCATTGCCCTCGGCATTGAATACAAGCCGGAGGATATCCGCGAATACCTCCGCCGGGTCGGCGCTGTGCCCGAAGATGTCCTGCAGCGCCTGAAAATCCCGGTATTCCCGATGATCTCCGGCCAGAAGGATTCGCCGATCTTATCCAGCGTGACGCACCAGTTGGTCTCCACCACGAATTTCTTCTTCAGCCACAGCTTTTTCTGGAAATCCTCGATCTGCGCGAGGAAATCGATAACGACCTTACCCACGCGCTTGATGGCCTTGACCTTTGCAAGGTAGGTCTCCACCTGGGTCTCGCTGTCTGTATCCAGATCCTCCAGATGCATGACCTCGCTCTTGATAAAGAAGTCCAGCTCACGGGTCAGAAAGCCGCGGAGGTCCTTATGGATGAAATAATCGAACGTGTTCTTTGCCACATACCCCTTCAAGTGCTTTCTGAGCAGAGTCGTCGTTTCTTTTCCGTTTGCGGAGGGGATATCCTTCAGCAGTTCCTGCCACATGGGAAGCCGGGCGCCGAACACATATTCCGAGATGGCGGAATAGTTGTCCTCCTGCCATTTCTTGTCAATCGTGTCGCCTTTCCCGGTATATTTGGTTTGGATATCGAAAACAAACCGGACGATCAGTTCCCGGCATTCACTGTCAAATTCAAAGGTTTTGATCCCGGGGTGGTTTTCCTCATCCTCCGTGAAAAGCATGAAGGTGCGCTTGCTGTCCTTGCCCTCTTTGTTGTTGTTCTGCTCGGTGGTGGCATCTACCAGGCGGAAATGGACCGTATAGCCGTCAACAACAAAGGTGTAGTCCTTGAAGTTCTCACTGGTCTTGATATAGTACTGATCCTGATTCGCCCAGTACAACTTCACTTCCTCGCCCTCATAGGGGATGGCATATACCCCCTCCTTATAGCGGCGTTTGGAAACGAAGTCCCCTTCTTCGTAGTAACGGCTGAAGAAGGAATACAGCGCGGAATAAACGTCCGTCTCCAGCGCGGCGAGGTCCGCGCCTTCCGCCAGCTGTTTTTGGAGCCGCAGATATTTCTGCTTTATGGGCGCGGTTTCGGGCAGGGCGTCAACAGTCATGCCCATGCCCGCGGCATTTTCCTCGATCTGTGCCATCTGGGCGCGGATCTTCTCTTCACTGCCCCGTGCGAAAGGCTCAAGCGTCTTGCGCACCATCTGCGGAAGACGATCTGTCAGGAATTCCTCGATCTGCGTCTTGCGGAGGTTCATCACGCGATAGATCCCAAAATCAAGATCTGATTTATCGAGCTCAAAAATCTGTTTCAGCAGGCTTATAAAGCGATTCAACCGTTCATTCATAACGAATACTCCTATTCTCTATTTTGCCGTGAAAAGCATTTCCCCTAACACCGTCCGGATATGGTTCCATTGGTCTGGATGGGCCCGGATCAGATCACTGATGTCTGCCGGTATTTCCCGTCGGCATTTCGCGGCCTTATCGAGCAAGTCGTTGGCCTGGATCTTATCTTCCGCGGGAAGATTTGCGTTCAGCACTTCAAGCATCTTCTCGAGGATTTCCTGCGATGGGGGCGTACCGGTCAGGCTTTCATAGAAGTATGGCTTGTTGATCCCGACCGCTGTACAGAAATCGACCTTGCTCATGCCCGCCCTGCGAATCTCTGTCACGAGAAATCCGCCGAATTCAGACAATTCCCTCTTGCGTTTGCCCATCTGCGGTTATCCCCCCTCTCAAAAATATGTATGTAAACATATTAACATAGTATTTGGGGGAAAACAACCCTTTTGAAACAGGGAACTGCCCCTGCCGCCGGAGGCGGGCCTTGGAATCGCGTTTGACCGCCGGGCCGTGCCGGTTTTGGCCGGTTTTATGGTGGGAAATGAAAACGGCCCCCAAAAGCGCCCCGGCTTCAGAAAAACTTTTTTGTATTTTTCCGTGCAAAGGCTTGACAAAGCCCGCCTTCTTCTGGTATATTAATTCGTGCCCGTTGTGGGTAAAACATGGCGGCATAGCTCAGTTGGCTAGAGCATGCGGTTCATACCCGCAGTGTCCCCGGTTCAAATCCAGGTGCCGCTACCAATTCCATGAAGCGCCATGCGGCGCTTCATGGATCCCCTTAAAAGATGGCCCGTTGGTCAAGTGGTTAAGACACGGCCCTTTCACGGCTGTAACATGGGTTCGAATCCCGTACGGGTCACCATCCCATAAGACGTCGTGATGCGCGGCGTCTTATGGGCAAAAAAGTCGATATCCGTATGGAGGCTTAGCTCAGCTGGTTAGAGCGCCTGCTTCACACGCAGGAGGTCACTGGTTCGAGTCCAGTAGTCTCCACCAAAAAGTTCCTGATTTCGCAAGAAATCAGGAACTTTTCTTTTTAATCGCCGCGAAAAAGTCTGCTTTAAATTTCTGCTTTTTCTCCGACCAATACACTGACCAATACCGCGATAGTAGCCGATAGAATGAGGCAGCACCGGGCAGGAATTCCTCGCCCGGTGCTGCCGTGATGGTTACGATCTTTTTGTATGGTCAGAAAAAATCCAGCCTTCCATCTCACACGCGTCTGCAAGCGCTTTGGTGAGCTTTTTGATTGGAAAGTCTGGTGCGGTTTGTATAATGAGTACCAAATGTCCCCAATCCACATGCAGGTTTAGAAGAGCGCTCTTCTCCAGTGTCGAACCTTCATCAAAATGAAGAGGAAACTCTTTTTTCAGAATAGAACAATTCAGATAGACGTCCGCCCAGGGAATCTCCGTATGGATACACTGATAGAGCGATGTATACAATCCTTTGGGCAGCCGGTCAAAGAGAAATATATGCTTTTCCCCTTTGCCCACCTCCTCTTCTTTGAACCAACGGCACTGTTCTAACGCCATTTGGCGCAGTTCTAGAAAGCGCGCCTCCCACAGGGCACAGGTATGTCCGGTATAGTCCGACACGGTCAGCTCCACAGGTAGCCCGGCACTGACCTCTTCCACAGTGCGCTGTACAATCGCATGGAAGGGGCGCAGTGCTTCCTCCTGTTCGGCCGAGGCCGCCAGCGCCCCATATCCGCCGGGAAGTCCGTATGATCCCGTCATGCCGGCAGTTGCTTCCTCTGCCCGGAACTCTCCGGACATCAGCCAAAACTCCCCTAGGCGCAGTTCGTTAAGCGACCTGTCGGTTCTTTCTTTTCGTTTCCGGAAAACCATAGTTACTCTCCCACATCTGTGATATCAATTACCCCTTTTCCCAAAGAGGAACCTGCATAGGAACCTGCAACACCAAGGATCAATCCGCCGGCAATCCCGCCCACAGCAGTGCCAAGTCCTGGCAAAATTGCCGTACCGATTGCAGCACCTGCTAGAGCGCCGCCTTTGGCGCCGAGTGCACCTCCTGCCCAACTGCCGCCAATACTTGCAGCTGTACTATAAGTCTTTTTCCCAATTTTCTGATCGGCGTCATGTAGATCCCCGTCAATGACATTACATAGTTCCAAAGCATCCAGTGCTGCTCCCGCGACCAACAGCACTCTCCCTGCGATCCTGACTACTTTGGCTGAGTGCTGAAAATCTTTCAGGATATCATAGGCTTCTTTGGAAATCTCGGCATGATCCAATTTGGATGCAAGCCTTTTCTGCCACGCCGAAGCATCTGGGAGAGCATCCACATTGATATGGTAATAGCTTGTATTCCCTTTGTAGGGGTGTAAATCGGCCCTGAAAAGTGGCATATTACTTTCAGAGGATACAAGGCGTGAAAAATTCCGCCCATCTCTTGTGATTTTGGTTGCAGCCCGAATTCCCGTCCAACTGCTTTGGAGCGGGTCAAGCCATGCCAGAGTTGGAAAGGTACCTCGCGCTAATTCATCCAGAAAGCTCTCACGAGCACCGTCAGTCTTTTTTCCGTAAACTCCGTCCTCCAGCAGCCGCCCACCTAAATTCAATTCGTTGAATCTTTGCTGTAACTGGCGGATTTTTGCTGCATCGCCACCCACAAACCATGCCAGCCGCTCGATCATGCTGTCGGAAATACCTGTGCTGATCCCGCAGTGTTCCAGTTCGCTAACAGCGGCACGCAGGTTACGGGCTGTATCGTCTGTGATATAGTTGTTCTCTCGTTCGTTTTGCGATAAATCCCGCTGTAATTGGCGCGCGATATCTTCCAAGGAGTCCTTTATGCCTCCATCGTAGTCATCGCTGTATATGGCAGGAAGATCCTGCAAAAGGACCTTCCGTTCCACATAGTTCAGATATTCTCTGCTGCCAATGGAATACCCACAACGCCCCCGCAGATCTGCCGATTCATTGTTGCTGCGGTATGCTTCCAGCACACCCCGCAAGAATTCCTTGTCCTTTCCTTGGGTGACATCTTTCAAAAACGCAGCCTTCCGCTCATCGCTCCCTGCCGCAAAGGAAATACTCCAATCCACTGCCTTTTGAATCAAATCGAGACATTCGCTGGCAAAGAAATCCGGACAACTCTTGATCTTTTGAATTGCATTCTGAATAGCCCGATCGTCACTAAAAGAACTGCCGGGAAGATAAAAGCCGGATAGATTCAGAATTCCTATGCAGTCACTGCTATGACTGCAAAAACTGCCAGACATCCCGCATACATCATACAGCGATTGTACCTGCTTGGCAAGCGCACGCCTCCGATCAGAGGATATGTTGCGAATAGCGTTTATGTGTTCCTGCAAGTCGTCGTAAATCTCATCGACTGCAGCACCAGCACGTCCCCCAACTTCCCGTACCAGCTCTCCCTTGATGCGGGTTACTTGCTTGGTCACGGAGATGGTCCTTGCTTCAACGTCCAGGTCAGTCCAGAGGAGGGCAAGAAGCTCGCCTCGCCGCAGGCCGGTGGTCAGCTCCAAGTAGTACGCTGCCAGCAGTCCTCTTTTCTCTGCTTCCATTAGGTACGGCCCGATTTTCTCCTGCGGCAGCACCTTCATTTCTTTTTTCTCCATCTTCGGAAGTTTGCAGCCCCTTGCAGGGTTCACAAGGAACAGTCGTTCCTTGACCGCTTGTTCCAGGCAGTTATTCAGCAGGGTGTGGATGCCGTGAACAACCCTGACGCTCAGGCCCTTCTCCTTTAGTTCAATATGCTTGTACCGCTGTATTCTGCCATTCTTCTGAAGGTCGTTGTAGAACTTCTGGATTTGGATGGTGGTCAGCTTGTCCAGCCTGATATCTCCCAGTTGGGGGATGATGTGGTTGTCGATGTAATTCAGGTAGTAGTCCTTTGTCTTTTCCCGGAGCCGAGGTTCGGCGTAGACTTCATACCACAGCTTAATCCAAGTTTTTACTGTGTAGGTGGTTGCCCTGGTGACATCCAACTGCTGGCTGTCCGCAATTGCCTTTTTCAGCTTTTCCTTGACCTCTCCCTGGGTCTTGCCAAGAACATTCTTGTAGATGGTTTTGCCTGTTCCCGGGTCGTGTCCTGCCGTGTACCTGCCCTCCCAGCGGCCATCCTTCCGCTTGCGAATGCTGCCCTCGCCGTTGGCTCGTTTCTTTGCCATCAGTCATCCCTCCTCTGCTGCTGTCCCATTCGGCGTTCTTCTTCCTCCGCGAAGGAGTAGGACCGCTCTGTACTCAGTTCCGCAATGATCCCCCAAGCCAGACGGAAACCTGCGGCGAAGCTGGCGAGGGATATCTCATCCCGCAGCTCCGCTTCCAGGTCTACCAACTTCAGCAATTTACGCCGTTCATCTTTCGGTTTGTTCTCTGTCATCTCCCGGTGGAGTTTATGAAGTTCCTGCCGCAGCTCCGGAAAATCCGGCTCCTTGAAGAATTGCTGTTGCAGTCCTCTTATGTATTCGTACATCGTATCGCCTCCTTGTCAGCGACACACAATACCATCCCCTGACCTTAATAGCCATCCCAACCGGGCAGAGTTATCAATTTGTTATCAATTACGGTTTGAACTGTGTCGACGCTTATTCTTTGATTACTGCGACGCAATTTTTGAGGGTGTTTTTCTACAAAAAAGCATCTTCCGCTCTGGCGTTCGGCAGAGCGGAAGATAACTTTTTTGCTCACGATAGCATCTTTTCCGAAGCATGACCCCTACTTTTTTCTTGCGGGAGTAAGCTCTCGGGGAAGACGACCGCAAAAGTGATATCACCCCTTCGATTTTGACCCCACTTTGGAACTCCCTGAAAACCTCCGTAACTGTCCGCACTGCGGGCAGAAGTGACCAAACAGGGCGTCACGCTTGACGCCTGTTCTTTATCCTGCTGCTCTTTTCGTCCCCCGCAGGTCGTCGGAAAATGGCCCAAATCTTTCCCGCAGTCCTGTCCGGAGCCTGTTCCTACCGTTCCTGGCAAAGCCATACACAGCAGTTCAAATAGCCAAGTAGGGCGCAGACCAATTCTCAGGCTTTTTCTTGTTATCCTTCGTTTTGTTGATATATTCCCCACCATCTGGTGAAGAGGGGGTGCTCCATCTATTGTGGGCGGAGTGGTGACCCCCAGGGGATTTTACCGGCAGCAGGGCTTCTCCTACAAACCGTCTTCGCCGCTTCGGAAATGGCTTTAAGGTGTACGGGTGCCACCCAGCCCCCGATGAAGGCGCACAACGGCTCACAAGGCCAACCATGGCGTGAACGGACGCTCGTTGTTCCCTCCTGTGTCCATAGGTTCTTCTTTGTCTACTGCATCGCAAATCTTGATTCGGGGCTCTATTGTGATCCTATTTCTTTGCGAACAAATCCGACCGAGATGACCAGATCGGATTTGCCCATGGATATATGCCTGACTCGTGGTATCTATCTCATTCATCACGGTATTCTGACGGAGAAACGCCCGTTCTGCGTTTGAAGATGGTGGAAAAATAGGTAGAGTTCTCATAGCCGCAGCGCATTGCGACCTCGTAGGTCTTGTAGTTCCCGCTTTTCAATAATTCTTTTGCGTGAGAAATACGCACATTGGTCAGATAGTTGATAAAAGAACTGCCGGTGCTCTGCTTGAACAGCGCGCTGAAATAATTAGGCGAGATGCCCATTTCCCCCGCCACCTGATCCAGTGTCAGCCCGGAATCCGCATAATGCGCCTCAATAAATGTTTTGGCTCTCTCAGCCACGCTCTGGTTTGCATTGATATTTTTATCCAGGAAATCACAGATCCGGGCGACAAAGCGGTACAATTCCTGCAGCATATCGTCTAGCGTCGTTCGTGTCAGGATCTTGCGGTAATCCTTCAGCGGGTCGTCCAGGATCGTCTCGATTGGGCAGTTGATATCCACCAGGAGTTTGACGATCTCGCCGTAAACCACGCTGACCAGCATATGGGTATAAAGATAGGAGTTATGTCCGGTCTGCCGGATGTCCTCGGCTAGCAGTTCAAAATCCTCACGGATGGTCTTTTTGTTGAAGGTGGAGATGGAACGGATCACACGGCCCACATTGGGAATGTCCGGCAGAGGATTCATGCCGCCGCTCTTTACCTCCTCCGGCTGCACATCTCGGTTGCTGCCCAGCTGGAACGCATACTCACAGCCCCGGCGGACAAACTCATACGCCTCCTGGCAGTGGTCGATATGGTCGTAGACCGGCGACATCGCTGTTGTGAATTCCATGTCCGGCTCCACCAGCCGGAGCCGGCGGACATAGGAGCGGACCTCAAAGCTCAGTTCCTCTTTCCAGGTTCCGGTGAAGAGCAGCAGGTACCGTCCGCTGGTTTCCTCAATGGAGAGCATACTGGTGTTCTCGCCGGCCTTGACAATGGATTGCTCCAGCTTCTGGGTCATGCTGAAAATGGTCTCCTCGTCCATGGCGGCGGTCAGATTGTCAAAGTTGTCGATCTGCAGCAGCACCAGGACCACGGCCCGTGCCCGGAGGAGCTGCTCCGGCATCTGCTCCAGAAACTGCTGGCGGGGCGTGCGGCCCATCATATAGCGCCTCAGCTGGTGCTGAAGGCGGAACTCATCCGCCCGCTGGAGCTGCACACGCATCTCTTCCACTTCATTTTGCTGATGCCGCTCTCTGTCCAGTTCCCTCGTCAGCTTCCCCAGCGTCCGGCACAGGCTTGTGACGTCGATGGGTTTCAGGATAAAGTCTGAAACGCCAAGCTGGATGGCCGACTGCGCGTATGTAAATTCTCCGTGGCCGGTGATGATCACCACGCGGCAGGAAGGATGGACCTCCCGAATCTTGCCGATCAGATCCAGGCCATCCAGATACGGCATCCGGATATCCGTCAGAACGATATCCGGTTTGTGCTCCCGCATCCCTCTCAGCGCCTGTCTGCCGTCTTCCGCGGTCCCGACCAAACGCATTCCAAGAGAATCCCAGGGAATGGTCTCCGCCAGGCCCTCCCGGATCAGCTGTTCGTCATCCGCCAGATATACAGTATACACGTTTTACGCTCCTTTCAGCGTCTTTGGAAGCACGATCCGTGCGGATGTGCCCATGCCTTTTTCACTGGTAAAGCTCAGGCCGTACTCCCGGCCCGCTAGGATCTGGATGCGGTCGTTGACATTCACGACGCCGTAGCTGTTGGTCCGGTTCTCTCCCCTGTGCTCCATAGCCTCCCGGACAGATGCGAGTGTCTCCGCGTCCATACCGGCGCCGTTGTCCAGCACCTCCATCTCGATCTTGTCGCCATGGGAGAGCACCTGGATCATCAGCATACATTTGCGGTCGCACAGCTTGATGCCATGATACAGCGCATTCTCCACCAGCGGCTGCAGCACCAGCTTCGGGACAAAGTAGTCCTCTGTCTCCGGGTCCACATAGAAGGCATACTCAAACTGGTTCTCATAGCGTATTTTCTGGATCACAAGATAGCTGCGGACGTGTTCCACTTCCTCCCGGACAGTGATCATGTCTCTTCCCTTGGAAAGGCCTATGCGGAAAAACGTGGTCAGCGCTGAGATCATATCCGTTGCCTTTTCCATATTTCCTTTTCGCACCAGCCAGTTGATGGAGTCCAGAGAGTTGTATAAGAAATGGGGATTGATCTGTGCCTGGAGGGCCTTGAATTCCGCCGTGCGCATCCGCTCCTGCTCGGTTTTCACGGTCTCCAGCAATTCACCGATCTTGCCGCTCATTTCCTGTGTGTTTCCCGCCAGGCTGCCGATTTCATCAGGCCGCATGGGGGAAAGCGGTTTGCCAAATTCTCCGTTCTCCATATCCTTGATGTACGTTTGAATCCGGCGGATCGGGCGCAGCTCATAATCAGCTAGGCCTCCTGAAACAAGGATCGTTAGTAACAGCGTCAGCAGCACGGTCACAATAAAGAGTATCAGGATTTCCTGGCTGTCACTGCGGAGGCTTTGCTTCATGACAACGCCCACTACAGCCCATTCAGACAAGGAAAGCGGCTTGCAAAAGATGACCATGTCACGTGAAGAAATGATTGTGGTTTTTCTATCCGCCTGCTTTACCTGTTCCGCAGCATATATCACCATTTCATCGGACGCGGCTGCCGTTTGCAGAACAATGTTCCGGCGTGCGGACATCAGGAAAACCGTTCCGCTTTCTCCCAGTTTTTTATCAAGGATTTTTTTCAAATACGATTGTCGTACCTCCACCACCACGATCCCGCAGGGCTGGCCGGTGCCGTTCAGCGGCAGCAGTCTAGCCGCACTCAAAACGGCGTTTCCCATGTTGTCGGCGACCAGAGAACCTTCGTCGGAAACGATCCATTGAATATCCTCGTGGTTTCGGATCTCCATATACTGGTCCCCGGTAAGCAGAAGCGTGTCATGCTCGTCTCTTGCTGTATAATAGCGCGATTTTGCCACAGTGAAATCATCCAGGCAGATATATACGCCGTCCAGGCCGGCATACATGCCGGCGATCTGCTTCAGCCGCGCATCCAGAGCGGGAATCACAGCCTCCTCTGATATTTCAGGAACCTGCATCTGGGCGAGGAGACTTTGAATGGTATGATCCTCGGCCACCTGCTTGGCCGCCGACTGCATATCCAGCAGCACCTCTTCCATGTTTTTGCCTGTCTTTTCGATGACTTCTTCCGCCAATGCCAGAGCACCGTCAGATATTCGGACATCAGACGCACGGTAAATCAGCGTTCCGGCAACGCTGATGGGAATCATCATCAGCAGTATGAAGTACAAGACGAGCCGATGGTGGAGCGACTCGCTGAAGAACCTCCGGATCCTCATATTCCGCTCTCCTTTCGCCGTGGTATTTGGTGTTTTATATCATTATATCAATATGTGTTCTTTTTGAAAAGAAAGTTGTGCGCACTTGCTTTCCGCCGAAAACGTGGTTGTCCCCGTTCCCCTTCATCAATATCAACGCACAAAGCCGACTCAAAAAAGAGTCGGCTCCATGCAAAGAAAAGAAGAAAATGGTATGGTTTTAGGATTTCTTGTCTTTAATGGTGGAAAATACAACTGCGGCAACGATAATGGCGCCTTTCAGCATCATTTGCGGGTAAGAAGACACATTCATCAAATCCAGTAGGTTGTTGATGATACCCAAGATGAAGACGCCAATGATCACTCCGCTGATGTTTCCCTTGCCGCCGGTGAAACTGGTTCCGCCGACAACGACAGCGGCAATGCAGTCATTTGCCAGGTCTTCACCGTTGGTCGGTGCACCGACGCCCAGCCGGGCCGTCAAGAGAATTCCGGCGATACCGGCACAGACCGCGCAGAAAATGTAGGGGGCGATCTTCCATTTGGACACATTGATGCCGGAAAGCTTGACAGCCTCTTCATTTCCGCCAATGGCGTAGATGATCCTGCCGAGGGAAGTCTTTTTTACAATGAACCAGACAATGACGATGCAGACGATCATGATGACGCTGAGGGTCGGGATGGTGCCGAAAAGACGGCCTTTGCCGATGAAAGAAAAGACACTGGCGCATTCCGCGCTCTTCCAGGATACCGGGGCGGAATTGGTGTACCAGTAGGCAATGCCGCGTGCGAACTCCATCATGCCTAGAGTCACGATAAACGGCGCCACACGAAGCTTCGCGACGATCAGGCCATTGACTGTTCCGAGAACGGTGCAGATCACCAGAGCCCCGAGGACCGCTACCAGAATATTGTTGGTCATCACCAGAAGCGACGCGCAAAACACGCTGGATACAGCCATGACAGAGCCAATGCTCAGATCAATACCGCCGGACAGGATCGCCACAAACATACCAAGTGCCGCTACCATATTTGAGGACTGTTGGATAAAGAGGTTCTGCAGGTTCAGAGAAGTCAGAAACATCGGTGTCAGAAGAGAACCGATCACAATCATGCACAGCAGTACGCCAATGGGAATAGCCTGTTCCTTCAAATATCCTTTCAGGTGGCTCCCAATGCCGCCTGAAGCATTTAATGTTTTGTTTTCCATGGTCTCTTCTCCTTAAACGTCCTTGTACATATACTGCAGCATGAGCTTTGTATCTTTCATCTCTTCCGCGTTCAGTTCTCCGGTCACATGGCCGCTCCGCATCACAATCGTCCGGTCGCAGGTGCCCTGGATCTCTTCCGTTTCCGAGGAAATCAGGATGATCGATTTTCCGTCTGCCCGCAGCTTTTCAAGTAAACCATAGATTTCAGCCCGTGCGCCGACGTCGATGCCCTGTGTGGGTTCGTCAAATATCAGGATATTCGGCTGGGCGGTAATTGCTTTTGCTATGACGATTTTCTGCTGGTTGCCGCCGCTGAGGTCCTGGACGGGGCTCTCAATCGTGTCCATTTTTACTTTCAGCGCACGTACCAGATTGTCTATCGTCTCAGCTTCCTTCTTGGAATTCAAAATACCAAGTCTGTTAGTCACCGAAGAAAGCTTGGAAAGTGAGATATTCTCACGGATCGGCCGGCAGAGCACCATGGCCTGCTTTTTCCGATCCTCCGGCGCAAGGAACAGTCCGTGGCGGACTGCATCCGTGGGATTTTTAATTTTGACAGGGGTTCCATTGATTTTGATCGTACCGCTTTTGAGTTTGTCAGCGCCCATGATCGCTCTGGCCGTTTCCGTCCGGCCGCTGTTTACAAGGCCGGCGATACCCAGAATTTCGCCCTCGCGGAGTTTGAAAGATACATCCTTGATAACGTCGTTTGTCAAGCCCTCGACCTCAAGCACATACCGTTCACTGCGGATTTTCCCTCGTGTAACATACATGGCGCCCAAAGTCTTTCCCAGCATATGCGCGATCAGGTCATCTTTGGTCAAGTTTTTGTTCTCCAGCACGGTAATGACCGCGCCGTCCCGCATGACGGTGATCCGATCACTGAGCTGGAAAATCTCATCCATGCGGTGGGAGATATAAATGATGGTCACCTTTTCCCGTTTCAGAGAGTCAATGATGTCCATCAGGATATGTACTTCGCTGTCGGAGAGGACTGCTGTTGGCTCATCAAACACGATCACCCGGGGCTTCCGGTATAACACACGGGAGATGGAAATAAATTGCTTCATCGCAGCGCTCAGCGTTCCAACCTTTGCGTTGGCATCAATGGGGATGTGGTAATGGTCCAGCAGTTCCTGGGTCTTCCGCATCATGGTTTTGAACTGTACAAGCCCATACTTGGAAAAGTCCTTATCGCCAAGGCAGATGTTCTCCGTAACGGACAGTTCATCCATCATTTCAAACTGCTGATATACCTGGGCAATGCCGAGGCTCTTGGTGACCACAGGGTTGTTCTTTCGAACTTCCTCGCCGCCGATCAGGATCGTTCCAGTATCTTTCGTATAAACGCCTGTGAGCACTTTCATCAATGTGCTTTTTCCAGCTCCGTTTTCGCCGACAAGGGCCATCGTCTCGCCGGCTCGCACTGCAAAATCAATGTTTTTCAGCGCCTTGACCGCGCCGAATGATTTGCAGATGCCTTTCATCTCAATAATATTCGACATGATGTCCCCCCCTAATTCCCAGGATCAGGGATGGCGGAAAATCTTTCCCGCCATCCCCGATCCTTCCGGTTGCAAAAATCAGAACGCGGAGTTAGGATCGTAATAATCCTGAACGTTTTCGGGAGTGACCAGGGTGGGCTCCAGCTGCAAAGTCTTGGAATCAGGGATCGTACCATCATTCAGATAGCCCAGAATCACACGCACGGCAGCTTCACCGACTTCGTAGGGAGAGTTCAGGCCCAGCGCCACGACGGGGCCGTCATCCAGCATGATTTCATATGCGGACTTGGAGCCGTCAACGGCGCCCATGATCAGATTTTCATCCAGGCCAAGCTGCTCAGCGGCAGAGGTAGCGCCGACGATGTGGGCGTCGCAGGTACCGACAATGCACTTCAGGTCAGGGTTGGCGGCCAGCATATTCTGAGCGGTCGTCAGGCCGGATTCCTCGGAATAGGCACCGGCATACAGAAAGGTGCGTTCCTCGATTCTGCCCTCCTGATCGACTTCGGCAATACCGTCACGGGCACCCTGGTTTCTGGCAGCGGCAATAGAGTTTCCGTCTGTGCCGCCGATCATACCGTAGGGAATGCTCTCCATATCGGGATACATCTCCAGCAGGCGGGTGGCCAGTTCCATGCCAACCATCTTGCCTAGAGAATAGGCGTCTGTCACGCAGGCGGTCATGTAAGCGGCGCCGGTCTCAGGCGGGGTGTCCACGGCAACAACGGGAATACCGGCCGCAGCGCAGTCATCAAGGGCGGAAGTCACAGTCTCCTGGGGGTTGGCGGGATTGATGATAATGGCATCAACGCCTTGGGCGATAAAGGTATTGATCTGATCGACCTGCATAGCAGCATCATCGTTGCACTGAACCAGATTGACCGTCACGCCGGCCTCCGTCAGTTTCTCGTTGACATGGTCATACAGGGCTTTGAACCAGCCGGTGGAAACATCGGTCATTGCGACACCGATGGTGTAGGATTCCTTCGCGGTGATCTCAGGGAGGTCGGACAGAGCCACATACTTTGTCTCGGCACTGATGGAATCATACAGGCTCAGCAGCTCGGAAGCGCCAGTCTCGGTGGTTTTGTCAGAAGTGGGGGCTGCCTCATTCTTAGATCCGCCGCAGCCTGCCAGGGCCACGATCAAAAGGACGCTCAGAGCCACAGAGAATAGCTTTTTCAGTTTCATAGTTGTTCTCCTTATCTGTATATTTTCTGATGTGGATTTACTCATTCAAGAATTGCGAAAGGACGGATGGGAGAGCCGGAGCCGTTCTTGATCTTCAGAGGAATCGCCATAAAGTAGCAGCGTCTGGGCAGCTTCTCCAGATTCATCAGCATTTCCATAATAAAGATCTCGTTTGGCAGAAAGCTGTTATGATGGCCATAGGAAAAATACTCATAGCCATCTTTCACCGGGGTGTCACAGGCAATGGTATCCGAACCGATTGCGCGGATCTGCCGCTCCGCGAACAGTGCGCATGCTTCTTCGGAAAGCCCCGGCTCATTCAGCGCGTAATATTTCCACGTATTGTCCAATTTCCAATACTGCTGGTAGCCAAAATCCAGGAGGACAATGTCACCCGGTTTTGCCCGGTCGCCCATCTGGTCTTCCAGTTCCAAAATCTGCTCTTTTGTAATGCGGTCGCCGGGCTGTGCGTTCAAACGGTACATATCATACTTGACGGCTGGCCCCATGATCATATTCGGCTCGTATGTATCCACGGTCTTATCCTGCATTTCCGGCAAAATATGCGCGGGGCAATCCACATGGGCCCCGGTGTGTTCGCCCATAACCAGTGTCTGGCAATAATATCCGTCATGGGCATGGGTGATGGTGGGGTCAACAATGATCTGCGGATGCGTAGGCCACTTGGGCATATTATGCTCGATCATTGGTGACAGGTCAACGACTTTTGCACCGCCAATCAACTGATCCAGCAGTTCCCAATTGCACAATGGAATCTCCTCCTTTGTTCGTCTGTATGTGCCAGGGTTTTTTACTGCGGTCAGTTTAACATACCTATTTTTTTCTGAAAATCAACATTTTTATGGTTTGGATTCACTTTTATATGATTGTAAAAATTTGAAGAATTTCGGCAAAAAGTAGACGCAGCTTGTCCAAAAAGGGCGGGGCATCTTTGGCAGATCACACAGAACGCCATGCGCAAAAAAGGTGCCGCCCGAAAAGAGCGGCACCCGGAAGCCATGTTCAGGCATCGAAATCCAAAATGACTTTCAGCGCCTGCTTGCTGAGGGTCAGTTGGACGGCCTCGTCGATCTTCTCATAGGGAAGAACATGGGAGTAGAAATCCTTGGGATTCACCTTCCCGGCTTCGATTAGGGCGATGGTCTCGTCCAGGATTGCATACTCCCCGTAGGGGAAGTTCAGCATATGCAGCGAGGTGTTGTCCTGCAGGCGGCTGGTGTCCACCATCAGGTCATTGCTCCGCAGAACGCCCATGGAGCCCACCTTTCCGCCGGGCTTCACATGGCGGCTGGCCTCGTAGATGATGTCGGTAAAGCCCACGATGTCGATGGCCACATCAAACTTCTTGCCGTTCAGCACCGCGTCCACGTCCTCCACGGAGGAGTTGATGGTGTGCTCCGTCTTTGCAATGCGCTTGGACATCTCTAGCCGCTCCTGGATCTTGTCGATCTGCGTGACATGGCCGCCCCGCAGGCCGCAGAACAGGGACAGCGCCATGCCCATGGGGCCGGAGCCGTAGATCAAGACCTCCGTTCCCTCGGTCACGCCAAAGTTCTTGGCGGCAGAGTGGCTCTCCGCCAGGGACAGCAGCACGCCCGCATCAATGTAGCTCATGGTATTGGGGAATTTGTGCTGCTTGACCCAGGGGAAGTCCTTCTCCGTAAAGCCGTCCTCCAGCATGGCCTGGTTGTCGCTGACCATGCCGTACTCCGCCATGCTGCCGTGGGTTTTGGTGTAGCCGTTGCCCACATCCGGGTAGAGGTTGGGATGGATCCACCGCTCTCCCACATGGATGTGGCGGACCTTTTTGCCCACGGCCACCACCTCGCCGGCGCCCTCGTGGCCCAGCACTGTGGGATAGAGGCTGACGCCGTTGCCCAGGTCGCCGCCGGTGCCGGTGACGATCTGCATATCGGTGCCATTGCAGAAGCCGCAGGCATGGACCTTCACCAGCGCCTCGTAATCGCCCAAAACCGGCTTGGGAACGTCATCCACCACCCGGACGTCATTAGGCCCCATGACCGCGATTGCCTTCATGTACTCCATATCGCTCACTCCTTGTTCTGAAACATCCTGATCTTTGTGCGGGCCAGTTCGGTGGTGCTGGCTTTGGCCGCCTGGTACATCTTGTAAATGTCCCGGCTGCCCACAGCGGATTCCAGGCCCTCCATAAAAGCCAGCCGCACCTCGGTGGCTACGTTGATCTTACGGATGCCCAGGGAGATGGCCTTTTTGATCATCTCCTCCGGAATACCGGAACCTCCATGGAGCACCAGGGGCGGCGCCCCCAGCTTCCGGCAGGCCTCCAGCCGGTCGAAGTCCAGGTTGGGCGTTCCTTTGTAGATGCCGTGGGCGTTGCCGATGCCGACGGCCAGCGCGTCACAATCCACTACCGCAATAAAGCGCTTCACCTCATCCAGGTCCACCAGATTCGTGTTGCTGTGGGAAATGCCGTCCTCGACACCGGAGATGGCGCCCAGCTCGCACTCCACGGACACGCCCACGGCGTGAGCGGCGCGCACCACCGCCTGGCTCTCCCGGACATTTTCCTCAAAGGGATGGTGGGAGCCGTCGTACATGACGGAGGTAAATCCGGCCCGCAGGCAGGCAATAGCCTGTTCGTAGCTTGCGCCGTGGTCCAGATGCATGACCACCGGCACGCTGCTGCTCTCCGCGATCCGCCGCACCACATCCGGCAAATGCCGCAGGCCGCCGACGTTGATGGCCCCCTGGCCGATGGTCAGGATGACCGGGCAGTTCTCAGCCTCGGCGGCCTCCATGATCGCCTCCGGAATTTCGATGTTGTCGATGTTGAAGCCTGGAATGGCGGTGTTGGTCCGCTCGGCGATCTCCAGAACTTCCTTCAGTGTTGCCAAAGACATATGCTCACTCCTCCATCTTTCGTAAGGTCACTTCCAGTGTCGGCTCCGCCGCCAGTCCGCCCAGGCCCTGACAGGTCAGGCCGGAAAAGGCATTGCAGAACCGCAGTGTACGGTCCAGATCCCACCCCTGCGCCAAGCAGTACAAAAACGCGCCGTGGAAATTGTCACCCGCGCCGGTGGTATCCACGACGGATACCTGCACAGGCTCCGCGTAGTGGAACGTGCCGTCCGCATACGCCACCGAGCCCTTGTCGCCCATGGTGACACAGCTGACGTGGACGCCTTTCTCCGCGTAGTAGCGGCAGGCATCCTCCGGGGAGCAGCCCAGGGTCTTGGCCACCGTCTTGTCATCCGGGATAAACACATCCACATAGGGCAGCATCCGGTCCGTAGCCTTCCGGGAGAGGTTGCCGCCATCCACAGAGACCAGAGCGCTGGTATTCCGCTTGCAGTAAGCGGCCAGCTCGCCGCAGAAATGCTCCTCCAGGCCGCCCAGGTGGATCATCTTCGCGCCGGCCAGGGCGTTTTTGTCCAGCATGTCCATTGTCAGCTGCCGGATGCAGCCGCCGAAATGGGTGATGCAACGCTTTCCGCTTGCTTCCACTTGGATCGTACTGAAAGGAGAATCCGTCCCCGGCACCCGGATCAAATCCGCGTAGGGAAGCCGTCTTTCCGCGATATTGGCGGCGATAAAGTCCGTGACATCCGAAGGGTCTCCCACCGCCGTGATCAATCCCGCGCTGCCTCCCAGTTTCTGAAACGCGGAAGCCGCCACAGAGGCCACCCCGCCGCAGGCATGGGCCACTGCTGAAGCCGCGATGCGCTGGTCGGAGGCCGGCGGTGCCTCCACCATCAGGAGAGTGTCTTTCGTCGTGGAACCGATAAAAAGGCAATCCAGCATTTTGCAACTTCCTTCCTCAAAATCTAACATTAATTTAGCATTTTGGCTTATTTCCCGCAATCTGCTTTTTATTCACAATTTTACGATTTCCATTAAACATTATCCGATGGCCTCTGCCAGTTCCCTTGGAAAAAGAGCGAACCTGCCGCCCTGACCCAAACCGTGACCCAGACGGGAATTGGAGCAGGCAGTAGGCAACGGAGACAACGGAGCGGATAGCAAATCATTTTGAGCCAAAAGGGGCGAAAAGGACGGGATAGCCCGTTCTTTCCGCCCCCGACGTATCTTCACACGCAGGAGGTCACTGGTTCGAGTCCAGTAGTCTCCACCAAAAAGTTCCTGATTTCGCAAGAAATCAGGAACTTTTCTTTATTTTATGGTTTCAAAACTTTGCTTCAAAATTTGACTTTTGCGCCGACCAATACACTGACCAATACGGCGAAAGCACCCTATAGAACAGGGCAGCACCGGATAGGATTTCCCCCACCCAGTGCTGTCTAATTGCTATCTTTTTCGTATGGTCAGAAACAATTCAGCCTTCCAAATCGCATATATCAGTAATCGCTGCTACAAAATTTCTTATTGGCAGTCCAGTAAAGTCAACCACCTATTTATTGAAGAGTTAATTGTCGTCCCTCTTTTTCACAGAGTGTTTTTATCTGGTTGATGCAACTCTGTGCATCGCCAGACACTTCGATCAATAAATAATCATGCAGTTCGTGGCAGAAGATCCGCACATCAAACGGGCTCTTCTCCAACTGTGCAAAGTTCGGTTTTGATAGTGCCTGGTAGTACCCATATCCATAGTATCTGTATCGCAGCAGACTGTCCTCCGGAATCAGCTGCAGGAGTTTAGGACTGTCGTATTCTGATACGCTCAAAAGTGTGGATGCTGTCTGGCAGATAATATTCCCTCCAAGAGCCTGATACGCAGCGGCAAACGGTGCGTGCTCCAGCTCAGGGAAGTCTTTGCAGGACTCGAGATGTTCCAGTACAAAGGAATACTGAGAAAGTATCTGTGCGCCGCACAAGCGCATGAACTGCGGAAACCCAGGATCAGAATCCTCATAGCGCGGCTCCACACACAACAACTGGTTGGCCGGATTAGCGGGCTTTTCATGGAAATAGAATCCACCTGTGCGCACAGCAATATCTGTGCTGATCTGTTCGGTATTCCGGTGTATTTGGTTATGATTTCCCCGCTTCCATAGCATCTGCATCACTCCGTTACAGTAATATCAACGACCCATCTGCCAAGTGCATCACCGCCGTAGGCCCCTGCAATACCGAGTACAAGCCCACCAACAGCGCCGCCGATTGCCGTTCCCACGCCAGGCATAATCGCTGTTCCTATTGCAGCACCTGCAGCGGCACCGCCTTTTGCTCCCACCGCGCCCAGCCCCCAACTTCCGCCAATTCCAGCAACTGCTGAATATGTTTTCTTTCCAATTTTCCGATCCGCGTCATGAAGATCGCCTTCTATCGTCTGATACAGCTCCAACGCATCCAATGCAGCCCCAGCAACCAAAAGGATCTTTCCGGCAACACGGACTTTCTTGGCGACACCATCAAAGTCTTTCAGAACACGATAAGCATCGTCAGATATCTCGGTATGATTCAATGCATTTAGATTTGCACGCTGAAATTCAGATGGATTGTACTTTCCGCTTTTGATGCTTCGTCCCTCAACAGTATTGATATGAGGATAATTGAAACCACTATGCGGTTCATCTACTCGGAAAACAATGATACCCTTATTCTGATTTGCACTTCTTTTAGAAAAATCCCAGAGTGCGGATATATTCGATCCTGAAATTTTTGCCGATGTAATCCCTGTAAGAGAGCTTTGAAGCGGATCGCCCCATGTAAGGGTTGGAACAGAGCCATGTAACAGTTGCTGCATAAAATCCGCAACTGCTTTTTCTGTCTTCTCCCCGTAAACCCCGTCCTCCAGCAGTTGCCCGCCTAAATTCAGTTCATTGAGCTTTTGCTGCAACTGGCGAATTTTTGCTGTATCACCACCCACAAACCATGCCATCCGCTCGATCATGCTGTCAGAAATGCCCGTGCTGATTCCGCAGCGTTCCAATTCACTAACGGCGCTACGCAAAATGTGGGCTGTATCATCTGTAATATAGTTATTTTCCCGCTCGTTTTGTATCAAATCCCTCTGCAGGCGGTGTGCGATATCCTCCAAGGCGTCCTTCAACGCTCCGTCGTAGTCATCGGTATACATAGCAGGAATATCTTGCAGAAACACTTTCCGCTCCATATAACTCAGATACTCTTTGCCACCAATGGAATAACCGCATCGCCCTCGCAGTTCCACCGATTCGCTGTTGCTGCGGTATGCTTCCAGCACACCCCGCAAGAATTCCTTGTCCTTTCCTTGGGTGACATCTTTCAAAAACGCAGCCTTCCGCTCATCGCTCCCTGCCGCAAAGGAAATACTCCAATCCACAGCCTTTTGAAGCAAATCAAGGCACTCACTGGCAAAGAAGTCTGAACAGTTCTTAATTTTTTGAATTGCGGTTTGGACAGCCCGATCGTCACGCAAAGAACTGCCTGGGAGATAAAAAGAGGATAGATTCAGGATTCCTATGCAGTCACTGCTATGGCTGCAAAAACTGCCGGACATCCTGCATACATCATATAGCGATTGTACCTGCTTGGCAAGTGTGCTCCTTCGATCAGAGGATATATTGCGAATGACGTTTATGTGTTCCTGCAAGTCGTCGTAGATCTCTTCCACTGCGGCGCCAGCACGTCCCCCAACTTCCCGTAAGGTCTCATGATAATTTGTTTCTGACGGTCTTTGCATCAACCCGCCAAAAAAAGTGGCATGATTTACACGGCTCCAATACTCGTTGCTCCCCAAAACAGCACCGTTTTCGCCGATTGCTTCTCTACTCATAGAATACCCTCCTGAAAGTTTTTCTTAAGCACAGGCTCACCCATGCGGAAAGTTGCACATTCCTATACAACAAAACTGACAGGATTTTCAGAAAAACACTGCAGCACTGGCGAGGCTCGTCCAGTGCTGCTTTCTGTTCATATTGCCTTCCCAATCACATCCCCCATCGTATCCGCTGCCTCCCGCATCATCTCCGGCGTGGCGTGGGTGTAGGTGCTCAAGGTGAAGCCCGCGCTGTAATGCCCCAGGGTGCTGGACAAGGTCTTTACATCCACGCCGTTTTTCAACGATAGCGTTGCGAATGTGTGCCCTTACGGTATAATTACGACAAACCGGAAAAGGCCCGTAGAATCAAGGGTTTTGAGGTTTTCAGTCTGGTTTTTTCATCCTTTTCCAAACCGAAAAATCATACTGAAATAAGTCGAATTATAGGGGGTGTTTCATTAACGACAAATGAATAGCAGAAAGGAACTCAAAGCCTTTTGATTTCAAGCACAGTAGAATATTGGATTTAGGCGAAGCCGTCACTTGTTTCGAGTGGCGGCTTTTGTCATTTCCAGGACTGCTGTGCAGGCACATGACAACACCAATCAGAAATGAGGTGAAGTCATTGAACACGCAAATCATCGCCATCGCCAACCAGAAAGGCGGCGTTGGCAAGACAACCACCTGCGCGAATCTGGGGATTGGGCTGGCGCAGGCCGGGAAGAAAGTGCTGCTGATCGACGGGGACCCGCAAGGCAGCCTGACCATCAGCCTGGGCCACCCCCAGCCGGACAAGCTGCCCTTTACCCTGTCCGACGCGATGGGCCGTATCCTGATGGACGAGCCGCTGCGCCCCGGCGAGGGTATCCTGCACCACCCGGAGGGCGTTGACCTGATGCCCGCTGACATCCAGCTCTCCGGCATGGAGGTCTCCCTGGTGAACGCCATGAGCCGTGAGACCATCCTGCGGCAGTATCTGGACACGCTCAAGGGACAGTATTCCCATATCCTGATTGACTGCCAGCCTTCCCTGGGTATGCTCACGGTCAATGCCCTGGCCGCCGCCAACAGGGTCATAATCCCCGTCCAGGCGGAGTATCTGCCCGCCAAGGGCCTGGAACAGCTGCTCCAGACCGTAAACAAGGTGAAGCGGCAGATCAATCCCAAGCTCCAGATCGACGGCATCCTGCTGACGATGGTGGATAACCGCACCAACTTTGCCAAGGAGATTGCTGCCCTGCTGCGGGAGACCTACGGCAGCAAAATCAAGGTGTTCGGCACCGAGATTCCCCATTCTGTCCGGGCAAAGGAAATCAGTGCCGAGGGCAAGAGCATTTTTGCCCATGACCCCAATGGCAAGGTGGCAGAGGGGTACAAAAATCTGACCCAGGAGGTGATAAAACTTGAAAAGCAGCGCGAAAAAAGTAGAGCTGGCTCCATACGATGATTTGTTTTCCACCGAAGAAAGCCGCCAGGATGCCAAGCTGGAAAAAGTACGGGAAATCCCGCTGTCTGAGCTGCATCCTTTCAAGAACCATCCCTTCAAAGTCAAGGATGACGAGGCCATGATGGAGACCGCCGACAGTGTTCGGCAGTACGGTGTTCTGGTTCCGGCGATTGCCCGCCCGGACCCGGAGGGCGGCTATGAGCTGGTGGCCGGTCACAGGCGGCACCGGGCCAGTGAGCTGGCCGAGAAAGAAACCATGCCGGTCATTGTCCGGGACCTGGACGATGATGCCGCCACCATCATTATGGTGGACAGCAACTTGCAGCGGGAAAGCCTGCTCCCCAGCGAGAGGGCCTTTGCTTACAAGATGAAGCTGGAGGCTATGAAACGGCAAGCCGGGAGGCCCACCAAAGAAAATGGTTCCCAACTTGGGAACGATTTTGGAAAGAAGTCCAGCGAGCTTTTGGCTGAACAGGTCGGTCAGAGTAAAAATCAGATTTTCCGCTATATCCGCCTGACGGAGCTTATCCCCGAACTGCTGGATATGGTGGATGAAAAGAAAATCGCCGTCAATCCGGCCTATGAGCTGTCTTTCCTCAAAAAAGAGGAACAGCGGGACTTGCTGGACGCGATGGACAGCGAACAGGCTACCCCCTCTCTCTCCCAGGCCCAGCGGCTCAAGAAATACAGCCAGGAAGGACATCTGACCCTCGATATGATGCGTGTCATCATGGGCGAGGAAAAGAAAAGCGATCTCGACAAAGTGACCCTTTCTGCTGACATCCTGCGGAAGTATTTTCCCAAGAGCTACACACCCCAGCGGATGCAGGAGACCATCATCAAGCTGCTGGAGGGGTGGCAGAAGAAGCGCCAGAGAGACCAGGAACGATGAAAGGAGCCGCCTATGAGGGATATTTCAGCCCGTGAGCTGAAAGGACACAACATTTTGGCCGTGGAGCGTTTTCAGGACAACACTCGCTGGATGATCGAGTTTTCCATCCTGCGTCCCTGCTCCTACGGCAGCCCCGGCGAGGAAATGCGGCTGTTTCTCACGGAGGACGGGTATCAGGCCGCCCTCGTAAGCCAGAAGCGCCGGGAAATCAAAATCAAGCGGTATGCCCGTGTGATCGAGGGCCATGTCCTCGACTTCAAGCCGGACAAGCGCCGCCACCCGTAAACCCGCCACTACCACGAAAGGAAAGGAATGAATATGTGTACTGTCCAGAGCATCAAGGATGCCATCCGGGAAAACTGCCAGTCCCAATATGACATGGAATCCACCGACATTGACCGGGTTTTGCAGGCCCTCCCGTTTTCGGGGCATGAATCGTTGTTCGACCAGCCGCCGCTGCCCAAGCGTCCCTACCGGCCCCGGAAGAACACGAAAACCAAGAACAGCTGAACGCCACAGTCTTTTTCACGAAAGATTGTGGCTTTTTTCATGCCCTGAGAACAGGAAGGAGTGAAGTCAATGGCGGTCTTTCGGATTGAAAGAACCCGCGACTATACGGTAATGAGTAATCATCACCTGCGGAACCATGAATTGTCGCTGAAGGCCAAGGGGCTGCTTTCCATGATGCTGTCCCTGCCGGATGACTGGAACTATACCACCCGTGGCCTTGCGAAAATCTGCAAGGAGGGTGTGGACGCCATCGGCGGTGCGCTGCGTGAACTGGAAAGCGCCGGTTACATCGTGCGCCACCAGCTGCGGGACCGGCAGGGCCGGATCAGCGACACCGAGTATGTCATTTATGAGCAGCCCCAGCCCCGGCAGCCGGAAACGCCCCAGCCGGATACGGCTGTACCGGATACGGCTTCACCAGATACGGAAAACCCGTATCTGGATAAACCGGATACGGAAAAGCCCGCAGAATTAAATATAGAGAAATCAAATACCCAAAAATCAATTACTCAGGGATCAAGTACCGATTCCATTCCCTTCCGGGAGACGGCGGCAGCACAGCTGCCGGAACGGAAAGGAAGGGATGCGATGTCGCTCACAGAGATGGAAAGTTATCGAGATTTGATTCTGGAGAACATCGAGTATGACCACCTGTGCCGGGAGTTTACCACCTACCGGGAGGACCTGGACGAGATCGTGGAGCTGATGGTGGAGACCGTCTGCGCCAAGCGGAAAACCACACGGATCGCTGGCAGCGACTTCCCCCATGAGGTGGTCCGCTCCCGTTTTTTGAAGCTGGACTGTTCCCACATCGAGTTTGTCATGGAGTGTCTGCGGAACAATATTTCATACCGTGACGAGATGGGCAGCTGAGGCTGCCCATTTTTTGAAGGGAGGGAAACTTCATGGCAACCACACGCATCATGCCGCTGCATATCGGCAAGGGCCGGACCGAGAGCCGAGCCATCAGTAAGATTATCGACTATGTGGCCAACCCGCAAAAGACTGACCACGGCAGGCTTATCACCGGTTATGAGTGCGATAGCCGTGTAGCCGACGCCGAGTTCATGCTGGCCAAGCGCCAGTATATTGCCGCCACCGGACGGGTCCGTGGCGCGGACGATGTGATCGCCTACCATGTTCGCCAGTCCTTCTGTCCTGGGGAGATCACCCCGGAGGACGCCAACCGGCTGGGCGTGGAATTTGCCGAACGGTTCACCAAGGGCAAACACGCCTTTATCGTCTGCACTCACATTGACAAGGCCCATGTCCATAATCATATCATTTGGAGTTCGGTCAACCTGGACTGTGACCGGAAGTTCCGCAACTTTTGGGGCAGCACAAAAGCCGTCCGTCGATTGAGCGACACCATCTGCATTGAGAACGGACTGTCCATTGTTGAGAACCCAAAGCCCCACGGTAAAAGTTACGACCAATGGCTGGGCGATCAGGCGAAGCCCTCCCATCGGGAATTGCTCCGTGCTGCCATTGACAACGCCCTGGCACAAAAGCCTGCTGACCTGGACGAGCTGCTGAAGCTGCTCCGGGAATCCGGTTGTGAAGTATCCAAGCGCGGAAAATCCTACCGTTTGAAGCTCCCTGGCTGGGGTAAAGTGTCCCGCTTGGACAGTTTGGGCGACGGCTACACCCTGGAGGACCTGCTGGCTGTCCTCGCCGGACAAAAGGAGCATACACCCCGTCGGAAGCTGGTCAAGCAAGCAGATCCGCCGAAGGTCAATCTGCTGGTTGACATCCAGGCAAAGCTCCAGGCTGGAAAAGGTGCCGGATATGCGAGATGGGCCAAGGTCTTTAATCTGAAACAGATGGCACAGACCGTAAACTATCTCACGGAGCATAACCTGTTGGAGTATGCGGTTCTGGAGGAAAAGGCTGCGGCAGCCACGGCCCACCATAATGAGCTATCCGCAAAAATCAAGGCAGCGGAGAAACGCATGGCGGAGATCGCCGTCCTGCGGACCCACATTATCAACTATGCCAAGACCCGCGAGACCTATGTGGCCTATCGGCAGGCAGGTTACTCCAAGAAATTTCGCCAGGAACATGAGGAGGAAATCCTGCTCCATCAGGCGGCAAAAAATGCCTTTGATGATATGGGGGTCAAGAAGCTGCCCAAAGTTAAGGAACTGCAAACCGAGTATGCCCAGCTCCTGGAGGAAAAGAAAAAGACCTATGCCGAGTACCGGCGCTCCCGCGAGGAAATGCGGGAGCTGCTGGCGGCAAAGGCCAATGTGGATCGGCTTATGGGCATGGAGGAAGAAGGGCATGGCAAAAAGGAAAAAGAACCTAACCGCTCTCAAGATTTATCACAGTGAGGTTAATGTCTTGTATAATGCCTATCTGTCGTTCTTTATTGTGTTTTTATCGGATGTGGCAAGGCTTCCCGGCGACGAAAAGGGCTTATTGAGGACATAGTTGCTTTACTGGTGGTATATGATGATGACAAAGAAACGATTGACACGGAAAAGGCAGCGGTTATAAAACCGCTGCCTTTTCCTACTTTATGCGAAACTTAGTTTACAATATGCGACGGAATAGATGTCCCAATATATACATAGCCCAAGGATACCCACCCACTATTTACGCGGATTGAACCGGAGGTCGATGTTGCTCCAGCGGTATGACCAACACCAATAACAAAATGTGCGGAATCCCAATAGCTTGTTTCGCCAGCGCCAACGCGCAAATAGCAAGGAACACCATCGCCGCCATCAATAGTGTTTTTGAACTTTGTCCAAGTATATGAGCTGGAGGCAATATTAGTATGGGATGTTCCGTGTTCTTCAGTGTATCCATTGCTGATAGTAGCTAACTGCGTTGTAGTCAAATTTGTAAGTTTGCCTAAAGTTCGGTTAGTGTATGCAGCAAGAGAGACCTTCAATTTAGATTCTGTTGTTAATGTGCTTAAAAGATACCCGCCACCAAAGTATTCGTCGAGATGGCGAAGATACATGGCAATCGCATTGATACCACAATCAGTAGTGTAGGTTCCAGAATTGTTTCCCGAACTATATACTAAATCTTCATCATAACCTCCAGAAACAACTTTTTCTGTTTCGACTGATCTGGTTAATGCATTTGCGGAAATTTGATTGACGCAGTTTTCGCGCTCTGTAACGGTTTTGACAGATAGACCATTACGAACAGTATTTTGGATGTTCTCAATAGGGACATAATCTTGCGTTAAAATGTCTACGGCTGTTACACCGTCATCCTGGACAACTGCAAAATCCAGTGTGCCACTATACACAACTAAATCATCTTCTTCGAACAGAGGTTCTTTCTCCAATGAATAAAGCACCAGTTCATAGGAGCATAGATCAACGATTCCATACCCGATGCCGGAGTCGTTGTATGTAAACTCAACACAGGTATAGGTCGGATTACCAGATGTATCGAGCAGATGGTAGGAGGCTGTTGGAGTAATTACGAGACCATGATTCTCCAAGATTTTATTAGATACAAATTCTTCGTCGATTGCAAAGGAGCTATCCAATGAGGCCTCAGAATCCATGTCGATGTTGGCCGCAAATGATGTTACCGAAAGCGAAAGCATCATAATGATGCTCAACATAAAACTAAAAAGTCTCTTTTTCATAGTGTTCTCCTTTTGAATCCTTTTGAAAATGAAAAGGGCTGATAGACGAATAGACCATTCGTACACACTATCCTAAAGATATAGCTGCATTGGTATCACCTAAACCTTTCCTTTTGTTCCTAATCAGTGAAGTATCTGGCTGAGGTGACCATTTTGTCGAATCCTTGAACTTCATTCAAATCGCATTTGGCAGAGGAATAATATACGATATAATCCCCACAATCTACATACAAATAAGACGATTTGCTGTCACCTTTGTTTTTGTAAAAAACCTTTCCGGTCTCAACATTACTATATCGAGTTTTAGGGGCAATTCTAACAACGAGCGCATCGCCGTTTTCATCATTAACAAAAATTGCCTCCATGACAGTTTGATCGTAAATACGGACTTCATCTTCCAAGTAATATCCATCAGCAACTATGGATGGAAAATACTCACCAAATGGCTCATATGCTTGTGCTTCAGCAAGAGTAAGAACTTTTTGTGATTCAGTGTCATTCGTTGGCGAGGTAACTTGTTCAGAGAGCAAAGGAATTGTAATAAGAGCAACTATGCAGATGCAAGCGGCAACTGCTCCGTATTTTAGCCAATTTAATTGATACCATTTTTTATGGTGCGGTTTATATACTTCTGCCGCAGAAATGAGATCATCGTCGATATATCCCATAGCAATAGCTAATCTTGGAATTTTCATATTTCTACACCTTCCTTCCTTAAATAGTCTCTTAATCTGTTCCGGGAGCGATACAACATATTTTTAACTTTGCTTTCCGTAAATGAGTATCGCGCTGCTATGTCACCGATAGAATCGAAATACAGATATTTACGAATGAACACATTGCGAGCATCTTCTTTTTCATTTTGTAGAAAAGCCGTAAGCATTTTCCCGATTTCCTCATCACCTATGTTGGGGGGGATGTGGTCATCCGATAATACTTCTTCCAGTTCATGAAAGGATACAATTACATTGGGGGTACGCTTCAATGCCATTTTGAATTCCAGCTTCTTCAATGATAGGTTTCTGGTTATTTTACAAATAAACGCCATGAAGTTATTGGGCCTGGTTGGTGGGATCTTGTTCCATACACTCAAATATGTATCGTTCACACATTCCTCTGAATCCTGGTTGTTGCTCAAAATATTATTTGCCAAATTAAAACACAGTCTTCCGTATTTTGTATCGGTTTCCTTAATCGCTTTTTCATCACGCGCAAAATACAGCTCGATAATCTGTAAGTCGTCCATGCGTTCCCCCCCTTTCTATTTCTCAAAGGCCTTTCATCTCATTTGTACGGTTTTATAACCGATGGTCGCAAGTTTTTTGAAAAAAGATAAAATTATTTTTCGGATCTTATATCTGATGAACTGACAAGCTGTTTGTCCGGGTACATGGCAATAGCAAACTTGTTCTAAACATGGGCATAGTAGCCAGTATAACCCGTAATTTTATGCATAAAGAAATGCCCGCACCGCCGTTGCCGACGGTGCGGGTTTCCTATTGTCTAATGGGCTTAGAATAGATAACGATTATGGTCTGGAAATAATATAATATCCACCCCATGTACTGTAATCTGCGTATGAATAGTCGCGGTCACAAGTTCTCGGATCGGTAATCAAATTTCCAGAGGCATCTTTGTTTGTAATATCAGTCAAACCAGGCTTATGCGACCAGTATCCACTGGAATCCTGTCTGTACCAGTGATAATCATTGGAGGCGATAACAAGCGCAATCTTGTACTCATTTGATCCAGGAGTTTCACTATAAGTTGAGCTGCGAATTGTTCTACCAAAAACCTCCATGTCAGCTTCGACTGCATCGATTATAGCAGTTTTTGTAAGGGAAGTATACTCCTCACCAGCCTTATATCCAGGCTGGAAAAGCCATCCTGCATAGGGATCACTGGTGTTGGTTGCAATTAGATTTAATGCATATCCGTAGCAATTAGAACGGTATACATTAGCTTCATCGTTCCAATATGTAGGATTATAACTGTATTCTCCGCCACCCGTGGGCATAAGCTCCGTTGCGCGAGGCATAATCTGCACAGAAGAAATATCCGGAACGGTTTGCTCTGCATTTGCACGAGTGCCAGAAGGGCTATAACCATCAGGCGCAGAATTCAAACGAATGTCTGTGACCGTGCCATTAACACTGACGCTAAAAGAATCATTTTCGGAAACCACAGAATCAGATGTGTCGTATCCTGCGTTGTAACTATTAGGAGCTGAATTCAAGCGAATATCAAAGGAATTGTTTTCAGCTGCTTGGGCGCTCATTCCCAATCCGAAAATCATAAGGAATGCAAGAACCAGGCATGAAATTTTTGCTTTTTTCATTATACATTCATCCTTTCTTACAAAGGTATGGAAGGCATTTTGTTAAACAAGAAAACACCTGCTAATATTGTTATTCACACAAAACCCACTGAACATAATGCCATTGTGATTGTTCGGTGGAAGCATCCTTTTTGTCAGAAGTATTCTCGGATTTTTGGTACAAGTAAAAGTCTGTAAGACTATTCAATTCTTTAATTGCATACATCTTACATCCTTCAAATCCAGTATCATTGGAAGCTTCCTTTGGTAAATCGCCAATGTATTCATACCCCGAAGGAAGCTCTGAAACTATCGTGTCAGACGCAGTGTAGTCTCTATTGTAAATAGTGATAATTGGCATAGTGCCTCCGGTTCTTGTATCATTTTTTGGGCTTGTGCAGCTTGAGAAGATAGAAAGAGAAGCAAGCACACAAATTAGTACGATACCTTTTTTCATCTCGATTCTCCTAATGGTTTACAATGTGACGCAAGGTCATTACATACTATCCGTGTCATCCGATTTCTCCTCCTTTTTGTGCTGGCATACAACTTGTAATTTATATACAAATTGTATGCCACAACCTGCTAAATTTCAATCGCTGCCTCCAAAAGCAGAGAGCAAAATAAGCAGTCCAGTGCCTAAATTCATACTGAACATCGAACACGATCACACTCATTTCACCTCCTGTATCGGTATAATAAGGTTCCTGCATTGCTTCTGGCAAAGCCGCCGAAGCCCGCGCAGTCCTCTTTGTTTTATAAGTACGGTTTTACAACCGATGGTCGCAAGATTTTTGAAAACTTCTCAAAAAATTTCTGAGAAAGAAAAAACGCGGGATGCGGAAGCCGAAGATGGCCACTGCGCCCTGCGTTGGTGTTATTCCCTAACCGATCGGCATCCTCCCGTTTCAGGGAGATGATGTGTGTCCACACGTTACCCGTGTAGTTCTCCAGTTCCGCCATGGCCTTGTCCAGCTCCACGCCATCTTTGTCACCGAAGAGACCATGGGAGCCCAGCCGTTCTGCCCTTGGCCGCGTCGCAATGTACTTCATGTAGCCATCCGATTTTTGAACGTCACTCCAGTTTTCCTCCAACGCCTGTGAGATAAACGCTGAGGCATTGGCCTTGGTGGGATGTTCCTGGTAGTCGCCATACTCATCCAGCTCCTTTGATTCAGGAAAATCCTTCACCAGTTTTGCGATAAGCTGTTCCTGCTTTCGAGTGGGAGGACGGTCATCCTGAATCAGTTCTACCCGCTCACGGGTGGCGATGTATCTCATGTATCCGCCTGCCGAGCGTCCACCTCCGCACTTGATGTACGGACTTTTGACGATCAGCCTTGCCATCCGTCATCATCCTTCACGGATTCCCGCACCCGTTTTTCGAACGAGATGCGGCCATTGGTCTGCTTCACATTTCGGACGCTCTCCGCACGGCGTCGGCGTAGTTCTTCCTCGCTGAATTGAAAGCTGTCCGCGATGATCCCGGAGAGCATATCCAATTCTACTGCCTGCTTGTAGGCCAGCGACGCCATTTTGTTTTCCAACTGCCCCACCCGACCGTCCAGATAGGACTGGATGGAAGTCGGAAGGAACAGCCCGGCGTCGTTGGCACTGAGATAGTCCAGGTAGAAATCAATGGCCCGCTCAATGAATCCGGTGATGCTGCGGCTGCCGTCCTCCTGATATCTTCGCTCCAAGCGTGCCCTTTTCTCAGGGGTGAGATAGAGGGCAAATTTCTCTTTTTTGCTCAAAATAGCTTCCTTTCCGGGGTATGACCCTCATTTTTTCTTTGTGGTTGTAGGCCATCAGGGATAACGACCGCAGAAGTGATACCGCCCCTTCGATTTTGACCCCACTTTGGAACTCCCCGAAACCCCCGTAACTGCCCGCACTGCGGGCAGAAGTGAACGAACAGGGCGTCGCGCTTGACGCCTGTTCTTTATCCCGCTTCACGTCGTCGCCAGCTCCATATCCCTCGTTTCCGCCTAAAACGGGCGAAAACTCGCTCATTTCGCTGCTCCTCCTTTTCCCACCGAACCCGCTTCGCTGGGCTTCGGCGGGAGCCCTATATTGTCCTCCGCAGGTCGTTGGAACCCGGCTCAAATCCGCCCAAACAGAGCTGGGCGGTGTCTGTTCCCGCTGCTCCCGGCAAAGCCTCACACAGCGGCTCACAGGGCCAAACAGGGCGGAAATTTCGGTCCCTGCCCAGTTCTTGATTTCAGAGATAATAACCTGGCGGCAGGACTTTTTCTTGTTACTCTTCGTCTTGTTCATACACTTCCCCACCATCCGTTGAGGGGATTCCCCCTCATGAGCTGTGGTCTGCGGCGGGAAGATCAGGCAGCGGCAGGATGTAGTAGTGGTTGTTTCCCTGAAGCCACTTGCCGCTTTTCACACACCGCGAGGTCTTGACCTTGCGGATGAACCCACGATCAGCCAACAGACTGACCGCGTCCCTCGCCGCATTTTCAGAGCAGCCGCAGTGGAGAGCGATGGTCTTCATGCTGGGCCAGCATACGTCCTTCTGCCCTGCGCAGCAGACCAGGTAACTGTACACAGCCAGCGGGATCGGCTTCAGGTCATAGCAGAAAATAGCGTTGCTCATTTGATAAAATCGTTCACCGAGAATTGGCATACGGAACCCCCTCATTTTGAAATTTAGAGATAAATTTTTCTTGCGTTCCGGGCGCCTCTCTGTTAGACTGTTCGCAGATGGAGTCTGCGTTTTTCGGAACGCGGCGCGCCGCCGGACTGTTGCAGCAGTTTCGGCGGCTTTCCTTTTTGATAGGGCCATCGAGATATTTGTTGGTCTGAGTGCAGATGAATATCACCACCATTCATAAAAATTTCGTCAGCCACACGCCATACACCTTCCTGCCCTGTGATCCTTTCTGACCTCCACGGCGTTTTCTTCCCCGTTGGTACGCTCGTATATCGTAAGGCAGTCACGATGTAGTCCTGGCGGTACTTCTCCCGGCGAGTATAAACTTTGACGGTGGGTATTCAGTTGTCGAGGTGCATCGAACGGCCAATAGAATCTGCTTGACATTTTGTCCCATATATTTTAGACTTATTTTTAATATCACGATTTTATTGGTCGCCACATCTTGCAGTCTAACACGATAGGTCGCCCCTTGTCAAGACCTATCGTTTTACAGACGAATAGTGTGTCTAATCCGAGAGGGAGTTTTTTCATGTCTGAGTATATGTTTAAGACCTATATCGCTAACGGAAGGGAATATTTCATTTACAGCGATGATGTTTCTGACGACCGCTTCACACAAAAAATAGACTTTCCGTTTTCGGAAAGCCTATTTTCCTTGCTCGACCTGGACATCTGGAAACGGGAACCCCAGATCAAGAAGATCGACCGTGCGCTTTTAGAGTTGTACAGAACTCGCGACGCAAGATACACTGAGGACATCTTCTTTACCTTGCAGAGCTTATCTGATGCGCATATATTCTTTAAGCTGCTGTTTCTGGATTGGTCCAAGAGACTGAACGAGGCAGAGAAGGACAACTTCGCTCACGCATCTGACATGCTGCCTCACCAGGCCATTGCGCATATCCCCAGCAACATTGATTACGCGCAGAAGCAGATCAAGGATCTGCTGGAGCGTGTGTTGGACATGGATGCCAGCAAGCGTTCTGTTTCCAGCAGGTTCTATGATTATTACAAGGACCCTTATCATGTAGACCCACGTCCTTTTAAGTTCCAACCGCTGACGGTGTCTTTTGAGATGATCGACCGAAGCGCCTATGCGGAAGTCCTTTATCCAAAGAGCATCTACGACTTGATCGATTACTATCTGCGGGAGTGGGTCAGGCGGGAGCAGAAGATGAGGGTCTGCAAAAATTGCGGGAAGTATTTCGCGATTACCGGACGGACCAACGCCGAATACTGTGACCGTGTGTTTGATTCGAAGGGGCGTACCTGCAAAGACGTCGGCGCCATAGCGAAGTGGACACGGGAAAAAGATACAGACGATGTCTTCAAGGCATACCGCCGGGAATATAAAAAGCGGTTCGCCTGGACGAAGTCCGGGAAGATCCTGCCGGAGGAACTATACGCCTGGGGTGAACGCGCCAGAGAAAAGAAGGCGGAGTGCGATAGCGGTAAGATATCCTTGGAAGAGTATGTTGACTGGTTGAAAGAATCGTAGCAAACCGCCCCTGGTCTCCCCTCTATAAGAAAAAACATTGAGCTTTCCGTATAATTTTTTTGCGGTGGATTATCATTTGTCTTGTTGATATATTTCCCCACCATCTGATGGAGTGAGGGTGATACAGAGCAAGTCGCCTAAGCCGGAAAGGCGTTGCTTTCAGATGTTCACCCTCGAAAGCAGTTTTCCAATGGTGGCTTACTATTGAGAAGGCATAAGCAGGACGGCGCACTTACTGCCACATCGTCTTGTTAAAGTCAAATTTGTTATATTACAAGCCCATTTGAGAGTGTACTTTTGTCGGTCACGCGCAATACGCCTTCCTGTCCTGTGATTTTTTCCGACCTCCACGGCATTCTCTTCTCCAGTTGTAGTCTAAACGATACTCTCCCCGGTGAGTATAAACTTTAACGGTGGACATTCAGTCGTTGAGGTGCACCGGACACCATTTGCACAAACACCGAATACACGAATTCGATGATATTTTTTCAACATATCGCCATTGCTTTGTTCTGGGAATAGCCAGTGAAAGAATACCTTTAAATATCCAAACCTCCATAATATCCATGTATTTCCACCCTGTTTTGTTGTTTCTCCAACAGACTTTGCCCGGTGCGCATCGTATACTGTGCCCGTCACATCAAGGAAACATCGGCGGAGGCGCAATGCCCCGCCCACGGAACATATGGAGGTATATTCATGGAACACAACATGTTTTGCTATCAGTGTCAGGAGACCGCCGGCTGCACCGGTTGCACCCGGGTTGGTGTCTGCGGAAAAACGCCGGACGTGGCGGCCATGCAGGACCTGCTGGTCTACGCGACCCGGGGTCTTGCCGCCGTGACCACCCAACTGCGGGCCGAGGGGACAGCGGTGGACGCCCAGGTGAACCACCTGGTCACCTGGAATCTGTTCGTCACCATCACCAACGCGAACTTCGACAAGGAAGCCATCGTGTCCCGTATCCGGGAGACACTGGATGTAAAGCAGGAACTGTTGACCCTGGTCATGGACAGCTCTGCCCTGCCCGAAGCCGCCCATTGGACGGCGGAGGAGTCTGCGTTTGAAGCTAAGGCCGCACAGGTGGGCGTGCTGTCCACGGAGGATGAGGACATCCGCTCCCTGCGGGAGCTCATCACCTACGGCTTGAAGGGCCTGTCCGCTTACTCCAAGCACGCCAACGCCCTGCTGCAGGAGGACGGCGAAGTGGACGCCTTCCTGCAGCGGGCTCTGGCTGCCACACTGGATGACAGTCTGACAGCGGAGGAGCTGGTAGCCCTGGCGCTGGAGACCGGCAAGTACGGCGTCAGCGGCATGGCACTGCTGGACAAGGCTAACACCGAGGCCTACGGAAATCCCGAAATCACGAGAGTAAATATTGGCGTGGGTAAAAATCCCGGCATCCTGGTCTCCGGCCACGACCTGCGGGACCTGGAGCTGCTGCTGGAGCAGACCCAGGGCACTGGGGTGGACGTGTACACCCACTCCGAGATGCTCCCGGCCCACTACTACCCGGTCTTCAAAAAGTATCCCAACTTCGTGGGCAACTACGGCAACGCCTGGTGGAAGCAAAAGGAGGAGTTCCAGCAGTTCAACGGCCCCATCCTCATGACCACCAACTGCATCGTCCCGCCCAAGGACAGCTACAAGGACCGGCTGTACACCACCGGGGCAGCGGGCTATCCCGGCTGCACGCACATCGGTGAGGAGAAGGACTTCTCCTCCCTCATCGAGCACGCCAAGCGGTGCGCGCCTCCCACGGAGCTGGAGCGGGGCGAGATCATCGGCGGCTTTGCCCATGCTCAGGTGCTTGCTCTGGCGGACAAGGTGGTGGAGGCGGTTAAGAGCGGCGCCATCCGCAAATTCGTGGTCATGGCAGGCTGCGACGGCCGTGCCAAGAGCCGCGATTACTACACGGAGTTCGCCAAGGCGATGCCCAGGGACACCGTCATCCTCACCGCCGGCTGCGCCAAGTACAAGTACAACAAGCTGGACCTGGGCGAGATCGGCGGCATCCCCCGGGTGCTGGATGCAGGCCAGTGCAACGACTCTTACTCTCTGGCGGTCATCGCCCTGAAGCTGAAGGAGGTCTTTGGCCTGGAGGACATCAACGACCTGCCCATCGTCTACAACATCGCCTGGTATGAGCAGAAGGCGGTCATCGTACTGCTGTCCCTGCTGTATCTGGGGGTGAAAAACATCCACCTGGGCCCCACGCTCCCAGCCTTCCTCAGCCCAAACGTGGCCAAGGTGCTGGTGGAGAGCTTCGGCATCGCCGGTATCGGCACCGTGGAGGACGATCTGGCGCTGTTCTTTGGAGAGAAGAAATCCTGACCCCGTCAGGCAAAAAAGGAACGGCAGTCTGCCGTTCCTTTTTCAACGCATTTTTATGCAAGCGGCCCTGCTCCGCTCAGTTCTCGTCGCCGTCCAGCCGCTCAATGCGAAAAACATTCAGCGTATCCACATCCGGGCAGCAAAACACAGCCGTGCCCTTCTCCTGGCCGGGGATCTCGCCGCCATACCGCAGGATGTCCACATAGGGAAAGGCCACATGCATGGCCATGGGGCAGAGCTGGCCCCGCTCTGTGTCAAAATCATAGCTGTCGCCCACACGGTGTCCCCGGTGGCAGCCCACAGGGCCTTTCCTCTCCACCAGCGTAATTCTGATCTTCGGTCTGCTCATCCGTCAATGACCCCCAGACAACTGCTGATGGGAAGTCCCCTGTATTTGTCCGGGGCGTCCCGGTTCAGCTCGATCATGTTTTTCACGGCGTCCATGGCCCTTTGGGTGCTCTGGGCCAGCGGTTCCCCTGCCAGTACCTTTCCCATCAGCACCGCGGAGAACACGTCGCCGGTACCGGGGAAGCGCACCGGGATCTCCTCAAAGGGCAGGAGGAAATGCTCGTCCCGCCGGTGGTCGAAGCCCACCACCGCGTGTTCGCCGTTCACCAGCGCACTGGTGATGACCACGGACTTGGCGCCGATCTCCCGCAGCTTCATGACCAGCGCCTTGGCCTCCTCCCTGGACATTCCGTCTTTCTGATACGCCACATTGGAAAGATAGGCGGCCTCCGTATAATTGGGGACCACATAATCAGCAACAGCAGTCAGCTCCCGCAAATGTGCCGCCGTCTGCTCAGTCACGCCGTTATAGAGACTACCCTCATCGCCCATGATGGGATCCACAAAGATCATCGTCCCGTCGGCAGAGCGCTGCTTGCAGAAGTCAGCGATCAGCTTTGCTTGCTGCTCCGACACCACAAACCCCGTTGATATGGCGTCGAACTGAAAGTCCAACTCCTGCCACACCGCCAGCGTGTCCCGCATATAGTCTGTCGTTTCCAGGATGCGGAATTTCCCGTAGTCCAGCGTATTGGAAACCAATGCCGTAGGAAGATTGCAG
The DNA here is from genome assembly GCA_947625655.1 of uncultured Dysosmobacter sp. Taxonomy (GTDB): domain Bacteria; phylum Bacillota; class Clostridia; order Oscillospirales; family Oscillospiraceae; genus Oscillibacter. The sequence goes on from CANQPD010000002.1 coordinate 178,422, forward strand.
ACATGGCAGCCCATGTACGTCAGCACCGGGAGCATAGCGGACAGTGCCACGTTTCCATATCCAGCCAGATCATTGATCAGTAAAACCTGCTTTTTCAATCACAGCACCTCATTTGCGCTTTGGATTGGCTGGAAACCAGCCTTTTTTTACCCGTTCCTCCTGCTCAAACAGTTCCTTGATGCTCCACAGGCAGCTGATGCCCAAAATGGCCACCAGGATGCTGACGATAGCGTCGGAGATCCACAACGACCCCAGCAGCAGAGCCAACCCTGCCACCAGGAACACCGGCCAGCAGCGCTTGGTGAAATAATACTCCGCTTTGATGACGATAGGATGGAACAGGCCGATCAGCAGGAATGTGACCACTCCCACCAAAATACCGTTGAAATTCATCTGCATCTCTCCTCAGCCGTAGGAATGGAGGCCCGGCAGCAGGGTATTGACGCCGATGAAGGTGAACAGCACCACCGGGACGGCGATGACAGTGAACCAGGCCATGACCTTGCCGCTCCGCTTCTTCCGCATCCGCAGATGCAGGTAGATGGCATACAGAATCCACGTGATAAGCGCCCAGGTCTCCTTGGGGTCCCAGGTCCAGAAGGCGGACCAAGCCTGCTCCGCCCAGATGGCGCCGGAGAGGATGACCACTGTCAGCAGCAGGAATCCCAGCGCCACCAGCCGGTAGCACAGATAGTCCATCTGGGAGAGCCGCGCGCTTTCACCCTCCCGCTTTTCCAGCAGCAGATACCGCAGGCCGCCGCAGCCCGCCAGCACGAAGGCGGCATAGGAGAACACGGCGGAGCCGATATGCAGGCCGAACCAGGCACTACGCAGGGCGGGCATCAGCTCCGTGATTTCCTTGGGCTGGAGGGCCGCATAGGACAGCACCAGGAACACCATGGGCATGGCCACGGCGGAGACCCACTCCGCCCGAAACTTCATCCGCAGGACAATGAGCATCACCGCGATGCCCCAGGCGAAGGCCGTGGCAAACTCAAACTGGTTGGACAGCGGCAGCCGTCCGGCGGCGATGCCCCGGGCCACCAGATAGGCGGTGTTGCAGACCGCGCCTGCCACGAAAAGCCACCAAGCGGCCTTGGTCACCGCCTCTTTTTTGAACACCATGCCGCCGAACTCCAACACGACGGCAGCGAGATACAGGGCAAGCCCCGCAAAAAACAAAATGTTCAGCATTGTTCATCCTCTTTTCTGATCTCAGTTTCCAGCAGGGCTGACAACTCCAGCTCCAGTCCCTGGGGCTTGGGGCCGCCCACAGCATAGCCGTCCTCCCGCACCGTCACGATGGCCGGCGTCTGGAAGAAACAGAACCACAGTCCTGCGATCATCAGCACAAAGGCGGCGCACAGCAGGGCGTTGACCGGCGTGGGCGTCCGCTTGATGCGCAGGCCCGGATACTCCACGGGGTCATCAAAGGTGAAGTCCACCCCCGCTACGGACACCGTCTCCCCGGGGAATACCATCACTGGGGTGTACACGCCGTCAGAGGCCAGCAGGATCTGGTACACCGGGTCCTCATAGGCGCCGGAGGTCTGGGTGATGAGGGTGAAGTTTCCGTTCTCATCCCGGATGTAGCCGGGGTACAGCGCCTCAAACCAGACGCCGTTGGTGCCGTCCAGGGACAAAAAGCACATGGAATCCAGGGTAAAGCTGTCCTCTCCGCCGGTGGCGGTATTGCGGACAGTCACCGACCCGGCGGTACCGTAGGTCTGCTGGTAGATCTTATATCCGCCGAAGGCATAGGGGTGGTTGACGCTGATGCGCTCCGGCCCGCCTGTGCGGCCGTCGGGCAGGGTAACCGTGATAACGCTGGCATAGTCCAGCTCCCCGGTCTCGTTTTCAATATGGAAAGACTCCACGCCGATGGCAGTGCCGTCCGCCATGGTCAGCGCCTGACCGGGCATACAGGTCTGATCCGTCACCGTGGGCAAATAGATGGCCGCCGCGCCGAACAGCACCGTCAGCAGGATAGCCAGATGGGTCAGGAAAGACCCGTACCATCCAAGGGAGTTTTTCGTATAGACAGTCGCTTCACCGCACTCTGTTTTTTTGTAATGCCGACCCTCCAGATGGATCCGCAACTGCTCCGCACCCGCAGGCGTCAGATGTACCCGCGTCTCCAGCTTGGCGGCGTTGGCCGGGGCGTTTTTCGCCGCCTTCACCACCCGCCGGATGCGCAGCAGAGAGCACAACACCAGATTCAGGCACAGCAGCACCAGCAGCGTGATGAAATACCAGCTATTGAACACATCGTCCAGCCCCAGCGCCAGCAGCGGGCCGTGCCAGCCGGGATAGGTCTGCACATACCACGACGGGTCATTTCCCTGCGCGATCAGGGAGCCCGCCAGACTGCAGATCAGGATCAGCACCAGCAGCACCATGCCGAAGGCCATGGAGCGCAGGAATTTCAGAACTTTTTTCAGCAAATTTCTCGCCTCGCTTCAAAAAAGTGCCGTCCGCCAAGGAGCGGACGGCGCTTTTCGCACAGAATCACCGCTTGAACATACCCATGGCCTGGTTAGCCAGCGCTTCCGCCTTGTTCAGGCAGTCCTTGTCCAGTGCGGAGTTGTGGGCGCCCTCGCTGTTCTCCACGAACACGAAGTCCCAGTAGAACTGCGCGTCACGGGCCACGGCACGGATGGCGTCCAGCTCCTGCTCGGTGTAATTGCCGCTCTCGATGGCATCCACCAGCTTCTCCGTCAGCGCCTCCAGCTCATAGCCCACAGCGTAGGTCCTCCGCTCGGTCTCCTCCTGGATGGCCCGCACCTGACCCTTCAGGTCGGCGTGGCACTGGGCGCAGGTGTTCTCCATCAGGGCGTCGTTCTCCAGGGGGCTGATCCAGGTGTGGCTGATGTAGGTGGTGCCGTCCGCCGCCGTGGCTTCGCCCATGTGGCAGTCGGCACAGGTGAAGGTGTCGGCATGGACGCTGCCGGCGCCCATGTACGTCTCAAACTCCGGGTGCTGGACCTTGATCTGCCGCACGCCCGTCCGGGGATTCGTATAATCCGCGAAGGGCTGGCCGTCTACGATGGTGCGGTTGTAGTAGTCCAGAATGGCGTCGGGCGTCATGGTGTCCAGATTCTGATAGGGCAGGGTGGTGGCCTTGGTGCCGGGGGCGAAGTAATACTCCACATGGCACTGGCCGCAGGACAGCGTCCGGGCATCCACCTTGTCCAGATCGGCGCCCATGGCGTCGGACAGGTAGGTGTGGGTCACCACCAGCTCGTTGCCGGTGTTGGCGTGGCAGTTATAGCAGCTGATGGGCTCGTTGATCTCCTTCAAGGCATCCTCAAAGGGGATCTGATAGGCCGCGTCGCCCATTTCGTTTACCATGGCGGTAAAGTCCGGGGTCTTGCAGCTAAAGCAGTTGGCAAGGGCATGAGGCCGTCCGGTAGAGGTCACATCCTCCACGGTGTAGACATGGCCCCGGGCGCTGCCGTAGAACTTGGAGAACGCCATGCCCTCATAAATGATGGGGATCATAGGATAGTCCTTGGTGTAATCATGGACCTCCGTGTTCTCCTCGTTCGCCAGGTAGGAGGCGTAGATCTCCGGGTACTCCGCCGCCCAGTCCTGGGCGGTCTTGACGGTGACACCGGAGCCGGTCTGCACCACCTGGGCTGTGCGGAAGCCCGTCTCCTCACTCTGTTCCGCTGTTTCCGAAGGGGCAGGGGTCTCCGGGGCCGGTTCTTCGGCCTTCTTCTGACAGGCGCAGAGGCTCAGCACCATCAGTGCGGTCAGAAGCAGCATCCAAAACTTTTTCATCTTATCCCTCCTGTGGTTTGAATAGGCCCATGGCCTGATTCAGCAGCGCCTCAGACTTGTTCAGGCACTCCTTCGCCAGAGCGGAGTTGTGGGCGCCCTCGCTGTTTTCCACGAATACGAAATCCCAATAGAACTGCGCGTCACGGGCCAGAGCGCGGATGGCGTCCAGCTCCTCCTCGGTGTACCGGCCGCTCTCCACGGCCTTGACCAGCTTCTCCGTCAGGCCCTCCAGCTCATAGCCCACGGCGTAGGTTCGCCGCTCTGTCTCGGCCTGGATGTCCGCCACTTCCTTGGCGAGGTCCGTGTGACATTCGGCACAGGTGCCTTCCAGCAAACTCTTGTTCTCCAGGGGGCTGATCCAGGTGTGGCTGATGTAGGTGGTACCGTCCGCCGCTGTGGCTTCGCCCATGTGGCAGTCGGCACAGGTGAAGGTGCCCGCGTGGACGCTTCCCTCACCCATGAAGGTCTCAAATTCGGGATGCTGCACCTTGATCTGCCGCACGCCGGTCCGGGGATTCACATAGTCGGCGAATACCTGACCGTCCACCATGGTGTGGTTGTAATAGGCCAGAATGTTGTCCGGCGTCATGGTGGCAAGGCTTGTGTAGGGCAATGTGGTGGCCTTGGTGGTAGGATGGAAGTAATACTCCACATGGCACTGGCCGCAGGACAGCGTCGCCGCCTCCACATCCTTCAGCTCCTCACCCAGGGCATCCGACAGGTATGTATGGGTCACCACCAGCTCGTCGCCGGTGTTGGCGTGGCAGTTGTAGCAGCTGATGGACTCGTTGATCTCCGCCAGCACATCCTCAAAGGGCAGCCGGTAGGCCGCGTCACCCAGCTCATTCACCATGGCGGTGTAGTCCGGGGTCTTGCAGCTGAAGCAGTTGGCAAGGGCGTGAGGCCGTCCGGTGGCGGTCACATCCTCCACGGTATAGACATGGCCCCGGGCGCTGCCGTAGAACTTGGAGAAGGCCATGCCCTCGTAAATGGTGCCGATCATGGGATAGTCCTTGGTATAGTCGTGGACCTCCCTGTTTTCGCCGTTCGCCAGATAGGAGGCGTAAATCTCAGGATACTTGGAAGCCCAGTCCTGGGCGGTCATTACGGTGACGCCGGAGCCTGTCTTGACCACTTGGGCACGGCGCTTGACGCCGGAGCTGCCGGAGCCGCCGGAGGGTGCGGCACTCTGGCCCAGAGGCGGGATGTCCGTCGCCTTGGAGGGGTCCAGGAAGGGCTGCGCCGCTTCCACCGCCCGGTTCACGCAATCCGTCACCGTTTTGGAGGTAATAGTGGCACCAGTCACGGCATCCACATTCTCGCCGATGGTAAAGGCACCGGGGTAGCCGATGAACTGGCCCCAGAAATACTGCTCCTCCACCATATCGCCAAGGCCCTCGGTCTCCCTATGCTTGGCAGGGTCGATGTACACGCCGGCCACCTGGCCGCTGTGGCCCACGCCCACCTGTACCTGCATGGGGCCGTTGCGTCCCTGGCCGGTGACGTAGACCACCACACCGGCATCGGAGGTATACAGCTCGTCGATGCCCTCAGGCGCGGTCTCCTGCTGCTTCGTAGTGGCGCCGGGCAGGACGCCACCGAACTGCAGGTCCTCGGGCCGTCCGTCATCCACAGGCGGGTTGATGAGGTCCCGAACGAAATAGCCGCCCTTGTTCACAGCGCTGCACACTGCGCCGGAGCTGACCGTGGCGCCAGTGATGGCGTCCACATTATTGCCGGGCTGCACGGGGATACTGACACCGGCGAACTGCGCCTGAAACTCCGGATTCTTGGTCCGGGCGCCCACGCCGGGAGTCTCCGAAAACTTGGCGCCGCCCACGCTGATGCCAGTGATGGTGCAGTCCAAATCAAGGCCCGTCTGAACCTCGATGGGGCCGCCGAAGCCGGAGACCGTGGTCTGCACCACATAGCCGATCATCTGGCCGTTCTGCATGGCGGCATAGCAGTTGTCCACGCCGCTGTCGGCGGACAACTCCAGCATCTCAAAAGAGTCCGCCGCCGCAAAGATAGACCGCCTTGCGGCATCCGCGGCTTCCGCCGCCCGCTGCGCGATAGGGCCCTCCGTGACATGGTTCACAAAGCCCAGCATACCGCCGACGATCACACACAGGATCGCCAGTCTTGCCCAGGATGGCACTCTGATTTTCAAGGGGAATCACCTCTTTAAATAAAGCATCAAATCACTCGCATTTTTTAGATTTATCCATGTTACATTGTACAAGGGTGCTAAATTTTTGTCAATGTTTTCTTGTGTTGGGTCTGTTTGCTATATCACGCAGGTAGTTTATAGAAATTGGGATTTTCTTTTATGTGACCGCAGACTCTTTCATTGTTATCATTCGTCTTGTTAATTTACTTCCCCACCATCTGATGGGGCGGGGGTAGTACAGGGCAAGTTGCCTGAGTCGGAAAGAGTCTCTTGACAATCGTTTTGTTTCAAGCTACTATCACGGAAACAAGGTTTACTCTCGAGAAAAAGTCCCGGCTCCGCTTGATTCGGCGGGGCCGGGGCTTTGAACAATACGCTGACCAATATCAGAAAATCAGCGGGTGGACACAGTGGACAAGACAGTGATTTGTACCCACAGAAACCGGGGCCAAAAGTGCCGAAAAGCATCCAATAGCAGGGCTTTGACGTCCCGACGTATCTTCACACGCAGGAGGTCACTGGTTCGAGTCCAGTAGTCTCCACCAAGAAAAATCCTTAGAACCGCAAGGTTTTGAGGATTTTTTTCTTTTCCTTTTGTTGGAAGTTTTGCCCTCTTGGATTTCCCATATTTTGTGGTAATTTAGCCCGATTTCGGGCATTGTTGTTGCAAAAGTGTTGCAAATTTTTGAATTGTCCGGCCCTATTGCTCAGCGGGTCTGGCTTCTTATCCCTCATCCGCAGCGGAACAACCATCCCTTGTGAAGCCCCCTTCCACACAGATAACACGGCTTCACGCCTGCACACGCAGCGCCTCCCGAACCTTTTCCGCCGTCTTTGCCTCGCGTGTGCGCCGGTCATAATGGGTATACACACGCAGCGTCATATCCATCGTGCTGTGTCCGGCGAGATATTGGATCTCCTTTACATCCAGCGTCCCCGATTCAAAAAGCTGTGTGATGTAGGTATGCCGGAGGATATGCGCCGTGATATGGGTATCCGGCAGCTCCCTCTCAATCAGTTTCCACATGCTTTTATAGGATGACTTTGTCAGCGGCCCATGGTTCTCCATCGCGATCACATACTTGGAGTGGGATGTTTTCTTCCGTGCGACCAGCCACTCTTCCAGGTCTTCGGAGAGCGGCAGGTTCCGTTTCCCCGCTTTCGTCTTCATGTTTTCGCTGATTGTCGTCTCATAACGTCCCATCACTGCGTTGTGCCGGACATGGATCACCTTCTTTTTGAAATCAATATCCTCCCATTGCAAACCGACGATCTCGCCCCGGCGCATCCCGGTGTGAAGCGCGATCAGCAGGAATGTTCTGGCACGGGGATTCTTCACCCACTCAAGGAGCAGCTGCCTTTCCTGGGCGTTCAACGCCTCTTTCTCCACGGTCTTCTTGCCGCTGGGCTTGAGCATGCTGCTGACGGGAGACTTCGCCACCAGTCCATTTTCCTGCGCTGCTTTAAAAATGCTGCGGAGATTGATCAGCACTTTGGATTGCAGGGAATTGCTTTTGCCGGCAAGCCCCGCCATAATGGCCTGGATCTGCATGGGCGTGATATCCCGCAGCCGGTACCCGCCAATCACCGGAAGAATATGCTGGTTCAAAACATATTTGATGGCTTCCAGACTGTTTTCCCGCAAATACGGCTTTTTATAGAGGTCGTACCACATCTGCGCAAAGTGAGCGAAGGTCTCCTCATTGCAAATATCCACGCCGGAGTTGACCAGGATCTGCGTCTTCAGAACTTTTTCGTCCAGTTCTTTCTGCGTTTTGGCCCGGAGATATTTACGCGTGCCATCCGGGAGCTGGACTGCCTTTGTGAGATAGGCATACTTCTTTTTCTGCTTTTCTGCCATGCGGCATTCTCCTTTCAATAATGCCTTGTGATACAGTATCCCAATTATACCGTTGGCACAAGTGGTCTGTGAGAAATTTTTTTATTTCCAGACGCCGCTAAAATGCCGCTGTGTTCCGTCCGCGGCTATTCAATTTTCCATTGTTTTGCCGGCACCATTTTATGACACGCCTCCTGCGTCCTCGTATCGCCCGTAAGATAACCTTCCAGCGCCTCCAAGGTGACGAGGCACTTCTTCCCCACGCGAACGCTCGGAACGGCTCCTGTGCGCAGCAATGTGCGAATTGCGGTCTCTGTCAAGCTGGTTTTCGGATCTTTTTCGCGGAAGTAAGCCGCCGCTTCCCGGATCGTGCGGGTATGTTGTAGCGCGACAATTTTTTTGCGAAACTCGGACAGAATTTTTGAGAAAAAAATAGCCCGGTTCTAAGAAGTAAATCCGAAACCCGCTCACTTGCATCGACGGCCCCCAAAATGGAGGGAGCCGCCCATGTAAAGGGGCGGGTTTTAGCTTGGGGAGGAGCGGCCTTTGCCGCCCCTCCTTTAGCTTTTTACCCCTGGGGTAGTAGTTACCCCTCCGTAGCCTCTCCGGCGTCCTCTGCGGCCTCCTGGGCCGCTACAGGCTCGGTATATTCAGACCAGCCATAGACACCGGGCTCCCAGACGTTGGAGCCCACGTCGGAGACCCGCTTCTTTTCGTTGTGGGTCACCTTGTCGCCATTTGCATAGGGGAAATTGAGTTTAGCCACCTGCCGGACGGAATGCATGAAGTCGAGCGTTCCAGTCCGCCAGAAAACGCTGTGCTCGCAAATGTTACCCTTTTGCCGCTGGAAACGGCAGTTGAAGTGTTTTTCCAAGCATTGTCAGTTCCTGTACAACAGGCTCGGAAAGCTGGACGCCTATTTGCTGAGCTTCCTGAAATTGACGGGCTTCAAGTTCACCAGGGACATAAATTTCCGAAACCTGACAGTTTTTCGGAGACGCCTTGATCTCTGTCAGCAGCTGCGCTGCGGAGCGTTCAAAATCCTGCGGCTCCATAATATGGCTGATATCAATAGCACCCAGCACAAATCCTGTATCCTGTGTTCGGGTGAAATCGTACATACTGCCCATCTCTGTGCTTTTGGCAGCATTTGCGAGGCAAACGCACAACAGTTCGATCATCAGCGCGATTCCATAGCCCTTGGCCCCTCCAAAGGATGTCAGGCTGCCGCCGTCCAGAACCGCGGCGGGATTTGTCGTAGGTTCGCCGGAGCTGTCAAGGCCCCAGCCCATCGGAATATGACGGCCCTTCTGCCGCGCGAGAATGATTTTGCCCTGTGCCACCAGGCTGGTCGCCATATCCAGCACAAACGGTTCTCGGCCATCCACCGGAATCGTAATGGAGAGAGGATTCGTCCCCAGCATGGGCCGGGCTCCGCCAAAGGGCGCCACGCTCTTAAAAGCGTTGGACACGGCAAATCCGATCATATGGCATTCGGCGGCATACCTGGTGAAGTAGGCTGAATATCCAAAGTGGTTGCAGTTTCGCACCGCACCCACGCATACCCCTTTTTCCCGGGCGCGTTCCACGCACAGTTCCATCGCCCTTTGCGCTGCACAGGCGCCCATGCCGTTTTGCCCGTCTATGGCCAGCAGCGCGCCGCCGTCCTTCGTGATTTCAGGGACTACGCCTACGCGGATCAGCTTTCGCTGTATCCGCTCCACATAGGTGGGCATTCGCATCAGACCGTGCGAGTGCAGCCCCCGCATATCCGCGTACACCAGGCTCTGACTGAAATCCTGCGCCTCCTTCCGTTCCATACCTAATACCCGTCCGACGCCTGCGGCAAATGCGATCAGTTCCTCTGAACGGTAATACATAACAGCCCTCCATTTTCTCGTCGGTATTTTCCGGGAAAAAGGGTCCGCCGCTGCTTTTGTCAGGAGCAGCAGTGGACCCTTGTCCGTTTCAAACGCAGTCGCAGACAGGGATTCTTCTGCTTAGTTCAACCTTGTCCGCAAGGCTTGGGACTTCGCGTCGATCTCTGCTACTTTCATTCGGATCGCATCCTTTTCGCCATCGAGAATTGGGTCCTGTGGGGCAATGACTCTGTCACTGGTGAACCCGCGGAGCGAAACTGCATATTTGGTGGCGGCAGTGGCGTTTTTCGTCATTCCCAGGATCTTGGAGGATTCCCGAATCAGGTCATTGTATGCCATAGCGCGTTCAAAATCCCTGTCGGCCGCCGCCTCATAGGCGCTGGCAAACAGTTCCGGAAAGCATACAGACAGGGCAGGGACAAATCCGTCGGCTCCCAGTAGCAGGGATGTGATAGCGTGGGGCGTGATGCCCTGCAATACGCAAAAATCCGTGTCCCGGTAGTGGGAGAGCACCTGCTGGAAATCTGTAAAAGCGCCGGAACTGTCCTTGTATGCCACCACCCGCTTATCCAGTTCCGTGATTTTGATGACTGTGGCCGCATCCACCTTGGTTCCCACAAAGGGTGGGATATTATAGAGAGCCAAATCGATAGAGGTGGCTTTTAAAATCTCCTCGAAGTGCCGGACGGTTTCATCCTGGGACGTATGCCGATCATAGAAGACCGGCGTTACCACTGCGCAAGAACCGCCCATCTGCTCCAGGGCTTTGATATTTTCGATCACCCGTTTTGTGCTGGTGTCCATTACGCCGCACATCACAGGAACACGTCCATGCACCTGATCCAGAGCGATTTGGATGGCGTGATTGCGCTCCTTCTGCGTCAGGGCCATCGTGTCGCCGTTGGTCCCGGCCACAAACAATCCGTGCAGCCCGCCCTCCAGACAATAGTCGATGATGCTGCGAAAACCGGCCTCATCCACGGTTTCGTCGCTGTTTACAGGTGTGATGATGGGCGGAATCACGCCGTGATATTTCTTAGCCATATGTTCCATGCTCCTCGTTTTTCGTTTTCTTGCGCTCTTTCGCACGTTTGATGGACGGAACCGCTACCATCAGAACAGCCACCGCCAGCAGGCCCAATGCGATTGGCCGGGTAAATAGTTCGCCCACATTGCCATTGGCTCCGATCATTGCCGTGCGGAAATTGGATTCGATAATGCTGCCCAGCACATATCCCAGCACGATGGGGGGAAGTGAAAAACCGCAGTGTACCAGAATATAAGCGGCGATCCCGATGACGAACAGGACCCAGGTATCGAACAGGCGGTTGTTCACTGTGTAGGTTCCCACCATGCACATCAGCAACAGGAAGGGAAACATATACCGCATCGGCACGCTAAGCAGGCGAATAAACACCTTCATCAGCAGCATCATCAAGATAAACATGGCGATATTTGACAGGATATATGTCACAAACATCACGCCCACGATCTCCCGGTTGGTGGAGAACAGCAGCGGGCCGGGCTGCATGCCGTGGACCACCAGCCCGCCCAACAAAATGGCGGTGACGGTATCGCCGGGGATCCCCATTGTCATCATGGGGATCAGGGCGCCGCCGCAGACGGCGTTATTTGCAGCCTCCGAGGCGATGACGCCCTCTTCGCAGCCGGTGCCGAATTTCTCCGGATGCTTGGAAATCTGGCGGGCCTCGTTATAGGCCAGCAGGGAGGCTGTGCTCTGTCCGACGCCGGGTAAAATACCGATGACCGTACCGATGACGGCGGACAGCAGGTAAGTGGGGACAAATGGGGTAAAGTGCTCCTTTTTCGGCAGCACACGCATTCCCTTCAAGGAGAGAATATTGTATTTCTGCCGCAGGGAACTCAACTGGGTCAAGATCTCGGCAAAGGCGAACAGACCCATCAGAACCGGGAGATTGCTCAATCCGGCGTCCATCTGCCAGATGCCGAAAGTAAAGCGTGAGACACCGGAGACCGGGTCCATTCCGACGGAGGCAATCAGAAGGCCGATGATCGCACCGATAAAGCCCTTCACCAAGTCCTGGGAGCAGAGACTCACGACCACTGCCAGACCCATGATGCCCATGGTGAAATACTCCCACGGGCCAAATACCAGCGCTACCTTGGCCAACTGCGGGGCAATGAGGATCAATGCGACCGCGCTGAACAGACCGCCCAGCAAAGAGGCGAACACGCCGATGGCCAGCGCCTCGCCCTGCCTTCCCTGCTTCGCCATAGGCGCGCCGTCAAAGCATGTCACAAGGGATGCCGGAGACCCCGGGATATTCAAAAGGATCGCGGAGGTCAAGCCCCCGGAAATGCCGCCCACATACAGCGCGATCAGTAGCAGGATGCCCTCCTGCGGAAGCATGCCATAGGTGAAAGGCAGTGCCAGGGACACTGCCAGCGCAGCGGTCAGGCCAGGAATCGCTCCAAAGACGATCCCGAAGAAAACACCCAGAAACATCAGCGCCAGCACCAAGGGGTTGTCAAGAAAATATTGGATTCCTGCAGCTAATGTGCTCATATCGTTCTCACTTTCTCCGGTCTCAGGCAAAAGCGGCTCCGCCTGAGACCGGGCGCGTTTATCAGAGATCAGTCCAGAACGCTCATGGCATTCTCAATTTTAGGCCGGGTCTCCTCAATGATATCGCGGATCTGGCCGGGATCCAGGAACTCGCACTCATAGCCCAACTCCGCCATTGAGGCCTTAAAAGCATCGGTGTCATAAACTTCCTTGATCTTTGCAGTCAGATACTCGGTAATCTCCTGAGGAAGTTCGGGCGGCGCAAAGAATCCGCGATGATTGCCCATGATGGCGTCATAACCCAGTTCCACGGTGGTGGGGACCTCCGTGAAGTTTTCAATGGTAGAGCGGTTTTCCGAGCAGACAGCCACACATACCATCTCGCCGGAGTCCACCAGCGCCTTTACTTCGGACACCTGGCCCAGCAGAACGTCGGCGTTGCCGCCCAGGACGGCCGTCTTGGACTTGGAAGCGCTGTCATAGGGGACATAGGTAACGTCGATACCGGCGGCCTCCCAGATCATGGCGGAGGTCAGGTGGTTATTGCTCTTGGTGCCAACCGACGCCCACTTAATCTCGCCCGGATGCTCCTTTGCATAGCTGACAATCTCCTCCAGAGATTTGAACCTACCATTGGCCGCCACAGAGACCGCCATAGGGTCCCAGGCCACTGTGGCGATGGGAGTCAGCTCAGTATCCAGGGCCTCGGAATAGGTACCGGTCGTCACATAGGTGACCAGGGCCTCCGCCTGATGCACCAGCAACGTATAGCCGTCGGCATCGCTGTGGTAGACCTCCATGGAGCCGGTTCCGGCGCTGGCCCCCTCAATATTCGTCACATAGGTAGACACGCCCAGATCCAGCGCTCCCACGACTGCGCGGGCCATCACGTCCGTGCCGCCGCCGGCACCATAGGGAACGACGAAGTTGATGCTGCGGGTGGGATAGTCCAACTGCGCGGTCTCCTGCTCTGGAGCCGGGTCTGTCTGTTCGGCGGTCTTGTCACCGCAGCCAACGGCACAGGTCAGCAGCAGGGTCAGAGACAGCAATAAGCCAAATACTCGTTTCATCATGATCGTTCCTTTCTTTTTTGTGTAAATTATCTCCATGTGCTCTCACACATTTTGAATGATATTTTCCGCGGCGATCATACTCATCCTTGTCATGGCATCCTTGGAAAAGGCCCCCAGGTGCGGCGTCACCACTACATTGTCCAGTTGAAACAAGGGAAGGTCCTTTGCCGGCTCCACAGCAAAGGCGTCCAGCGCCGCGCCCCGGATCACGCCAGTGGTCAGCGCGGTATACAGGGCCGCCTCGTCCACGATGCTGCCCCGGGCCGCGTTGATCAGGATGGCGCTGGGCTTCATCATCCGAAGCTGCTCCATGGCGATCATATTCCGCGTCTCCTCCGTCAGCGCAGCATGAATTGAAATGAAGTCAGACTCCCGGTAGATGTCCTCCAAAGACACACGTTCAATGCTGTGCTCTGCTGCAAAAGCCTCGTCCCAAAACACATCGTACGCAAGCACCCGCATGTGGAAACCCTTTGCCCGCAGCGCCATGCCCCGGCCAATGGCACCTAGGCCGATGATGCCGAGTGTCGTGCCCCAAACGCTCTCCCCCGCGATGCGGGGCCACTGGCCGCCGCGCAGGGCACGATCGCCCCAGGTGATGCCCCTGGCCGCGTCCAGCATGAGACCAAAGGTGAAATCCGCCACAGCGTTGCTGTTGGCCCCCGGCGTGTTTTTGACCACGATCCCCCGCCCCTCCGCCGCCTTGACATCGATGTTGTCGATGCCGACGCCATGCTTGGAGATGACCTTCAGCTTTTTGCCGGTTTTGATGATTTCCGCATCGGCAGGCTCCACGCCAACCAGCAGCGCGTCCATATCCGGAATATGCGCCAGGATCTGTTCCCGCGTGGCTCCCTTGATCCAGGTGACGGCAAAGCCCGCCTCCCGAAGCATCTCCATGGGCCGGGGGGAATACATGCCAAAGCTGGCATTTGTGATAAGCACGTTCTTATCCATAGCTGCCTCCTTTAAAATAGTTTCCACACAGGCAGATTGACGGACAGCAGCTGCCTGAACACAAACTCTGTTGCAGCTGTGCAGACAACGGAGAACACCGCGTACACTGCCAGGTGTTTTACCAGCGCCATCCCTTTGGGGATATCCTCCAATACATAGAGGTTGTATACGGTCGTAACGATCATCATAAAGACCAGCGTCGCCACCAGAAATCCGACATAGGGGACTGCCAGCAGATATACCGCAAATACGGCGATGGTAAATATCTGAAGGGGCCCCCACAGCTTCGGCAGCACTTCCTGCGGGCGGTTTTTCAGGGCCCGGTACAGCAGGACAACGGAGAGCGCCAGCAAAATACCCAGCCAAAGGCGCAGATATACGTCTGGCTTGGCTGCCGACACCTTGATAATATCTGTTTTCATGGTTCCGCAGTAGATGAAATTGACCAGGCTGAACGCGATCAGGAACAAGGATAGAAGCAATTCTCTTTTCCACTTGACCATTTTTAAGCACCTCTTTCTATGATTTTACAAGTAATGCTCGCCATCCCAGGATTTTGTGTGGTACTCGAATTCACCCGTAGGCGGAAAGCGCTGGTCTCCACTTACATTGACCGCCAATTGAACGCGGACACGCTCATTGAATCGGGTCGGCGGGATTCCCACCATCGCCTTAAATTTTTTGCTGAAATGGTGCACACTGCTAAAGCCTAATTCCCGGGATACATCTGTCACGCTCCTGCCAGCTGTCAGCATCTCTTTTGCGGCCTCTATTTCCCGCTCCGCAATATACTGGCTCAGGGGATAGGAAAATTTTTCTTTAAACAGACTGGAAAAATAACCGCTCTCGTAGCCGAAATGCGTTGCCACGCTCCGTACGGAGAGCGCCTCTCCAATATGATCCTCGATATATCCGGTGACCGCAGACAGCCATTTGTCCTTACCGTTATAGACCAATTGCCTGTACCGGTAGTCGGAGGATATCATATTTTCCTGCGTGTTGCTCCGCCGCAAAATCGCAAGCATCAGAAACAAAAGCCTTGCATTAATGATATCCTCAAAATACATATCCTGCTTTAAAGCCTCGTCCAGAATGTCCCGCATGGCTTGCGCTGCGGTCAGGTCGTTTCGGCAGATCAGGAAAGGGGACCGGGAAAGGATCTGGTAAAGGTCCTGATCGCAGTGGAATTTTGCTTCAATACTCAAAAAGCCGTCCCGAATATAAAAGGCGTGTTCAATATGAGGTGCAATCAGCAAAGCATCGTCTTTCTGAATGGTAAGGTATTCTCCATTCGCATAGGCGATAGCCGCGCCGTCCATGCAATAGAGGAAATGAAAAATTTCGTGGGTATGCCGTTCGATCCTTGACATGGCCGGTTTGGCCTCGCGAACGATCCGGTTCGCGCGTACCCAGTGTCCTTTCATTTTTATCACCAACACTTCCCCGCCATCCTAGATTCGTTGCTGTGCTTTCATTTTATAGTGGATGGCGTATTTTTGTATTTGCAAAAACAACGAAAGAATTTGTCTTTTTGAATCTATTTTACAGGATGTCCTCATGTATCGGCCAATATTTTGGGCAATTATTACAAGGCTTTTTTCGACCGTATCAGTGGTCGCTTAACATTCATGGGTAAGAATCGTTCAGAAGTAAAGCTTTACACGGCGCCCATCGGCGCTGTGCTCTGCGGCGGCGTTTAAGGAGTGCAGAACCGCCCTGTAAATGGGAACAAATCTTTTTTGAAAAATTTATTTATCATATATTTTATTGCTCGGTGCCGTGACATGAAAAAAACGGCGAGGAAATTCCTCGCCGTTTGATAGGCCAGCGCCTTTCGGCCGGCCGCAATTATCATCATGATAGCTGCTGAACTGTCAGCAAAAGTCCTATGGTGCATCTGTTCAAAATGCTTCGTATTTTTTAGGTATTCAGCAAAAAATCCACGATATTCTTCTGACGGATGCCGCCCCGGTTGATCCGAAGCAGGTTATCCGTGGACAGCACCAGCTTTTCGTAGTTGTCGGAGATGGCCTCCAGGGGCGCAAACTCCCTCTCCGTATTCTCCGGCGTCAGAACGTAACAGACTTGAATATACAGCCGCTCGTCCGTCCTGCTTGCAACGAAGTCCACCTCCGCCACATCCTGCTTTCCGATGTTGACGGTCCAGCCCCGGCGCAGCAACTCCAGATATACCGTGTTCTCCAGCACGCCGGCAATATCGTTGTCCCGGTATCCCATGACGGCGTGGCGGAGGCCGAGATCAGACAGATAGTATTTCTCCTGTGTCTCCAGTATTCTCCGGCCTTTGATGTCAAACCGCACGACCTTGTGGATCAAAAAGGCGCTCTCCAGGGCCTTCAAGTAGTTATATACCGTCTCCGTGCTCAGCTTCCGGCCCTGGCTTTTCAGAAAGTCGGAAATCGTTTTTGCGGAAAAGGTGTTTCCAATGTTGTCCATCAGATAGAGGACGATGCTCTCCAGCAGGGCCGTGTCCCGGATTTTGTTCCGGGCGATCACATCCTTCAGAAGCACGGAATTGTAGATGTCGTGGAGGTACTGCATGATACGTTCTTCGTCCCACTTCATCTGGTGGATGCCCGGCAGTCCGCCAAAGCGCAGGAAGTTGGCGAACTGCTCCTGGCGGGGCAGCTGCGCTTCCTCCGCATTGGTCGCGGCAAAATCCAGGTATTCCTGAAAGTCCAGCGGATATACCCGTATCTCCACATAGCGTCCGGCCAGCAGCGTGGCCAGCTCACCGGAAAGCAGCTTCGCGTTTGAGCCGGTCACATAGATGTCGCAGTCAAAATCCACCCGCAGGGAGTTAATGACCTGCTCCCATCCGTTGACCTCCTGGATTTCGTCCAGCAAAACATACAGCTTCCCATCCGCTTTTTCCGCTCTGGAAGATATTTCGGCGTACAGCGCCCGGAAATCCTTCAGCGCTTCGTAGCGCAGAGACTCAAAATTAATGGAGATGATATTCTGCGTCCCGATACCCCGGCTAAGAAGTTCCTGCCGGGTCAATTCCAGCAGCGCGCTTTTTCCGCAGCGCCGCATTCCTGTTATGATCTTGACCACAGGCTTATCCATGAAATCACGGATCTGTCTCATATAGCGTTCGCGCACAATCATAACCGCTCACCTCATTTCATTTTCTTTTATTATGGCATAAAGAGCGAGAAAGTTCAATAGTTTCTTTTATGCAAGAAACTATTGTTGTTTTGCTGAATTAGTTTTTACTATGTCGAAATGATTGTGTATGGTCGGTATTCATGTGCGCAGCCACCACGCACTGATATCCCTTGAAGTACTCCGCGAGCTTGATACTGATCTCGTGAGCGGTATCGAAGTCCAGCGGATCGTCCGGAGCAAACGCCTGGACGATGTGGTAGTAGCCCCGGCCGTCTGTTTTGCGGAACTGCTTTTTCACAGCTTCAAATTCCTCCAGCGCGGTTCGGGCCACGCAGCTGACGCCGCTGATGAGAGAATCCGTGGTTTTCTCCCGGTTGGTGACATAGTCCAGAATATCCTTCAGGCCACGCGAGACAGCAACGAATTTAACGTTTGCCATGTTCTTTCGTACACCTCCATGAACGGCTCCATGTCCACCAGCCCGACGCGGCCCTGCCGCGCCATGACTGTAAGCTGATTCAAATTGTTCCCCTGACGCCGCAGTTCCCGGATGAGATCATCCAGCCCCTCCACGACGGTGACGTCCTGATCCATTGCGGCCGCGCGGACGAACTCGCTGATGGTCATATGCGCTTTCTCCGCGTTTTTCGAGATATGGACCTTTTCCCAGCCCGCCACCCGGAAACGGATAAAATTGTCTTTTGGCATTTCTGCTCTCCTTCCTAAAATCAGTTCCTCTCAGTCAGGAATAGGGGTGCGGGCTTAGCCCGCTCTGCCGAAGTGGGCGGGTGGGGCAAACGGCCCCGTTCCGTACCACGAAAGCGAACCTTGTCATCCTCGAAACGAGGATTTTGGACGCGCAGCCTGGTACGTCCCGTTTCCTGTCTGCCTTTCCGCACTGCGGCAGAATGTGTTGGACTTTTTCCTGCTGTTTCTTTCGTCCTCCGTAAAACCGTAAACAGAGGCCCTCTCTGCGTTTAAAATTTCAAGGGGGTGTACTCTGCCCACGCTCCGGTCGCTGCACACAGCGCCTGACAAGCACTTATGCGGTGCGTTCCTTAGCGGGGTTGGACTTCGCCGTGTTCATTTCCAACTGGCGGAACTGTCTCTGATAGAACCGCTCCACAGCACCGGCGATGGGCAGGATGGTGTAGCAGTTGTTGCCGATCCATTTCATCCCCCAGTGATCCAGGTATCTTGTCTGCTCCACCGCAATGAGCTGCCGCTCCGCCAGGATGCTCACACTTTTCATCACCGTGTTCACCGCCAGGTGGGTGACGGAGGAGATGGTGTTGTAGCTGGGATGACACTGGTAGGTGCGGCGATCCTCACAGTAGAGCAGGTATGCGTAGACTATGAATACGGAGGGCAGCAACTTCAGGAGGAATACCTCGTTGGGCAGCGTAAAGCAGCTACGGAGGGAACTGTCGTTGAGCAAATGGGTAGGTGACAGTTCCGTGTTGACGAGTCCTTTCTCTATCAGCGATGCAAGATACTTCCGCACAGTGATTACACTCATGTGGACGCTCTCCGCAATTGCATCTGGGTTGCCCTGCTGTCCACCTTCAGCATCGGTAGCCCATCCTCATGAAGGAGCTCATAGGAACTGGCAGATAAGACGCCCAAGACCTTTGCCATCTGCTCCCTCTGGACATATGAGTGCCATGAATTCCTCCACGGTATTTACCACTCCGACTGCCTTGAACTGCTGATAGCGGATGAGCTCGCATAAGGTTCGGAAGTTTACCTCCGCACACTCCAGCAGTTTGTCCAGCACCACCGTCTGCTGATAGGCATCCAGACCACCGGTGGTTTCTCCTTGCAGACACATCCGCACCGCATCTTCTGTGGGTGCGCTATCACTCAGTTCCTCCCTCAAAGGTGACCGCCTGGCCTTCGTCTGGAAGGATGGAGCGATTCTGGAGCTCTATTAAGAGGGCTAATTCTCTCTGGCGGAAATCAAAGGGCATGCTTCTTTGGAGCAGGCGCTTGACGCCTGTTCCAAAGCGGCTTTTACACTTTTTGCGCCAACAGATCAACACGTGCCGGCCTGATAAGCCGTGGCTCCGATCCAACAGCCTGAAACCGGCGTGGCAGGCCCCGGGTTCAACACACCGTTGGGAGGCCGCGGTACACGGCATGTACGCCTATACGGCCTGCCCCGGTCTTGTCAAGGCTCCGCTGATGAAAAAACAGGTCTCCGGACAGGCTGTCTCCCCGGGCGCTTCCGGAGAGACGGCGGAAAGAGGCATCATATTGCGGGGTACAGTGGATGGCAGGCTTGCCACCGCAAATCATTGCTCAAAATCGGGACGATTTGATTGCCGGCGGCCTCGCTGCCGGGGCCAATAATCCGGCCGCGGAAGCAGCGCCCCTATCTTGACGCCATAAAGGAATGACCTATGCCAGAATAAGATTTGGACCTGTTTGCAAAAGAGCTTTTTCTGAAACGCTACCGCCGCTGGGAGGTTCTCCTGAAGCCCAGATCGTATAGTTTTACAGTAAATCCAGTTTATTTTTGTAAAAAATACAATCGTGGATTTGGTATGCTGATGTCACAAGCAAAGGCAGCAGGCAATTATGGATTCATTGAGGAGGATGCATTATGAAAATCGTGATCCTGGACGGCTATACAGAGAATCCCGGCGACCTGAGTTGGGACGAGCTGGCGAAACTGGGGGACCTGACAGTCTATGACCGGACCAGCCTGACAGACGAACGGGAGGCCATTGAGCGGATCGGAGACGCAGAGATCGTGTTCACCAACAAGACGCCAATCAGAAAAGGCGTCATTGACGCCTGTCCCAATATGAGGTTTATCAGCCTGCTGGCCACCGGCTACGATGTGGTGGATGTTGCCTATGCGAAGGAAAAGGGCATTCCAGTCACGAATGTCCCTGTATATGGGACTTGCTCCGTCAGCCAGTTTGCCATTGCTCTGCTGCTGGAGATATGCCACCACATTGGCCATCACAGCGAGACCGTCCACGCTGGAAAGTGGGAAAACTGCGTGGATTGGTGCTACTGGGATCACCCGTTGATTGAGCTGGACGGCAAGACAATGGGCCTGATCGGCTGCGGCAAGATCGGCCAGCACACCGCCAGGATAGCCGGAGCACTGGGCATGCATGTGCTTGCCTACGACCCTTATCCAACAGACGCGGGACGCCAGGTGGCGGAATATGTGGACTTTGAGACCCTGCTGGCGAAATCCGATGTGATCGCTGTGCATATGCCGCTGCTGCCCTCCAGCCGTGGGCTGATCAACAGGGATACCATTGCCAGAATGAAAGACGGCGTCATCATCATCAATAACAGCCGCGGCCCCATCGTGGTGGAGCAGGACCTTGCCGACGCGCTGAACAGCGGCAAGGTGGCGGCGGCCGGACTGGATGTGGTTTCCACAGAGCCTATCAAGGGCGACAACCCGCTGCTGAAGGCCAAGAACTGCATTATCACTCCGCATATCTCTTGGGCGCCCAAGGAAAGCCGTCAGCGCATCATGGATTGTGCCGTGGCGAACGCAAAGGCCTATATAGCCGGCGAGCCTATCAATGTGGTGAATCAGTGATCGCCGGTTATGAAGAAATGTATTGTCATTTCCGACTCCTTTAAGGGGACGCTGTCCAGTGTGGAGATCTGCAGGATCGCCAGAAATACGATCCCGGCCTTTTTCCCGGAGTGTCAGGTGACCGGCATCCCGGTCGCCGACGGCGGAGAGGGAACGGTGGACTGTTTTCGGGAGGCTATCGGAGCTGAACCCGTGACAGTCCCGGTGCGGGGGCCCTATAACAAGACAGTTCAAGCCACCTATGCCCGAAAGGACAGCCTGGCGGTGATCGAGATGGCCGCCGCCGCCGGACTGCCGCTGGCCGGGGACCATGGCGATCCTTCGGCGGCGACTACTTACGGCGTAGGGCAGATAATCCTTCAC
This sequence comes from uncultured Dysosmobacter sp., assembly GCA_947625655.1. Taxonomy (GTDB): domain Bacteria; phylum Bacillota; class Clostridia; order Oscillospirales; family Oscillospiraceae; genus Oscillibacter. Next base: position 199,739 of record CANQPD010000002.1, read on the forward strand.
GCGGTGGAAAACGGCTGCAAAGACATCCTGCTGGGGATCGGCGGCAGCGCCACCAACGACGGCGGCTGCGGGTGCGCCGCGGCTCTGGGAACACGTTTCTATGGCGAGAACGGAGATACATTCGTCCCAGTGGGCGGGACTTTGGGAAATATTCGGCACTTCGATATCACCGAGACGAAAAAACTGTTGGCGGGCGTTCGTATCACAGTCATGTGCGACGTGGAAAATCCTCTGTATGGTCCTGATGGCGCCGCCTATGTCTTTGCCCCGCAAAAGGGTGCGGACCAAGCGATGGTGCAGCGGCTGGATCACCAGCTGCGGGCCTTGGACCGTATGTTTTTGCAGGAATTGGGAACATCCTTCGCGGAGACTTCCGGCGCGGGTGCCGCCGGGGGGCTGGGCGCAGGCTGTATGGCGTTTCTGGGCGCGGAGCTGCGGTCCGGCATCGAAGCGGTGCTGGATACCGTGGATTTTGACGGTCAGGTACAAAACGCCGACCTGGTCATTACAGGCGAGGGCCGTATTGACAGCCAGAGCATCCATGGAAAGGTCATCTCCGGCATTGCCCGCCGGACCCGCGGGGCGGGCGTCCCGCTGCTTGCGATCGTGGGCGGGATCGACGAAAGTTCCGCCGGGGCTTATGACTTAGGCGTGACCGCGATGTTCAGCATCAACCGGGAAGCCAAATCCTTTGCGGAGAGCGCCCCCCAAAGCGCAGAGAATTACCGGCGGACCCTGGCGGATATCTGCCGTCTGCTCCGCGCAATGACTTGATAAAATAAATAAGGTCCCCGTTAACAAAAATACCTGGGAAGCATTTTCTAATGCTTCCCAGGTATTTTGTGAATGCAGGCAAAAACACCGCTGCAGAGGTTTTATGAACCAGCGGTTGCAGACAAGGCGCGGAAAAAGAAATCCTTTTGTCCAAAATTGCCGGATTTCAGAACCAGCCGCAGCTCCGGGCGTTCCAGCGGAAGCAAAACAGGCACGCCAGGCGCAAGGCTCTCACTGATCCCAAACGCCTGGAACCCAAGCCGCCGGACGACGGCGCCGGAGGTCTCTCCGCCGGCCACAATGATACGGGTCACGCCGTCCGCAACTGCCAGTGCCGCCGTCTCGGCAAGCGTCTGCTCAATTTTGGCAGACAGCATCTGCCCTCCATCGGCGCGCTTGGCATGCAGTTTTTCCGGCGTCTCATATGCATAGATCAGCGGAGCGGAGGAAAATGCCCCGGCCCGCGCCCACAGAGTCCCTGCGGTCTCGCTGCCGTTCAGCAGAGCGCTGCCTTGGAGCCGTAAGCCCTCCCCGCCGTGATGTAAATACCATTGTGTCTGGGCGTTTGTCGCCGGGGAACAGCTTCCTGACAAAATAAGGGCCCGCCCTGCTGCGGCAGAGGAGAAGACCTCTGCGTGCCTCCGCGGCTTCAGCCGCCGCGCCAGCGGCGTCAAAAGTCCGGAGCCGCCGGTAAGGACCCGCATCCCGCCAAACAGAGAGATAATCTTTTCCGCGTCGGCCTCGTCCACATAGTCCGGCACGATATAATAGTGCGCCTGGGATGAGATGCGCCGGGCAAGCCCCGTCAGTAATGTTTCAGGATCGCCGTGTAAGGCGTCCCGAAACACTTCCAGGCAGGCGTATTTCCCCTGAGGTTCCATCAGCTTCGCGACGCGGCTTTCCCACATGGGCGTCAGCGGGTGGTCCTTCATGGGACTTTCCGCCAACGGAACGCCATTTACATAGAGAATGCCATCCCGCACCACACGCCCGTTGCTGGGCAACGCGGGGCACAAAACGGTGCCGGGCACATTAAACGCTTCCAGAATCGCATCAACGATCGGCCCAATATTTCCGCAGGGACGGGAGTCGAATGTAGAACAGTATTTAACATAGAGCTGCTCCGCCCCCTGTTCTGCCAGCCAACGGGCGGCTTTCATGGAATCCGCGACGGCGGACTCGGTCTCCTGCGTGCGGGATTTCAGGGCGATGACGACGGCCTCGCAGCCTTCTGGGGGCACAAAGCCCGGCGCAGGGACGCCGTTACACAAAATCGTGTTCAACCCGCCTGCCGCCAAATGGGAGGCGGCGTCACTTCCTCCGGTAAAATCATCAGCAACGCACCCAAGAAGCAGTTTTTCCGGCATGATATCACTCCCTTTTCATGAGCTTTGATGAAACGGCTGTCCGCCCCGGCCATCGGGCCGCCCGTTCAGCTCAGTTAGTTCCCGAACAGCACCTCTCTGGCTTTTCTGACGCCGAGCTCCGGGCTGGTGAGGACCGGCCGATCCATCCCCTCCAGCCGGGGCAGCAGGACTGTCATGCTGCCTTGGGCCAGCACGACGACATCACACTCTGCCGCGCACTTTTTCACAGTGTCCATCACCAGATCGTTGTGCTTTTCCTTGCCTTCACGCATCAGGACATCCAGCGCGCCGTCCACCAGGTAGGGAACGATCTCCACGTCCCTGCCGGCGGCATCGGCTTTTTCCCGCACCAGACCGCAGCTTGGCACCACTGTGGAGCCCACCGTAGCCACCACGCCGATCCGCTTCCCGAGGGAGACTGCTTTCTCCGCCATGGCCTCATCGATCCGCAGCAGGGGCACGGACACCGTCTTGGCAGCGATTAAAGCGGCTTCACCGACAGAGGAGCACTGGGTAAAGATCAAGTCCGCGCCGAGCTGCTGCGCGTTGTCGAAATACTTACACATCCGGCTTACGATCCCCGGCGTGATATGGCCGTTTTGGGATACCTCGGCCAGCAGACTGTCGTCGATGATGTTAAAAATTTTAGCCTCAGGAATGATATCAGCAAAAAGCTGGTTCAACTCCGTGTGGGATACCAGGCTGGTGTGAATAACAACAATTTTCTTCATGATTCAAAAGCTCCTTTTTGTTTTTATAAAGCCAGCGGACCCGCTGGACTTGGCCGAACATGCATTATGCGCGGAGCATCCGCCAGATCGTGCTTCGGCTGATGCCAAGCCGCTCGGACGCCTTTTTCTGGCTCCCGTTTTCCTGCTGGAGGACCAGGCGGACAATGTCCGTCTCAATATCCGCCAGCTTTTGATCCAGATTGATCTGAAACGAGTCTCCCGGCTGATATCCGGGATAGAGCGCGCTTTCTTTTTTCAGGCACGCCTCCACACTTTCACGGGAGATATAGAGTTCGTGACTGGCAACGACCAGTTCCCGAACCACACGGTTAAATTGGTCCATATTCCGGGGCCAGGAGTATTTTTGCAGCAATTCCATACCGTCCGGCTCGAAGCCAATGATCTGCTTGCCCAACTGGGCGTTGAGCTTGCTCAGATAGAGTGTGAGCAAGCTGGGAATGTCCGCCGCGCGGCAGCGCAGAGGCGGCAAATAGAGGGAGAGACATGCGTGCACGTTCAGGAGATGATTCAGAAAAGGATATTGACTGCATGATTCATGATTGGGAACCTCAAAAGAAAAAATTGTCAGATTCCGCTTGAACAGGCCGGATGCGTCGATCAGCGGGCGCAAAAGGTCCGCCTGTTCGTTGGACAGAAGCTGGGTGTGCTTGAAATAGAGGGTGCAGTTTGTGCCGTGCAGCGGAGAAGAAGGGTTGCTGACCAGCGCCATCCATTGTTTTTTGCTGATCGTTTCACAGTTGATGATATAAAAGGGATTGCTGGAAAGCGGGCTGTTTTCATAAAGCATGGTAGCCGCGGGGTCTTTTCCGGTGCCGAGCTCGCCCGTGATGACCACAGGCAGTTTGGAATGGCTGTAATCCTCGATTTGCTGGCGGATGCTGCTGACGGAGTTGGAATTGATAAAGCTCCCGTAATAATCCGAAAACTGGCTGGATTTCCTGGTGCCAAACTCCGTCATGCCGTTTAGGATCTCCACGGAGGTATCGTCGAAAATCGGCGGGCGGGAGCGGGCCGCCAGACTGACCAGGCACACGGCCTGTCCGTTATAAAAGGACATTTGTGAATGCAGCGAAACAAATTGGGAACCGACCGCCTTTTCAAGGTTGGCTGATTCCTGTCCCAGAAGCTGGGGCAGGGCGTTCTCCACAAACGCAAAAAGCGCTTCATTCTGCGGGGAGCGCTGCAGGGTAGAGAACAGCAGATCACGGCCGGCGGAATAGATCAGCGCTTCAAACGGAGCCGCCTTCAGGGCGTCCAGGAAAAGGGCGCTGGCGCTTTGGACGGCAGCAAAGCTCTGATACAGGCTGACCGCCTGGTCAAACAACTGCTCTACACTGTCCTCACTTGGCATGATCAGGACCGTATTCAGCCCGCAGCGGCAGGCAGCGACATAGAGGGAAGCGTCGCAGATCACCATGGTATAGCCGTGGCTCTTAAGGGCGGAAAACTGCCGGCCGATATCTTCCCCTGCCTCCAATGTCACAATGGGAATAGCATACTGCGTGAGGCCGCAGATGCGCTTTGCCCTGGAGGTGATGCCGGAAAATCCGGCAATGCAGAATTTTTCCAGATAGTTTTTGGAAAGGCTGATCGACTGGAGAATATCACAGTCTGAGACAAGGAAGTCCAAAAGGAGCGTATTGGATACCCGCCGTATGCGGTTTTCCGACGGCGTATAGGACACAATAATGTCATACTGCCCGTCTTCTGACATGGGATGGCGCTCCTGCGCGCCGCCGTCAAATGTCTCCACCCGGCAGGAGAACGTGATATCCTCCCGCTTCTGGGCAACGGCATTCATGACTTCCCGGATCCCGTCTAGGGGAACAAGCGCCAATAACTTCATTTTTTCCATGGATGCATATACCTGCTTTCCTGATTTTGACGGGCAGCGGCCGCGCCGCCAAAGATGCTTTATTTTGCGACACCATCAAAAAAGTAAAAATCTTTAGGCAAAAGAGTGTGGGTTCAAGTTTCAAAAATAAGCGGACGAAGAAAGCGTTTCAATTTGAAACCTTCGGATAGCAATCGGTTTTTTATATAAAGACATTATCACAAAAGTGAGGGGGCTTTCAAGTAAAAATATTGGCAATATTTTTGTTGAAAATGGAGAATGTGCAAGAAGTGTTTCAAAATAAGACGTTTTCGGGCTTGCACATCGCCGAGGTCACCCAATATACTGAATCCATCCACATCACCCAGGGGCGACGGTTAAGCCGGAAAAATCACATCGAAGCAGCCGCGCAAAATGTTTCAATATGAATCATCTGCGCCTTGGCTTTCAAAATTGCCCGGGAATCATACCAAGGATATCAAAGGAGGACAAAAAATGAAATTCGTCTTGTCACAGTCGCTTTGCCCCGAGGGCATGGCGGCGATCCGGGAAAAAGCGGACGCTTATGTGGCCGACCGCACGAATGTGAATGAGTTCATCGATGAGATGCAGGATGCGGACGCTGTAGTCATCCGCGTGGCGTCCATGGATGCGGACGCTATTGCCAGGTGCCCGCATCTGAAGGTCATTGGCCGTCCGGGCGTTGGATATGACAGCATCGATGTGGCTGCCGCCACAGCCGCCGGTATCCCCGTCGTACTGACGCCCGGCACCAACAGCCGTTCCGTGGCGGAGCATACGCTGGCCATGATGTTCGCTGCCTCAAAAAATATCGTGGAAGGGCAGCTCGCTGTGAAAAAAGGCGATTTCTTTGCCGCGAGAAGCACCGGCAGAGTATTTGAGCTTCAGGGCAAGACCGTCGCGGTCCTGGGCGTCGGCGCCATCGGCAAGGACGTGGCGGCGCTGTGCCAGGCGCTGGGCATGAACGTTCTGGGCTACGATCCATTCCTGAGCAAAGAGCAAATGGAAGCGCTGGGCTGCAAATATTATGCGGATTATGAGGATATGCTGCCTGTGTGTGATTTCCTTACCGTACATGTGCCGCTTACCGAAAAAACCAGAGGGATGATCTCCAGGCCCCAGCTGAAAAAAATGAAGCCCACTGCCATCGTGATCAATTGTGCCCGCGGCGGCATCGTAAACGAGCACGATTTGGCGGAGGCATTGGAAAGTGGGACGATCGCCGGAGCAGGCATCGATGTGTACGAGCATGAACCTCCTGCGGTAAATGATCCGCTGCTGTCTGCCAGGCATCTGGTCTGCAGTCCCCATAGCGCTTCCATGACAAAGGAGGCCGTCGTCAGAATGGCCGAAATGTGCGTGGAGGGCTGCATGACGGTTTTGGAGGGCCGGAAATGGCCATATGTGGCGGATAAAGCGGTGTATGACCATCCCCGCTGGGCCGGAAAGTAAGACAATCCCGCAAATCCGTAAAATAAAGGGCAAAGGAGGAACAAGTATGCAATACCGCAAGGATATCACCTCAGGCGCTTTGATTGGAGCTGTTTCCATCATCTATCTTCTGCTGACATGCAAGGTCAACATCTTTACCGGCCCGGGAGCCGCGCCGCTATCCGCCCGCTTTGTTCCGGCTATGTGGGGGACCATTCTGCTGATTCTGAGCGTGTTGCTGCTTGTCCGCGGCCTGCGGAAACGCAAAGCCGCGCTTCAAAAGCGGGGGGCGGCAGAGCAAAGCAGGTTTTCTCTGAAAGGCTTTTACCTGCAAAACACAGAGGTGATTTTGACCTTCGCCGTGCTGGCGGCATATATTTACCTGCTGAAGCCAGTTGGATTCCTGATCATGTCGGCGCTTTATATTTTTGCTGAAGCGCTGATCCTGAGCAAAAGGGGAAAGCGCCGCGTTATAACGGCGCTGGTCCTCGCCGTGACAGCGTCAGTCTTGATCGACTTTGTCTTTGTGCGGCTGCTGTATGTCATGCTGCCCAAGGGCATCCTGGGATTTTGAAAGGAGGGTGTTGAACAATGAGCGCAGATGTACTGCAGGCATTCAGCAATATGATGGATATCCGTCTGATCCTCCTGATTTTTCTGGGCGTGGCTATTGGCATCGTGTTCGGCTCGATCCCGGGCCTGACCGCCACCATGGCCATCGTCATGTTCCTGCCAATGACCTATACGATGACGCCGCTGTACGGTATTTCCATGCTGGTGGCGCTGTATATCGGCGGCATTTCCGGCGGATTGATATCCGCGATCCTGCTGAATATCCCGGGAACGCCGTCCTCCATCGCCACCACCCTTGACGGCGCGCCCATGGCAAAAAAGGGAGAGGGCGGCAAGGCATTGGGCACGGGCATTTTCTTCTCTTTCATCGGGACATTGGTCGGTGTGGCTGTGCTGGTGATCCTGGCGCCTCTGCTGGCAAAGGTCGCCATTAAATTTGGCGCTTATGAGTATTGCGCATTGGCGGTATTCTCCTTCTCCCTGGTCATTGCGCTGACCGGCAAGGATATGGTCAAGGGGCTGATGAGCGTTGTGATCGGCGCCATGTTCGCAACAGTCGGCCTGTCCCCCATGGACTCCATTTCCAGATTTACCTTCAACAATGTGAATCTGACAGCGGGATTTAAGCTGCTGGTCTTTCTGATCGGCCTGTTCGCCATCACCGAAGTCCTGAAATTTGCGGAGGATGTGCGAAAGGATATCCGTTTTGAGATTAAGGACGACGTAAAGATCCGGGGGCTCGGCTTCTCTGTGAAGGAAATGACCGGCCAGTTGGGAAACGCGCTCCGCTCGGCGCTTATCGGCCTTGGCATCGGCATCCTGCCCGGCATCGGCGGCAGCGTCTCCGGCATGCTGGCCTACACCGTGGCGAAAAATTCCTCCAAATATCCCGAAAAATTCGGCACCGGCATTATGGACGGCGTCGTCGCCTCCGAAACAGCCAATAACGCCACCATCGGCGGCGCGATGATCCCGCTGCTCTCCCTCGGTATTCCGGGAGACGGCACCACAGCCGTTCTGTTGGGTGCGCTGATGGTCCACAACGTGGCTCCCGGCCCGCTGATTTTTACCAAAAACGGCGTTACGGTCTACGGCGTATTTATCGCAATGGTCATTGCATCCGCCGCAATGCTGGTCCTGGAATTCCTGGGGTTAAACATTTTTGTAAAAATCCTGAAGATCCCCAAGAACTATCTGTTCCCCATTATCGTCGTCCTGTGCGCGGTGGGCGCCATCGGCGACAGCAACCGGGTATTCGACGTCTGGGGCATTCTGCTCTTTGGCCTGGTGGGTTACGCACTGAGCAAAGCCGGATTCTCCCTGATTCCCATGATCCTGGGATTTATCCTTGGCCCCACGCTGGAGCTCAACCTTCGGAAGGCGTCCTCCCTGGTGCAGTATGACGCCCTTTCGATTTTGCAGCACCCCATCGCCATCGCATTTCTGGCGGTGACGGTCATCACTGTGATCCTCAACATCCGTGCAAACCTGCGGCAGGCAGATTCCATCCTGGTGCAGGAGGAGTAAAAACGCTGATTTGGGCAGTGAAGGATTTGACGGCATGGCAAATCCTTTTCAGCAAATATAATTTGAAAGAAAGAAGGAACTATCATGAAAAGACTGTTGGCTGTACTCTTGACGCTTGCAATGCTGCTCTCTTTGACCGCTTGCGGCGGCCAGGAACAAGCATCCGCATCTCCTGAGAATGCGACTCCCGACACCGGCAATACCGCCGAGCAGCCGGACTGGCCGAAGCGTGACATCAGCTTTATCTGCCCGGCCGGCGCCGGCGGCGATACAGACTATAACACGCGCCTGATGGCCCGCGCCCTGGAGAAAAAACTGGGCGTCTCCGTGGTCACCACCAATGTGACCGGCAGCAATGGCGCCGTGTGCCTGACCCAGTATAAAGATGAGCCCGCTGACGACTATACCTTTATCATGACCAGCACAGCCGTTCTGAGCGGCAACTATGCCACCGGCCTGATGGACTTTGGTTATGAGGCATATGATCCCGTTTGCATCTATGGTATTTCCTCCGGCGAGGTCATCCTGGTCAGCGCCGATTCCCCCTATGAGACGCTGGAGGACCTGGTCAAGGCGTCTCAGGAGAATCCCGGCAGCATCATCTACGGCGGCCCCACCGGCGGCGCCACTTATCTGGCGGGCTTCCTGAACCTGCAGGAAAACTATGACGCGGGCTTTTCCTTCATGGAGGCCGGCGACGGCGCTGACCGGATCACCGCTCTGCTGGGCGGCCACGTCAACGTCACCAACACCGCGCTGATCAACTGCAAGGAGTATATCGAAGCCGGCCAGGTGCGGCCTCTTGCCACCATGCTGAGCAAGGCCCCCTCCATGATGCCGGACATGCGGGTCGCTTCCGACGACTATCCCAACACGCTGCTGGACACCATGTATGTCTGCCTGGCGCTGAAAGGCACGGATCCCGCCGTCATTGAGAAGATGAACGAGACCATGCTGGACATCATCGCTAACGACGAAGAGTTCAGGGCCGATTATGAAAGCATGAACCTGCAGGAGGCCTTTGGCATGAACATTGAGGACACCACAGCTGAGCTGGAGCGCCAGAAGCAGCAGTTTGTGGATCTGGCCAGCCTGCTCAAATAAAAGACCATTCTCAAAATTATCAGTAGCAGGAGATAATATCATGAATAAACTACGCGAGATTTTAAAAAACGGACAGCCCTCCGTTGCCACCCGGGTCTCCAGCCGTTGGCCCATCATCTCTGAGATCGTCGGCATCTCCGGCCAATATGACTACGTTGAATATCTGGCTGAGTACTCTCCTTTCGGCACAGAGGATTTTGAAAATGTGGCCAGAGCCTGTGAACTGCATGGCATGGGCTCCATCGTCAAGATCGACTTCCAAAACCGCGCCTATGTGGCGCAGAAGGCCTTGGCCGCCGGCATCCAGGGCGTTCTGTTCACAGACTGCAAGACCGCGGATGAGGTGCGGGACTGCGTCTATGTGACCAGCCCGGACACGCCGGAGGATGGCGGACGCTTTGGCTTCCCCAATTACCGCTGGCCCGGCTACCGGCCCCTCTGCCCCCAGATGGAGTATGCGCAGACTGTGCGTGACTGCGTGCGGCTGTTCATGATCGAAAAAAAGGATGCCGTGGATAACATCGAAGCCATCTGTGACGTTCCAGGCGTGGATATGATCCAGTTTGGCCCGTCCGACTACTCCATGAGCTGTGGCAGGAACTCCGCGGATTACAAGTCTGAATTCAAGGCGGCCGAGCGGCACTGTATCGAAGTTGCCCTGAAAAAGGGCGTACAGCCCCGGTGTGAGATATTCTCCGCGGAGGACGCAAAGTATTATCTGGACTTGGGCGTGCGGCATTTCTGCCTGGGTGACCAGATCAAGATTCTGCGGACTTACTGGACCAGCGAGGGCGCCGTGCTCCGGGATTTGATAAAGTAAGCGGCGGTTCGGTATACTTAACAAACGGCAGGGGCCTGCTTGACCGGGCAGGCCCTTGCTGCTATTCTATAAGAAAGATGCGGGGCCGCCCCGTGAATGTTTTTTCTGAAAGGAGACGTATGACATGCGTCAAGTGGAGATCAAGCCGGTGACGATATCCAATGATATCCCTCTGCCGGACCTGGGCATCGTGGAGCGGCGCTTGGCTGAGGCACGTGCCGCATTTACAAGAAAAATCGTCGTATTGGATGACGATCCGACCGGCATTCAAACGGTGCATGACGTCCCGGTTTATACCAATTGGCGGCAGCAGACGTTGGAGCAGGCGCTGCTGGAAACATGCGGGATGTTTTTTGTGCTGACGAATTCCAGGGGGTTCACAGCCGAAGAGACCGAGCGGGCACACCGGGAGATCGCGCAAAATCTGGCCGCTGCGTCCTGGGTGACCGGAATATCCTTTCTGTTGATCAGCAGGGGCGATTCCACGCTTCGGGGACATTATCCTCTGGAGACGCAGGTGCTTTGCCAGGAATTGGAAAAGCATTCGGCGGTTCGATATGACGGTGAGATCATCATGCCCTACTTTCAGGAGGGCGGCCGTCTGACGATCGGCAACATTCATTATGTAAGGAACGGAGCGGACCTGATCCCGGTAGGAATGACCGAGTTTGCCAGGGATACGACCTTTTCCTTTTCCGCGTCCGACTTGACGGAGTGGTGTGAGGAGCGCTCTGGAGGAGCCTTTCCCGCAGAGGAAGTCACGACGGTCTCTTTAGAGGAATTGAGAAGTCTGGACTACACGGGTATTTTAGAGAAGCTGAAGCGCGTGAGTGGCTTTGGAAAGGTCGTGGTTAACGCGGCGGACGACTGTGATGCGGAGGTGTTTGCCACCGCGCTGTTCCAGGCCGTTCAGGAGGGAAAGGAATTCCTTTTCCGCACCGCCGCCGGATTGGTGCGGGTGCTGGGAGGCGTTTCCAAGCGCCCCTTGCTGGAGAGAAAGGAGCTCTGTCCCGGCAGCAGCGCTTTGGGTGGCCTGGTGGTAGTGGGCTCCCATGTCCAGAAGACAACCGAGCAGCTGAAGTGTCTGCTTGCCTCCGGGCTGGACCTGGCTCCGATCTGTTTTGACGTCCAGTCCGCGCTGCGGCCTTCCGGCTTGCAGGAGGAGCGTGACCGTGTCCTGCATGACGCCGAGGCGGCGATCCGGGACGGGCATACCGCGGTGGTCTATACCAGCAGACGCGTCCTGCGTGTTCGTGAGGAGAGCGCACAGGAAAATCTGCGTTTAAGTGTGCAAATCTCCCACGCGCTTACTTCTGTTGTGGCGGGCCTGACTGTGCGGCCAAGCTTTTTGGTGGCCAAAGGGGGGATCACATCCAGTGACGTTGGGATCTGCGCCCTTGGGGTGCGCCGCGCCTGGGTCATGGGGCAGGTGGCCCCGGGGGTGCCCGTTTGGCTTACGGGCGCAGAGAGTAAATTCCCGAACCTGGCCTATGTGATCTTCCCCGGCAATGTGGGTGATAACAGCACATTGCGCGATGTTGTTGGGATGCTCATGGGCGGCTGAGCATATCGTACCCCCAGCGAACAAGGCCGCCGTACATCAAGGACCGCATTGCCCTCAGACTATGACTTTATGTGACTTTAATATGATATTTCATACAGTGGAGGCGTGGGACGATGATGTTTATTCCGCAGCAGGAAGCGCAAAACATTGTGAACGAGATGAAGGCGTCTATCCACCAGGATATCAATATCATGGATGAGGACGGCATGATTTTTGCCAGCACGAATCCAGTCAGATGCGGAAAGCTCCACCAGGGCGCGGTACAGCTTCTTCGCAACAGCCTCCCCTCGCTGGTAGTTTGGGCGGATGACCCGCAGCAGGGCGTACAGCAGGGCATCAACCTGCCCATTGTGATCGATGGAAAAACAGTAGGCGTGATCGGGATCACCGGCGCTCCGGAAAAGGTCTCTGTTTTCGGCGATATTATCAAGCGCATGACGGAGATCATGGCGGAGAGCGTGCGGCAGAAGGAGCAGTCAGACCTGATAGACAGAGCGAAAGGGCTGTTTATGGAGAATTGGCTGTTTGCGGACCGGGTGGACTGGGCAGAGCTGGAGGTACGCGGCCGCCTGCTGAGCGTGGATATCCAGGCTCCCTATACCGTTGCGCTGCTTCGTTTGACGAACCGGGATGAAAACGGCGCCGGCACAGATGATTTGGGTGAAATGCGCAGCAGCCTGGTCCTCCGAATGATCCACCGCCATATCCAGGAGAACCGCGGCAATTGCTGCGCCGTTCTGCGCAGCCATATCATTGTGCTGCTATGCCGCTGTCCGCGCGGCAGGGCGGCCGCTAAGATCCGCGATATCTGTCAGGACATCGAAGGCTATTATCCTGTTCGGGTGAGCGGCGGGATCAGCAGCCCCTCCCGCACACCGCAGGACATCCGCCGCTGCTATCTGGAAGCCAGGACGGCCGGCACCGTGGCGGCCCGTTCCGCCGGTCACCGGGTAGTCTTCTACGACGAGGCGTCGCTGGAATTTCTGGTGCAGAGCATTCCGAAATCTATCAAAGAAGATGTGAGCAGCCTGATTTTTTCCTCGTGCAACCAGCAGGAACGGGAGGAGTTTATCCAAACGATCCAGCTTTATTTCGATGAGGGCGGAGATATCCGGCGATGTGCCGAAAAGCTTTTTATCCATCGGAACACATTCCAGTATCGTATGGACTGCCTGAAAAAGAAAACGGGGTATGATCTGCGGCGGCCCAAGGACGCCGTGCGGCTCTATTTGTCGATTCAGTTTGATTAAGACCAGCACGCCGCCTTTCGTGAACACGAAAGGCGGCGTGTTGAAAATTCATTGAATATTGGAACGTATCGGGGCCCAGGCAGAGGCACTGAGGGGGGCGGCTATCCGAAAGCTTTGAACAGGCGGCCCAGGTTCCAGGGCGCTGGCCGGAAAATGCGAATTTGAGCGTTCCCACCCCTGTGCTTCCGCCGTCTCTGCCATTGCCCTCCGCCCATCTCAGCACAGGCGGCTTCTCAGGTCTTTTGTCCGGAAAGCTCCCGGACGAGACAGCGTCCCTTCCCCTGGCTTTTGGCCTCATACAGCGCCTGGTCCGCCTCCCGGTATATCCGGGTCATGCGTCAAGCCCGACCGGCTGCTCCAGCAACCGCCAAACTGACGCTCTGTTTCGCTATAGCTCAGTTTTTTTGCATCATGGTTTCTACAACCTGTTGCTTAAATTCTGGTGTATATCTTTTGTTCGGTACTCCCTTTGGCATAATGAAACACCCCACTTGTTACCAGTATATCATACTGTCTAACAAATGGGGTGCTGTTCAGGCTGTACTGTCCTGTTTTCACTCTTTGACTTCCTTTAACTGCGCTTTTGAACACCCCCGGCGCTAAAATGTAGGATTGTCAAACAAATTGGACAGCGAAGAGGGCCGGGGGCGATTATCGGGCTTCCACGATAGCGGATACCCGTGCTTCCCCGGTCGAGGTAGGCTGGTCTGTCCACACAACAGTCTCTCCCGGCGCAGGCGTCGCAGTCAAGGTGCCCATCGTATCGTCTCCGGAGGTCCCGTCCTTGTCCAAAACCTCGATCTTTACCTCCGTATTGTCCTGGCGGGCAAAATAAATGGTGTTGAAGGGTTCCGAATACTCATCGCCAAATTCCGCCTGCTCCTTGCCCAAAAACACTGATTTTTTCACATTTTTGGGCGCTTGGTTGTCTTTCCAGTGGTTTTGATCAATATAGATCAGGCCGTCCACGGAGATCTTCATGTAGATATCGCTCTCATCGTTGAAAGAGTCCTTGTTGGCACAGCTCATGATATCCACAACCGTGATTTTGTGTGTATAGTACGGATTGAAGAGATACTCATGTGAGAATTCGCCAAGGCCATTCAAGTGGGTGTCAATAAAGAAGGCCGGATCAGACCAGTAAACGCCGTCATACAGGGGCCCGTCATCCGGGTCGTCCTTGATCCAGGGCAGGGTGCAGGAGCTGTCTGTATAGGTGTCGCCATGAAAATGGCCCCAGTCGTTATAGGTGTGTCCGGACCCGCCAACATCATAACGCCGGTCCCACAGCTCATCCATGGGCACAAGCGCATAATCATAGGCATGGGTGTAGCTGCCGGAGGTATCAGCAGGCATGACGGATGTCCCATTCACAAAACGGAAGATGATACCGTCTCCGCCGTTCGCCGCGCGCCCATCATATGCTTTGACCCCATGGCCCGCATCCGTGCCGATCCCGTTTGCGGAAATGTAAATGCACGGCCTGTATCCATCCAGCAAAATTCCGCCGTCGATATCGTCGCTTCCGGAGGAGATAGCGCCGTCGTTGGAATACTGATACCAATGATTGTGGGCCTGTGTTTCCATCAGCTGCAGCGTCCCAAATTCGGAATCATCTTTCCGAATCGCAAGGATACAGCCCTCCAAGTCATTCTCATGCTTTTCCAGGCTGACCGGGCCGTCGTCTCTTGGATAATAGAAATCGTATTCAATAAAGTAATGGGTCAGCGTCTCCCGTACAGAGAAATAGGCGGAGGGGTTTTCCTCGTAATTCAGCAGATTTTCCCAATTGTTATCGCCGCGCCAATCACCATCATAGTCAAAGCGTGTGGGAAAATCGGTTCTCACATGGTAGGATTCATTGACATCCTGGTAGATCGTCGGCGCCCAATACTCTGCCAGATCGCGGTATGCCTCCGAGGCGGAATCCTCTGCGGCCGAGGCGGGGACCAGGCAAATGGATAAAAGGGCCATGCAGGAGAGCAGGAAAGATCCTGTCCGCTTCATCGTGTGTACTCCTTTCGTAAGCGGTTGATCGCAGCAGGATTCGATGTCTGCGCATCCCATTTCCACCGGTCCGCTTTTAATGGACGTATTCCTGTTTGATCCGCCCCTCCCCATCGACAGAAAACCGGACCGCCCGGTGGGCTTGCTCTGCGAGTCCGGGACGGCACGCCGCATCGGTGATGAACAGCGGACAGCCCTGCCGGCGCAGCAGCTCCAGAACCGTTTTGCTGGGGCAGTCATCGGTGCGGGAATTGGAGACGGAGATCACCGCGTACCGCGGTTTCAGCATCTCCAGAAGCCGGGGCGTCATGGAGTCCCTGTGGCCGTGATGGGGCAGCTTGACGATATCGCAGGGGGAGAGACGGTGCCGCTCCCAGCAGGCGGCGTATACATCCCCCGGAAGCTCCACGGTCTTTCCGCCGCAGTCCAGCCGCAGGCGGATGCTGGTGTTGTTGATGAACCGGTCCAATTCGTCCAGAGCGGCGCCGTCCGGGCAGCCCTCCAGAACATCCCGCCAGATCTCCGCCTGGCGGCGGTGCAGACTTTCGGCTTCCAGATATACCTCCGCCCGGAGCCGGGGCGTCAGCTGAAAGCTCTCGCCGCTGTCTCGCATGGGGCGGATCGCCGTGCCCCGCTCCCGGAGCAGCTCCAGCGCCTGAAGGTAAATGTCCATGGACTCCAGCAGGCAGCGGGCGCCGGCCGAAAAGTGGGCGGGGACTTCCACGCGGCCTCCCCAGACCTCCTCCGGCGGCAGGTACCCCGTCCAGAACGTACGGACGGAGACCTGTTCCAGGACCTGGAGCAGCCCGCCGCTGTGATCCCGGTGGAGATGGGTCAAAACCAGCAGATCCAGGCGGTCGATCCCCTCCTCCGCCAGAAAGTTTGCGGCGGAGACGCGGCGGGAGCCGGGGCCGCCGTCGCCCACCGTGATGTCGCCGCAGTCCACCAGCATGGTAAAGGGGGCCGCTTTGTCCCGAATCAAAATCGCGTCGCCATAACCGACATTGATGAAGTCAACCGTCAGCATGGGCACCACCGTCCTTTAACACATGGAGCTTGTGGGTGTCCAGGCAGAGCTTCACGGGGCCGGTCCGCGCGCCAGTCAGATCCACGTTGGCGTCGTCAATGATGAACGACGCGTCACCGACCCGCACCCAATAGCGGATCATGCGGCCCAGAAAGCTGTAGTTTTCGATCATCCCGTCCAGGACCGCGCCTGCGGGGACGTCCTCTTCCGGCGCGGCTATCCGGATGCACTCCGGGCGCACCACCAGGGTGACGACATCCCCGGCGGCAGCCGGCGTCTGCGTGGGGACCTGCAGCGCCATGCCGGCATAGTCCACTGCCAGCACGCCGTCTGCCACGGAGCGGGCCCTGCCCTCCAGGAAGTTGACCGTCCCCACGAAATCCGCCACAAAGCGGTTGACGGGGCGGAAATAGATCTCCCAGGGGGAGCCCACCTGCTCGATGCGGCCCTTCCGCATAACGGCGATGATATCGGACATGGACAGGGCCTCGTCCTGGTCGTGGGTGACGTAGATCGTGGTGATCCCCAGCTTCTGCTGGATCTGGCGCAGCTCTGTCCGAACCTCTACCCGCAGCTTGGCGTCCAGGTTGCTGAGCGGCTCATCCAGCAGCAAAATCTCCTGTCCCATGACCAGGGCCCGGGCAAACGCCACCCGCTGCTGCTGGCCGCCGGACATCTGCTTGGGAAACCGGTTTTCCAGCCCCACCAGATTGAACATCTCCAACATATCGGCCACCCGTTTGTCGATCTCCTCCTTGGGCAGCTTTTGCAGCCGCAGGCCGTAGGAGATATTCTCATACACCGTCATGTGGGGGAACAGGGCGTACTCCTGGAACACCAGGGGCGTGTTGCGCTTGAAGGGCGGCAGCCCGTTCATCCGCTTGCCGTTTACCAGGACGTCGCCCTCCTCCGGCTCCGAAAAGCCGGCCAGCTGGCGCATCAGGGTGGTCTTGCCGCAGCCGGAGGGGCCCAGCAGCGTGACAAAGGCGCCCTTGGGGATCTGCAGGGAGACATGGTCCAGGGCCACGAAGTCGTCGAACCGTTTGACGACGTTTTTGAATTCAATATAAGCATCCATACTGCTCGCCTCCTATCACAATTCCAGCTTGATTCCCTGCTTGCCCAAAATCCACTGGGCCAGGCGCAAAACGGTGAACGCAATGGTGATCAGGACGGTGGTAAAGGCCGCCGCCTCGCCCCACTGGCCGCTCTGCACCAGCACCATCACCGAGATCGTGCCGACGGTGGTGGCCGGGGCGTAGAGGAAGATCACCACGCTGAGACAGGTCACGGACCGCAGGAAGGCCAGCACAAAGCCCGACAGGAACGGCGCCTTCAGCAGGGGGATGATCACGTCCTTGAAGGAGCGGAAGCTGTTGGCGCCCAGGTTCAGGGCGGCATCCTCCACCGACGCGCTGATCTGCTGCAGGCCCGCGGTGGCGGAGCTGTAGCAGGTGGGGATGTTCCAGAACAGCAGCGCCAGCACCATGATGGCGGAGGTGCCTGTCAGCTCCAGGGGCTTGCTGTTGAAGGCCAGGACAAAGCCGATGCCCAGGAACATGCCGGGGATGGCGCCGGGCAGGATCGCCAGGAAATCCAGGAACTTGTTGATGCCCACCTGCTTTTTCTGGACGATATAGGCCAGCACCATGGCCAAAAACGCGGCGCCCAGGGAGGCCATAAAGGCGTAGCGGATAGAGTTCCAGATCTGGCGTCCCTTCTGGAACACATACTGGAAGTTTTCCAGCGTCAGGGACCAGTCATAGCCCCACGCCCTGGTGAAGGCGCCATAGACCAGCGTGCCGTAGACCAGCAGGATAAACAGGGAGATCAGCATGGTCAGGCTGAACAATCCCCATTTCACCCACTTGGGCAGGGGAAAGGGATTCAGGGAGATCTCCTTGCCGGTGATGGTGACATAGGAGCGCTTGCCCACCCAGAAGCGGTTCACCAAAAACAGCACCACGGCGGGGATCAGCAGCGCCACCGCCAGGACTGAGGCGGTCTTCATGTCATACCAGCCGGAGATCTGCATATAGGCCTCCGTGGGCAGCAGCGCCAGGTCGCCGCCGATCATCTGGGGATTGCCGAAATCCGTCAGGACGTTGATGGCCGCCACCAGCGCGCCGCCGGCCACGCCGGGGCGGCACAGGGGCCAGAACACGTCCCGGAACACCTGCCAGCGGGTGGCGCCCATATTGTATGCGGCGTATTCCAGGTTGGTGGAGATGGAGCGGATCACGCCGTATATGACCGAGTAGGCATAGGGGAAAAAGGTGACGGTCTGCACGATCCAAAGGCCCAGGCGGCCGTAAATATCCACCTGGAGGCCCAGCAGCTGCTTGGTGACGATGCCCTGGACGCCGAAGAGCAGGATATAGCTCAGCGCCACGATAAAGGGCGGCGACACGATGGGCAGCAGCGTCACAAAGCGGAACAGGCCCTTGCAGGGCACGTCCAGCCGGGCGATCACATAGGCGAAGAGGAACGCCACGGCGGTGCAGGACAGCGTGGAGATCAGCGTCATGAACAGGCTGTTTTTCACAGCCTTGAACCACCTGGCCTTTGTGAACAATTGCAGGTAGTCCTGGATATCGGGGAACGTGATGACCCGCAGCACCGGATACACCACAAAAAATCCGACAAACAAAATGATCACGATAATAGCCAGCAGAAGCAGCGGCTCGTTTTTCAGCCGCTTCATCTCTTTCGCGGATTCCCTGACGGAAGCTCCGGCAGCCATTGGGACCACTCCTTTCATTTCATTTGGTTAGAGAAAGGGACCGCCTGCTGCCTGTGCGGCAGGCGGTCCCGGCGTTTCTTCAGAGGGGCTGTCAGGAACGGTTTGCGGTAATCTCAGCCTCGAACTTCTCCAGAACGGCTTCCTTCATGGAGGCGGCCTGGTCGCGGTCATAGTCCACCAGATCCACTTCGCTCAGGGAGGGCAGGCCGGCGGGGGCGGCCACATCGTCCCGGACGGGGTAGCGGTAGGAGGTGGCAACGCTCAGCTCCTGGGCCTCCTTGGTCAGCAGCCAGTCCATGAACACCTTGGCGTTTTCGGTGTTGGGGCCGCCCTTGATGATGGCGGCGCCGCCGATCTCATAGGCGGTCTGCCGGGGGATGATGAGCTTCAGGGGATAGCCCTCCTGTTGGGTCTTGAAGCTGTCATGCGCCCAGGCGATGGAGGCGATAAACTCGCCGGTGGCAACAGGGCTGATGACATCGCCGGCGCCCTTGTAATAGTGGTGGACGTTCTGATCCAGCTCCTTCAGATACTCCCAGGCGCCGTCCTCGCCCAGCCGGAAGATCTGGCAGGCGGTGGCGATATACGCACCGCCGGCGGTGGTGGGATTGGCCCAGACGAATACGTCCTTATAGGCGGGATCCAGCAGGTCGTCCCAGGTCTCCGGCAGTGCAACGCCCTTGGGCGCCAGCTCCTTTTCAAAGCGGTCCTCGTTGACGATAATGCTCAGAACGCCCATGTACCAGCCCTGCCAGAAGTGGTTGGGATCGTTGAAGCGCGCATCCAGATCGTCGTTGTTGGGAGAGTCGTAAGCTTCAAAGGCCCCGGCGTCCGCCAGGGAGCCGTACAGGTCCACGGAGCCGCCCACCAGGAAGTCCGCCTTGGGGTTGCCCATCTCGGCCTGCACACGGGCCACGGCGTCGCCGCCGCCCAGGGAGATGTACTCAATCTCGATGCCGGTGTCCGCCTTGAACTGGTCCGCAATGGCGATCGTGTTGTCCTCATTCAAGGCGGAATAGACCACCAGCTTGCCGCCGGTCTGGGCGGGCGTTTCCTGCTGTGTGCCGCTGTCCGCGGGTGGGGTGGTCTCCTCTTCCTGCCCGCCGCAGGCGGCCAGGGACAGGAGCATCATCAGTGCGAGCGCAAGACTCAAAAACTTCTTCATGTGGCACATCTCCTTTATTATTTTATTTTGGCAGGGGATCTCTCCCTTTGCATGTACCATACCATTATTTTTGGAACGTGTCAATTTATTTTTCGGAATTTTCGCCCATGTTTTCGTTTCTTTTAACAATACGTCTATAATATATGCAATTTCTATGTGCAATTTTACGATTGATTTTAGAATAAATTGAATTTCGGCTTGCCAAAAATCCATCCGGCATAGTACAATGGAGCAAAAAAGGAGGGACCGATATGCCGACCATCAAAGATATCGCCAGAGAGGCAGGCGTCTCTCACGGCACCGTCTCCAACGTCATCAACGGCCGGGGCAATGTCAGCGTGGAGAAGATCCGTCTGGTCTGGCAGGCGGCGGAAAAGCTGGGATACAAGGTCAATACCAAGGCCCAGAGCCTGCGGCAGGGCGGACGGGACAAGGCCATCGCCGTGCTGCTCCCCAGCATCGAGGACGAGCGGTATGCCGCCATGTACGAGGTGTTTCAAAGCGAGTTCGTGCAGCACGGCTATGCGGTCCAGCTCTACTCCACCCGCTCCCTGGAAACCACGGAAAAGGCATTGCTGACCGACGCGCTCAACGCCCGCGTGTGCGCTGTCATCAGCAGCTCCTGCCTGCCGGACGCCGTGACCTTTTACCGCGCCGGGGCCAAGGACCTGCCCATGGTGTTCCTCCAGCGGAGCGGCCCCGCCGCCAGGGATGTGATGTACGCCGGTTTCGACCCGGAGCAGGCCGGCCGGGACATCGCCCGCCAGCTTCAGCGTTTTGCCCCCGCCCGTGTGGGGGTCTTTACCGATCACGCCGGACGGGGCGATACCGCCCTGTTTCTCCGGGGCTTCCGGTCTGTATACGGCGGGGAGGACGGCGCCGCCACCTTTTTGGACTGCCCGGACCACCA
The DNA here is from genome assembly GCA_947625655.1 of uncultured Dysosmobacter sp. Classification (GTDB taxonomy): domain Bacteria; phylum Bacillota; class Clostridia; order Oscillospirales; family Oscillospiraceae; genus Oscillibacter. The sequence goes on from CANQPD010000002.1 coordinate 220,608, forward strand.
AATCGAGCTGCGGGCCTTTGAGCTGTTTGAAACGGATCCGCCCTATGCATGCATCGTGTGCAGTGACCGGCGCCGGGAGGAGGCGGTCCGGGCGGCCTGCGCCTACGCCAGCCGCCGCCCCCTGCCGAAGCTGATCACCGTGGCCGCCCGCTCCGCCGTGACGGATCCCAATACCCCGGCCTACGAGCTGGATCACAAGCGCCTGGCCCACAAGATCGTCAAGCGGCTGCTGGAGCGGCTGGAACAGGAAAAGCCCCTGCCGGGGCAGCTCTATCTGCCCAACAGCGGCTTCCGGGCCATGCCCGCGGCGCCGTGTCTGACAGAGCAGTGCCTGCGCATGCTGACGATGGCCTCCCCCTCCACCATGGCCCTCTCCCGCCTGCTGCCCCATTTGGAGAAAAGCACCGGCATCCACCTGGAGATGACCGTGCTGCCCTCCCTGCGGGATGTGTACGACGTGATCCAGACGCCGGCCCGCAGCCGGTATGACCTGATCCGCATGGACGTGGCCTGGATGGACGAGCTGGCGGAGAATATCTTCCGCCCATTGGATGAGATCAGCTTTGACTGGGACGGCCTTCTTTCTTATGTAGTCCCTGAAATGCGGGAGAACTACACCTCCGCCCGGGGCATCCGGTACTGCGTCCCCTATGACCCCAGTACGCAGCTGCTGTTTTACCGGAAGGATTTGTTCACGGACCCCACCTACAAGCGGATGTTTTTTGAAATGTTCCGAAAGGAGCTGACCGTCCCCAAGACCTTTGCGGACTACAACCAGGTGGCCGGCTTTTTCACCCGCAGCCGCAACGCCGCCTCCCCCATCCAGTATGGCTCCACAGTGGCTATCGGCAACGTGGTGGTGAGCCCCAGTGAGTTCATGCCCCGCCTCTTCGAGGCCGGCGGCCGCCTGCTGGACGAGCAGGGCCGCGTCACCCTGGACACCCCGGAGGCCCTGGCGGCCCTGCAGAATTACCAGGAGACTTACGCCTATTCCGACAGCACCGTGTACGATGTCTGGAAAAACGTGCTGGAGGGCTTTGCCGACGGCTCCGCCGCCATGACGGTGGTGTTCATCAACTACGCCTCCCATATCCTGAATCTGAAGATGTCCAGCATCGCCGGCAAGCTGGGCTTTTCCCAGGTCCCGGGCGGGATGCCGCTGCTGGGCGGCGGCGTGGTGGGCATCACCCGGGACTGCGCCCATCCGGAGACCGCCTGCGCCTTTCTCTCCTGGCTGTATTCCGACCTGGTGGCGCCGGTATTCACCATGCTGGGCGGCCTGTCCCCCTGCATCTCCGCCTACAGCAACCGGGACATCCATGAGAAATACCCCTGGCTGTCCGCCGCCCGCCGCAGCTTTTCCAGCGCCCAGCGCCGGGGGAGCAGTAATTATTACAGCAATTTCAGCGAACTGCAGCTGGAGGATATTCTGGCCTCCCATATCCAGAAGGCGGTCCTGGGCGTCTGCTCCGCCAAGGAGGCCCTGCGGCAGGCCCAGGCCGACTGCGAAGCTCATTTTTCTCCCATATGCGACAGCTGGACGCATCTTCACCAGCAGGCCTCCATAAACATATAACAGCAAAACGCGGGGAGGTTTTTCCTCCCCGCGTTTGATGATTCATCATGCCGCTTGAAATAAACCAATTTCTGTCTGATCGATTTTTTCCCGGCGCGGCTTTTTCTGGAGCCGGATATTGTTTGCCCTGGTCTGAAGCTCCTGCGCCATGAATTTCAGCGTGGAGAACTCATCGTCCAGGCCGGCCAGCTCCTGGCGCAGTACCTGCTCATAGCGCCGCTTGGCGCCGTCGGCCTTGTCATAGCTGATGTTGGCCAGCTTCTCATAGTGATTGGTCTGCTGGTTCAGCGTCTCCTTCACCAGTTCCCGGGAGAGCACGCTGGCCGTGCGCTTGTTGTCCCGGCAGTAGGCCAGATAGATATTGGTCTGCCCATTGGCCGTGACCGGGATGCGCTCCCGGATATCCCCGGTGGCGCCGCGGAAGGCGTCGGACACCGACAGGCGCTCCCCGCCGGAATAGGGGATGTCCATATCCTTGCACAGCTGAGAGAGCGCATTCTTCTCCACCAGAAGATTGGCCAGGGAGAAATAGAGGAATTTTCCCAGCATATGTTCCTTGTCGCCGCCTGCCGCCGCTGCGAAATCCTGCATATCAAATGTCTGATTCATAAAGTACCCCGTTCTTTTGAGCGATAAATGAATTTCGGGTGTGAACGGAATAGTGCGCTGTGGACATATCTTCCTGACCGTAAAGGATCAGGCCGCCGCAGATGCCTGGCTGACCGTTCCGAATTTCCCGGAAGAAAAAGCTGTACGGAAGGAAATCGTCATAGAACTGGACCAACTCCGATTCCTGCCATCGGAAGCTGTCCCGCAGGCACTTTGCCAGCTTCCGGCGCACCTGTTTGTCTCCAGCCGCCGCGCGGATATTTTTTCCGGCGCTGAACACCAGCCTGGGCGCTCCCGGCTGATGGCGCGGATGGCGTCGCGCACCTGCTTGTTGGTGTTCTGGTCCATGTCCATGTCCTCCACCACCTCGTTCACCCCCAGGGAGCGCAAGGCATCCTTCAAACCGCCCAGGGCGTTGACGCCGCCGATGCTCCTGTGAGCCGGAACGTCCAGCAGCCGGCGGTCAGAGGTCCGCGCTGTTCGGAGCGGTCACCGGCAGCCCGTTGACCTCCACATCCTCTTCCGCGGGGATCATGAGATACTTCCGGCCGTCGATGACCCGCATCTCCACCAGATAGCCAGCCTCCGGCGGAACGGAGATGGCGGCGGCCCCCGCCTTGACCTCAAAGCGGCTGGGGTCGATCAGATTGACGGGGTTCAGCGCGGCCCCCGGCCCAAACCGCTCCCCACACTGCTCCTGGAACGCCGCAGCCTGTTCCTCCGGAACGCCGCAGCTTTGGAGGATCTGGCCCACCTCCTGGACAGTCACTTCCAGCGGCTCCGGGCTCTTGCTCTCCTTGTGGGCCTCGATTTTCTCCCGCAGCTGCCCGTGGACTGCCTGCACGAGCTCCAGGCTGCAGTCCAGGGTGTCCCGCAGGGCCGACTCAAACGCCTCCCGCTGCTCCGCGGCGGACATGGGCGGGTCTGTATGAAATACGGCGTCGATAAATTCCTGGTGGAGCTCTCCCGATTTGCGGGAATAGAACAGGGCGTTATAGATGTTGGCCGCCCGGTCGTCAAAGGCGGGGAACAGGAAGCCCAGTTCCGGTGCGGAGACGGTCTGAGCGATGGAGCAGTGAAATTCGTTGTCGCCAGGGAAATACCCCAGCTGCACCTTGCCCGCCTTCACCGGGCATACGCAGCAGACGATATAGGAAAACACCTCGTCGGAGGCGTCCGCCTGCACCTCGTCATCCTTTCCCCGGCGGGGGACGTCGTATGCGTCATGGGCCAGCAGCAGTAAGTAGTTGTCATCCCCCATATCCAGCGCGTCAATAACCTTTTGGTAAAACGCCTGCCGGGCCCGCCCGTCCTTGAGCCCGGAGGCGCGCAGGGCGGAGAGGAGCCGGTGCTCCTCGCTGTCCATGACCTGCTGGGTGGAAAACACGATGTCGATCAGGTTCTTGCCCAGGGTGCCGGACAGGGCTTTTTTCAACAGCCCCAGATACTTTTCCGCCTCCTCCTGGGGCATCATGCCCAGGGATTCGTCCAGGTCGGAGACGATCTCATGGCTGCTGTTGACAAAGCAGCCGTAAATGCGGCTGACGGCGCTTTTCTCCGGCCGCCAGCGGCGGCGCAGCTCCGCGATTTCTTTTTGATTCATAGGTTCCTCGCTTTCTGATGTTGCTTCCCGCCGCTTCCGAATATCCGAAGCGGCTGTGCTATGGACTTGCGTTCCCCATTGTAGCGGAAGCACGGGAAAAAAGCAATTCCATCCATGGCCGGCCTAGTGTTTTTGGTAAACTGTCATACGGCACATCACAAAAAAAGCCGCCCTTGCGGGCGGCCATAACGAAACCCGCCGAAGCGGATTCCGGGATGTTTGGTTCGGGGAGCCCGCTTCCCGGCGGGCCCCCGGCAAAAAAGAGAGAGGAGAGAAAAGTGCTATCGTGTCGTCCTGTTGTCTTCCTGACGATACAAAGAATACCAGATCCAAAGGGGGAAGTGTTTGCCAAACTGAAAACACCGGATGAAGTTTTTGTGAATCCACTGCCTCTTTGCCGTCACAAACCAGCGGCCCTTCTCAAACCAGAGATACATCTGTCCAGAACTGAAATTCAGATAAACAGAAAGCGGCCCTTTACGCGGACAGCGACACCCTCCTGGAGGGCGGCGGGCTCCAGCCCACCTGGGTATACCGGTAGGAGCTTCCCTCAGACATCTCCAGCAACATGACCCTGGTGGTCTTTTCAGAGGGCAGGCGCATCGAGCAGCCCCTTTGGAAGCAGACGGTGGAAGGTGTCCGCCTTGCCATGAACCTCTGGGGGAAGGAACACGACCACATTGCGGTCCTGGAGCTTGTCCGCGCCATCATCCAGGATGAGCCCATCAAAATGCGCCGTCTGGCGGATATTTACAGGATCGACGTAGCCGCGCTGAGCGACATGTGGATCCTCCATAACCAGGGCGGCGGATCACTGTCCCGCTGGCTCGGCGAGGTCAGGGCGCTTTCCAGCCAATACGCCAGTGTCAGCATCTGCGAGTGCTATGAGGGCGATATCCTGATCTTCCCCGTCGGCCCCAGTACGCTCCACCACGCGGACGCCTGGGCCCATGCGCTAGCGGACTTCTGCGGCGCGAACCAGATCCCGGCGGTGCTGACCAGGTGCCACGGCCTGCAGCAGACGTCTGATGTGAAGAACGCGTATCTGACGAACCAGGAATACGTGGCCGACGCCTCCGCCGTTTTTCCCAAGCGCAGATTTTTCACGCTTCCGGAGATCCTGTTCGTGAAGGAGTGCCGGCAGGCGGCGGCAAGGGGAGAGAGCGGCATTGCGCCGTATATGTCCCTGCTGCAAAGGGTCTCTCCGGGACGGGACGGCGCGGACATCCTCGACACCTTGGCCGTCTATTTCCTGGACGAACGCTCCAATGTCACGGAAACCGCGGCGGCGCTCTTTGTCCATAAGAACACGGTCAAGTACCGCCTTCAGAAAACCAGCGACATCCTGGGCTTCCGGGCGGGCGATATGCCCAGCTCTCAGGAGCTGATGTATGCTTTGGGGCTCCGGCGGCTCCTCCATGCCGCCGGCCCTTCAGACTGATCAGGCAGCGCTTGATCAAACCGTCTCATTGTCCACATGGACAATGAGACGGTTTTCAACTTTAGCCGATTAAATAATGAAAATCTCCTTTCCCTATTTTACAATAAGACAACAAAATCGGCATTTGATGGCGCCGGTTCTGAAAGGAGAGCTGATTTATGAAGAAAACATCAGGATTTGAGATCAAGGAACATGAGCGGCAAAGCTGGGGCTCCATCACCATGGTTTGGATCGGCTCCATGATCTGTGTACCCGCTTTGATGATCGGCGGCATTCTGGGCTCCGGCTTTTCCCTGGGCATGTGCGCCCTGGCGATCATCGTCGGTTACGCTCTGGTCTGCGTATTCATGAGCCTTATCCGGCAGCGTAGACCCGGCTCTGGTCCACGGCGAAATTGTCAATAAAGTATTCCGTCAGTTCAATGGCCTGCCGGGCGGACTTCTCGCCCCAGTCGGTGAGCTGGGCGGAGACCACGATCATGTCCTCGTCCAGCTCCGTCCAGGCCCGGAAGCCCGTCCAGTTCAGGTTGCTGCCGGAGGAGTCCTCGCCAAACCACATCATGTCGTAGCCCGGCATGACCATCATCAGGGGATAGTCCCGGGTGCTGTCATAGCTCTCCGGGAGATCATAGCTGTAATGGATCTCTCCATCGGCGCCATCCAGGATTTGTTCCGCGATCAGCCCGGTCTGAACCGTGGAGGCCGGCCGGCCTTCCGCCGCGTCCGGAGCCGCCTGCGGCAGATCTTCCGTGGCGGGGGCAGCCGCTCCACCCGATGTGCCCCCGCCGCAGGCGGACAGCAGCAGGCTTGCCGCCAGGACAAACGTCAGCAGATTCACATGTTTCCCGCCTTTCACATGGATTCCTCCAAATGCGCGGGGAGTCACTGCCGGTCACGGCGCGCCCCCCGCGTCAGTTTCAATTGGCAAGTCCCAGGCCGCTGACCCAGTCCACAACATCCGCCTCGCTGACGCTGCTGCGGAACCGCTGGCCCTCCTGCCAGTCGCCGGTCCCCGCCAGCTCCGCCAGCAGCTCGCCGCTCTCCCCCAGGCCGGAGGAGGATGAGGTGCAGAAGGGGATGACCGTCTTGCCGGAAAAGTCGTTGGCGGCCACAAAGCTGCTGGTTGGCCAGGCGGCGATGCCCCACCAGATGGGGTAGCCGATGAACACGGTGTCGTAGTCATCCCAGTTGTCCACGGCGGCGGACGTCAGCTCCACGGCCCGCAGGGACTCGTCGTCATGCTCCCGGCTGACCCGGCTGTCGGCGTCCGTCCAGTTCAGGTCGCCGGAGGTGTAGGGCTCCGCCGGGACGATCTCAAACAGGTCGCCGCCGGTGGCGTTTGCGATATACCCGGCCACGGCCTGGGTGCTGCCGGTGGCGGAGTAGTAGACCACCAGGGTCTTGCCGCCCCCGGTCTCCCCGGGAGCATCGGGCGCTTCGGGCTGAGCCGTCTCCGGCTGGGTATTGGCCGGCTCCTGTGTCTCCTGGCTCTGGGCAGGCTGCTGGGTGTCCTGCTGACCGCCGCAGGCCGCCAGCGCGAAAAGCATCGTTCCAGCCAGTGCCAAAGCCAAAAACTGCTTGAAAGTTCTCATTGATAGTGCCTCCAATCAAATGGGATGGGTTTCCCTTACTTCACGTTTTCCCGGATCCACGCCTCCACATGCTCCGCGATCACATCGTTGTTCAGCTCCTGGAACATGAAGTGGGAGTTGCCGGTAATGCCCTCGTCCGGCAGGTGTACGATGGTGCTGATGCCGCCGGCGGCGGTATACGCCTCGGTGAAGCTGTCGGCGCTGGAGGCCATCATGCCCCACATGGCGGCCGCCGGGACGTCGGTGAATTCCTCGCCGATATAGTCGCCGTAGTAGAAGGTGACCGGGATGTTCTTTTCCAGCAGGGCGTTGTAGTCCTCGCTGTCCACCATGGGAGCCATGCCCGGCTCGATGGCCACGATGGCGGCGATGTGGTCGGTGTACCGGGCGGTCTCCCAGCCGGGCATGCCGCCCTGGGAGTGGGTCACCAGGATGGAGTCCTTGCCGGTCTTCTCATAGACCTCGTCAATGGTGGCCGCCACGGCCTGGGCCACCACGGTGTTGTCGATGTTCTGGTCGCCGCCAGCGTTATCCATGCCGGTGTCCGGGGTCATCTGGCGGAAGAACTGGTCCAGCACGTCCTCCCCCTGGGGGAACTGGGAGCCCTCGTTGTAGGTAAATTCATCGTTGAGATAGGTGCCGATGCGGAACTGGGTGTACCAGGTCTGGTCGGAGGGCTCGGTGGTCATGGTGCCCGCCACGGAGGTCTGTCCGGCCTCGCCCCGGCGGGGCTGGTCGATGAGGAACACGCTGTGGCCCATCTTCAAAAACAGGTCGGACCAGCCCTCCCGGCCGTCCGGGGTGGTCATCCAGCCCATGCGGGACTGGCCGTAGCCGTGGAGGAACACCATGGGAAGGCCGGTGTCCTCCTCCGGGATCTGATAGAACACATTGGCGTGGTCCACATCGGAGGTGGAGCCCTCCCGGGATGTATAGTAGTTAGACACGTCAAAGGTGCCGTCAGAGGTGATGACCGTACCGCCGGCGGAGAACATCCCCTGCTCGGCGATGACCAGGGCGTCAGAGCTGACGGCGGCGCCGGTCTCCTCCGCCGGGGCCGGATCGGTGTTTTGGGAAGTGTTGGCATTGCTGCTGCCGCAGCCGGCCAGCAGAGTCAGGCTCATGGCGGCGGTCAGCGCCAGAGCGGCAGCACGGTGAATTTTTTTCATGGCGATTCTCCTTTGTTCAGTATAACCGGTGTCTCATCGTATGTCGAATACCTGTTTCGCAGGGGCATTCCATGCCCAAAAGGCATTATTTCTGCGCATCCACCGGGGGGATCATAGACGCGTAACGCTTCAGCAGCTCCGGCGTGCTGGTATAGTACCGCTTTTTCCGATCCATGGCGGCGATCCCGGCCATTTCCTCATCGCTCAGGCGGAAGTCGAACAGGGCGAAGTTGTCCTTGATGTGGGCGGGGTTCTTAGAGCCGGGGATGACGATATTGCCCGCCTGAATGTGCCAACGCAGGATGATCTGGGCGCTGCTCTTGCCGTATTTTTCAGCCATCTGGGCGAACAGCGGCTCCTGGATCAGTGCCTTGTCGCCATGGCCCAAAGGGTACCATGCCTGTATGACGATTTCCTCTTTTGTCAGGAATGCTTTCAGTTCCTGCTCCTGAGAATAGGGGTGGACCTCGGTCTGCAGCACCGCGGGCTTTACCTCGCAAATGTTCAAAATCTCCTGGATCTGCGCCTGGGTGAAATTGGACACGCCAATGGCCCTGACCTTCCCGGCTTTGTACGCCGCCTCCATTTGACGGTAGCCCGCGATGTAGTTTCCGGCGGGCTGGTGGATCAGCAGCAGGTCGATATAGTCGGTGCCCAGCCGCTCCAGCGTCTTTTCCACCGCATCGGACTGCTCATAAAAGCTGGGCCACAGCTTGGTCTCCAGAAAGATTTCCTCCCGAGGAACGCCGGACTTCTTCATGGCCCGCCCCACGGCCTTCTCGTTGACATAGGCATTGGCGGTGTCGATCAGCCGATAGCCGCCCTTCAGGGCGCTGAGAACGGCGGTCTCCGCCTCGTCCGGGGTCAGCAGAAAGGTGCCGATGCCCGCCATAGGCATTTGGATACCGTTGTTCAAAGTGATATATTCCATGTTGTTTTGCTCCTTTACCGTATGATTTTGATAAGCGCGGTCACTTCAGCTTTCCGCCGTCCCGGAACGCGTTGCCCACCTTTTCTCCCAGCTTCAAGTATGCGTTATGAACGGGATCAAAGGAGATGGCCTCCAGCTTTGCCGGGTCGATGACGCCGTCCGCGTCCAGGATTTTTTCGTCGGCGCTGACATTGACGATCTCGCCGATGATATTGCCGTCCTCATTGAACTTCACCAGCCTGCACTCCAGGGTCATGGGCAGCTCATCGATGATGGGGGCGTCCACGAACCGGCCTGGCGTGGTGTGGAAGCCTGCCTTTTCCAGCTTGTCTGCCACATCGTTGGCGGAGACCAGGCCCACATAGTCCGCCTCCGCCACATGGACGGCGTCCGCGAAGCTGACGGTGAAGGTGCCCTTTGCCCGGATGTTCTTCGTGGTCTTGTGGCCGGCGCTGAGGCAGAGGATTACATGATCCCGGTCGTAGATGCCGCCCCAGGCGGCGTTCATGGCATCCGCCTTCCCGTTCTCATCGTAGCTGCCCACGATCAGCACGGGCAGGGGATAAAACCAGGTCTTTTTTCCAAAATCTTTTCTCATGATAAAGCCTCCTCAAATCATTTGCTTATGGTTTGCCGACGATCTTCGCGCCGCCGTATACGGCGGACATCGGGATCGTCTCCAAAATCGCGTCCAGTGTCTCCACTTCCTGCGGCGACAGCATCATATCCGCTGCCCCGGTGTTCTCCCGCAGCCGCTCCGGCCTCCGGGTGCCGGGGATGGGGACGATCCAGGGCTTCTTGCACAGCATCCAGGCCAGGGAGATCTGGGCGGGGGTAGCGTTTTTCTCCTGGGCCATGGTACGCAGCAGCGTTAAAAGCTCCCGGTTCTGTTCCGCCGCCTCCGGGGTGAACTGGGGCATATTGCTGCGGTAATCGCATTTTTTGTCGAACTGCGCATCCTTTCCATATACGCCGGTCAGCAGGCCGTTGGCCATGGGAGAGAACGCCACCAGGCCCACGCCCAGTTCTTCCAGCACAGGGAACAGGCGCTCATAGTGGCGGGCCATCATGGAATAGCGGTTCTCCACCGCTGTCACCGGGCAGACCGCGTGGGCACGGCGGAGATATTCCTCGTTGGCCTCCGAGATGCCCCAGTGGAGGATCTTCCCCTCCCGGATCAGCTCCGCCATCACCTCGGCCACCGTTTCCGGCTCTGTGGCGGGGTCCATGCGGTGCTGGAAGTACAGGTCGATATGATCGGTCCGGAGCCGCCTGAGGGAACCCTCCACCGACGCCCGGATCACTTCCCGCCTGGCGTCCGGGATCAGCGGCTTGTTGACCTCCGGGCTGGTCATGTCGAAGCGGATGCCAAATTTGCTGACGATTTGGACCCGGTCCCGGATATCCCGCAGCGCCTCGCCCACCAGGACTTCATTCTGGTGGGGGTCCTCCTGGGTGCCGTAGACCTCGGCGGTGTCAAATAGCGTATAACCCATGTCAACGGCGGCGCGGATGGCCCGGACCGCCTCGCCGTGCTCAGTGGGGGCGCCATAGCCGTGGCTGAAGCCCATACAGCCCAGGCCCACGGCGGAGACCCGCAGGCCGCCCCCTAATATGCGATATTTCATTGCAATTCTCCTTATTGGATCAATGGCCGTCAGCCCTCTCTGCTGGGGCGAACCACCAGATCAGACAAGTCTACATTCTCTGGCTGGGAGAGGGCGTACAGCACGGCGTTGGCAATGATGTCCGGCGCCAAGCCCACTTCTTCGTAGAATTTTTCCGCCATCGCTTTGATGTCTGAGGGGGCAATGGTGTGGAGCAGTTCGGTCTTGATCGCGCCTGGATAGATGATCGTAGTACGGATATTGGTCCCCTCCGCGGCAGCTTCCATGCGGAAGGAGTCCAGCATGGCCCGCACGAAGTGCTTTGTACCGGAGTAGACGGCGTTGCCCGGAACGGACCTTGTCCCCGCCACCGAGGAGGTCACCACGATGTGGCCGCTTTTCCGGGCGGTAAAGTCGGGCAGGACCGCGGCCATGGCGTTCAAAACGCCTTTGATGTTGATGTCCACCATGTCCATCCAGTCGGACACCTTCATCTGGGACATATTGCCGGCCGGCATAATTCCGGCGTTGGCAAACAAGGCGTCCACCCTGCCAAACTTTTCCTTTGCCAGTGCGGCCAGCGCCTGCATATCCGCCAGGCTGGACACATCCGACTTAAGGAAAACCGCGTTTTCCCCGATCTCATCGGCAAGCGCTTTCAGCCGTTCCTTACGTCTTGCGGAGAGAACGACCTTTGCGCCGTTCCGGGCAAGCACCTTTGCCGTCTCCGCGCCGATCCCGGAGGACGCGCCCGTGATGATGACTACCTTATCCTTGATATTCTGCATGTTTCGTTCCTCCTGCCGTCTCATCCCTGACATGTCGCCTTCGCCTAAACGGCCTTACAGGCAGTCCTCAAAAATACGGAGCACATCCTCATGTGTCAGTTTTCCGTAGCCGCCGGGCGTCAGCGGCACGGAGTCCGCGATCTCCTTCAGCGGCGTCTCCTCCGTCACCCCCAGCTCCCGCAGGGTGGTGGGCAGGCCGATCTCTTTGATGAAGTCCGCCAGGGCCTCCACGCCGGCGTGGGCCAGCTCCGCCTCGGTCCTGCCCTCCGGGGCGATCCCCCAGACACGGGCGGCAAAGCGGGCAAACTTGGCCGCGCCCGCCTCGCAGATATGGCGGTAGTAGACCGGATGCAGCACCGCCAGCCCCGCGCCGTGGTTGCAGTCCAGATAGGCTCCCAGCTGATGCTCCATCATGTGGCACTCAAAGTCTGTCTTTTTGCCCAGCTTGATGATGCGGTTCTCCGCCATGGTGGCCTCCCACATCAGATTGCTCCGGGCGGTGTAGTCCTCCCGGTCCCGGATGGCCGCCCGCAGGTCCCGGATCACGCCCCGCATCAGCGCCTCGGCGATGTCATCGGAAACATTTTCCTCATCCGGCTGGCTGAAATAGATCTCCATGATATGGCTGAGGGTGTCAAAGCCGCCGGATACCATCTGGAAGGCGGGGACGCTGAAGGTGTAGGTGGGGTCCATCAGGGCGAATTTGGCGTTGCACTTGGGGTAGTCCCGGCCGGTCTTGATTTTCAGCTTCTCGTTGGTGATGACCGCGCCGCCGTTCATCTCGCTGCCGGTGCCGGACACGGTGACGATGATCCCCAGGGGGACGGGCTCAAAATCCACCACGCCGGGCCTGGCCCAGAAATCCGCCCACAGGTCCCCCGGATAGGCCGCGGCCATAGACACAGCCTTGCAGCAGTCCATGACGGAGCCGCCGCCCACGGCCAGGATCAGGTCGATGTGATTCTCCCGCGCCAGCTGGGCGCCCTCCTGCACCTTGGCATAGGTGGGATTGGGCATGATGCCGGAGAACTCATAGATGTTCTTGCCGGCGGTGCGCAGGATCTCGTACACCTCATCATAGACACCGTTGCGCTTGATGGAGCCGCCGCCGTAGGCCAGCAGCACATTGGGGCCGTAATGTCCGGCCAGACAGGCCAGATACTCCTTCACACAGCCCTTGCCGAAAATGGCCTTGGTGGAATTTTCAAAAATAAAGTTGTTCATACAGGTTCTCCCCTTCTTATTTCATATGGCTTTCCCAAAATGTGACGGCGTCGTTGATCCAGCCCTCAGCAGCTGTGCCGGTCCCAAGGCCGAAGCCGTGGCCCAGACCCTCGTAGACATGGAATTCCGTGTCGATGCCCAGGGCTGACATGGCCTCCAGCCGGCGCTGCATGGTGCGCCAGCTGGCAATGCCGTCGCTGTCTCCCACACAGACGTAGGTGGGCGGGTCCTCCGGACTGTATTCGCTCAGCCCGGTGTACTGCATGACCACCGTTCCCGGCCGGGGCAGGGCGCCGCCGAAGGCCGCCGGCCCATAGGTGCCCAGCCACGCCGCCATCCGCGCTCCGGTGCTGCCGCCCCACAGGGAATAGCAGTCCGTGTCCACCTCCAGTTCCCCTGCGTGTTCAAAGATGAAAGTGATGGCCCGGGCCAGATCCTCACAGGCGGTCCGGGCGCCGGGACGGTAGATCAGGGCAAAGGCGTTATAGCCCTGTTTGGACAGCTCCAGGGCATGGGGGAAGCTGTCGTGCATGGCCCCCACATAGGCAAAGGCGCCTCCCGCGCTGCAGACGGCGAACTTCGCCCCCGGCTCCCCCTTGAAGAAAAACAGTCCGGTGTCCTCCTTGGCTGGGTCTGCCGCTTTCTCCTCGTCGGTGTAGATGTCGCAGAAAATCGTCTCCCCCGCCTGGGCGTGGTCGTGGAAGTAATTGGCGATCTCCACAGTCGCGTCAGGATCAATGTGGCTGTAATAGGTCAGCCGCAGCTGGCCCAGGGTGTCGCCGCTGTAATAGCCGCTGTTTGCCGGAAAGATCAGCCTGCCGCAGTCTCCAAAGACGGGATCGTCCATGACCGCGGTGATCTTTGTGTCGGAGGTATAGGGGCTCATTCCATCCGTCCCTTCCGTAACCGCCGTCTCGGGGGGCGGCACCGCCTCCGGCATCTCCCGCGTCCCGCAGGCGGTCATTGCCAGCACCATCAGGCCGGCGGCAAGAAATTGTTTCAGCATGGACTCCGCTCCTGTTTTTGTTCTGTGGCTCTATTATAAAAAAATCGGAACCTCAGCAGAAGTTCCGATTCGTTTCGCAGTATATACATTTAGGTTTACACCCAAAGGGCGGTTTTACAGCTCCAGCACCGTCTTTACCGCGGACAAAAACCGCTTCACCGTGTCAGAGGGCTTGGGCGCGTGGAGCAGGCCGAAGGGGATCGTATAGCTCCAGTCCACCGGGATGGTTTTCAGCAGGGGATGGATGTTCTTCCAGTTGTCAATGGTCATCATGATATCATTGGAGTTCTCACACTGGTTGAACACATGGATGCTGAGGAAATCAAAGTCCACAATATGGATCTGGGGGTGCTCCTGCCACAGGTCGTCCCGCATCTGGTCCAGATAGTGGTTCCACCCCCGGCGGATCAGGAGGAAGTTCTCCCCATGCAGGTCCTGAGCGGTCAGCTGTTCCTTGGCGGCCAGGGGGTGGTAGACGGATACCGCGCACCGCACCGGCTCCCGGGACAGCTCCAGCGCGTCGCACTGCCAGTCCCGCAGCGCCCGCTGGTCGAAGGGGCCGGCCACGATGTCGATGCCCTCCCCCATATGGCTCAGGATCTCCCGGGCATTTTCCGGCGTGTTCTCATAGGGCACCAGCTTGAATTTGATATCCGGGCAGTATTCGTGGATGCGGGGCCAGAGATCCAGCAGGAACTGCCCCGGCGTCATGGGGGAGGTGCCGATGCGGATTACCCGGTCCCCCTCCTGCGCGGCGTTTCGGGCCCGGATCTCCGCCTCCTTGCAGTATTGGATGATGTACTTGGCGTCCCGATAGATGGACTTTCCGGTCTCTGTCAGCGCAAGGCCCCGGTGGCTGCGGATGAAAAGCTGCATATCCAAACTGGATTCCAGAGATGTGATCTGCTTGATGACCGCGGGCGGCGTAATGAACAGCTCGTCCGCCGCCTTATTGAAGCTGCCCGCGTCCGCCACCCGGAGGAAGGTCTCTAACTGAGGGTTGTACATGCCGCCACCGCCTTTTCATTGCTTCTTGGCAAAAAGTATAGCAAAATCGAAACGAAATTGCAATCTGGGTGGATCTTTGCGAATCCGGACAAGGCGCGGCCGGCCACACCTCCCGCAGTCAAAGCAGGGGGAGGGACGGCACCGCGTATGATAGAAGCCGGCAAAAACCTGATTGATTGAAGAGAAGGCGTCAAAAAGCCTGTGATAACAGGCGTTTGCGCCGCGAAGCGGCAGGCTGCACATCTCTCCGTGTAGTCTGCCGAGGCCCCTTCCTTTGGGCCGAGGCTGCTTTTTGGGCTGCTCCGCAGCCCGAAAAGCGAGGCATTGTAAAGCCCGTATGGCCTGAAAGCAGGCCATACGGGCTTTTCATGTCTGCCGCCGGCCGGAGCGGCGTTATCCGTCGCCGTCTTTCCGGTGCTGGATCATGCGGTATCCCACGCCGATGTGGGTCTGGATATACCGGGGATGGGCGGGGTCGGCCTCCAGCTTTTTGCGCAGGGTGGCCATGAAGACCCGCAGGGAGGGAAGCTCCGCCGACACATTGGAGGAGGCCAGCCCCCAGACCTCGCCGATGATATAGTTGTGGGTCAGCACCTTGCCGGCGTTCTTGGCCAGCAGGCACAGCAGCTTATACTCCATGGGGGTCAGATGCAGCTCCCGCCCGTCCAGATAGGCGCAGCCGGCGGCGTAGTCGATGGTCAGGCCGCCGTTTTCATAGCGGGCGGCCTCCCCGCTGGTCTTCTGGCTGTCATAGCGCACCCGGCGCAGGGCCACCCGCAGGCGGGCCAGCAGCTCGTCCACGGAGAAGGGCTTGGTCAGGTAGTCGTCCGCCCCGGCGTCCAGGGCGGCCACCTTGTCCCGGTCATCGGACCGGGCGGAGACCACGATGATGGGCATATTGCTCCAGGAGCGGATCTTTTTGATGATGTCAATGCCGTCCAGATCAGGCAGGCCCAGATCGAGAAGCATCACGTCCGGCCGGCAGGAGAGGGCGTCCAGCACCGCCTGCTGCCCGTTCTTGGCCCGGTGGAACTGGTAGTTCTGGGTCTCCAGGGCGGTGGCGATGAGATTGCCCACGGCGGTATCGTCCTCCACGAACAAGATCTGCGGCTTATTCATACTGCGCTGCCTCCGATGCTTTCAGTGTAAACCGGAAAACGGTTCCCCGGGGATGGTTGTCAACGGCCTCGATCCAGCCGCCGTGGGCGGTCACGATGGATTTGCAAAGGGAGAGGCCCAGACCCAGGCCCCGCCGCCCGTCGCCCCGCTCCTTGCCGTTGGTATAGAACATATCAAACAGCTTTTCCTTTGCCGCGTCCGGGATGCCCGGGCCGTCGTCGGCGATCTCCACGACCACCGTTTGATGGGACCTCCGGGCCGACAGGGTGATGCGGGAGCCCTCCGGCGTGTATTTGACGGCGTTGTTCACGATGTTGATGACCACCTGCACCATCAGTCGGGCGTCCATATCCGCCATCAGCATATCGTCCGCCAGATGGACCTCGATGCGGTGCCGGGCGGCGTTCCGGTCCAGATGGGACAGGGCCTCGGTGAAGATGTCCTCCAGCAGCTCCGGCTCCATGTTCATGTGGACGCAGCCATCCTCCAGCCTGGTGATGGACAGCAGGTTTTCCACCAGGTTGATCAGCCACATGGCATCGTCGTAAATGGCGGTAAACAGTCCCTGCCGTTTCCCGGCGGTCAGCTGGTCGGCGCTCTCCATCAAAATGCTGGCGTTGCCGGAAATGCTGGTCAGCGGCGTGCGCAGGTCGTGGGAGATGGCCCGCAGGAGATTTGCCCGCAGGGCCTCCTGATCCGCCTGAGCCTGGGCCTCCTGCTTTTCCAGCAGCGTCCGCTCCTTCTCCAGCGCCAGGGCGCACTCGTCCAGCAGGGCCACCATGAGGTTCTTTTCAAAGGCCTGGATGCGGCGCCCGCCCTCCACGGAGATGCCCACCACCGCCAGGGCGCCGCCGGTGCCCCGGATGGAGAGGTACAGGCATTTGGCGCTGGGAAGGGTGCTGGTGGTGGCCCCGGCGTGTTTGTTGTTTTTCAGCACCCACTCCGCCACCGCCTCCTCGGCGGGGGTCAGCAGCGCCGACAGGTCCCGCTCCTCGGTAAAGGGGAAGCGCATAGCCGGCAGCAGGCCGCCCTGCCCGTCGGCGGGATAGATCACCAGATCCCGCTCCAGAAGATGGCCCAGCTGCTGGGCCGTGATGCTCAAAATGGCCTCCGGCCCCTCCGCGTTTTGCAGCTTGTGGCTGGATTCCAGCAGGATGGCGGTGCGGTAGGCCTTGTCCGCGTTCATCTTCGCCTGGGTCTTGACCCGCTTGGTCAGGGAGCTGCTGAGCAGGGCCACCAGGAACATGATGCCGAAGGTGGCGATATAGCTGGGATCGCTGCGCAGGGTAAAGTGCGGGGCGGTGAAAAAGAAGTTGAAGAAGACCACCGACAGCGCGGACGCCGCCAGGCTGTAGACGTGCCCCGTGGTGACCATGGCCGACACCAGAACGCCCAGCAGGTACAGCATGATGATGTTGGTGTCCGAAATGCCCAGGGCGGAAAAGCAGTAGCCGCCCAGCGTACAGAGGGCCAGCACTCCCAGCATTTTCAGCAGGTCGCCGGGGGAGAAGGGCTCCAGGCGGCGGGCGCCTGTGGGCCGCTTCTGTCCCCTGGCCCGCTGATCCGGGATGATGTAGACGTCCAGATCCGGGGCCAGTTCGTTGAGTCGGTCCACCAGGTTTTTCGAGCGGCGCGGGCCCTTCTGCCTGGGGCTGCGGCCCAGGACGATCTTGGAGATGCCGCTGATGCGGGCGTACTCCGCGATCTGCACCGCCGGATCGTCGCCGTAGGTGGTGGTGATCTTCGCCCCCAGCTCCTCGGCCAGGTGGATGTTGGCGCTGATGCGGGCGCGGTCCGCCTCAGGCATGGCGGCAAATTCCGGGGTCTCCACAAACAGGGCGGTAAACGCGCCGTGAAAGGCCCTCGCCATCCGGGCGGCGGTGCGGATGACCTTGGCGTTGGAGGGAGAGCCGGACAGGCAGATCAGGATGTGCTCGCCTGCCTTGGGCTTTTCCTCCCCCTCAAACCAGGGGGCGGCGTCCAGCCGGTCCGCCGTCCGCCGCAGGGCGATCTCCCGGAGGGAGGCCAGATTCTTCTCGGTAAAAAAGTTCCCCAGGGCCTGGGATGCCTGCCTCTGGCGGTAGATCTTCCCCTCCCGCAGCCGTTCCAGCAGGTCCACCGGTTCCAGGTCCACCAGCTCCACCTGGTCGGCGGAGTCGAACACGCTGTCCGGGACGCGCTCGGCCACCGAAACGCCGGTGATGGAGGCCACCTTGTCGTTCAGGCTCTCCAAATGCTGGACGTTGACGGTGGTATAGACATTGACGCCCGCCCGCAGCAGCTCCTGGATATCCTGGTAGCGCTTCACATGGCGGCAGCCCCCGGCGTTGGTGTGGGCCAGCTCGTCCACCAGGAGGAGCTGGGGCTTCCGGGCCAGGGCCGCGTCCAGGTCGAACTCATGCAGCTGGATCCCTTTATAGGGGACGGCCTTCACCGGCAGCTGTTCCAGCCCCTCTAAAAGGGCCATGGTCTCCGGCCGGGTGTGGGGCTCGATATAGCCCGCCACCACATCCACCCCCGCCGCCTTGGCCCGGTGGGCCGCCTCCAGCATGGCATAGGTCTTGCCCACGCCGGCGGCGTAGCCGAAAAAGATCTTCAGCCGGCCGCCCGGCTTCTCCTCCGCGCGCCGGATGCTCTGCAGCAGCAAACCGGAATCCGGGCGGTTGTCCTCTGTCATGGGGGATCTCTCCTTTCTCAAAGGATCGCTTTATTTTATCCCGGACCGGGGCGTATTGCAATCCTCTGGCCGTTCCAAAATATCCGGCCGCTCCCAAAAATCCGCGTCAACAGACTCCCGCTTTTTCATTTGGGCCAGCCGCTCCTCCTCTTCGTCCCAATAGGGG
Source organism: uncultured Dysosmobacter sp. (assembly GCA_947625655.1). Taxonomy (GTDB): domain Bacteria; phylum Bacillota; class Clostridia; order Oscillospirales; family Oscillospiraceae; genus Oscillibacter. The sequence goes on from CANQPD010000002.1 coordinate 239,123, forward strand.
GAGACGCCGCCCCCATCCAGAAAGCGGCCCAGCCGGTCCATGGCAAAGCACCCCACCGCGGCGACATAGAGAAATCCACCCATCAGGATCAGGGCCTCCATACAGCTCCCTCCCCGCAGCACGAAAATCAGATGGGAACCATCCTTCTGCTTTCATTATAAATCCCCATGCCTTTGCATGAGATTTGCGTTTATGGCAGGGGATTAAGATTGCATTAACGCCGGCGGAGGCTTTAGCCGGTTTTAATGCGTGGCCTCCAACGCAAAGGGCACATTTAGGGCTCCCGTGGTAGAGTGAAACCGCAAAGGAGGTTTCGCTATGCAAATCGTAATTGGCGCGATCGGTGTTCTCACCGCCGCGGTCCTGGGTTATCTGACCTATGTACTGATGAAGGAGGAGTAAAGGTGTCATGAGTTCCAATTCCATTGCACAATATGTCTTGTATGTGGTGATCCTGGTGGGGCTGGCAGTTCCGCTGGGCATCTATATGAGCAAGATCATGGGAGGAGAGAAAACGCTGCTCTCCCGGGCCCTTGGCCCGGCGGAGCGCGGGATTTACCGGCTCCTGCGCATCGACCCGGAGGAGGACATGGGCTGGAGGAAGTATCTTGCCAGCGCGCTTTTGTTCAACCTGTTCGGGTTTCTCCTGCTGTTTTTCATTCTGCTGCTGCAGGGGCGCCTCCCCTGGAACCCCCAGGGCCTGGGGGGCCTGAGCTGGCACCTGGCGTTCAACACCGCCGTCAGCTTTGTCACCAACACCAACTGGCAGGCCTACTCCGGTGAGGTGACGCTGTCCAACTTCTCCCAGGCCATGGGCCTGACGGTGCAGAACTTTGTCTCCGCCGCCAGCGGCATCGCGGTGCTCTACGCCCTGATCCGGGGGCTGGTGCGGGTGAAGGCAAAGGGCATCGGGAACTTCTGGCAGGATCTGACCCGCTGCACGCTGTACATCCTGCTGCCCATCTGCCTGGTGTCCACCATCGTGCTCACCAGCCAGGGCGTGCCCCAGAGCCTGGACGGCAATGCCTATGTGAACCTGGTGGAGCCCATCGCCGCCGACGCGGAGGGCAATGTGCTCACCGGGGCGGATATCGACCCGGAGACGGGAACCGTCACCCTGGACGGCGAAGCGGTGGAGGACGCCTCGATCATCACCCGGCAGGTGCTGCCCCTCTACCCTCAGGCCAGCCAGGTGTCCATGAAGCAGCTGGGCACCAACGGCGGCGGCGTGCTGGGCAACAACTCCGCCCACCCCTTTGAAAACCCCAACCTGCTGACCAACCTCATTGAGATGGTGTTCCTGCTGGTGATCGCCGTGGGCCTGTGCTTCTCCTTCGGCCGCAGCCTTAAAAAGATGGGCGGCATGGCCAAGGGGATGCGCCAGGGCATCGCCATCTTCCTGGCCATGCTTTTGATGATGGCAGCCGCCATGGGCATCGTCGCCGTCATGGAGCAGAACGCCACGCCGGTGCTGGCACAAAACGGCGTCGTGGACACGGCCCTGGGCAACATGGAGGGCAAGGAGACCCGCTTTGGGACCGCCACATCCTCCACCTGGGCGGTGTGGACCACCTGCGCCTCCAATGGCTCGGTGAACTCCATGCACGACTCCTACACCCCCATCGGCGGCATGATCCCCATGCTGCTGATGATGCTGGGCGAGGTGGTCTTCGGCGGCGTGGGCTGCGGGCTGTACGGCATGATCGGCTTTGTCATCCTGACGGTGTTCATCGCCGGACTGATGGTGGGCCGGACGCCGGAGTATTTGGGCAAGAAGATCGAATCCCGGGAGATGCGCATGGCGGTGCTGCTGTGCCTGGCTACCCCCATCGCCATCCTGATCGGCTCCGGCGTCGCGGCGCTGCTGCCCTCCACGGCGGCCTCGCTGAACAACCCCGGCGCCCACGGCCTGAGCGAGGTGCTGTACGCCTATTCCTCCGCCGGCGGCAACAACGGCTCCGCCTTCGCGGGCTTCAACGCCAACACCCCCTTCCTCAACACCAGCATTGGGCTGGTCATGCTCTTTGTCCGGTTTATTCCCATGACCGCCGCCATCGTCATTGCCGGCGGCATGGCCGCCAAAAAGAAGGTGGCCGAGAGCGCGGGGACATTGTCCACCTCCAACGGGATGTTCGTGTTCCTGCTGATCCTCATTGTGCTGATCATCGGCGCGCTGAGCTTCCTCCCCGCGCTGGCTCTGGGCCCCATCGCGGAGTTTACCCAAATGCTTGGATTAGGTTAAGGTAGGTGCTGAACATGGCAAAAAACAAATCTTCTCTCGCCGATCAGGCGATCATGGGGCGGGCGGTCAAGGACGCCTTTCAAAAGCTCAGCCCCAGAGACCAGGTGAAAAACCCGGTCATGTTCCTGGTGTATCTCTCCGCGATTTTGACCACGGCGCTGTTTGCGCTCTCCGTGGCGGGGATCTCCGACGGCATCGTCTCCGGCGGCTTCATCCTGGCGGTGGCAGTGATTTTGTGGCTGACCTGTCTCTTCTCCAACTTCGCCGAGGCCATCGCCGAGGGCCGGGGCAAGGCCCAGGCGGACACCCTGCGCTCATCCCGCCGGGACGTGACTGCCCACAGGCTGGACGATCCCGCTGACAAGGAGCGATTCACCGACCTCTCCGGCGCGGCGCTGAAACGGGGCGACGTCTATATCGTCCGCGCCGGGGAGCAGGTCCCCGCCGACGGCGAGGTGATCGAGGGGGCCGCCTCGGTGGATGAGTCCGCCATCACCGGCGAGTCTGCCCCCGTCATCCGGGAGGCGGGCGGCGACCGCTCCGCCGTCACCGGCGGCACCACGGTGCTGTCCGACTGGCTGGTGGTCCGGGTGACCCAGGAGCCGGGAAGCTCCTTCCTGGACAAGATGATCGCCATGGTGGAGGGGGCCAACCGGAAAAAGACCCCCAACGAGATCGCCCTCCAGATCCTGCTGGTGGCCCTGTCCATCATCTTCGTGCTGGTCACCGCGTCGCTGTACGCCTACTCTGTGTTCTCCGCCGGGCAGGCGGGGATGGAGAATCCCACCTCCGTCGTCTCCCTGGTGGCCCTGCTGATCTGTCTGGCCCCCACCACCATCGGCGCGCTGCTCTCCGCCATCGGCATCGCCGGCATGAGCCGGCTGAACCAGGCCAACGTGCTGGCCATGAGCGGCCGGGCCATCGAGGCCGCCGGGGACACCGACGTGCTGCTGCTGGACAAGACCGGCACCATCACCCTGGGCAACCGCCAGGCCGCCGCCTTTCTCCCCGTGGACGGCGTCACCGAGGAGGAGCTGGCCGACGTGGCCCAGCTCTCCTCCCTGGCGGACGAGACGCCGGAGGGCCGCTCCATCGTGGTGCTGGCCAAAGAGCGGTTTGATCTCCGGGGCCGGGAGCTGGGCGGCAGGGACATGACCTTCGTCCCCTTCACCGCCCAGACCCGCATGAGCGGCGTGGACTACAGGGGCGGCCAGGTCCGCAAGGGCGCGGCGGACGCCATCCGCGCCTGGGTGGAGAGCGGAAACGGCGTCTACACCCCGCAATGCGAAAAGCTGGTGGACGATGTGGCCCGCCAGGGCGGCACGCCCCTGGTGGTGGCCAGGGATCACCGCGTCCTGGGCGTCGTCCACCTGAAGGACATCATCAAGGACGGCGTGAAGGAGAAGTTCGCCGACCTGCGGAAGATGGGCATTCGGACCATCATGATCACCGGCGACAACCCGGTGACCGCCGCCGCCATCGCCGCCGAGGCAGGGGTGGACGACTTCCTGGCCGAGGCCACCCCGGAGGCCAAGCTCCGGATGATCCGCAAATTCCAGGCCGAGGGCCACCTGGTGGCCATGACCGGCGACGGCACCAACGACGCCCCCGCCCTGGCCCAGGCCGACGTGGCCGTGGCCATGAACTCCGGCACCCAGGCCGCCAAGGAGGCGGGCAACATGGTGGACCTGGACTCCAGCCCCACCAAGCTCATTGAGATCGTCCGCATCGGCAAGCAGCTTTTGATGACCCGGGGCAGCCTGACCACCTTTTCCATCGCCAACGACATCGCCAAGTACTTCGCCATCATCCCGGCGCTGTTCATGGGCCTGTATCCGGGCCTGCGGGCGCTGAACATCATGGGGCTGGCAAGCCCCGCCAGCGCCATCCTCTCGGCCCTGATCTACAACGCCCTCATCATCGTGGCGCTGATCCCCCTGGCCCTGAAGGGCGTGAAGTACCGGGAAGTCCCGGCGGGCAGGCTGCTGCGCCACAACCTGCTGGTCTACGGCCTGGGCGGCATCATCATTCCCTTCATCGCCATCAAGCTCATTGATTTGCTGGTGGCCCCCCTGCTGGGGGCGCTGTGAGAAAGAGGCGTTTTTATGACGCGCAAAACGGCAGCGCGGCACGATGGGCTGTGGGACGCACCGGCGTCTCACAGCCCCCGGGGGAGCCGGCTGGAACGCATTCTGGAGCGTGGGCTTTTCACCCACCCGGTGGTGACGACGGCCCTTTCCCTGGCGGCGGTGGGGGGCGGGATGCTGCTGGCAGTCTCCGCGTTCACCCTGCTGCTGGCCATTCCGCTGGGACTGCTGCTGGGCTGGTTTTAATGGACTTGGAGGAGGATTTTTGTATGAAGTGTTCCAAAAAATTTCCCGTCACGAAAGGTGATGTACCGGGGCTTCTGGTTATGATCATCTTACTGCTCGCGGTCATCGGTGTCCGCTGCGCAGTCTTTCTTCCCCGGTATTTATAAGGAGGCGTTCAAAATGAAACAAACCGTATTCCGCGCGGCGGGGCTGCTCCTTGTGATGACAGTCCTTTGCGGCTTTCTCTATACAGTGGTCTGCACCGGGATCAGCCAGGTGCTCTTCCCCCGCCAGGCCAATGGCAGCGTCATTGAGATCAATGGCAAAACCTACGGCTCCGAGCTGCTGGCCCAGCAGTTCACCCGGCCCGAACACCTGTGGGGGCGTCCCATGAACCTGGACGTCACCTCCTTTACCGACGGGGAGGGAAACCCGGTGATGTACGCCTGGGCCGCAAATAAAACCCCCGCGGGCGAAGAAGAGGACGCCCTGGTCAAGGAGCGGATCAACGCCCTGCTGGATGCCGACCCCTCCATGGAGGGAACGCCCATCCCGGCAGACCTGGTGACGGTGTCCGGCTCCGGGCTGGATCCGGAGATCAGCCCGGAGGCCGCGGCCTATCAGGTCCACCGCATCGCCGAGGCCCGGGGCATGTCCGAGGAGGCGGTACAGGCAGTCATTGACCGGTACACCACTGGCCGCTGGCTGGGTGTGTTCGGCGAGCCCCGGGTGCATGTGCTGAAGGTCAATCTGGCGCTGGACGGCATCCTGACGGAGGAGGGCTGAGATGTTCACTTCCTGCCATCCCGTCGCGGAGGAGCGCATCCCCATTCCGGCGGAGGCGGGGGAGCGCTCCCCGTTTACCCCTTTTTTAGAGATCGTGGGGATCCTCAACGACCTGTTTGAGGAGCGGCCGCGGCTCCTGGGCCTGCCCGGAGGGAACTGCGTGACCGTGCTGTACCGGGATGTGGTCTATCTGCCCCGGGATATTATCGACAGCGTGGGGCCCCTTGCCGCCCAGGTGAGCCAGGAGCTTCCCATCCGCTTCATCGGCACCACGGACGCCCGGGAAACGGCAGAAATGACGGTGCGGCCCCAGGACGGGAAGACCGTCCTGCTCCAGCTCCGCTCCCCCTCCGGCAGGCCCGTGGACCGGCTGTATGGTCTGGGCGTTCATTTAAATGTGCCGGGGGAGCATTCGCTGGCATATCTGGCGGATGTGATCGCCGCAATGCCCCCTGACGGGCCGCTGATCGGGGCGGTTCCCAAAAAGCACGAGCGGTTCCTGCGCTCCGGCGGGCTGCTGGTTCCCGTGGAGGGGGCGTTTTTCGCCTACTTCTCCTGGGAGCCGGAGACGGATCGGAGACAGCTCCTTTACACGCTGGCGGCGGCGCACAAGCTGCTGCTGTGGGAGGCGTTTTTGGAGGACGGCGTCCAGCCCAGGGAGTTCGACTGGCTGTGGGAGATCTACTATACGGAAAAGGCCAGCTATCTGCTGGAGTGGGAGCTAGCCCTGCGCATGGTCCTGGAAAAGCTGTGCTTCCATGTGGAGCGCGGGGAACGCAGCTACAGGCTGGCCGACGGCTCCGGGCGGGAGCGGCGCTTTGACTTCATTCAGGGCGGCCCGGCGGAAAAGGTCTTCCTAAAGCTGCTGTTCCCGGTGGATGATAAATAGGCAAAGGCAGAGGACGCGGAGCCGCGTCCTCTGCCTTTATATGATTTTAATGCTGCGGCGGGAACCCTAATCACGCGCTCATACCGATCATGCTATACTCTTTATACCATCCTAATGTTCATCTGTTCCGGGGAGGCGTTTGCCGTGCTGAAGGAAAACATGCGGTCAGTGCTGACCCCTTTGTGGAAAAGCGGCCAAATATCCCCCGCCCGGGTGATCTTATGCGGCTTTCTTCTGCTGATCCTGCTGGGGACGGCCCTGCTGATGCTGCCCTTCTCCACCCGGGAATGGGGCGGCGCGGCCTTTTCCGACGCGCTGTTCACCGCCACCTCCGCCACCTGCGTCACCGGCCTGGTGCTCCACGACACGGCCAGCTACTGGTCCGGGTTCGGCCAGCTGGTCATCCTGCTGCTGATCCAGGTGGGCGGCATGGGGGTCGTCACCATGGCGGTGGCCGTCTTTATGTTCTCCGGAAAACGGATCGGCCTGAAGCAGCGGTGGGTCATGCAGGAGTCCATCGCCGCGCCCCAGATGGGCGGCATCGTCCGGCAGACCCGCTTCATCCTGAAAACGGCCTTTGCCATCGAGGGCGCGGGGGCCGCCGCCCTGGCCCTTCGGTTCTGCCCGGAGTTCGGCCTGCGGCAGGGGCTTTGGTACGCGGTGTTCCACGCCGTCTCCGCCTTCTGCAACGCCGGCTTTGATCTGATGGGCGGAAAGGCGCCCTTCTCCTCACTGACGGGCTATACCGGGGATCCCATTGTGAACCTCACCATCATGCTGCTGATCGTGGTGGGCGGCCTGGGCTTTCTGACCTGGCGGGACATGGCTGTCCACCGCTTTCGCTTTCGGGAATACCGGCTGCAGAGCAAGCTGATTTTAACCTCCACCGCCGCGCTGCTGCTGATGGGCTTTTTATGCTTCCTGCTCTATGAGTTCCGGCTGCCCCAGTGGGCGGGGATGACCCGGGGCGAGAAGGTCCTGGCCGCCATGTTCCAGTCCGTCACCCCCAGGACCGCGGGCTTCAACACGGTGGAGCTGGCGCGGATGTCGGAGCCGGGACAGCTGCTGACCATCCTTCTGATGCTCACCGGCGGCTCGCCCGGCTCCACGGCGGGCGGCTTCAAGACCACCACCCTGGCGGTCCTGCTTCTGAGCGCCGCCGCGGTTTTTCGGAGGCGCCGGGAGGCCCGGTGCTTCGGCCGGCGGGTGCAGGACGGCGTTCTGCAAAACGCCTGCGCCATCTTCATGCTGTATGCCCTGCTCTTCCTGGCGGGCGGCATTCTGATCTGCGCCATCGACCATGTGCCGCTGATGGACGCCCTCTTTGAGGCGGCCTCCGCCATCGGCACCGTGGGCCTCTCCCTGGGCGGGACGGCACGGTTTTCCCTGGCGTCCAGAATGATTTTGATATTCCTCATGTACTTTGGCCGTGTCGGCGGGCTGACACTGATCTACGCCGTTGTGGCCGGCAGCGGGACGTCCGCGTCCCAATTCCCCCAGGAGCAGGTGACGGTGGGATAGGAAAGGAAGGTTATCGTGAAATCGGTTCTTTTGATTGGCTTGGGGCGCTTTGGACGGCACATGGCCGAAAAGCTGCGGGAGCTGCGCCATGAGGTGCTGGCGGTGGACCGGAACGAACAGCGGGTCAATGAGATCCTGCCCCTGGTGACAAACGCCCAGATCGGGGACAGCACCAGCGAACAGTTTATTGACTCGCTGGGCGTCCGGAATTTTGACCTGTGCGTCGTGGCCATCGGCGACGATTTTCAAAGTTCGCTGGAGACCACCGCGCTTTTAAAAGAACACGGAGCGCCCTTTGTGCTGGCCCGGGCCAGCCGTGACGTACACGCCAAATTCCTCCTGCGCAACGGCGCGGATGACGTGATCTACCCGGAGAAGCAGATGGCCTCCTGGGCGGCGGTGCGGTACAGCGCGGACCATATTTTCGACTACATCCAGCTGACGGACGACCACTCTATTTTTGAAACGGCGGTGCCCGCCGCCTGGATCGGCAAGACCATTGTGGAGCTGGCGGTGCGTCAGAAGTACCACATCAACATTCTGGCGACAAAGTACGAGGGCAGGCTGGAGCCTCTGCCCGGCCCGGCCCACCGCTTCCGTGGGGACGAGACGGTCTTTGTCTTAGGCAGCAACCGGGACGTGCAGCGATTTGTGAGCTTGTGAGGGGCTTGTGAGCACGTGCTTTTGGGCACGGCCGTGCCTGCGCGAGGCGCAAGGCGCAAAAGCGGCCGAAAACCCGGCAGAAGGAAGATGGGGAACGCGCCGTGGGCGGAATCGCCTATCAGGTTTGCCGCGGCACGGATGTTCGCAGGTCTTTTTATGTAAAAGCGATTCGCGGGAAGCGGGCAGACAAGCCGCCCGCAAAAAAGCGTTTGGCTTGCCGCTTGCGGCAAGCCAAACGCTTTCTGCCCCGCCCATGGGCGGGCGGCTGCTTCGTCACGGGCCGGGAAATCCCCGAAAATCCGTCCGCCGCATGATCAACAGCCGCGGTATGTTTCCGCGCCGGGGATGGGCGCCCCCCGCGCCGGTCAATAAGCCGTATCGTATTCCCAGGGAGCGCCGCCGCACAGGCAGCCGCCGTCGATATGGTAGGCCTGGCCGGTCATGTAGGAGGAGGCGTCGGAGGCCAGCAGAATGGCCATGCCCACCAGCTCCTCCGGCGTGCCGGGGCGCTTCATGGCGATGCGCTCCCGCAGCCATGGGGCCCGGGTGGGATGGTCCCAGGTCACCTGTGTCAGCTCTGTCAGGATATGGCCGGGACTGATGGCGTTGCAGCGGATGCCATACTGGGCGAATTCGACGGCCATGGACCGGGTCAGGGCGATCACGCCGCTTTTGGAGGCGCCGTAGACGGAGCAGCCGCCCAGCATGCCCTCGTCATTATGGGAGCCGATGTTGATGATGTTTCCGGTCTTCCGTTTGTACATCTCCCGCGCCACCGCCTGGCTCACAAAAAACACGCCCTTCAGGTTCGTGTCGATGATGCGGTCATAGGTGGATTCCTCCACGTCCAGCAGGCCTTCCCGCTTGTTGATGCCCGCCACATTGAACAGCACATCGATCTTTCCGTATCGCTGGACGACCTCGTCCACACAGGGCTGGATCGTGGCGGTGTCCGCCACATCCAGGTAATGGGCGCTGGCCTTTCCGCCCTCGCTCCGGATGGTCTCCGCCAGAGCCCGGCACTTCTCCACGGTCCGGCCGCAGAGCGCCACCTCTCCGCCGGCTCTGGCCAGGCCCTGGCTGATGGCGGCGCCGATGCCGCCCGCCGCGCCGGTGACCAGGATGGTCTTTCCATCCAATCCAAACAGAGATTGCAGGTATTGAGCTTGTTCCATACGTTTCAGCACTCCTTTATCATGTCATTGTGCAGCCCAGCAGGCGTGAAATGTTTTCGGCGGCTCTCTGAACTTCCCGGACCATGGTCTCCCAGTCCTCCTGCATCCGGTAATCCGGCCCGGAGATGCTGACGGCCGCCACCACCCGGCGGTTGATATCGTAAATGGGCGCGCCCACACAAATCAAACCGATCTCGATTTCTCCCCTGTCCACGGCAAAGCCCTGTATTTTTGCCTGGATCAGCTCGCCGCGCAGGCGCTCCGGGTCCGTGATGGTGTTGGCGGTCAGGGATTTTGCGTTTTGGCGCATCCAGCCGCAGTATTCCTCAATATATGCCGCGCTTTGCTCCGACAGCATGGCCTTTCCGCTGCTGGTGGCATAGGCTGGCGCGCGGCTCCCGACTTTGGTGTTGCAGACGATGGAGCGGTGGGTCTCGACTTTGTCCAAATAGAAAATGTCGTGGTCGATCAAGAGGCTCAAATTGATCGTCTCACGCACGGTGTCGCTGAGACGCTCCAATTCCGGCCGCGCCAGCTGGCGGAAATCGGACTGGCCCATAATGGAACTGGCCAGCATCATCAGGCGGGGCCCTACGCGGTAGCTCTTCCGGACGGGGTCCTGGACCAGATACTGCCGGTCCGTCAGGGTAGACACCTGCCGGAACACAGTCGTGGTGGGGAGGCCCAGTTGATCCACCAGCGCCTTCAGCGTCCATTCCGTCTCATGATCCATGAAGCACTCCAGGATTTGGAGCGCCCGGAGGATACTGGATATCTGCTCTTTTGCCATAAATTTATCTGCCTTTCGTAGAAAATGCCGGTTTTTTGAAGTTGTATCCTAAATGCTTGACAGGCCATTTTGAAAAGTTTATGATAAGTATATCATAACCATGGCAGTTTGTAAATTTTTTATCCGCATATTTTGGAATTTGATTTCGCATAACGGAAACACCCGCATAGTGTGCGGTCTTTCCCCTGTGGGGGAAGCATGATGAGGGGAATTACCATTCAGAAAGGAAACGAGGAGAAAAGTATGGCAAACAAGAAGTATGTCGTGATGGACGGCAACACGGCGGCGGCCCATGCCGCTTACGCCTTTACGGAGGTGGCCGCCATCTATCCCATCACCCCGTCCTCTCCCATGGCGGAGAAGGTGGACGAATGGTCCGCCAAGGGGAAGAAGAACCTGTTTGGCTCCACGGTGGATGTGATCCAGATGCAGTCCGAGGCCGGCGCCGCCGGCACCTGCCACGGCTCGCTGCAGGCCGGCGCCCTGACCACCACCTTCACGTCCTCCCAGGGCCTGATGCTGATGATCCCCGCCATGTACGCCATGGGCGGTCAGTTCCTGCCCAGCGTCATGCACATCGCCTCCCGGGTGGTGACCTCCAACCACCACTCCATCTTCGGCGACCACACCGACTTCATGACCTGCCGCACCACCGGCTACGCCATGCTGATGTCCTCCTCTCCCCAGGAGGCCATGGACCTGGGCGCGGTCGCCCACCTGTCCGCCATCAGCGCCCAGTACGCCTTTATGCACTGCTTTGACGGCTTCCGCACCTCCCACGAGATGCAGCGCATCGAGGCCCTGGACTACGAGGATCTGCGGGGCCTGGTGGACTATGAGTCCCTGAAGGACTTCCGCCGCCGCTCCCTGAACCCCGAGCACCCCACCAACCGGGGCAACAACGTCAACCCGGATATCTATTTCCAGTGCAAGGAGGGCGCCAACGTCAAGGCCGCCATCGTGCCGGACACCGTCCAGCACTACATGGACGAGATCAGCAAGCTGACGGGCCGGGACTATAAGCTGTTCAATTACTACGGCGCGCCCGACGCGGAAGAGGTCATCGTGGTGATGTGCTCCGCCTCCGAGGCGGTGAAGGAGACCGTGGACTACCTGAACAAGCAGGGCCGCAAGGTCGGTCTCGTGCAGATCCACCTGTACCGTCCCTTCTCCGTGAAGCACTTTGCCGCCGCCATTCCCGCCACGGTGAAGAAGATCGCCGTGCTGGACCGCTCCAAGGAGACCGGCAGCGTGGGCGAGCCGGTGTATCTGGACGTGGTCACCGCCCTGAACCAGGCGGGCCGGGGCGACATCCAGGTGGTGGGCGGCCGGTACGGCCTCTCTTCCAAGGACGCGACGCCCGGCCAGTTCATCGCCGTATACGACAACCTGAAGCAGGAGAAGCCCAAGAACAGCTTCACCATCGGCATCAACGACGACGTGACCCACACCTCCCTGGACTACCAGGAGGTGGAGCTGGCCCATCCCGGCGAGGTCTCCTGCAAGATCTGGGGACTGGGCGGCGACGGCACCGTTGGCGCCAACAAAAACGCCATCTCCACCATCGGCCTGGTGGCCGACAAATATGCCCAGGCCTATTTCTCCTATGACTCCATGAAGTCCGGCGGCCTGACCCAGAGCCACCTGCGCTTCGGCGACCAGCCCATCCGCTCCACCTATCTGGTGTCCTCCGCGGACTTCGTGGCGGTCCACGCCCCCACCTATGTCAACAAGTACGACACCACCGAGGATCTGAAGGAGGGCGGCACCTTCCTGCTGAACTGCCCCTGGAGCGTGGAGGAGCTGGAGACCCGCCTGCCCGGCAAGATGAAGCGGGATCTCTGCCGGAAGCACGCCAACTTCTACATCATCGACGCGTCCAAGCTGGCGGTCGGTGTGGGCCTGGGCGCCAACCGCACCAACAGCATCCTCCAGGCCGCCTTCTTCGCCCTGACGAAGGTCATCCCCCTGGACATGGCCGTGGAGGATATGAAGAAGAACAACTACAATTCCTACTTCAAGAAGGCCGGTCAGGCCATCGTGGACAAAAACAACGCCGCCGTGGACGCCGGCATCAGCGCCGCCGTGAAGGTGGAGATCCCCGCCTCCTGGGCCGACGCCCAGGATACCCCCGTGGCTGTGCCCCAGGGCGCTTCCGCCTTCGTGAAGGAGATCGTGATGCCCATGGACCGGCAGGAGGGCAACAAGCTGCCCGTCTCCGTGTTCCAGAAGCACGGCGTGCTGGACGGCACCTGGGAAAACGGCACCTCCGCCTTCTCCAAGCGGGGCGTGGCCACCAAGGTTCCCAAGTGGAACGCCGAGAGCTGCATCCAGTGCAACCGCTGCGCCATGTGCTGCCCCCACGCGGCCATCCGCCCGGTGCTGCTGACCGAAGAGGAGAAGGCCGGTGTGCCCGCCTCCTTTGAGACTGTCCCCGCCAAGGGCCTGGGCAAGGACGCCCCCGCCTATTCCTTCCGCATGCAGATCTCGCCCTATGACTGCCTGGGCTGCGGCGTGTGCCTGACGGCCTGCCCCGCCAACAAGAACGAAAAGATGGCCGACGCCCTGGTGATGACCCCCTTCGAGGAGATGAAGCCCGAGCAGGAGAACTTCGACAAGGTGGCCATGGATGACAAGTACCTGAAGAAGGACGTCATCAACAGCAAGACCGTCAAGAACATGCAGTTCGCCAAGCCCTATTTCCAGTTCTCCGCCGCCTGCGCCGGCTGCGCTGAGACGACGTACATCAAGCTGCTGAGCCAGCTGGTGGGCGACCGGATGTATGCCGGCAACGCCGCGGGCTGCTCCTCCGCCATTTCCGGCGGCGCCCCCATCCTGCCCTACTGCAAGGACAGCTGCGGCCGGGGCCCCGCCTGGGAGCACTCCCTGTTTGAGGACAACGCGGAGTTCGCCTACGGCTTCTTCCACGCCCAGGACGCCATCCGCAAGGAGCTGCTGATCCGTCTGGAGAACCTCAGGGAAGCCGGCATCGCCGCGGAGGCCGTTGCCGATTATCAGGCCAACTGGAACGACGGCGGGAAGTCCCGGGCCGTCTCCGACGCCCTGATCGCCGCCCTGGAGTCCGCGGAGCAGACCGAGGACGTGAAGTACATCCTGGAGAACAAGGAGTATCTGGCCAAGAAGTCCGTGTGGGCCATCGGCGGCGACGGCTGGGCCTACGACATCGGCTTCGGCGGCATCGACCACGTCATGGCCCAGAACCGGAACGTGAACCTGCTGGTGCTGGATACGGAGGTGTATTCCAACACCGGCGGACAGGCCTCCAAGGCCACTCCCACCTCCGCCACAGCCAAGTTCGCCGCCGGCGGCAAGCAGGTGGCCAAGAAAGACCTGGGCGCCATCCTGATGAGCTACGGCTATGTGTATGTGGCCCAGGTTGCCATGGGCTGGGATCAGGCCCAGACCCTGAAGGCTCTGCGCGAGGCGGAGGAGTACGACGGGCCCGCCATCGTCATCTGCTACTGCCCCTGCCTGGAACAGCACATCAAGGCCGGTATGGGCTGCTCTCAGGACGAGATGAAGAAGGCCGTGGAGTGCGGCTACTGGCACTGCTACCGCTATGATCCCCGTCTGATCGAGCAGGGCAAGAACCCCTTCCAGCTGGATTCTCCCGAGCCTGACACCGGGAAGCTCATGGACTTCCTGATGGGCGAGAACCGCTTCGCCTCTTTGAAGAACAACTTCCCCGAGAAGGCCGAGGCCCTTTATACCAAGGAGATTGCCGACGTCAAGGCCCGGTATGCCAAGTACAAGAAGATGGCGGCGGACAACGCGTAATACGGCACAATCAAATAACCGCAGGAAGTCCGGGGCCTTTGGCCCCGGACTTCTTTCCGGTCTTTCCACCTTCCTCCGGGCAGCGGCGTCCGGGGCGGCGTTTTGGGTCGGACATGCCTGTAAAAAGCCTGCGGCAGCGGGCTTTTTGCAGGCATTCGAATTCAACACGAGGGGCTCTCGCCCCCTCGTACTCCCCCTGCAAAGTGGAACACTTTTTCTCCAAACAGAAGTTTTTCGACAAGCTGAAGCCCGCTGCCTGACGGCAGCGGGCTTTTTACGGGAAAGAGACGGCCCCTCAGCAAATGCCCTCCCGGTGAAGCAGTTCCAGGATCCTGGCGTCGTCCTCCACTGTGGCGCTGGGCATGGGGAATGTGCCGGCGCTGGTGGCGGCGATGCCGCGCAGTTTGCAGGCCTCCTTGATGACCGGCAGGAAGGGGCTGCGGATGGAATACAGGTCCATGAGCCGGTCGATGATCTGCTGTCCCCTGGCGATGCCATCCAGATCGTTGCCGCGGAAGGCGTTCACCCAGGCGGCGCACACCTCGGGCACCACGTTGCTCAGCGCGCCGATGCAGCCGTTGCCGCCGGCCATCACATTGTGGGCGAAGTTGTCGTCAAAGCCGGAGTAGATCTCAAAGCTGGGGACCTGGGATTTTACCACCTTGATCAGCTCCCGGGTGTGATCCATGCCGGAAATGGTGTCCTTCATCCCCACGATGTTGCTGTGGAGCCGGACCAGCTGCAGGACCGTCTCCGGGGGAATGGTATAGCCGGTATTGTCGGGGAAGTTATAGATATAGATGGGGCCGTGGATGCTGGAGGCCAGGCGGTCATAGTACTGAAGCAGGGCCTCGGCGCCGAAGTGGAAGTAGTAGGGCGGCAGGATCATCACGGCGTCGGCGCCGTGATCCAGGCAGTAGTTGGAAAAGCTGATGATCTCGTCCGCCACCATGTGGGATGTGCCGATGATGAGCTTTACCCGGTGGTTGATTTTCTCAATGGCAAATTTGGCCATCTCCCGGCGCTGCTCCATGGGCATGGCAAAAAATTCACTGGAGCTGCCCTCCACCAGGATGCCGTCCACGCCCTTTTCGATCAGGTTGTCAAACAGCTTCTCCTGACTTGCGAGGTCCAGGGTGCCGTCCTCGTGGAAAAGCGTGATAGCCGGGGTCATATACGCTGCGTTCATAAAGCGCCTCCATATTCCGTATTGTGGAATTAAATTCCGAATTTAATGATTCAAAACACGGCAACCCGCTGCTGCGGGCTGCCAAAACGCTTGCCGGGGCCCTGGGGATACATCCGGCAGGGATGTATCCCCGGGCAGCCGCTTACCGGGCGAACTTCTCCACGTCCGCCTTTGCCATTTGATAGAAAAGATACGTGTCGCAGGAATAGCCGATGAACTTCACGCCCATATCCCGCCACTTCTTTCCGCCTTCCACGGTGTCCGCGAAGCAGCCCAGCTTTACGCCCTTGGCATTGGCCTTTTCGATAATGCCCTGGATGCAGGCGATGACCTCGGGATGGTCGATCTCACCCACATGGCCCAAGGAGCTGGACAGGTCATAGGGCCCGACAAAGAGCACGTCGATGCCGGGGACATCCAGGATCTCGTCCAAATTCTCCACGGCCTTTTTGCCCTCGGCCTGAATAATGACCGCGGTCTCCTGGGCCTGGCTGAAATACTGCGGGCCGGGAACGGCGCCGTATCCGGCGGACCGCACGAACCGGCAGGTGCCGCGGGTGCCCACGGGAGAGAATTTAGCCGCGGAGACCACGGCACGGGCCTGCTCGGCAGTGTCGATCTGCGGCACCAGCACCGCGCCGGCGCCGACGTCCAGCGCGCGGTCGATCCAGATGTCAGTACCCCGGGGCACGCGCACCACCGGACACACGCCCGCCACGTTGGCGGCACGGATCAGGTTCTGCAGATTTTCAAAGGTCCCGGGGCCGTGCTCCATGTCCAGCAGGACAAAGTCATAGCCGGCATGACCGGCAGCCTCCACAAACGCGGGGTCAGAGGTGATCATAAAGGGACCCAGCGCGCCCCGCTCAGAGGCCAGGGCGGCTTTAAAACGGGCAACGCTGCCCATGGTGGGCATCTCACAGGAATTCATAGCAGCCTCCAATTCAAAAGATTTGGGATCCCCTCCGTGTCCCGGCCTTTTCCGGGACACGGAGGGACCGTATTTATTCCAGGCCAGCGCCCTTCATAGCGGACAGGGCGTGGTCCGTATACAGCTTGTAGAAGCCCTTGCGGGGCTCACGGGGCAGGATGCCGGCCTTGGAGCGCTCCTCCAGGACCTTGGTGGCCTCCTCCACCGTGCAGGGGACGCCGTGGATGCCGGTCATGTTGATGGTGCGGTTCTCCACGCTGTAAGAGATCAGGTCGCCGTCCTCAATAAAGGCGATGGGACCGCCCGCGGCGGCCTCGGGGCTGACATGGCCGATGGCGGCGCCGCGGGTGGCGCCGGAAAAGCGGCCGTCGGTGATCAGCGCCACGGAGCCGTTGATGCGCTCGTCACAAACGATGGCCTCGGTGGTCATCAGCATCTCGGGCATGCCGCAGCCGCGGGGACCCTCGTAGCGGATGATGATGACCTCGCCGGGATTGATCTTGTTGTTGACCACCGCGCTGTGAGCGTCCTCCTCATGGTTGAACACGCGGGCCACGGCGTTGACCACTTCCCGCTGGTCCATGGCGCAGGCGGAGTATTTCAGCACGCTGCCCTCGGGAGCGATGTTGCCCTTCAGAATGGCCACGGAGCCCTTTTCAGGGGCCTTTTCCACAGGGAAGATCACCTGGTCGCGGGTCAGGCCATAGTTGGCCAGATACCCCAGGTTGCGATTGAACCAGTTGTCCTTCTGCAGGTCTTCCAGATTCTCGCCCAGGGTCTTGCCGGTGACCGTCATCACATCCAGATCCAGCATATCCCGCAGCATCCACTGCACCATGGGCACGCCGCCGGCAAACCAGAAGGACTCCGTCAGGTGCTGGCCGGAGGGATTGATGTTGCCCAGGTGGGGAACCTGATGGTTGATCTCGTCGAACAGCTCGATGGGCAGATCATAGCCCAGCTCGCGGGCGATGGAGGGCAGATGGATGGTGGCGTTGGTAGAGCCGCCGATGGCGCTGTGGACGATGATGGCATTGCGGAAGGCGGCGGGGGTCATGATCTGGGCAGGCGTGAGCTCCTTTTCCACCAGCTCCATGATCTTGCGGCCGGCATAGCGGGCATATTGCAGGATATCCCGCATGGTGGCGGGCACCAGGGCGGCGCCGGGCAGGGTCATACCCAGGGCTTCGGCCATGCACTGCATGGTGGAAGCGGTCCCCAGGAATGTGCAGGCGCCCACGGAGGGGCAGCCGGTCAGCTTATAGTCCCGGACCTCCTGATCGGTAATGGCGTCCTTGCGCTTCTGGCGCAGGGAGATGTCGCCGGCCACCAGGGAGGTGGTCTGATAGGGGCCGGGCCGCATGGAGCCGCCGGGCATAAAGATGGTGGGGATGTTCATGCGGGCCGCCGCTTTCAGGTGGGCGGGAATGGATTTGTCACAGCTGGAGGAGAGGATGATGCCGTCCCAGGGAACCGCGGAGGCGTGGACCTCCACCATGTTGGCGATAGCCTCCCGGGAGGCCAGCACCACGTTCATGCCGTCGTGGCCCTGGGCGCAGCCGTCGCAGATGTCGGTGGCGTAATACTTGGCGGGCTTGCCGCCCTTTTCATACACGCCGTAAACGGCCTGCTCGGTCATCTGGTTCAGGTGAAAGCTGCCGGGATGAGAGTCGCCGTACACGCTCTCAATCATGATCTGGGGCTTGAGGATATCGGTGTCGTCCCAGCCGGTGCCCATTTCCAGGGAGTCGAACTGGGCCCACAGCATCCGGTCGTCATGGCTTTTCTGTTTCATACGATTTCTCCTTACTTTTAAAAGATATGAAGTCATGGCAAAAAAAGCATGGCCTGCCGCCTGCCGGGACAGCAAGCAGCAGGCCATGTTTATGCTGG
The DNA here is from genome assembly GCA_947625655.1 of uncultured Dysosmobacter sp. GTDB lineage: Bacteria > Bacillota > Clostridia > Oscillospirales > Oscillospiraceae > Oscillibacter. Next base: position 257,312 of record CANQPD010000002.1, read on the forward strand.
CGGGAAACCGGAGCGGGTCCCGCAGCTTTTGCCGCGATCTGTAGGTGTTTTAGAAAATGCCCACGGCGCTGAAAATGCAGATCAGGATGAAGCAGAACACGCCGGCGACAAAATCGGGGATGGTGATGTACTTCAGGCCCTGCTTCAGATCCAGGTTGAAGAACTTGGAGATGACCCAGAAGCCGGAGTTGTTGACGTGGTTGAAGATCATGGTGCCGGCGCCGATAGCCAGAACGGTGGCCACGGGAGTCAGGCCCAGAGCGCCCATCATGGGGCCGACAACGCCAGCGGCGGTCATGCCGCCGGTGGTCATGGAGCCGACAGCGGTGAACATGATGGCGCCGATCAGGAACGGGATCAGCAGGCCGGGAACGCCGGAGCTCTCGATGAGGCCGGCCAGATCGTTGATGGCGGGAGCGGCCTTGATGACGTTGGCGAGGGCGCCGCCCATGCCGGTGATCAGCAGAGCGGGCAGAGCCACGCTCAGGCCGCGGGCGATCCAGCTGTCCAGAACGACTTCACGGAAGCTGGCAGGGTCCTTGCCGGTGACGTCCTTGTTGCTCTTGCGGACGGCGGCCTTGTGGGACAGGGACAGGAGCATGGTATAGATCACGCCCAGGCCCAGGGCCACGACCTTGTCACCGAAGATGGCGGTCCAGGCGCGGATGGCGGCGTCCTCGGCAACAGACATGTTGATGAAGGAGCTGCCGGCGATCAGGACCACAGGGATCAGGATGGTCAGGAAAGCGGGGAAGGTGCCGGGGATGTCGTCGCCAGTGATCAGGATGTCCTTGACGTCGTTGGAGGAGGTCTCCTCGATCTCGGCAACGACCTCGGGAATCGGCTCGATCCACTCCTTGTCGGTCCACTTGCGCAGGACGATCCAGGTCAGCATGAAGCCGACAATAGAGATCACGACGCCCCAGCCGATGACCAGGCCCAGGTCGGCGCCCAGCAGGATGGAGACGGCCAGGATGCCGGGGGTGGGAGGCACCATGGCGTGGGTCAGGTTCAGGCCGGTCTGGGTAAAGGCGGCCATCTTGCCCATGGAGATGTGCTTCCGCTTGGACAGGACGTTGGCGATGTTGGAGGTCAGGATGGTGGTGATATCACCAAACACGGGGATAGAGACGATGTAGGCGGTCAGGGCGGGGGCCAGCTCCAGATTCTTGCCGCGGAACAGCTTGATGAAGAAGTTGGCGATGGCCTTGGCGGCGCCGGTGTCCTGCACGCCCATGGCCAGGATCGCGCCCAGCATGATGGGGATGCCCATGCTGCCCAGGGTGCTGCCGAAGCCGGAGGTGATCATGCCCAGGACCTCTGTAAAGGAAAAGCCCTCAGGCTCAAAGACACCCATGATCAGGCCCATGAACAGGGCTGCGGTGAACAAAGAGAATGTTGGATGCAGTTTGACCTTCATGATCAGAACCATCAAAAGCGCGATGGTAATGATCAAAAGGACCAGGAAACCGATTGCAGACATAAACGTTTACTCCCTTCCTTATTTTGCGGCCTTTCTCCATACCGCTGTTTCCCCCATTGCCGGAGAGGCGAAAGCCAAGATCCACTCCAGTGGCCGTCCATTCGGCGTCTGTATTTCCGCTATACAGAATCGAATTCCGAAAGGTGGAACAAAAAATGGCTCTCCAATACATGGGGACCTTAATTAAAATACTGAATCCGCCTGTATTTGTCAAGGTTTTTCGGCCACTTTCGTGAAAAACAGAAACTTATATAATTTTTTGTTAAAAATTTGTTTATTTTGCTCAGTGCCTTTTCTGGATCAATCCTCCGGAACGGGGCCGCTTGATTTCATATCATATGTGCAAACGGCAAAGAATGGGCATTTTTGGAGCGATTCGAGCAGCCGAACGGAGCAGCCCGACCCGCTCCGCCGGACTCGGGCCCCGGGGAAACGGCCCGCCGGGGGTATTTCCCTGGCGGGCCGGCCTGTTTTCTCAGCCTGGCCCGCGGCTCCGCCGCCCGCCGCCCGTCCCATCCCGGGCGGCGGTTCAGGCCTTTTGTCCGGAAAGCTCCCGGACAAGACAGCGCCCCTTTCCCTGGCTTTTGGCCTCATACAGCGCCTGGTCCGCCTCCCGGTATATCTGGTCATACGTCAAGCCGGGCCGGCCGCTCCAGCAAACGCCAACGCTGCAGCAGGCCCCCACCAGCCGGTTTTGCCAGCGGATATTTGAAATTTCCCGGATCAGCAGTTCGGTCAGCGGGTCCTTCCTGACCAGTTCCCGCAGCTGCTCGTTCATCCGCCTGAGCTCCCTGTGCTGCCGCAAATCGTTCACCTTGTGGCGGCTGTTCGTAAGGGATACACTCAGCGCAACGATGGAGGTGATGGTCAGGTTGAGCATCGTGCCGCCGCAGCCAGACAAGCCCGGAAAAATAAAAAAGCCGCAGTACAATGCGCTTGTCCTGCGGCAGCTGGCTGACGTTCCTCGCGGAGTAGTCCCTATAGCTTTGCGTCACCGGATTTCTCCGATTTTGCTATGTATCAATATTCCCACTGTCAGAGAGTATACCATGCGCCTCCCCAATTTTCAGGGATTTTTTATGTCTGCCGGCGGCGCTCCGCCCTTGTGACGGTCAGTATTTGGGGGCCGTGCTGGCTGCCGCGGAAAAATTTTTTTGAATCATGATATTGACTTTTCGAGAAAGCGAGTTTATGATGGGAACAATCCAATCGGGAATAAACCGCTGAGGTGAAAGTAAAGACCACCGTGCGCGCGCAGAGAGTCCGGGGTGCTGTGAGCCGGGCCGAGATGCAGATGGTCACAATGGGTCACCGAGGGCGCGGCGAAAGCGGCGTGGCCGCAAGTATCCCGCGACGCCGAAGGCAGGCGTTATCAGGCCGGGAGTATGTTGGTACTCTGCTGAGCGTGCGGCAGTTTTTGCCGCGAAACAAGGTGGCACCGCGGTCATTCACCGCCCTTGATGAGAGCATTCTCATCAAGGGCGGTTTTTTTATCGCACAGAGCAAGGAGGCAATCACCATGACAAATTCAAAGGGAAGATTCGGCATCCACGGCGGGCAGTACATTCCGGAGACACTGATGAATGCTGTGCAGGAGCTGGAGACAGCCTACGGGCATTATAAAGACGATCCGGATTTTCAGGCGGAGCTGACCGGGCTGCTGAACGACTACGCGGGCCGGCCCAGCCGGCTGTATTTCGCCGGAAAGGTCACGGCGGACCTGGGAGGCGCCAAGGTCTATCTGAAGCGGGAGGACCTGAATCACACCGGCGCCCACAAGATCAACAACGTGCTGGGGCAGGCGCTGCTGGCAAAGAAGATGGGCAAAACCCGTCTCATCGCCGAGACCGGCGCGGGCCAGCACGGCGTGGCCACCGCCACCGCCGCCGCCCTGATGGGCATGGAGTGCGTGGTGTTCATGGGGGAGGAGGACACGAAGCGGCAGGCGCTGAACGTCTATCGGATGCGGCTGCTGGGGGCGGAGGTCATTCCCGTCACCACCGGCACCGGCACCCTGAAGGACGCCTGTTCCGCCGCCTTCCGGGAGTGGACCAACCGCATCGCCGACACCCACTACTGCCTGGGCTCCGTCATGGGCCCCCATCCCTTCCCCACCATGGTCCGGGATTTCCAATCCGTCATCTCCAGGGAGATCAAGGCGCAGCTCATGGAAAAGGAGGGACGGCTGCCCGACGCTGTCATCGCCTGCGTGGGCGGCGGCTCCAACGCCATCGGCGCCTTCTATCACTTCATCGGCGATCCCTCCGTCCGTCTCATCGGCTGTGAGGCGGCAGGCCGGGGCGTGGACACCGCCGAGACGGCGGCCACCATCGCCACGGGGCGGCTGGGCATCTTCCACGGTATGAAGAGCTACTTCTGCCAGGATGAATACGGCCAGATCGCGCCGGTGTACTCCATCTCCGCCGGACTGGATTACCCCGGCATCGGCCCGGAGCACGCTCACCTCCACGACACCGGCCGGGCGGAATATGTCCCCGTCACCGATGAGGAGGCGGTGGAGGCCTTTGAGTATCTGAGCCGCATGGAGGGCATCATCCCCGCCATCGAGTCCGCCCACGCGGTGGCTTACGCCAGAAAGCTGGCCCCCGCCATGGGCAGGGATCAGATCATCGTTGTCAACATTTCCGGCCGGGGCGACAAGGACTGCGCCGCCATCGCCCGGTACAGAGGGGAGGATCTTCATGAGTAACATTGCAAAGGCCTTTGCGAACGGCAAGGCATTTATCCCGTTTGTCACCTGCGGCGACCCGGATCTGGAGACCACCGCCAAGGCCGTCCGGGCCATGGCCGGGGCGGGGGCAGACCTCATCGAGCTGGGCATCCCCTTTTCCGATCCCACCGCCGAAGGCCCCGTCATCCAGGCCGCCAATGTGCGGGCCCTGTCCGCCGGAGCCACCACCGACAAGATCTTCGATTTGGTGCGGGATCTGCGGCGGGACGTTACGGTCCCCATGGTGTTCATGACCTACGCCAACGTGGTGTTCTCCTACGGCTCCGAAAAATTCATCGCCGCCTGCGCGGAAATCGGCATCGACGGCCTGATCCTGCCGGATATCCCCTATGAGGAAAAGGACGAATTCGACCCCATCTGCAAGCGGTACGGCGTGGACCTGATCTCCATGGTGGCCCCCACCTCCAAGGACCGCATCGCCACGGTGGCGAAGGAGGCAAGCGGCTTTATTTACGTGGTGTCCTCTCTGGGAGTCACCGGCGTCCGCAGCGAGATCACCACCGATATCGGCGCCATGGTGCGGCTGATCCGGGCCAGCTCCAGCCTTCCCTGTGCCGTGGGATTCGGCATTTCCACGCCGGAGCAGGCGAAAAAAATGGCGGGTCTCTCCGACGGCGCCATCGTGGGCAGCGCCATCGTCAGGCTGCTTGCACAGTACGGACGGGAGGCCGTTCCGCATGTCGCGGAGTATGTGAAGTCTATGAAAGACGCGGTGCGTCAGGCGTAAACCATCTGTCAGTCATGCTATTTCTTAGGAGGAATTGAAAATGAAAAAAGTATTTGCCCTGCTGACCGCCCTTGCGCTGGTCCTGTCCCTGGCCGCCTGCGGCGGCGATTCCCAGACCGGGCCCCAGGATCCCGATACTGCCGCCGGAACGGAAGAGCCCGCCACGCCCTTTGCCGGTAAGACCGTCTCCATCATGACCCCCTATATGGCCTCCGTCACCACCAACCAGATGGTGGGCTACCTGGAAAACGATCTGACCGACCAGGGCGCTGAGGTCAACGTCATCGACACCGCCAACGACTTCGCGGAGCTGGCCAGCCGCATCGAGGACGTCACCGCCTCCGGCACCGACGCCATCGTGCTGGTCAGCGCCGACCCCACCCAGCTGGAAAACCAGCTGCGGGAGGCCATGGACGCGGGTATCCCCGTCTTCGGCGTGGACAGCGGCTACATCGACGGCATGCAGGTCAACGCCACCAGCGACAACCACCAGATGGGCGAGCTGATCGCCGGCTATCTCTTTGACGACCTGATGGGCGGCGAGGGCACCGTTATCACGCTGACCCACCGCCCCCACCCCGGCGTGGTGAAGCGCTGCGAGGCCTTTGACGAACTGATCGCCGCCAATGACAAGCTGACCCTTCTCACGGAACAGCACGTTCCCGCCGAGCAGCCTATCAACGACGCCCAGGACATCGTCCAGAATCTGCTGCTGGCCAATCCCGACAAGGGCTCCATCACCGCCATCCTCTGCGCGTGGGATGAGCCCGCCATCGGCGCCACCCAGGCCTGCCAGGAGGCCGGCCGCGATGAAATCCTGATCGTGGGTGTGGACGGCAATGAACAGGCGGTCTCCCTGATTCAGGAGGGCACCAACCTGAAGGCCACCGTGGCGCAGAACTTCCAGGGCATGGTGGACATTGTGGTGGAGCAGATGGGCAGGCTGTTTGCCGGCGAGACCATTGAGACCGGCGAGATGTACGCCAAGGCCACCCTGATCACCGCGGACAACGCGGCTGATTTCATCCAATAATCCAACGACCGACTATCCGCGAAAGGAGGCCCCGCCATGCTGCTGCAAACGGAACACGTCAGCAAGGAATTCAACGGCATCTACGCCCTGCGGGACATCAATTTCCGGCTGGATGCCGGGGAGATCCACGGCCTGGTGGGTGAGAACGGCGCGGGCAAATCCACCCTCATCAAGCTGCTGACTGGCGTCTACCGGCTGCGGGAGGGCCGCCTTTTGTGGAACGGGCAGCCGGTGACCATCTCATCCCCGGAGGACAGCCGCCGCCTGGGCATCCGGGTCATCCACCAGGACCGGACCCTGATCCCCACCTTCAACGGCGTGGAGAACTGCTACCTGGGTCTGGAGTACCCCACCCGGCTTGGCCGGGTGGACTGGGCCGCCATGGAACGCCGGGTGCGGCAGACCATGAGGGGCCTGGGGATCGACCTGGACCTGAAAAAAACGGCGGCGGAACTGTCCCCGCCCCAGCGGACGGAGCTGGAGATCGTCCGGGCCATGATGGCCGACTGCCGCCTGCTGATTCTGGATGAGCCCACCGCCAGCCTGACGGACCAGGAGGCCCAGCGGCTGTTCCGCCTGCTGCGGGGCCTGCAGGAAAAGAAAACCGCCATTTTGTATGTGACCCACCGCTTGGACGAAATATTTGCCCTGACCGGCAGGGTCACGGTATTTCGAAACGGGCAGCTTGTGGAGACCCTTCCCACCGCCGGCGTCACCCGGGAGGAGCTGGTGGCAAAAATGACCGACCAGACGGCGGCGGGGTCTGTCTCCCACCGGGAGGCCTTTGGCCCCGTCCTGCTGGAGGCCAGGAACATCACCTCCCGGGACGGCCGGGTAAAGCGGGGCGGGCTGACCCTTCGCGGCGGCGAGATTCTGGGCCTTTTCGGCCTGGGCGGCAGCGGCCGGACGGAGCTGCTGGAGTGCATCTTCGGATACCGGGCCGTTTCCGGCGGCAGCGTGCTGCTGAACGGCAGGGAATACGCCCGCCTGACGCCTGAGCGCTCCATTCAAAACGGCATGGTGCTGATTTCCGAGGACCGCCGGGGCAAGGCCATGATCGGGAATCTCAGTGTCCGGGACAACATCCTGCTCTCCAGCATCGATGCCTTTTCCCGCTGGGGCGTTCTGCAAAGGAAAGCGGAGGATCGCGCGGCGGCGGAGCTGATCCGCTCCCTCCGCATCAAGTCGGCAGGCCCCGGCCAGCGGATGCTGGAGCTGTCCGGCGGCAATCAGCAGAAGGCGGTCTTTGCCCGGGCGCTGACGACCGCTCCCAAGGTCTTCCTCTGCGATGAACCCACCCAGGCGGTGGACGTGGCCACCCGGAGCGACATTCACCGCCTCCTGCGGCAAAAGGCGGACGAGGGCGCGGGGGTGCTGTACGTCTCCTCCGATCTCCAGGAACTGCTGGAGGTGGCGGACAACATCCTGGTGATGTCCCGGGGCCGCACCACCGTGTGCTGGAAAAACCAGGGGCTCACCCCGCGGCAGGTGCTGTCCTGCTGCTACGAGGATCAGGAAAAGGAGGAACGGGCATGCGCCATCTCAACGTGAGAAGGATCCTGCAGACTTACGGCACGGTTCTGGCCCTGGCGGCCATTGCGGCAGCTTTCAGCCTCATCCGGCCTGACAAGTTCTGCACCCTCACCAATTTTATCAACATCACCCGGCAGATCTCCCTGCTGGTCATGATCTCTCTGGGCACCACCCTGGTCATGAGCGTCAATGAATTTGACCTGTCCGTGGGCAGCATGGCGTCTCTTGGCGGCATCATTGCCGCTTTGCTGGCGGTGAAGGGCCTGCCCATGGCGGTGTGCTTTCTCATCCCCGTCGCAGTCAGCTTCTGCATCGGCCTTGTAAACGGCTGGGTGGTGGCCCGGTTCCGGGTGCTGTCCTTCATCACCACTCTGGGCATGAGCACCGTCCTCTCCGGCGTCATCTACCGCCTTTCCGGCGGCGCCACCATTTTTGAGGGTATCTCCAAGAGCTTTTCCGTTTTGGGCACCGCCAAGCTGGGCCGTGTTCCCCTGCTGTCCATCCTGATGGCGGTATTCGTGGCCCTGTTTTGGTTTTTGCTGGAGCACACCACCCTGGGCCGGAAATTCTACGCCATCGGCGGCAATGAGGAGACGGCCAAGATCGCCGGGATCCGGGTGAGAAAGTACAAGACCATCGCCTTTGCCCTGTGCGCCGTGATGGCCTGTGTCACCGGCATGCTGATCGCCTCCCGGGTGGGCTCCGCCAACACCACCGCGGGCGACGGCTACTTTCTCCAGTCCTACGCCGCCGTGTTCATCGGCTGCACGGTGTCCCGGAAGGGCATTCCCAACGCGGTGGGCACCCTGGTGGGCGCCGCCATCCTGGGCATTCTGGCCAACGGTCTCACCATTCTCCAAATGCCCAGTTACATGCAGAATATCATCACCGGCGGCATCATCATTCTGGCGGTCATCGCACAGAAAGCCGGCCGCGGAGACGCGGCGTAAGGAGGGGCGGACAGCATATGACATATGTAGCGGCGTTTGACGCGGGGACCACCGCCGTCAAGGGGACATTGGTCAGCGAAACAGGGGAGGCCGTTCTCACCCGCTCTGTGGAATTATCCGTCATCTGCCGGGATGGCTTCCAGGAGCAGGCCCCTCAGGACTGGTGGACGGCCTTCTGCGATATTTCCCGGCAGTTCACGCAGGCAGTCCCGAAAGAGGCCGTCAGCGGCATCATCATGAGCGGCCAGATGCAGGACCTGATCCCCTTGGACGCGGATTTAAGCCCGGTCTGTCCAGCCATCCTCTACTCCGACAGCCGGGCGGGAGACCAGGCCGCCGCTTTGAAACGGGAAGTGGGCGGAGATTATTTTCTGCGCGCCACGGGAAACCGCTGCGACGGCTCCCTGCCCCTGCCCAAGCTGATGTGGCTGCGGGAAAACCGCCCGGAGCTGTACGCCCGGACGGCCCACATCCTGATCAGCTCCAAGGATTATCTGATCGCCCGGCTCACCGGCATCTGCGCCGGGGATGTGACTGCCTGCGCCACGGCGGGGGCCATGGACATTCGCCGCAAATGCTGGGACCGGCGGCTCCTGTCCGCCGCCGGGGCAGACCCGGCCCTGTTCCCGGCCCTGCGCCGGCCCCATCAGCAGGTGGGCGCGGTGCTGCCGGCGGCGGCGGACCTGTGCGGCTTTCGGGCCGGGACAGCGGTGTTCGCAGGCATCGGCGACGCCGGGGCCACCACCCTGGCCAGCGGCATCCGTGGGCCGGGACAGTACAACATCAACCTGGGCACCTCCGGCTGGGTGGCCACGGTGTCGGAGGATCTCCTGCTGTCGGAAGAGGGGGTGTTTAACCTGACCGCCGCGGCGGAGGGCCGCTACATCAACGTGGTGCCCTTCCTGAACGCCGGAAACATCCACAAATGGATGGCGGGGGTGCTGGGGCAGGCCGGCGGAGCGCCGGATTACGGGACCGCCTCCGCCCTGCTCTCCTCCAGCGTCCCCGGCAGCCACGGCGTGCTGTGCCTGCCGTACCTGTGCGGCGAGCGGTTTCCTGTGCCGGACCCGGAGATCCGGGGCTGCTGGTTTGGCCTGTCGCCGGAAACCACCGCCGCCGATTTGGCCCGCTCCTGTCTGGAGGGGGTGGCCTTCTCCCTGCGCCAGGGACTGGAGCGGCTGCCGGACACGCCGGTGTCCGTCTCCCTCATCGGCGGCGGCGGGCGGGAGCCGGTGTGGTGCCAATTGCTGGCGGACGTGCTGGGCCAGGCCGTCACGGTGCTGCCGGACACGCAGTTCCGGGCGGCCCAGGCGCTGGCGTCACTGGCGCGGCCGGAGCGCCCCGGCGGGACGGCCCGGGCGGAGCGGGAAACGGTCTATCTGCCCCGACGGGAACACCGGGCGCTGTACGATGGCCTGTATGCCAGATACCGCAGGCTCTATCCCGCCCTGCGGGGTCTTTCATAGGGCAATCCAAGGAAATAACGTCGGCCAGGGGGCGTCTCAACGCGGATCCGGCCAGGAAGGCGGAGGACATCGTCCGCTCCGCCTGCGTCACCAGGCGGGAGGGCAAGAAGGTCAAAAAGTAATTCCCTGTTTTTCAAAAGAGCGGCCGCCGTTTGGCGGCCGCTCTCAGCTTGTCGAAAAACCTCTGTTTGGAGAAAAAGTGTTTCGTTTCGCAGGGGGAGTACGAGGGGGCGGGATCCCCCTCGTGTTGAATCGAATGCCTGCAAAAAGCCTGCGGCAGCAGGCGTTTGCGCCGCGAAGCGGCAGCTTTTTGGGCTGCGAAGCAGGCAAAAAAGCGAGGCATTGTTCAGACTGTCGAAAAAGGCCAAAGGCCTTTTTCGACAGTCTGAGAGCGGCCGCCGTTTGGCGGCCGCTCTTTCGCGTCGGTGCGGCGGGGCAGCGCCGCGTTTTGAAAACGGCTTTACTTTTCCCAAACTTCTCCAACGCGATCCCGGCATAAGGCGGAAATTATTGTGGATACTATCTTTTGCCAGGCAGAGACAGACATAACCATTTGACTGACAAAAGGAGTTTTCAATATGAAGGCAACTGGAATCGTGCGGCGGATCGACGATCTCGGAAGAGTCGTGATCCCCAAGGAGATCCGCCGCACCATGCGTATCCGGGAGGGCGACCCTCTGGAGATTTACACCAGCCGGGACGGGGAGGTCATTTTCAAAAAATACTCCCTGCTGGGCGGGGTGGAGGACTTCGCCTCCCAGCTGTGCGAGACCATGAGCCGCTCCACCGGCAGCATCTGCGCGGTGACGGACCGGGACACGGTCATCGCCGTGGCCGGCGGCGCCAAGCGGGAGCTGATGGGCAAGCGCATCACCCCTGAGCTGGAGCAGATCATGGAAAACCGCCGCATTTATCAGTACGCCGGCGAGGGGCAGGCCGTTCCCGTCTCCGACAGCACCGACAAGCTGGTGACCAATGTGGCGGCTCCCATTCTGGCGGAGGGTGACCTGCTGGGACTGGTGCTGTTTATCAGCGCGGCCCCCGGCGCCGCCACCGGCGACGCGGAGTATAAGCTCGCCCAGACCATCGCGGCCTTTTTGGGCCGCCACATGGAGAACTGACCCAGGGACGCCCCGCCGGGGCGTCCTTTTCTCGCCGTTTTGCCGTCTCCGCCAGACCGGTGCCGGCTTTATGTGTTTCTGACGCGCACAAAAGTTTTCGGTCCGCCCGCCTTTGATTTTGTGGATTTTGACATTGACAGACAACGCCTCCCGATGCTAGACTACGTACATCAATTCAAACATCGACAAAGGCGTTGATGGAGAAAAGTACCGCAGGTGTTCCGTTCCAGTGAGCGGGGGATGGTGGAAACCCCGTAACAAAGAACCTGCGGGAAGAACACTCCGTAGCTGCAATCCGAACGCGGGTTTCCGCCAGTAAGTGCGACGAGTTGTGATCGTTACATCACACGGGCTTGTTGGAGCCTTGAAGGTGACCGTCCCCTCAAAAGGGGGAGGTAAATTAGGTGGCACCGCGGATAGCAGCTATTCGTCCTAAAATTTTAGGATGTAGCTGCGTTTTTTATTATCTGGAGGTGCTTTTTATGTGCGCGATCATGGGATTTTCCAAGAAGACCTGTACCAAAGAAGAGCTCCGGCCTTATTTTGACCGCACCGTCACCCGCGGCCCCGATATGAGCCGCATCATTGAGACTCCGTCCGGTTACCTCTGCTTCCACCGGCTGGCCATCATGGGCCTGACGGAGGCGGGCATGCAGCCCTTCGAGCTGGACGGCGACTACGTGGTCTGCAACGGCGAGATCTACGGTTTCCGCCCCCTGAAGCGGCAGCTGACCGAAAAAGGCTATCAGTTCAAAAGCGGCAGCGACTGCGAGATCCTGCTGCCTCTGTTCCGGGAATACGGCCTGGGCATGTTCGCCCGGCTGGACGCGGAGTTCGCCCTCATTATTTATGACTCCAAAACCGACTCCCTGATCGCCGCCCGGGACCCCATCGGCATCCGGCCCCTGTTCTATGGCTATGACAGGGACGGCGCCATCGTCTTTGCCAGCGAGGCCAAGAACCTGGTGGGCCTGTGCGATGAGATCTGCCCCTTCCCGCCGGGGCACTATTACGCCGGCGGCAAGTTCGTCCGCTACGCCGACCTGACCACTGTGGGGACCTACTCCCAGGACGATCTGGAGACCGCCTGCAAGCACATCCGCGACAAGCTCATCGCCGGCGTTGACAAGCGTCTGGACGCCGACGCGCCTTTGGGCTTCCTGCTCTCCGGCGGCCTGGATTCCTCTCTGGTCTGCGCCATCAGTTCCATCGTGCTGGGCAAGAAGATCCGCACCTTTGCCATCGGCATGGATAAGGACGCCATCGACCTGAAATACGCCAAGGAAGTGGCCGACTACATCGGCGCCGACCACACGGAGGTCTACATGACCCGCCAGCAGGTGCTGGACTCCCTGGAGGAGGTCATCGCCATGCTGGGCACCTGGGACATCACCACCATCCGGGCCAGCATGGGCATGTACCTGTGCTGCAAGGCCATCCACGAGCAGACCGACGTCCGGGTGCTGCTGACCGGCGAGATCAGCGACGAGCTGTTTGGCTATAAGTACACCGACTTCGCCCCCAGCGCCGAGGCCTTCCAGCAGGAGTCCAAGAAGCGGGTCGATGAGCTGTACATGTACGACGTGCTGCGGGCCGACCGCTGCATCTCCGTCAACTCCCTGGAGGCCCGAGTGCCCTTCGGCGACCTGGACTTTGTGAAATATGTCATGAGCATTGATCCCAGGCTGAAGCTGAACACCTATGACATGGGCAAGTATCTGCTGCGCCACGCCTTTGAGAAGGACCACCTGCTGCCGGACGACATCCTGTGGCGCCAGAAGGCCGCCTTCTCCGACGCCGTGGGCCACTCCATGGTGGACGACCTGAAGGCCTACGCCGAGGAGAAGTACACCGACGAGGAGTTCGAGACCCTGCGCGGGAAGTACGATTACGGCACCCCCTTCACCAAAGAGAGCCTGCTGTACCGGGAGATTTTCGAAAAGTACTACCCCGGCCAGGCCAAGATGATCGCGGACTTCTGGATGCCCAACAAGGAGTGGGAGGGCTGCGATGTCAACGATCCCTCCGCCCGGGTTTTGGCAAACTACGGTGCCAGCGGCCAGTAAGCGGCCCAAATTTTAGAAGTATTACCTATTTGCATCCCTGTTGTTTTATGATACGATTGCAGATAAGAACTATAGGAGGAAGAAACGTATGAGCACACCGACCAAACTCCCCGAGCTGTTCGGCAGCATGGTTTTCAATGAGGAGACCATGAAGGAGCGCCTGTCTTCCGCGTCCTACGGCGCGTGGAAGAAGTGCGTCACCGAGGGCACCTCTCTGGACCTGGGCACCGCCAATGAGATCGCCGAGGCCATGAAGCAGTGGGCCGTGGAAAAGGGCGCCACCCATTTCACCCACTGGTTCCAGCCCATGACCGGCGTCACCGCCGAGAAGCACGACAGCTTCATCTCCCCCGTGGGCGGCGGCAAGATCATCATGGAGTTCTCCGGCAAGGAGCTGGTCCGGGGCGAGCCCGACGCCTCCTCCTTCCCCTCCGGCGGCCTGCGCGCCACCTTTGAGGCCCGGGGCTACACCGCCTGGGACCCCACCTCCTTCGCCTTCATCAAGGAGGGCTCCCTGTGCATCCCCACCATCTTCTGCTCCTATTCCGGCCACGCGCTGGATAAGAAGACCCCCCTGCTGCGCTCCATGGACGAGGTCTCCCGCCAGGCCATCCGCATCCTGCGGCTGTTCGGCGACACCGAGACCAAGCGGGTCACCGCCTCCGTGGGCCCCGAGCAGGAGTACTTCCTGATCGACAAGGAGCTGTACGCCCAGCGCAAGGACCTGCGGATGACCGGCCGGACCCTGTTCGGCGCCAAGCCGCCCCGGGGCCAGGAACTGGAGGATCACTACTTCGGCGCCATCAAGCCCCGTGTCGCCGCCTATATGAAGGACCTGGACGAGACGCTGTGGGCCCTGGGCGTCCTCAGCAAAACCAAGCACAACGAGGTGGCCCCCTCCCAGCATGAGATGGCCCCCATTTTCTCCGACGCCAACACCGCCTGCGACCACAACCAGCTGGCCATGGAGATGATGAAAAAGGTGGCCGACCGCCACGGCCTGGTGTGCCTGCTCCATGAGAAGCCCTTCGCCGGCGTCAACGGCTCCGGCAAGCACGACAACTGGTCCCTGGGCACCGACACCGGCAAGAACCTGTTCAAGCCCGGCTCCACCCCCAGCCAGAACGCCCAGTTCCTGCTGTTCCTGGCCGCCTTTGTCAAGGGCGTGGACGAGTATCAGGACTTCCTGCGCACCACCGTGGCCTCCGCCGGCAACGACCACCGTCTGGGCGCCCAGGAGGCTCCCCCCGCCGTCATCTCCATCTTCCTGGGCGACGAGCTGAACGACGTGGTGGAGTCCATCATCAAGGGCACCGAGCACAAGGACTCCGGCAAGCGCACCCTGGAGATCGGCGTGGACGTCCTGCCCGCCATCCCCCAGGACAACACCGACCGCAACCGCACCTCCCCCATGGCTTTCACCGGCAACAAGTTCGAGTTCCGGATGCTGGGCTCCTCCCAGTCCATCTCCGGCCCCAACATCGCTCTGAACACCATGATGGCTGAAGAGCTGAAGCAGTTCGCCGACGAGCTGGAGAAGTCCAAGGACTTCCAGGCCGACCTGCAGAAGCTGATCAAGCGGGTGTTTACCGAGCATCAGCGCATCATCTTCAACGGCAACGGATATGACGACGCCTGGCTCAAGGAGGCGGAAAAGCGGGGCCTGTGCAACCTGGCCTCCACCGCCGATGCCCTGCCCATGTACACCGCCAAGAAGAACGTGGACCTCTTTGTCAAGCACGGCATCTACACCAAGGAGGAGATCAACGCCCGCGCCGAGATCCACATTGAGAACTACACCACTGTGATCTCCATTGAGGCTCACACCATGGTGGACATGATCCGCCACGACATCCTGCCCGCCGTCTCCGGCTACGCCACCGACCTGTGCGAGCGCGCCGCCAGCAAGGACGCCCTGGGCGTTGCCTGCAAGTACGAGACCACCACCGCCAAGGAAGTGGCCAAGCTGACCGATGCTCTGCTGGCCGCCTGCGACAAGCTGGAAAAGGATCTGGAGAAGACCCCCGCCGACGCCAAGAAGGCCATGGTCTACTCCCATGACATCATCGTGGCCGATATGGCCAAGGCCCGGGAGGCCGCCGACAAGCTGGAGACCATCACCGCCTCCGAGTACTGGCCCTTCCCCGTTTACGCCGATCTGCTGTTCTCCGTGTGACCGGCTGTTTCCCCTGAAAAAAAGCAAGCGCGATGGAGCGTCTTCCGGTCTCCGCTGCGCTTGCTTTTTTTGCTCGCTCCGGCTCCGCGCCGAAGCGAGGTTCCCCTCTTTCTTTTGGCCCCGCCGCGTTTTCCCCGCGGCGGGGCCGCCCTCTTTCCGGAAAAGCGGCGCGGGGCCTGCCTGGGCAGGTCCCGCGCTCTGTCTTACAAAAACAGGTCAAAGCCCAGGGCCAGCAGGGCGGTGATGATGCCGCAGGCGCCGATGGCAAGGCTGCTCATGGCGCCCTCCGTCTCCCCCAGCTCCAGGGCCTTGGCCGTGCCGATGGCGTGGCTGCACGCGCCGATCCCCAGCCCCGCCGCCACGGGGTCCTTTACCCGGAACAGCTTCACCAGGTAAGGGGCCGTCAGATTGCCCAGGATGCCGGTGACGATCACCGCCGCCACCGTGATGGCCTGGATGCCGCCGTGGCTCTCGGACACCGCCGTGGCAATGGGCGTGGTGACGGACTTAGGCAGTAGGGACGCCGTCATGGCGGCGTCCAGGCCGAAGAGCCTGCACATCACCAGGATGCTGCCGACAGACGTCAGCGCCCCGGCAAAGCAGCCCAGCAGGACCGGCAGCCAGTTCTTCTTCAGCAGGTCCAGCTTGCGGTAGACGTTCACCGCCATGCAGGCCGTGGCCGGCCCCAGCAGCAGATTGATGATGCTGCCGCCCTGGTAATAGTTCTCATACGGGATTTGAAAGGCCGCCAGCACCGCGATGATGATGGCCACGGTCACGATCATATTGTTGCAGAGCACCAGCCCTGTCTTTTTCTGTGCCCTCAGCCCCAGCCAGTAGGCGATGACCGTCAGGGTGACGCCGAAAAAGGGGGACGCCGTCAGCTCGCTCATTTCCCGTCCTCCTCTCCCCCGTCCAGAAGCCGGCGGGCCAGATGGACCACCGCCGCCGTAACGGCAAAGGTCAGCACCGTGGACACCACACAGACCGTGAGAAACGCCGCGGCGTTTTCCCGGATGACGCCTACATAGTTCATGATGCTGACGGACACCGGCACAAAGAAAAAGCCCAGGTTGTTCAGGAGGAAATCCGCTTTCTCCTGGACATGTTCCACCTTTACCACCCGCAAGATCAGCAGCGCCAGCAGCAAAAGCAAACTGATGACGCTGGCGGGAAAGGGAACCGGCAAAACGGACTCGATGCACTGACTGACCCAGTACAGGCCGAATATGATTCCAATTTGTATCAAAATTTTCAAAAAACCGCCGCCTTTTTTCTCGTTTCAGCGCTGCCGCCCGCCGTCACCAGGGAAGCCCCCGGGACAGCTCCTGCCGGAAATCCGGGTGGGCGATGGCAGTCAGGGCCCTCGCCCGCTCCAGCGCGCTCTTGTACCGCAGGTCCGCCACGCCGTATTCCGTGACCACATACTGCACACAGGTGCGGGGCGTGGTGACGATGCTCCCCGGCATCAGCCGCGGCACGATCTTGGAGCGGAGAACGCCGCCCTTGTCCCGATAGCTGGAGCGCAGGGCGATGACGCTCTTGCCGCCCTTGGACCACTGGGCGCCCAGCACCCATTCCAGCTGGCCGCCGGTGCCGGAATACTGCCGGGAGCCGATAGATTCGGCGTTCACCTGTCCGGTGAGATCGATCTCCATGGCGTTGTTGATGGAGACCACATGGTCGTTGCGGGCAATGCTCCTGGGATCGTTCACCCAGTCGATCTCCTTCTGGCAGAAGCACGGATTTTCCCGTGCGAAGTCCCACAGCCGCCGGTCACCCACGAAATAGGCCCCCGCCGTCCGGCCAGGACAGGTCTGCTTGCGGCTGTTGTTGATGATGCCCTTTTCCATCAGGCTCACCAGACAGTTGCTCATCACTTCCGTCTGAACGCCCAGGTCCCGTTTTCCGGCATAGGCCAAGCACTCCCCCACCGCGTTGGCAAGGCCCCCCAGGCCAAACTGGACGCAGGCGCCGTCCTCCACCAGGTCCGCGATATACCCGGCGATGGCCTTGTCCGCCGCGTCCGCGGGGGCCGGCGGGTTCTCCGCCGGCGGGCGGCTGGTCTCCACGATGGCGTCCGCCTCGGAGACGTGGAACAGCATGTGCCCCTCCCCGCCGCTGGCAAAGGCGGGGAGCTGGTCGTTGACCTCCACGATCACCGTGTCACACTGCTCCAGCACCCGCCGGTGGACCATGGCGCCCCAAAGGGAGCGGCTCATCCAGCCGTCCGCGTCCGGCGGCGCGCAGGTGATGATGGCCGCCCGCGGGCGGCGGGAGGCCATCCAGCCGCCCGTGGCACTGAGATGGGTGGGCACAAAGCCGATATTCCCATGGGATGCCAGCAGCCGTTCCCCGGAGAAAAAGTTGGAGTAATAGTCCACCAAATCCACGTTTTCAGCTGCCAAAAGCGCCGTGTCCAGCGGCGCGAACAAGCTGTTGATCTCCACATGCCCGCCATTCTCACGCAGGCGGGCGGCCAGCGCCGCGTCCACCGCGTAAGGCCAGTTGGCGGCGGAGGTCATGGCGATCACGTCCCCCTCGATCAGCGCCGCCGCCTGGGCAGCGGTCATCTGCAGGGCCTGATACTGCCGCCGC
This sequence comes from uncultured Dysosmobacter sp., assembly GCA_947625655.1. Lineage (GTDB taxonomy): Bacteria > Bacillota > Clostridia > Oscillospirales > Oscillospiraceae > Oscillibacter. The sequence goes on from CANQPD010000002.1 coordinate 275,217, forward strand.
CAGTCTCCGGCGGCGGCCATCCGCCCTCGGCGGACCGGGCGTATTTCCCGCATTCTCTTTCTCCTCCACTCATGGTTCTTTGTCTGTTTTTCAACGGGTTTATTTTACCGCAGCCGGCCGGTCATTGCAACCGGGATTTGCCATCCCCGCCGCTATGTAAAAGGACGTTTCCAGAATTTTCACAATTTTTTCCCTTGCGCCCTCTCCGGGCCCATGGTATACTGTCACCGTTCCCGAATCCGGGCTTCGGAGGTGTTCCCCATGCAGAAACGCAGCCACACGCTGCTGGCATCCTCACTGCTGCAAAGCGAGCAGGGCTTTGGCGCCAGGCGCTTTGAACTCGCCTTCCTGTTCGGCTCCTTTCAGCCGGACTGCAATCCCCTGAGCTATTTGAAGGGCTCCCTGCGGGCCTATAAGTTCCGCGGGCACAACTATACCAATTCCCAGCGCTACATCTGTGCCCATATCGAAAAGCTGCAGTGCCGCGCCCACTGGACCGTATGGCAGTATTACACCCTGGGCAAGCTGACCCACTATCTGGCGGACGCCTTCACTTACCCCCACAACGAGCATTTCCCCAACAGCCAGCTGGATCACCACCGTTATGAAAGCGAGCTGCGCCTCTATCTGGCGGCCTATCTGGGCCACCGGGCATTGGAGCGGGAGAGTGCCTGCCGGGATTTGAGCGCCGCCATCGAGGAGCTCCACCGCCAGTACATGGCCGGCCGCTCTGACACCCGGCGGGACGTCCGCTACATCCTGCGGGCCACGGAGCTGCTGATGGCCGGATGCCTGCCCGCCGCCGCCTGATTTCCGCGATCTGCACAATTTTTTCGTTTTTTCGCCCATCTATTTGTAAAAACTCACAGTTTCCATTTCATCTCCAAAGTGTTATGCTTTAAACATCTAAAGAGCGAAAGGGACACGACAATGACCAACCTCTCCCGTGCAGCTGAATACCGCTACTTTAGCTTTACCTACTTTTATGGTAAGGCTTATTTCGGTTTGGCTGAAAGCACTCGGGTGTAACGTCGGTTTTGTCAAAAACTGTCAGTGCATGACGACCCGCAGCCGGACCGGCTGCGGGTCTTTTTTATGCCGCTGCAACATTTGAGGAGGAAGATATCATGATCGTCATTCTGAAACAAAATCCCAACCGTGACCAGCTGGAGAGCCTGATCGCCTGGCTGCAGGAGAAGGGCGTTACCATCCACACCAGCATCGGCGAGGCCCACACCATTTTGGGCCTGGTGGGCGACACCTCCAAGCTGGATATCGACCTGATCTCCGCGCTGGACATCGTGGAGGATGTGAAGCGCGTACAGGAGCCCTATAAGAATGCCAACCGCAAGTTCCATCCCGAGGACACGGTTGTGAAGGTGGGCAACACCCAGATCGGCGGCGGCAACCTGACCATCATGGCTGGCCCCTGCTCCGTGGAGTCTGAGGAGCAGGTAGTGGCCATCGCCAAGGCTGTCAAGGCCAGCGGCGCCACCATGCTGCGGGGCGGCGCCTTCAAGCCCCGCACGTCTCCCTACTCCTTCCAGGGCCTGGGCGCCGTGGGTTTGGAGTACCTGAAGGTCGCCCGGCAGGAGACCGGGCTGCCCATTGTCACCGAGCTGATGGACCTGAGCCAGCTGCCCCTGTTCAAGGATGTGGACGTCATCCAGATCGGCGCCCGGAACATGCAGAATTTCGACCTTTTGAAGGCCGTGGGCCATCAGGACAAGCCCGTCATGATCAAGCGGGGCATGTCCGCCACCTATGAGGAGTGGCTGATGAGCGCCGAATATGTCATGGCCGGCGGCAATGAGAACGTCATCCTCTGTGAGCGGGGCATCCGCACCTTTGAGAGCTACACCCGCAACACCCTGGACCTGGCCTGCATCCCCGTGATGCGGAAGCTGACCCATCTGCCCATCATCATCGACCCCAGCCACGCCACCGGCAAGAGCTGGCTGGTGGAGCCCCTGGCCATGGGCGCTGTGGCCACCGGCGCCGACGGCCTTCTGATCGAGGTCCACAACGATCCCGCCCGGGCCCTGTGCGACGGCCCCCAGTCCCTGAAGCCGGAGGTCTTCGATCCCCTGGCCAGAAAGCTGCTGAAGCTCCATGAAACTCTGAAGACCCTGGAGGGCTGATGTGATGAATGTTGGCATCGTTGGCCTGGGGCTCATCGGCGGCTCCATGGCGAAGAGCATCAAGGCCCGCACCGCCCACACCGTCTTTGGCGCCGACCTGGACGCCGAGACCATGACCCTGGCCCGGATGTGCGGCGCCATCGACGCTCCTCTGACAGACGAAAACCTGCCCCAGTGCGATCTGATCCTGATCGCTATCCGCCCCGGCGCGGCCATTGAGTGGACCCGCCGCCATGCCGGCAGCATCGCCAAGTCCGCCATTCTGGTGGACCTGTGCGGCGTGAAGCGGACAGTGGTGGCGGGCATCGGCCCCATCGCCGAGCAGTACGGCTTCGCCTATATCGGCGGCCACCCCATGGCGGGCAAGGAGCGGGGCGGCTTCACCGCCGCCACCGACAGCCTGTATGTGGGCGCCTCCATGATCCTGACGCCGGACAAGCGGACCGACATGCAGCTGCTGGAGACCCTGAAGGCCTTTTTCCTGGACATCGGCTTTGCGGGCCTTACCTTCTCCGACCCGGAGGAGCATGACCGGATCATCGCGTTTACCTCCCAGCTGGCCCACATCGTCTCCAGCGCCTATGTCAAATCCCCCGAGGCCCAGCGCCGCCGGGGCTTCTCCGCCGGCAGCTTCCAGGACATGACCCGCGTGGCCCGGCTGGACGAGGACATGTGGACAGAGCTGTTTTTGGACGACGCCGATTATCTCACCCGGGAGCTGGATGAGATCATCCTCCATCTGTCGGAATACCGGACGGCACTGAAGGCCAAGGACGGCCAGGCCCTCCGGGCGCTGCTGAAAGACGGCCGGGAGAAAAAGGCCACGGCGGGCGGGCATTGATCCGCCCCCTCCCATCCTATATATAAGGAGCGTCTCTATGTCCAACTCCATTCAAATCATCCCCGTTCACACCGCTCCCGCCTATGCGGTCGCCATCGGCGGCGGCCTGCTGCCTGCCTGCGGCCAGCGGCTGCGGGAGATCCTGGGGCCCTGCCACGCGGCAGTCATCACCGACAGCACCGTGGCTCCTCTGTATCTGGACACCGTGGCCCGCAGCCTGGAAGATGCCGGCTTTGCCGTCAGCACCTATGTATTCCCCGCCGGCGAGGCCCACAAAAATTTTGAGACCCTCTCCGGCATCCTGGAATTTCTGGCGGAGGAGCGCCTGACCCGCTCCGACTGCGTGGTCGCCCTGGGCGGCGGCGTCACCGGAGACATGGCGGGCTTTGCCGCCGCTGTATACCTGCGGGGCGTCCGCTGCGTCCAGCTGCCCACCACGCTGCTGTCCGCGGTGGATTCCTCTGTGGGCGGCAAGACCGCCATCGACCTGAAGGCGGGGAAAAATCTGGCAGGGGCCTTTTTGCAGCCCGCCGCCGTCCTGTGCGACACAGACTGTCTCGCCACCCTGCCCGCCCACGTTTTTGCCGACGGCGCGGCCGAGGCCGTCAAGACCGGCGTCCTATGCGACGAGAGCCTGTTCGCGCTGTTTGAGGACGGCTCCCTGACCGCCGCCCCCGGCGAGGTCATCGCCCGGTGCGTGGCCTACAAGGCCGGCGTGGTGGAGCGGGACGAGAGGGAACAGGGCGAGCGCCGCCTGCTGAATCTGGGCCACACTGTGGGCCACGCCATTGAAAAGTGCAGCGGCTATGCCATTCCCCACGGCCACGCCGTGGCGGCGGGGCTGGCCATCATCGCCCGGTCCGCCGAGGCTCTGGGCTGGGCCGAGGAGCCCATCGCGGCGCGCATTGCCGATTGCCTTGCCAAAAACGGCCTGCCCACCGGCACGGAATACACTGCCGCCGACCTGGCTCACGCCGCCTCCGCCGACAAAAAGCGCTCCGGCGGGGACATCACGCTGGTCATTCCGAAAAAAATCGGCGTCTGTGCGCTGAAAAAAGTGCCGGTAGGCCAGTTGCTGCCCATCATTTCCGCGGGATTGGAGGGCTGATATGGATATTCAGATCACGCCCCGCCGCCTGTCCGGCACCGTCACGCCGCCGCCCAGCAAATCCATAGCCCACCGTCTTCTCATCGCCGCCGCCCTGGGCGGCGGCGCCAGCACCGTCCGCAATGTGACCTTCTCCCAGGATATTGAGGCCACGCTCCGCTGCATGGAGGCCCTGGGCGCCCGCTGGGAGCGTCCGGCGGAAGACTGCGTCTGCCTTACCGGCGTCGGCGGCGCTCCCCGGACCTTCGCGGAGCTGCCCCGGTTTGACTGCGGGGAATCGGGCTCCACTCTGCGCTTCCTCATCCCCATCGCCCTGGCGGTGGCGGGCGGCGGCGTGTTCACCGGGCGGGGACGGCTGATGGAGCGGCCTCAGAAGCCCTATTTCGATCTCTTTGACGAAAAGGGCATTTTTTACGAACAAAAGGACGGCGTCCTGACCATCCGGGGCCGCCTGACGCCTGGGGCGTACCGGCTCCCTGGCAATGTGTCCAGCCAGTTCTTCACAGGACTGCTGTTCGCCCTGCCCCTGCTGGACGGGCCCAGCGCCATCGCCAGCACCACGGCCCTGGAGTCCGCCGGCTACATCACCATGACTCTGGAAGCCATGGAGACCGCCGGTGTTTCCGCCGCGGCGGACAGCGCCGCCTTTGCGGTCTCTCCCGCCGCCTACCAGCCCTTTGCCGGTACGGTAGAGGCAGACTGGTCCCAGGCGGCCTTCTGGTATGCCGCCATCGCCCTGGGCAGCCCCATCGGGCTGGAGGGGCTGAATCTGGAGTCCGCCCAGGGAGACATGGAGGTGGCGGACCACTATCTCCGGCTGTCTGTGCCGGGGGAGGTGGAAATCGACGTCTCCGGCTGCCCCGACCTGCTGCCGCCCCTGGCGGTGATGGCCGCCATCCGGCAGGGCACGACCCGTTTTGTCAACGCCGCCCGCCTGCGCATCAAGGAAAGCGACCGGCTGGCCACCACCGCCGCGCTGCTGAACACCCTGGGCGGGCAGGCGGAGGAGGGGCCGGACAGTCTCACCGTCTATGGCGTCCCCGCCTTTTCCGGCGGCACGGTGGACGGCGCCAACGACCACCGCATCGTCATGGCGGCGGCCATCGCCGCCACCGCCAGCAGAGCGCCTGTCACCATTTTGGGCGCGGAAGCGGTCAACAAATCCTATCCCAGCTTCTGGGACGACTATCAACGGTTGGGAGGCGAAATCCATGTCCTCTGAATTTGGAAAGCTCCTGCGGGTGTCTGTGTTCGGGCAGTCCCACGGCAGGGCCATCGGCGTCAACATTGACGGCCTGCCCGCCGGGGAAGCCATCGACCTGGAGGAGCTGAACGCCTTTCTGGACCGCCGGAAGCCCGGCAAAAGCCCCCTGTCCACCCAGCGGCGGGAGGCGGACGAGCCCATCTTCCTCTCCGGTCTGGAACGCGGCGTGACCTGCGGCGCGCCTTTGTGCGCCATCATTGAAAACGGGGACCAGCACTCCTCGGACTACAGCGAGCTTCTGGACAAGCCCCGGCCCTCCCACGCGGACTATACCGCCCGGGTGAAGTGGGGCGGCCATGCGGACATGCGGGGCGGCGGCCACTTCTCCGGCCGGCTGACGGCTCCCCTCTGCATCGCCGGCGGCATCGCCAGGCAGATCCTGGCCCGCCGGGGCGTGTACATAGGGGCCCACCTGGCCGCTGTTGGGACAGAGGATGATACAGCCTTCCCGCTGCGCCCCACGAAGGAATTGTTCGAGGAAGTAGCCGCCAAGCCCTTCCCGGTGCTGGACGACCGGGCGGGAGAGCGGATGCAGGCCCTGATCCTGGACGCCCGGCAGAAGCTGGACTCCGTGGGCGGCATCATCGAATGCGCCGCCATCGGTCTCCCCGCCGGGCTGGGAGATCCCATGTTTGACGGCATCGAAAACCGGCTGGCGGCAGCGCTGTTCGGGATCCCCGCCGTCAAGGGTGTGGAATTCGGGCTGGGCTTTGGCTCCGCCCGGCTCCACGGCTCGGAGAACAACGACCCCTTTACGGTGGAAAACGGCCAGACCGTTACCGAAACCAACCGCGCCGGCGGCATCCTGGGCGGCATCACCACCGGGATGCCCGTGACGCTGCGGGTGGCCGTCAAGCCCACGGCCTCTATCAGCCAGTCCCAGCGGACGGTCAGTTTTTCCACAGGCCAGCCGGCTGATCTGGTGATCAAGGGCCGCCACGACCCGTGCATCGCCCACCGGGCCGTCCCCGTGGTGGAGGCGGTCACCGCCGCCGTTTTATTAGATTTACTGTTGGAGGGAAATCATGGAACTTTCTGAAATTCGCACGCAAATCGACGCAGTGGACGACCAGCTGCTGCAGCTGTTCCTGGAGCGCATGGCCCTGTCCGAAGAGGTGGCGGCCTATAAGAATGAGCACCATCTGCCCATCCTGAACAAGGAGCGGGAGCGGGCCATCCTGGCCAAGGTCACGGAAAAGGCCGGGGAGAAGGAGCGGTATGCCTATCATCTCTTCTCCACGCTCTTCGAGCTGGCCCGGTCCCGCCAGGCGGAGCTGATCAACGCGCCCACCAAGGTGGCATCCCAGGTGCAGGCCTCTCTGGCCGCCGGCAGCGAGGTCTTCCCCCAGACCGGCCTGGTGGCCTGCCAGGGTGTGGAGGGGGCCAATTCCCAGGTGGCCTGCGACCGCGTCCTGCCCCGGGGCAGCATCGTCTACGTCAAGACCTTTGCCGCCGTGGCTGCCGCCGTGGAGTCCGGCCTGTGCAAATTTGGCGTGCTGCCCATTGAAAACAGCTCCAACGGCTCTGTCCGCGCGGTCTACGATCTGCTGCAGGACCACAATCTTTCCATTGTCCGCTCCACCCGGCTGTGCATCCGCCACGAGCTGCTGGCCCTGCCCGGCGCCAAGCCGGAGGACATCACTGAGATCTACTCCCACGAGCAGGCCATCGGCCAGTGCAGCAAATTCCTGAACGGTCTGAACGGCGTCCGTGTCATCCCCTGTCCCAACACCGCTGTCGCCGCCCAGATGGTGGCCGAGAGCAGATACCCCCATGCCGCCGCCATCTCCTCCCATCCCTGCGCGGCGCTGTACGGCCTGGAGTGCGTCAACGACAGCATCCAGGACAGCGACAACAACTACACCCGCTTCATCTGCGTCTCCAAGGACCCGGCCATTTATGCCGGCGCCAACCGCATCAGCCTGATCATCTCCGCCGACAACAAGCCCGGCGCCCTGTATGACATCCTGTCCAAGCTGGCGGCCCTGGGCATCAATATGACGAAGCTGGAATCCTGCCCCGTCACAGGGCGGAACTTCGAGTTTATCTTCTACCTGGAACTGGAGGCCTCTGTGCTGGAGCCCGGCGTGCTGTCCATGCTGGAGGAGCTGGAGCGCACCTGCCCCGGCTTCCGGTTCCTGGGCAGCTACGCGGAAGTCTGAGCCATGGACGAGAAGATCTACGGCCTGCTGGGCCGCAGGCTTGGCCACAGCTGGTCCGTCCCCATCCATACCGCCCTGGGATGCCCGGGATACCGCCTGATCGAGCTGGAGCCGGAAGCGCTGCCCGCCTTCCTGGCCCGGCCCGATATCGGCGGACTGAACGTCACCATCCCCTACAAGCGGGATGTCATGCCCCTCTGTGACGTGATCGATGAAGCCGCCCTGGCCATCGGCAGCGTCAACACCCTGGTCCGGCGCGGCGACGGAAAGCTGTACGCCTGGAACACCGACGCCGCGGGCTTCCGCTGGATGGCGGAGCGGGCGGGCGTCTCCTTCCAGGGCCGCAAGGCGGTCATCCTGGGCAGCGGCGGCGCGTCCCTGACCGCCCGGGCCGTGGCCCGCCGCATGGGCGCCCGGGAAGTCGTGGTCATCTCCCGCTCCGGCCCGGACAATTACGGGAACCTTGACCGCCATGCCGACGCGGAAATCGTGGTCAACACAACGCCGGTGGGCATGTATCCCAACACAGGCGTCTCGCCGGTGGAGCTGGCCCGTTTCCCCCGCTGTAAGGGCGTTTTGGACGTGGTCTACAATCCCCGGCGCACCGCCCTGCTGCTGCAGGCGGAGGGGCTGGGCATTCCCTGTTCCGACGGGCTCCCCATGCTGGTGGCCCAGGCCAAGGCGGCGGAGGAGCACTTCTTCGGCAAGGCCATCCCTGACAGCGAAAACGAACGCATTTTGGCCATGCTCCGGCAGGAGACCGCCAACATCGTCCTCATCGGCATGCCCGGCAGCGGGAAAACCGTTGTGGGCGCCGCCCTGGCAGAGCTGACGGGCCGGGAGGCCATTGACATTGACGCCCGCATCGTGGCCCGGGCCGGCCGTTCCATTCCCGAGATCTTTGCCAGCGGCGGCGAGGCGGCTTTTCGCGCGCTGGAGCGGGAGGAGACCGCGTCGGCCGGGAAGCTGTCCGGCAAGATCATTCTGACCGGCGGCGGCGTCATCAAGGACCCGCGGAACTACGCCCCGCTGCATCAAAACGGCCGGATCTATCATCTGATCCGGGACCTGAATGCGCTGCCCACCGAGGGGCGCCCCCTGTCCCAGGGCGCGGACCTGGCTGCCATGTGGGCGGAGCGGGCGCCGCTGTACGCCCGGTTCCGGGACGCCGTCACGGAAAACAGCGGCACGGTGGACGAGACCGCCGCCGCGATTTGGAGGGATTTTTGTGAAAATTCTGGTGCTTAACGGCCCCAACATGAACATGCTGGGCATCCGCCAGCCGGAGATCTACGGCAGGGCCACTTACGAGGACCTGAAAGCCATGATCCAGGCCGAAGCGGACAAGCTGGGCGCGGAGGTCTCCTTCTTCCAGTCCAACCACGAGGGCGCGCTGGTGGACGCCATCCAGCAGGCCTATTTTGACCGGGTGGACGGCATCATCATCAACCCGGCGGCCTACACCCACACCAGCGTGGCGCTGCTGGACGCGGTAAAGGCGGTGGGCATCCCCACGGTGGAAGTCCACGTCTCCGACCCGGACAGCCGGGAGGACTTCCGCCATGTGTCCTATATCCGCGCAGCCTGTGTGGGCACCATCCGGGGCCACGGCCTGCCGGGATATCTGGAGGCGCTGCATCTGCTGTGCGATCAGGCCTGAAGCATATGGAAAGCCGTCCGCCTTTTAGGCGGGCGGCTTTTTTCAGCAAAAAAGGACTGCCGCTTTCGCGGCAGTCCTTTTTATCAGCGGAGACTGGCAAAACTCCGTTGTGTTTTTGGGGAAAATTGCTTACTTCGCAGAAGCCTTCTTGCCGGCCTTGGACATGGTGCTGATGCCCTCGATGGCCAGCACGACAGCCAGGATGACCAGCAGGACACCCAGGACAGCCTGGACATAGGGACCCCAGTCGGCGGCGCCGTCGGAGATCAGGCCGATCTGCGTCTTGGTGTTGATGATCAGAGAGGAGATCGTGACAACCAGCATGAAAATCATGGGGATCAGGAACATCTTGTTGTTCTTGCCGATGTTGCCCAGCCAGGTCGCCACAGCCAGCAGGCCCAGAGCGGCCAGCAGCTGGTTGGCGGAGCCAAACAGAGCCCAGATCTTCTCATAGCCGTTCAGGCCCAGCAGGACGCCCAGAATAACAGTGATGCCGGTGGAGACATACATGTTGGAGAAGACCTTCTTGTAGCCGGTGACGTTCTCGGGAGTCTCACCCTTGCTGCCGTCCAGCCAGAACTCCTGGAACATGAAGCGGGCCAGACGGGTGGCGGTATCCAGAGAGGTCAGGCAGAAGGAGGAATAGGTCAGGACCAGCAGGGTGTACAGCACGCTGTACACGCCGCCGTGGCTGGGATCGATCATGCCAGCGATACCGCCGCCGAACAGGACGGTGGGGCCGACATTGATGTCACCGCTGTTGGCATTGGCAAAGCCAGCCACAGCGCAGAGGACCAGGATGGCCAGGACGCACTCCAGCAGCATGCCGCCGTAAGCGATGGGCTTCGCGTCGGTCTCTTTATCCAGCTGCTTGGAGGTGGTGCCGGAGGAGACCAGGGAGTGGAAGCCGGAAATGGCGCCGCAGGCGATGGTGGTGAACAGCACGGGGAAGATGGGGGTGGAGCAAGTCTCACTGGTAACAGTGGGCAGGCTGGCCAGAGTGGGATGGCCAATCACCACGGCCACAGCGGCCAGAGCCAGCATCGCGTACAGCAGGAAGCTGGACAGATAGTCACGGGGCTGCAGCAGGATCCACACAGGGGTGACAGAAGCGATGGCGATGTACAGGCCGCAGATCCACATCCACGCGGTGGAGGACAGATAGATGGGATGGAAGACCATGCCGATGGCGATGATGGCCACGATGGCGACCACGCCCACCACGGAAGCAACGGCCATGGGGGCGTTGCGGCGATAGACGCAGAAGCCGAAGATGATGGCGATGACGATGAACAGCAGGGACACCATGGCCACGCGGGCATTGCTCTCGGAAGCCGCATAGTCCACAGCACCCGCCTCGGTGAAGGTGGCGCCGAAGGTGCCGGCCACGATGGAGGCGAAGGCGGCCACGACCAGGATCAGGGTCAGGTAGGCGAAGATCAGGAACAGCATCTTCGCGCGCTTGCTCATGTTCTCGGAGATGATCTCGCCGATGGAGCGGCCGCCGTGGCGGACGGAGGCGAACAGGGCGCCGAAGTCATGGACGCCGCCGAAGAAGATGCCGCCAATGACGATCCACAGCAGGCAGGGCAGCCAGCCAAAGCCCAGCTTCAGAGCGGAGATGGGGCCGGTGATAGGGCCGGCGCCGGCGATGGAAGAAAAGTGGTGGCCCATCAGGACAGGGGCCGGAGCGGGGACGTAGTCGATGCCGTCCTCCATGGTATGCGCGGGGGTCTCTTGGTTATTCTCACCAACGCCCCACTGCTTGCACAGCCAGCGGCCGTAGAAAATGTAACCGCAGGCCAGCAAAGCAACGCCGATGATCAGAAGTACCAGACCATTCATTGTGTTACTCTCCCTTCTTAAATGCGCCCGGAACCGAAATTCAGTTCCAGGATCTTACGTGCTTCCTTTCCGGCTGGATTGGAAAGAAAGCTGTTTGTCGAAATTTCCATTGCTGCTATGTGATACTCCATCCAGCCATGGAGTGCCAGCCGAAAGTTTTTGCGGAAGCGGGTCTTTTTGATGAGGTCCTTGGCCTCCGGATCAATGGTGTCCGCCAGGACCACCAGCGTCACCAGGGAGGACATATGCTCCCGATTGGGCTTGATATGGCCCATGCCCGCCTCCCGGGACAGCTCGATCTGATGCCGCAGCTCCGCGGCGTCCAGATGCTCCGTCAGGTAGAAGTAGACATATTCGTGGTTTTCCACCGCGCTGAGTACATGCTTCCTGCTGACGAGGTAATTCTCATCCCGCAGGTAATAAAACGCGGTGGCGGGATAGCTGCCGCCCTGAACCTGCACATCCCGCGCGATATCATAGTGATGGGCATAGGCGTTCAACAGACGCTCCAGCCGGTCCTGCAGGGTCATGTCCATGGGCGGTCTCCTTCATCCTCTTCCGAAAAATCATAAAATCACATTTACGCCGTTATTATACACTCCCGTTTAAATTTTGTTAAGGGGGTATGTGAAAATTTGTGTACAATTTGTGAATGATGCGTTAAAAATTGTGGATTTCATCAATCGTTTTTTCGTTTTTCACAATTTATGTGGTATTTTTTCCTAATTTTCCGCTGCAATGATTGTGCATTTCGTCTATTTTCCGCCCAGTATTTTCCTGAAAGCCCGCTAAAAAGCCGCAAAGAAAACGGGGGCCAAAGCCCCCGCTTCCTCTGCGGTCCATCCTGGGGTGAGGCGGATTTCCCTCCGCTCAGTCCTGCAGCGTATTGATCAAATGCTTCATATGGATGCTCATGGCGTGCCGGGCGCCGGCCTCGTCCCGCTTCAGCAGAAATTCCAGGATCAGCCGGTTGTCCGCCAGGGCAATGTCCTGCATGTGCTGGCGGTTCTGGGAGATCTGCATGATCTCGTTGACGGCGCTGTTAATGATGGGATACAGGCGGCGCATATACTCATTGTGGGACGCCTTGATGATGGCCCAGTGGAATTCCTGGTCCGCCAGGGGCCAGTCGCCGCCCTCGGCGGCGATCCGCTCCATCCGCTCCGCCTTTTTCAAAATCTGGCGCAGTTCTTCATCGCTGGCCCGCTGGCAGGCCAGCGCCACGGTGGCCGGCTCAAAAATCAGCCGCATTTCAAACAGGTCCTTGGCCCGCACCCTGGACCGCAGCCCCGCCAGGCTGGTCAGATCCAGCCCGGCGGCGGGCAGATCCTCCGCCACAAAGGTGCCCTTTCCCCGGCGGATCTCCAAAACGCCCTGGGCCACCAGAAAGGAGATGGCCTCCCGCAGGGTGGTGCGGCTGACCCGCAGCGCCTCGCTGAGCTCGTTCTCATTGGGCAGCTTGCTGCCCGGTTCATAGCGGTGCTCATCCACGATCATCTCATACAGGCGGTCAGAGGTCTGCTCCGACAGTTTTACCTTTTTGGCTTCCGCCATGCCCATTCCCCCCTCGGCACAGAATGATGTAATAAATGTAGTATACTTGGTTTTTTGAAAAAAGACAAGAGCGCTATTGACATCGGACATGAATCGGAGTACAATGACATCATACAACATGTTGAGAAATAATACAATACTCGATTTTTTAAAGGAGGCTGGCCCTTGATCGCTGCAGCAAATTGTTCCCACCGCATCTCTATTATCACCGGGCACTACGGCACCGGAAAGACGGAATTTGCCGTCAATCTGGCACTGGCGCTGGCGGAGACTGGCCGGCAGGTCATGCTGGCGGATCTGGATATCGTCAATCCCTACTTCCGCTCCAGAGAGCGCCGGCAGCTTTTGGAGGAATCCGGCGTCCGGCTCATCTCCTCCTCCCAGGCCTGCTCCGACGCGGACGTCCCCGCCCTGCCGGCGGAGCTGCTGACGATTCTGGAAAACCGTGAGATCCAGGGTGTTCTGGATATCGGCGGAGACCCGGTGGGCGCCCGGGTGCTGGCCCGGTTCCAGCCCAAGATCGTCCGGGAGGATTACCAGCTCATTTACGTACTCAACGCCAACCGCCCGGAGGTCCGCAGCACGGAAAAGGCCATCGCCTACCTCCGGGGCATCGAGGCCACCACCGGCCTCGCCTGCACCGGCATCGTCAACAACACCCACCTGTGCGGCGAGACCACCGAGGCCGAGATCCGCAAAGGCGCGGCCCTGGCCGCCGCCGTCTCCGAAGAGGCGGGCATCCCCGTCCTGTGCCACGTGGCGGAGGAGCGGTTTGCCGCGAAGCTGTCGGATCTGCCGGAAACCGTGTTTCCCATCACCATCAGAATGAAAAAGCCGTGGGAGTGACCGCGGCAGAAGGGGAAGGAGGACCACGCCATCATGTCTGCTAAAATCACATTCAACTCTGACCGCTGCAAGGGGTGCGAGCTTTGCACCACTGTATGTCCCAAGCACATCGTCGCCATGGACATGACCGTCATCAACCGCAAGGGCTATCACCCCGCCACCGTGACGGACATTTCCCAGTGCATCGCCTGCGCCAGCTGCGCGAAGATCTGCCCCGATTCCATCATTACCGTGGAAAAATTCTGAAAAAGGAGGTCATCATCCGTGGAAAAGGAACTTTGGAAAGGCAATGAAGCCATCGCCGAGGCCGCGATCCGCGCCGGCTGCAACTGCTTCTTCGGCTATCCCATCACACCCCAGAGCGAAGTCCCCGAGTATATGTCGGTCCATCTGCCTCAGGCGGGCGGCGTATTCGTCCAGTCCGAGTCCGAGGTGGCCGCCATCAACATGGTCTACGGCGCCGCGGGCGCCGGCATGCGGGCCATGACCTCCTCTTCTTCCCCCGGCATCAGCCTGAAGCAGGAGGGCATTACATATCTGGCCGGCGCCGAGCTGCCCGCCGTCATCATCAACTGCATGCGGGGCGGCCCGGGCCTGGGCACCATCCAGCCCGGCCAGGGCGACTATTACCAGGCCACCCGGGGCGGCGGCAACGGTGATTACCGCACCGTGGTGCTGGCCCCCTCCAACGTGCAGGAGACCGTGGACTTCGTCCAGGAGGCCTTCGACATCGCCGACCTGTACCGCAACCCCGTCATGGTGGTCTGCGACGGCCTGATCGGCCAGATGATGGAGCCCATCGAGTGGCGCCCCATCCCCAAGCGGGCGCTGCCCGCCAAGGACTGGGCTGCCAACGGCCGCAGGGGCCGGGAGTCCCACAACATCATCACCTCCATCTTCCTGGACGCGGAGGAGTGCAGCGACCACAATGACCACCTGACGGCCAAATACGCCGAGATGGAGGAAAAGGAGGTCCGCTGGGAGGAGGTCCAGTGTGAGGACGCGGAAATCGTCATCACCGCCTACGGCACCCCCGCCCGCATCGCCCTGACCGCCCTGGAAACCCTGCGCTCCGAGGGGATCAAAGCCGGCCTGTTCCGCCCCATCACCCTGTGGCCCTTCCCCGAAAAGGCGCTGCACGCGCTGGCGGGCAAGCCCCATGTCAAGGCCATTTTGGACGTGGAGATGAGCACCACCGGCCAGATGCTGGACGACGTCCGGCTGGCCGTGGAGGGCCAGAGGCCCATCAGCTATCTGGGCCGCGCCGGCGGCGTGATGCCCACCGTGGAGGAAATGATCGAATCGGCCAGGAAGGCCTTGAAGGAGGTCAAGTGATATGGCGGTCGTATATGAGAAATCCAGGGGCCTGACGGATGCCGAGCTGCACTACTGCCCCGGCTGTCACCACGGCATTATCCACAAGCTGGTAGCCGAGTCCCTGGTGGAGCTGGGATTGCTGGACGACGCCATCGGCGTCTGCCCCGTGGGCTGCTCCGTGTTTGCCTATAAATACTTCTCCTGTGACATGATGGAGGCGGCCCACGGCCGGGCTCCCGCCGTGGCCACCGGCATCAAGCGCACCCATCCCGATCAGGCCGTGTTCACCTATCAGGGCGACGGCGACCTGGCCTCCATCGGCGCGGCGGAGATCGTCCACGCCGCCATGCGGGGAGAGAAGTTCACCACCATTTTCGTCAACAACGCCATCTACGGCATGACCGGCGGCCAGATGGCCCCCACCACCCTGATCGGCCAGCGGGCCACCACCTGCCAGTCCGGCCGCACCGTGGAGCAGGCCGGCATGCCCATCCGCGTGGCGGAGATGCTGGCCACCCTGGACGGCTGCGCCTACGCCGAGCGGGTCTGCGTCACCGACATCGCCAACATCAACAAGGCCAAGCGGGCCATCAAAAAGGCCTTTGAAAAGCAGATGAACCGGGAGGGCTTCACCTTCATCGAGGTCCTGTCCACCTGTCCCACCAACTGGGGCATGACACCGTTGAAGGCCATCCAGTGGCTGAAGGACAACATGGTCCCCTACTACCCCCTGGGCGTCATCAAGGACAGCAGTGTGGAGGTGAAATAAGATGAAGAAAGAGATCATCATTTCCGGCTTCGGCGGCCAGGGCGGCCTTGCCATCGGCAAGAACCTGGCGGAGGCCGGTATGGACGAGGGCCTGAACGTCACCTGGGCCCCCTCCTACGGCCCCGAGATGCGGGGCGGCACCGCCAACTGCTCGGTGGTCCTGTCTGACAAGCCCATCGGCTCTCCCGTGTTTGCCCATCCCACGGAGCTGATCGCCCTGAACGAGCCCTCCCTCACAAAGTTTGAGGAGGGCGTGCAGTCCGGCGGCACGGTGTTTGTCAACTGCGATGTGGTCACTGATAAGGTACAGCGCCCGGACCTGACGGCCTACTACATCCCCTGCGCGAAGATCGCCGAGGAGGTGGGCAATCCCAAGGTGGGCAACATGGTCATGCTGGGGGCCTATGTGGCGGCCACCAAGCTGCTGAAGCCCGATACCATCGAGCGCATGATCCAGGAGATGTTTGCCGGCCCCAAGGCCAAGTTCATCCCCCTGAACATCGAAGCCTTCCGGCGGGGCATGGCCTGCGTCCAGTGACCTGCCTTCTCTTACCAAAACACGCGGCGGACCGGCGGTAAAGCGCCGGTCCGCCGTCTATCCGGGGCTCCATCCTCCCTCCGCGCATTTTCCGCTTGACTTTACCACGCTATCAGCGTATAAAAAGAGATAGAGATGGCGAATCTGTCAGCCGGTAGACCTGCGGGACACGCCACGAGAGTGTGACTTTCGCCTTTTCCGCCCTGGGCGGAACTGCGCGAAGGTCTTTTGTTTTGCTCCGCTTTGTTTGTGATTACTTTATATAAGGAGAGTTCAAGATGTTGGATATCAAGATCACCAAAACCACCGCGCCGAAGGAAAAGCCCGCCGATGAGAGCAAGCTGGGCTTCGGCAAGATCTTCAGCGACCATATGTTCATCATGGATTACGATGCCGGCCAGGGCTGGCACGACGCCCGCATCGTCCCCTACGCCCCCATCTCCCTGGACCCCTCCGCCGTGGTCTTCCACTATGCCCAGGAGTGCTTTGAGGGCCTGAAGGCCTACCGCACCGCCGAGAACAAGATCCAGCTGTTCCGGCCCGACTGCAACGCCCGCCGCATGAACAACACCCACGCCCGCCTCTGCATCCCCCAGATCCCCGTGGAGGACTTCGTCCAGGCCGTCAAGGCCCTGGTGGAAGTGGAAAAGGACTGGGTCCCCCATTCCGAGGGCTCCTCCCTGTACATCCGCCCCTTCACCATCGCCACCATGGCGCAGCTGGGCGTCCACGCCTCCACCAAGTACCAGTTCATCATCATCTGCTCTCCCTCCGGCGCCTATTACAAGGAGGGTCTGGCTCCCGTGAAGATCTACGTGGAGGACACCTATGTCCGCGCCTGCCCCGGCGGCACCGGCTTTACCAAGTGCGGCGGCAACTACGCCGTCAGCCTGCTGGCCGGTGAGAAGGCCGAAAAGAAGGGCTACAGCCAGGTGCTGTGGCTGGACAGCCAGGAGCGCAAGTACGTGGAAGAAGTGGGCGCCATGAACATCTTCTTCAAGATCGACGGCAAGGTGTACACCGCCAAGGCCGAGGAGCAGGACGGCACCGTCCTGCCCGGCGTCACCCGCCGCTCCATCATCGAGCTGCTGAAGGATTGGGGCTATGAGGTCATCGAGGGCAAGCTGGCCATCGACACCATCATGGACGCCGCCAGGAACGGCAAGCTGGAGGAGGTCTTCGGCTCCGGCACCGCCGCGGTGGTCTCCCCCGTGAAGCAGCTGGATTATGAGGAGCAGTCCGCCTTCATCAACAACGGTGAGATCGGCCCCGTCACCCAGAAGCTGTATGACACCATGACCGGCATCCAGTGGGGCAAGCTGCCCGACGAGAAGGGCTGGATCGTCCCCGTCTGCCAGGGCTGATTTTTCAACACCATAAACGGGAGGAGCGGATGCTCCTCCCGTTCAGTCTATCAAAGCGCCAATTGATTGAAGAGAAGGCGGGAAAACGCAAGGGGAGTACGAGGGGACGGGAGTCCCCTCGTGTTGGATCAAATGCCTGCAAAAGGGCTGTGATAACAGCCCTTTGCGCCGCGAAGCGGCAGCTTTTCGGGCTGCTCCGCAGCCTGAAAAGCGAGGCATTGTGAAGTCTGCCAAAAAGTCCAAAGGACTTTTTGGCAGACTGAACGGGAGGAGCGGATGCTCCTCCCGTTTTTTCATGTCACGAAATCTTTACCCTGTAAAACGGCTATGGCCTGTGTCCCCGGAACCTGACAGAAGGGCAGGAAGGGCGCGGGCTCCGGATCATGGGGGGCAATGTCCTTTTCAAACCAGGTCACATCCCGCCAAGCGCCGCTTTTATACCCGGCCCTTCTCTGGATCCCCATGCAGTGAAAGCCCAGGCGGCGGTGCAGTTTCTCGCTGGGCACATTGGGGCTGGTCACCAGCGCGTATACGGTGCGGACGCCCTGGAGACGCAGCAGATCCATCAGCACTCCATACAGCCGCTCTCCCAGGCCCCGGCCTGTATACGCTCTGTCCAGATACACGGACAGCTCCGCGTTCCATTGATACGCCGCCCGCTCCGCCTGCCGGTGGGCGTAGGCATAGCCGATGATCCTGCCGCCCTCCTCGCAGACCAGATAGGGGTACTCCCCGGAGATATTCCGGATGCGCGACGTGAATTCCGCCTCTGTCGGCAGGCGGTATTCAAAGGTGACTGAGGTATCGATATACTGGCTGTAAATCGCCAGCAGCGCGGGACAGTCGTCCGCGGACACAAATCTGAAGTTCATGGGGCCTCCTGAAATAAAAGGCGGGACGCTCTGGCGGCGTCCCCGCCGGTCTCATGTCTTTGCGTCGATCTGCGCGCCGCACTTGGGACAGGTAATGACGATCCTTCCCTTGCCCACCGGCACCCGGCAGATCGTCTTGCAGGCCTTGCAGGTAAAATACCTGTGCTCCTTGTCCGCGCGGCGGGCCTTTGCCCCGGCGCGGCGGCTCCTGCCGCTCCACAGCCAGTCCACCCATTTCTGGTTTTCTGCCCGGCGCTTCGCCAGGTTCTTGGAGAACATCCGGAAGCAGATGACCACCAGCAGCACCCACAGCAGCGCGTCCAGAAGCAGCACCCCCGCACCCAGCCGCAGCAGGGAGCAGAGCACCTGTACGACAAACAGGCCCAGATATATCCGCAGCAGCGCCCCGTTCAGCTGATCCATGCCGTTCCGCCCATACATGAACCGGTACAGCCCGTTTTTGATCTTCTGCATAACGCCCATTTTCCCAAGACTCCTTCTCCGGCCGTTTGCCGGCACCTGCTTGATTTTTGTTCCATTTTACTCGCAAAGCCCCCGGCAGACAACTATTTTTCTCGGAAATTTACAAATTGGTCATTTATTTCTTCCATTTCCTATGCTATATTGTATTGTTGTTAAAAAATACGCAAAAGGAAGTGCATCTTATGGCGAAGAAACAATTCAAGGCGGAATCCAAGCGGCTGCTGGATCTGATGATCAACTCCATTTACACCCATAAGGAAATTTTCCTGCGGGAGATCATCTCCAACGCCAGCGACGCCTGCGACAAGCTGTGCTATCTGGCCCTGACCGACGACCAGGTGAAGATGAACCGCAAGGATTTCAAGATCGACCTGACGGTGGACAAGGACCTGCGCACCATCACCGTCAGCGACAACGGCATCGGCATGGACAAGGCGGACCTGGAGAACAACCTGGGCGTCATCGCCTCCTCCGGCTCCTACAAATTCAAGCAGGAGGTGGGCGAGGACGCCAAGAACACCGACGTCATCGGCCAGTTCGGCGTGGGCTTCTACTCCGCCTTTATGGTGGCGGACCACATCACCGTGGTGACGAAGAAGTACGGCAGCGACACCGCCTATATGTGGCAGTCCTCCGGCGCCGACGGCTATACCATCACGGAATGTGAGAAGAACACGGCAGGCACCGATATCGTCATGCACATCAAGCCCGACACCGACGACGAGAAGTACAGCGAATTCCTGGAATCCTGGCGGCTCCAGGAGCTGGTGCGGAAGTACTCCGACTACATCCGCTTCCCCATCCGCATGGAGGTCAGCAAGACCCGCAAGAAGGAGGGCTGCCCCGACGACAAGCCGGAGTATGAGACCTATCAGGAGGTCGAAACCCTGAACTCCATGGTGCCCATCTGGCAGCGGCGGAAGTCCAGCGTAAA
Organism: uncultured Dysosmobacter sp.; assembly: GCA_947625655.1. Classification (GTDB taxonomy): domain Bacteria; phylum Bacillota; class Clostridia; order Oscillospirales; family Oscillospiraceae; genus Oscillibacter. The sequence goes on from CANQPD010000002.1 coordinate 294,915, forward strand.
GCCGGAGGAGTACAACAAGTTCTACCGGGACAAGTTCCACGATTACACCGACCCCCTGCGGGTCATCGCCGTGTCCGCCGAGGGCGCCGTGACCTATAAGGCGCTGCTGTTCATCCCCGGCGCCATGCCCATGGACTATTATACCAAGGAGTACGAGAAGGGCCTGCAGCTCTATTCCAACGGCGTGCTCATCATGGACAAGTGCGCCGACCTGCTGCCGGACCACTTCCGCTTCGTCCGGGGCGTGGTGGACTCCCCGGACCTGAGCCTGAACATCTCCCGGGAGCTGCTGCAGCACGACCGGCAGCTGAAGGTCATCGCCGCCAATCTGGAGAAGAAGATCAAAAGCGAGCTTGCCAAGATGCTGAAGGACGAGCGGGACACTTACGAGACCTTCTGGAAAAACTTCGGCCGCCAGCTGAAATACGGCGTGGCCAACGATTACGGCATGCACAAGGACCTGCTCCAGGACCTGCTGCTGTTCTACTCCTCCACGGAGAAGAAGCCCGTCACCCTGGACGAGTACGTCTCCCGGATGAAGGAGGATCAGAAGTATATCTACTTCGCCATCGGCGAGAATCCCGAGAAGACCGACCGCCTGCCCCAGACGGAGCTGCTGAAGGACAAGGGCTATGAGATTCTGTACTTCACCGAGGAGGTGGACGAGTTCTGCGCCCAGGTGCTGCGCAGCTACAAGGACAAGGAATTCCGCTCCGTGCTGGACCAGGAGATCGAGGAGGGCGCCAAGGAGAAGGCCGAGGAGGCCGTTGACGCCCACAAGGCCGCCTTTGACTTTGTGAAGGAAGCCCTGGGCGATCAGGTAAAGGAGGTCCGGGCTTCCACCCGGCTGAAATCCCACCCCGTGTGCCTCACCGCCGGGGAAGGGCTGAGCTTTGAGATGGAGAAGTACTTCCAGGCTGTCCAGCCGGACTCCGGGATCAAAGCCGACCGCATCCTGGAGCTGAATGTGGAGCACCCCGCCTTCCAGGCGTTGGAAGCCGCCGTCACGGAGGACCCGGACAAGGCGAGGAAGTATGCCACGCTGCTGTACGACCAGGCCCTGCTGATCGCGGGGCTGACGCTGGAGGATCCCTCCGGGTATACCGATCTGGTTTGCGAGCTGATGAAGTGACCGGCGCAAAAATCCCGGTCTATGCAAAAAAGCCGCCCTTTGTTTCAGAAGAAACAAGGGGCGGTCTTTTTATGTTGTCCTTTGACGCGAAAATTTTTGTCTTATTCCAACAGGAATGTTCAAATCAGCCCGCCAAACGGGAGTTTACATGTTTCCAAATACAATCGCAAAAGCTGCCACTCCAAGCGCTGTGGTAACTACATAAGCTGTCAGGTTCCTGGGCCTTACCACGTCTTTTCCATTGATCACCAGGTACAGAATAACTCCAATGCATATTTTCATGATCACCGCGGGAATCATGTGCCCGTAGTCCCGGATATGGATGACATTGTTCAGTCCTTCCGCCGTGAATACCGCTGGGAGCAGATTCATCCCAAAGTATTTCAGTCTGCCGCTTTCCTGATTCGCGAAAAAAGCGCCAATTCCGAACACAGCCCCCGCGGCTAAAGCAATGCCTGACCACAACAGAGCCCCTCCGTCGAGCGCAAAAGCATGATGGTTCAGGACAGACTCGAAAATATAATAACCGTAAACACAGCCCAACAAGCACACGATCGTGACAGCGATAGACTGTATTCGGTTTCCCTTTTCAAAATAGCTCAACAGAAACGCGGGGATCAGCCAAACCGCACCCGAATTCGCCAGGAAATTCAGATTCATTGGAAGATACTTTTGCCCGACCAATGTCAGTACCCCTATAACCGATCCAAGCACGATCGCCAGTATATATCTCTTTGCGGATTTCATAATCTGTCTCCCAGGTTTTGATTTGTCGGCCGGCTCACTCGCCCAGCAGCGCCACCGTGTAGGCCAGGGCCTTTTCCTCCCCCGGCGCCAGAGTCACGCACCAGGGCTTGTCCTCGAAATTCCCGCTCTCGTTGTCGAAGGCGGCGCAGCCCTGCCAGGGCTCGATGCAGATGTAGGGGGCATTCTTCCCCGGCACGGTCCAGAAGGCCACCATGGGGAACTGGGAGAAGTCCACCCGGACGCCCCGGCCCGTGTCCTGATGCCGCAGGCTGACGGTCTTGGATTTCAGCCCCTGGTAGATCAGGGTGTCCACCCGGTCGAATACCGCGTGGTCCAGTTCGATGGTATCCGTGTGATCCAGGGGGATGCCCGCCGCGCCGCTTTGCAGGCAGCCGCCCGCCCCCGGCAGGATGGATGCGGTATCCTCCGCCTGGTCAAACACCAGCCGGTAGTCCTCGAACCGCTCCCCCGCTTCCAGCGGACACCGGAAGGCCGTGTGGGCGCCGATGCAGAAGGGCATGGGAGCCGTTCCGGTGTTGGCGACGGTGAAGCGGGTGGAAAACCCGTTTTCCAGCAGCTCATGGCGCACCCGCAGAGAGAAGGGGAAGGGATACCGCGCCAGCGTCTCCCCGCTCTCCCGCAGTTCAAACTCCACAAAGTCCCCGCCCTGTGCGCAAACCGCGAATTCGCTCCGCCGGGCAAAGCCGTGGCGGGCCATCTCAAAGGGCTTGCCGCCGATGTTCACCCTGCCGTCTTTCAGCCCGCCCACGATGGGAAACAGCACCGGGTTCCGCCCGGACCAGTAGGCCGGGTCGCCGCCCCAGATGTACTCCGTGCCCCGCCGGTCCCAGAGGGACACCAGTTCGCCGCCCAGGGTCTCCGCCCGGGCGGTCAGGCCGTTTTTTCGGATCGTCAGTTCCATGTCCCGGCCTCCTCACAGATGGTGGTCCCGCAGGAGCCGTTTGGCCTGTTCCCACAGCTCGTCGCTGACGGTCTGGGTCACGGAGACCTTCCGCACCAGCTCCGGCAGGGCCTTCACCAATTCCGCCTCCACCAGCGTCTCGTTGGTCAGATCCGCCGAGGGGCACCCGGCGCACTGGCCCAGCAGCTTGACATACAGCACGCCGTCTTCCAGATGGTCGATCTCAATCTCGCCGCCGTGGGCCCGCAGGGCGGGACGGACCTTCTCGTCCAGGACGGCTTCAATGCGCTTCAACTCCTCAGTCATGGCTCTCTCCCTCTCTTTCCGCCGCTTTTGCCGCGGCGATCTCCTCCCGGAGCCGGCGCCGGGTGTCGTCAAACAACAGCTCCTTGTTGTGCCGGAAATAGGCATCGCAGCCGAAGTTCTCCACGAACCAGCTGGTGTCGTATCCGGCGGTGACCTCCGTGACGAAGATCACCAGCTCCTGGCCCTGGCCGAAGGTCTGCTCCAGAAAGCGGAAGGCGTTGTCGAACCGGGCCCCGGTCTCGGTCCCAAGAGCTTTCCGCTTTTCCACCTCGCCGCCGAACCAGTCCCGGACGGCGTCCATGGCCTCCGCCGGGGCGGTGATGTCCTCCCGCTGGAGGCGCTGGCGGTAGTCCTCCAGAGCGTTGATCTCCAGCTGGCCCAGGTCCCGGGTCTCCTTGTCCAGCTGGCCGGCCTCTTTGGCCTGTTTCAGCCTGGTCTGGCGCTGCCACATCAGCTGGGCCAGCACCGCCTGGGGGTCCGCGTCGGCGATCTTGGCCTTGAAGTCCGTCAGGGCGGTGTGAAGGGCGGCGGTCAGGGCGTCCTGCCGCCGGGTCTCCCGGGCGGATTCCGCCAGCCGGGACATCACCAGCCCCATGACGGACAGCTTCTCGTCAAAGGGCGCCTCCCGCAGTTCCAGCACCGTGATCTGCTGCCAGGCGCCGGACAGGATATCCTCCACATGGTAAGTTTTTTGGTACTTATAGTACAGTTCCAGATAGTTGGCGAAGTCCTTGGCGATGCGGGGCAGCTGGATATACTGGCCCACCACCTCCCGGTCCACCCGGAGGCCCAGCTTTTCGTAGGCCAGGATCAGCTCGGACAAATCCTCCCAGCCACGGGCGGTGGCGAATTGCAAGCCGTCCACCGTGGTCTCCACCCGGTAGAAGTTGTCCTTCTTGATATCCAGATAGGAGATCACCGCGCCGTGAAGCCCCCGGCGGTAGGCGTACTCCTTCCAGACAGTGAAATCCTCGCTGACGTCGATGCGCTTCACCCGGTCCAGTGTCACCACGTCGAAGTCCCGGACGGACTTGTTGTACTCCGGCGGGTTGCCCGCCGCCACGATAAGCCAACCCTCCGGCAGCCGCTGGTTGCCGAAGGTCTTGCACTGCAGGAACTGCAGCATCATGGGGGCCAGGGTCTCGGAGACACAGTTAATCTCGTCCAGGAACAAAATGCCCTCTTTCAGGCCCGTCCGCTCCATCAGCTGGTAGACAGAGGCCAGGATCTCGCTCATGGTGTACTCGGTGACGGAGAACTCCTCCCCGCCATAGGTGCGCTTTTCAATAAAGGGCAGGCCGATGGCGCTCTGGCGGGTGTGGTGGGTGATGGTGTAGGCCACCAGGCCCACCCCCTCCTCCGCCGCGATCTGCTCCATGATCTGGGTCTTGCCGATGCCCGGAGGCCCCATCAGCAGCACGGGCCGCTGGCGGATGGAGGGGATCAGGTAGTTCCCCAGTTCGTCCCGGGTCAAATACGCCTTTAAGGTGTTGGCGATCTCCTGCTTTGCCTGTTTGATGTTCATATCGTGATTCCTCCGTTACAATTGGGGAAGTTCGTCCAAATCGATCAGGTCCGGCAGTTCCTCTGCCGTCTCCCGCACCGCCTTTTCAAGGCCCGGCAAATCCAGCACCAGCCGGATGGCCCAGGGCGGCATCTTCACGGACATGGGCGGCTCTTCCAGCAGCACGAAGGCCGTGTCATAGGGCGGACGCTTCTGGGGATAGACGCCCATGCCGTCTGTGAAGTAGATCAGCCCCCGGAGGGAGGTAAAGGCCCCCTCCTTCTGCAGCTGCGCCACATGCCGGAACACCGGGCGGAAGTCCGTGGCGCTGCCGCCGGCCAGCTCGAAGTGCTCCATGTAGTCCCGCAGGTCCTCCAAATCGTGGATGGCGGTGTCGGACCGGATCTGGTCGTCACACTGGAGGATGCGGATATTCACCTTGCGGGTGAAGGTCTCGGTGCTGCGGAGGATGGCGTAGGTGCAGGCCAGGAACTGCCGCACCAGCTCGCCGGAGGTGGACATGGAGGTGTCCACGGCGATGACAAAGTCTTCGATGCGCTTTTCCTCCTTGGTCTCCGGCGGCTCCACCAGGGGCATGTTGCCATAGAGCCGCAGGCCATAGGAGTAAAACCCGTAATCGAAGGCGTCGCCGTCCACCGCCAGCACCTCCCGGGGCACGGCGAACCGCCGCAGGAAGGCCCGGTAGTCCACATCGTCCCGGACGGCTACCTTGACCTGCTCCAAAACCGCCTCGCCGCCGGTGGCCTGGCCCGCCAGCACCGTCTCCATCCCCGTCCGGGTCTTCTCCGACAGGTCTTTCCACTTCTCGTCCTGCCGCTGGGACTGCTCCTGGTCGTCCTGCTTTTCCGGGTCCCACAGGCCGTGGTCGTCCACCAGGAACCGCCGCTGGAGCTGGGCCAGCTCATAGTTTGAAAGCCCCAGCCGCAGCAGCCGGCGGTAGATGCCCTCCGCCGTCAGCACCGGCATCTCCCCGCGGCATTCGCCGTAAAACTTCAGCTTGGCGGGGATGCTCCCCTCCTCCAGGCAGGGATAGTGCAGCTCGTCCAAAATGCTCTCCACCGCCGCGTCGCAGGCAAGGTCCCACAGCTCCGGGACCTTCCCTCTCTTTTTGGCCAGGTGGCGGAGCATGCAGTGGAGGATGACGTGGAGATAGGCCCGGTTGGTATAGATCCGGCTGCGAAGATACCGGTCCGCCAGCCAGCCGCCGTCGTAATACAGCGTCTCGCCGTCGGTGGCCAGGGACAGCGTCACCCCGCCCCCAGGCTGGAACCGCAGGGCGCACAGGGCCACGTCCAGGTAGGGGAGGTTCATATACAGTTCGTTCCGGGACGTGAAGAGGATCTCCTGGCCGATGGCGGACAGGTCCTTATCTTTCTCCATAGTCTCACCACGCTTTCGCAAGATAAGAGATAAGAGATATTCTTTCGTCGAACGCTGTATCTTTTATCTCTTCTCTTTTATCTTCTCCTTTTTATTTGAGATCAAAGTTCAAAGCTTTTATCCGCCCCCGCCGGAAACCGCCTGTGCTGCTCCTCCAGCAGCAGGGCCAGGGCCTCGGGGCTTTCCTGCGTTCTCGCCAGATCGCAGGCCTCGGACAGTGCCTCCCGGCTCCATTCGGTGCGCTCCAGCAAGAACCGCAGGCCCGCTGTGTCCCGCTCCGCCAGCCGCCAGCGGGCCGCGTCCAGAGCGTGGGCTTGCAGATGGGCCAGGTAGCCCGCCTCCGCCCGCTCCGTCAGCTCCGCCGGATACCGCAGCCGCCACCAGGCCAGCCGCAGAGCGCAGTCTTCGTCGTGCTCCATGCCCAGCATGGGCCGCCACAGCTCGTCGTAGGCCTTGAGGCTCAGCTTCTTCTGGTAAAAGCAGTGGTGATAGCCATACCCCGCGCCGTAGATGTTATAGTCAAAATGGTGGGCGGGGCAGTTTTCCTCGTAGACCTCCACATACTCCGGGAAGATCAGCCGGGCCGCGATCTCCCCCGCCCGGTACAGCGTCACGTCCAGCTCCCGGGGCAGCTCGTCGGCGAAGTAGGCCAGCAGCTCCCCCTCCTGTCCGGTGCAGGTCAGGTGGAAGGTGTCCAGCCGGCGGCAGTTCATCAGCGCCCCGCCGCCCCAGCGGCAGGCGGTGTCCCGCAGGCGCAGCGTTTTCAGCCTTCTGCAATTGAAAAAGGCGTAATCTCCTACCCGCTCCAGGTTCTCCGGCAGGCGCAGATCCTCCAGGCCGCTGTTGTCCCAGGCCGCGTCCTCCGACATGGGGCCGCAGGTGACCAGCACCGTCTCTCCCGCCGGCATCGGCTGACCGGGCGCCAGGGCGTGATCGCCCAGCGCCGTCACCGGCAGGCCGAACAGCTCCTCCGGCAGGGCCGCCCGGGCATCGCAGGTGGCGGCCCACAAAACGGCGACGCCCGCCGCCTCCCGGCGGATGACCAGTTTCCAGTTGTTCACGCCGCTGACGGTCTCCAAGTGCGGTCCCTCCTGCTTTTGATATCGCCTGTAGTGTATCACAAATCCCCATCGTTTCCTAGTGCATGTCCCACAAAAAGATTTTTTCAAATCCCCCCTTGACATCTCTGTATATGCTGTATATACTGTACATGTACAGTACGAACGGAGGAACTTCCATGGAGCTCATCATCCGAAACACCGTCAACCAACCCATTTACGACCAGATCTGCGCCCAGATCAAGGCCCAGATCATCTCCGGCCAGCTGTCGCCGGGGGAGGCGCTGCCCTCCATCCGGGCGCTGGCCAAGGATCTGAAGATCTCTGTCATCACCACCAAGCGGGCCTACGATGAGCTGGAAGCCCAGGGCTTCCTCTACACCGTGGCCGGCAAGGGCTGCTTTGTGGCGGAGAAAAACCTGGACATCATCCGGGAACAGCAGCTGAAGGACCTGGAAAATCACCTGACCTCGGCGGTGAGGCTGGCCCGGACCTGCAGCGTCTCCCGGGAGGAATTACACGAAATGCTGCGCATCCTGTCAGAGGAGGAATCTCTATGAATGCCATTGAGCTGTCCCATATCCATAAATCCTTCGGCGCCTTTGCCATCCGGGACCTGTGTTTGGAGGTGCCCAGCGGCACCATCTGCGGCCTGGTGGGCGAAAACGGCGCCGGTAAATCCACCACCATCCGCCTTCTTATGGGCGCCCTGCGGCCTGACAGCGGCGAAGCCCGGGTGCTGGGCACGGACGTCGGCTCCCCGGAGTTCCGGGCGGTGAAGGAGGACGTGGGCGTGGTGCTGGATGAGGCCTACTTCCCCGAGGTCCTGAACGCCGCCCAGGTGGGAAAGCTGATGGCCTCCACCTACCGCCGCTGGGACGCTGCGCTGTACGAGTCCTATCTCCGCCGGTTCGACCTGCCGGAGAAGAAAGCGTTCAAGGACTTCTCCCGGGGCATGCGGATGAAGCTGGCCATCGCCGTGGCGTTGAGCCACCAGCCAAAGCTCCTGGTACTGGACGAGGCCACCGCCGGGCTGGACCCCATCGTCCGGGACGAGGTGCTGGACATCTTCAACGAGTTCACCCGGGAGGAGGACCACTCCATCCTGATCTCCTCCCACATCCTCAGCGATCTGGAGAAGCTGTGCGACTACATCGCCTTTCTCCACCAGGGCAGGCTGCTGTTCTGCGACGAGAAGGACCGGCTGCTGGAGACCTACGGCATCTTCACCGACAGCGCCGAGCAGCTGGAGTGCCTGATGCCCGAGGCCATTGTGGCCCGGGAGCCGAGCGGCTACGGCGGCGTCCGGGCGCTGGTGCGCCGGGATCTGGCCCCCAGCGGGTTCCAGCTGGAACGGCCCACGGTGGAGGACATCATCCTGTTTCTGGTGAAAGGAGCGAAGGAAGCATGAAGGCGCTTTTAATGAAGGATTGCTGCGTTTTGTGGAAGCAGCTGCGAATCTTCATCGTCGTAATGCTGGTCATCACTGTGTTCAACGGCGGGTTCGGCAATGTGTTCATCGTCATCTGGGCGGCCATGCTGCCCTACACCGCCATGGCCTATGACGAGCGGAGCAAGTGGGACCAGCTGGCCGCCATGATGCCCTACTCCATCCGGGACATCGTGCTGGCAAAGTTCCTGCTGGGCTGGCTGTGCTGCGGCGCGGCGGCGCTGTTCGCCTTGGTCTGCCAGCTGCTTCAAACCGTGCTGGGCTCGCCTCTGGCCGCCTTTGACCCCGCCGCCAACCTGATCGGCCTGTGCGGCAGCCTGTGTGTCCTGTCCATCACCCTGCCGATGATGTTCCGCTTCGGCGTGGAGCGGGGACGGCTGGTGATGTTCCTGCTGATTTTCCTGGTGTGCGGCGCCGCCGGGGCCCTGGGCAGCATCGTGGTGGACGGGGAGGGGCCGGCCCACCTTCCGGCTCTTTTAATGGCCACCCTGCCCATCGCGGCGGCGGTGCTGACAGCGGCCTCCATCCCCCTGTCCATGAAGCTGTACCAAAAGCGGGCATATTGAGGGTGCGACGCCATGAAAAACACCCATATCTGCCCTAAATGCGGCTCCCGGGACATTGTCCGGGTGCCGGACAGCGCCCACCGCTATCTGGCCAGCAGCATCTGCATCACGAAACTGGTGACGGTGGAGCGGATCCCCGTGGCGCGCTATGTCTGCTGTGGCTGCGGGTATGTGGAAAATTGGGTGGGGGACCGGGGAGAACTGGCGCGGGTCAAGCGGGCCTTTGGCTGAAACGCGGGGCAAGGCGCTCCTTTGCCGCCCGCGCTTTCCTCTGCCCCACAACGCCGTGGGGCGGATGATATCCGCCCCTACAGGACTTTATGCACAGAACAGTCGGCTAAAATCTCCGCCCCCGGCGGGGCGAGGGTGTCCCGCCCCCACGGGACCGGCGCAGACATCGGAGCCCGTAGGGCGTGACCACTGGGCACGCCCCGAACGCGGACGGAGGGTGAAGCGGCGCGCCGGGTCTTCACGCCCTACGCATCAGGGCAGACATCGGAGCCCGTAGGGCGTGACCACCGGGCACGCCCCGAACACGGACGGGGGAGCCAAAGCAGCGCGCCGGGTCTTCACGCCCTACAACAAGGAAAGGTCCCGGATGCGCGGCATCCGGGACCTTTTCTCTAAAAATCTGTTTTGCTGGAATTCATTTCCGGCAAAACACCTCTGCCCGCCGACTGCGCCCGCAGGCGCGTTTCGAGCGCAACCGCCGAAGACGGCTCTTAGCGCGAGATGCGACTCCCTCGCCGTGCGAGGGAGAGGGGGGTATCGAAACCGCTGTGCCGCCGCAGGCGGCGCGGCGGTTTCGTATCTAGGGGGGACGCAGTCCCTCCTAGAGGCGCGTTTATCCCCATAACGCCGACAGCATCGGAATGACCTGCTTCTTCCGGCTCATGATCTTGGGCAGAAAAGCGGTGTTTTCCTCGCCGCTCTTGATATTGAAGGCCTGCCGGATGGTATCCTCGTCCCCTACATACAGAAGCTGCGTGCCCTCCAGCAGCACATCGGTGATCATCAGCACCACGGTGTTGAGCCCGTTCTTCCGCCGGATCTCCCGCATGGCGTTCAGGAATTCCTCCTTCCGGGCCAGCAGACGGTCAGAGTCCATGCAGGTGATCTGGCTGACCGCCAGGTTGTGGCCCGCGATGTGGAATTCCTTATAGTCCGTCTTCAGCATGGCCTCCACGGTCTTGTCGTCACCGCAGGTGGCGGAGAAGATGGCCTTGCCCAGCGCTTCCAGAGACTCGTTGGCAATGCGGGCCAGGCGGTTTGCCATGTCGATATCCCGCTGGGTGCAGGTGGGGGACTTGAACATGACCGTGTCAGACACGATGGCGGCGGTCATCAGCCCCGCCATCTTGGCGGTGGGCATCAGGCCCTTTTCCTGGTACATCTCCGCCACGATGGTGGTGGTGCTGCCCACCGGCTCGTTGCGGACGTAGATGGGGTTCTTGGTCTCGATATCCGCCAGCCGGTGATGGTCCACGATCTCCAGGATCTCCGCCTGTTCCAGCCCCGGCACGGACTGGGCCTGTTCGTTGTGATCCATCAGGATCACCTGCTTCCGGCGGGGACGCAGCAGGTGATACCGGGACAGCATCCCCACCACATGCTCCTCCTCGTCCAGGATGGGGTAGGCCCGGAAGCGGCTTTCCAGCACGGTGTTCTGCACGTCGTCGATGAAGTCGTCCAGGTGGAAGCAGACCACGTCGCTGTTTTTGCAGATCCGGGCGATGGGCAGGGCGTGGCAGATCAGATGCACCGCCCGATAGGCGTCATAGGGGGTGGAGATAATGCAGGTCTCCGTATCCAGGTTCAGCAGCTCCTGCTCCACCTCCGCCTGGCAGACAATGACGCAGTTGACCCCCACATCCAGTGCCCGCCGGATCATATCCGGCTGGTCGCCGCAGACCACGATGCTGTGGGGATCGGAGAACAGCAGATTCTCCCGGCCGGCGGGCAGGGCGATGGTCACCTCGCCGGAGATCTCGTCCCGCTCCTTGCTGAGCCTGTTCAGGATACGCCCCTCCAGTACGGACAGCAGGTTATATACCGGCACCTCCTGCACCATGGGGTTGCTGACGGCGATCATGTCATAGTTGGCCACGTCTCCGGCGGAGAGCATGCCGTACAGGGTGCCATCCTCGTTGGCCACCGGCAGGACGGAGATCCTGTCCGCCTGCATGGTCTGCCAGGCGCGGCTGATGGTGGCCCCGGCGGACAGGGAGGGCGGTGTGTCGTAATCCAGATCCCGGACCTGGGTCCGCACGGTATTCACCAGCTTGGGCGGCTGAAAACCGAAACGGTCCAGGACGATCTGGGTCTCGTCGCTGATCTGGCCCAGGCGGGCCGCCTGATATTCCCGATGCCCCAGCGCGTTTTTCAGCGCGGCATACGCCATGGCGGATACAATGGAGTCGGTGTCCGGGTTGCGGTGCCCGGTGATATAGACATTGTCCATGGTTGTTTCTCCTTCGCGCAGTTCTGATAGTTTGATTATGCTTCGCCGGAGCCGCTTTGTCAACGGCTCCTTTTGTTAAGAAAACCCGCGGAAACGATTGCTTCCGCGAGTTTTCCGGGGAAATTTTTCTCTTTTCCGCCGTTCTTACAAAATCAGCAGCTCCTTGGGCGCCCTGGTGATGTTCCGGCAGCCCTCCTCCGTCAGGATGATGACGTCCTCGATGCGGACGCCCAGCTTCCCCGGCAGATAGATCCCCGGCTCGGCGGAGATCACCGCCCGGCCGGGCAGGGGCTTGTCGTTCATGGGTGAGGCGTTTGGGGCCTCGTGGATCTCCACGCCCACGCCGTGGCCGAAGCTGTGGCCGAAATAGTCCCCGTAGCCGGCGGCGGTGATCACGGCACGGGCGGCGCCGTCCACCTCCCGGCCGGTGACGCCGGCGCGGGCGGCGCGGATGCCCGCCAGCTGCGCCGCGAGGACCGTCTGGTATACCTCGTGCATCTCCTCCGTGGCGAAGCCCACCGCCACGGTCCGCGTCATGTCGGAACAGTAGCCGCGGTAAACGCAGCCGAAGTCCATGGTGACGAATTCCCCCTGCCGGATGGGCTTTTCCGAGGGGACGCCGTGGGGCAGGCTGCCGTTGGGGCCGGAGACCACGATGGGATCGAAGGACATATCCGACGCGCCGTAATGCAGCATCAGGTACTGGAGCCGGGCGGCGATCTCCTTTTCCGTCACACCGGGGCGGATCTCCTCCAGGATCTCCTCCAGCGCCCTTTCCGCAATGCGCTGGGCGGCCGCCAGCGCCTCCAGCTCCTCGTCGTCCTTCACCATCCGCAGCTGCCACAGCAGTTCCGTGGCGGGGACCAGGTCGCAGGACAGCGCCTTGCGGTAGCGCTCGTAGTCCTGGACCGTCATGTAGGCGTCCTCAAAGCCCATGCGGCTGATGTGCTGCTCGGAGATGGCCTCTTCGATCAGGGCGGCATAGCCCCGGCCATGGCCGATCTCCCGCAGCTCCGCCCCCACCAGGCAGCGCCCCGCCGCCTCGGTGTAGCGGGAGTCGGTGAAATAGTAGGCTTTTTTCCGGGTCACCAGGGCCACGCCGTCGGTGCCGGAGGAGTGGAAGCCCGAGGCGTAAAAGCGGTTGGCCTCGCCGGTCAGCAGCATGGCGTCCAGGCCATGGGCCTCCAGGTGAGCGGCGATTTTTTGAAAATGATTCACACAAACATCCTTTCTGGCAAAGCTGTCAGCGGGCGGCCTCCGTTTGTTCCACCGCCGCTTTCACAAACCTGTAGAACAGGGGATGGGGCGGTCGGGGCGGACATCCTTCCGGATGTCCAATCATGCCGCTCCGGCTCGCCGCTGAAGCGGCAACCGCCGGAGATGGCGAAAGAGCCGCCCCGACATCCGCGTTATTTCGTTCCCTCCGCCTTTTCCACGCTGGCCTTCACGAAGCCGTAAAACAAGGGATGGGGCCGGTCGGGGCGGCTTTTGAACTCCGGGTGGAACTGGGCGCCCACGAACCAGGGGTGATCCGCCAGTTCCACGATCTCCACCAGATGGCCGTTGGGGGAAAGGCCCGCCAGGACCATGCCCGCCTCCTGCATCGCCGTCCGGTAGTCGTTGTTGAATTCATAGCGGTGGCGGTGGCGCTCAGAGATCTCCGCGGCGCCGTACAGCTCCCGGCTGTGGGTCCCCTCCGTCAGGACGCAGGGATATTTGCCAAGGCGCATGGTGCCGCCCTTTTCCGTGACGTTGATCTGGTCCGGCATCAGGTCGATGACCGGATGCTTGGTGGTCTCGGAGAATTCCGAGGAAGTGGCGTCCTCCAGCATCAGGACATGGCGGGCGAACTCAATGACCGCCATCTGCATCCCCAGGCAGATGCCGAGATAGGGGACGCGGTTTTCCCGGGCGTAGCGGCAGGCGGCGATCATGCCCTCGATGCCCCGGCCGCCGAAGCCGCCGGGCACCAGAATGCCGGCGCAGCCCGCCAGCTTTTCCGCCACATTGCCGTCGGTCAGGCCCTCGGAATCCACCCACTCGATCTCCACGACGGCGTCGTTGGCCGTTCCCGCGTGGTTCAGCGACTCCACCACGGAAAGGTACGCGTCGTGGAGCTGGGTGTACTTGCCCACCAGGGCGATGCGGACCTTTCTGTGGGCGTTCTTCTCCCGCTTGACCATGGCGCTCCACTCCCGCAGGTCCGGCTGGTGGGTGATGAGGCCCAGCTTGCGGCAGACCACCTCGTCCAGGCCCTCCTTCGCCATCAGCAGGGGCACCTCATAGAGGGTCTCCGCCGTGGTGTTCTGGATGACGCAGTCCGGCTGGACGTTGCAGAACAGGGCGATCTTCTTCCGCACGTCTTCCGTGATGGGCTCGTCGCAGCGGCACACCAGAATGTCCGGCTGGATGCCCAGGCTCAACAGCTCCTTGACGGAGTGCTGGGTGGGCTTGGACTTCAGCTCGCCGGAGCCGGGGATCTGGACGATGAGGGGCACGTGGATAAACAGCACGTCGCCCACCGGCCGCTCCGACGCCACCTGACGGATAGCCTCCAGAAAGGGCTGGGACTCGATGTCGCCCACGGTGCCGCCGATCTCGGTGATGACCACGTCCACATCCTCGCCGGCCATGGCGTAGATGCGGCTTTTGATCTCGTTGGTGATGTGGGGGATGATCTGCACGGTGGCGCCCAGGTAATCGCCCCGGCGCTCCCGGTTCAGCACGGACCAGTAAATTTTGCCGGAGGAGATGGAGCTGTTGCCGCTGAGATCCTCGTCCACAAAGCGCTCATAGTGACCCAGGTCCAGATCCGTCTCCGCGCCGTCGTCGGTAACAAAGACCTCGCCGTGCTGATAGGGGCTCATGGTGCCGGGGTCCACGTTGATATAGGGGTCGAACTTCTGGTTCCGCACCCGGACGCCCCGCTGCTTCAAAAGACGGCCCAGAGACGCCGCGCAGATGCCCTTGCCCAGACCGGACACCACGCCGCCGGTGACAAACACGAATTTTGTTGACATACCGTTCACCTTACCTTTACACACAACAGTTTTTCCCAAGAGAGGATTTGTACGCGCAAAACGGACAAAGCACCGGCTTTTTGAAAACAAAAAAGCACCGCCGGACCATTTTGCGGTGAAAAGTCCCAGTCTCTTTCGGGACTCTTCGCTGCGATCCGCGGTGTCGCTCGTCTGTTTGATTGTCGCCCTGCGGCCCGCGCCGCAAACCGCCGCCGAAGCGTTTCCAAAATACCTCTACAATATATCACCCCATTTTTTTCTTGTCAATCATTCTCTTTTTCTCCGCCGGGTTCCGCCTGCCGCATTTTGTCAAAACCCTTTAAGCCGTGTGCGGCAGCCGTTTTCCACCCTTTTCCCCGGAAAACTGTGGCCGCTGACAAGAGAACGGGGATTTATTTTGTAAAAAATGACGGTTGACTTTATTCCTTTAAAGCTGTATGTTGTAAAAGTACCAAAGCCCAGTCGGCAGAAAGGAGCTCCCGTGATGCGCTATACCGCCCTTTTGTCCCTGCGGCCCGCGCCGGGCTCCTATTACTTTATGAAGGTCCGCTATGCGGGCCGTTTTGAGCGTGCGGAAAAGCTGTCCGGCTGAGCATGACCGCTGTATGAGAAGCGGCCCCGTCTCACGGACAGGGCCGCTTTTTATAATGTCCTTGCAAATCATGAACATAAGGAGATCTTGAAGATGAAAAAGAAGCTGCTTGCACTCATTCTGGCAGGCGTCATGGCCCTGAGCCTGGCTGCCTGCGGCGGTACGGCCGACACTGCCCCCGCCGAAGAGCCCGCTGAAACGGAAGAGCCCGAGACCCAGGAGCCCGCTGCCCAGACCTATACCATCGGCATCTGCCAGCTGGCCCCCCACCCCGCTCTGGACGCCGCCACCGAGGGCTTCCAGGACGCCCTGACCGAAGCCTTTGGCGAGAACGTGAAGTTTGACCTCCAGAACGCCGCCGGCGACACCCCCACCTGCTCCACCATCGTCAACGGCTTTGTGTCCTCCAAGGTGGATCTGATCATGGCCAACGCCACCGGCGCCCTCCAGGCCGCCACCGCCGCCACCGCTGACATCCCCGTGCTGGGCACCTCCGTCACCGAATACGGCGTGGCCCTGGGCATCAGCGACTTCTCCGGCACCGTGGGCACCAACGTGTCCGGCACCTCCGACCTGGCTCCTCTGGATCAGCAGGCCGCCATGGTGCAGGAGTGGTTCCCCGACGCCAAGACCGTGGGCCTGCTGTACTGCTCCGCCGAGCCCAACAGCCAGTATCAGGTGGACAACGTGCAGAAGTACCTGGAGGAGCTGGGCTTCACCTGCGCCCAGTACGCCTTCTCCGACACCAATGACATGGCTTCCGTGGTTCAGAACGCCGCCGACAACAGCGATGTCCTCTATGTCCCCACCGATAATACCTGCGCCAACAACGCCGGCATTATCGACAACATCTGCCGCCCCGCCGGCATCCCCGTGATCGCCGGTGAGGAAGGCATCTGCGGCGGCTGCGGCGTTGCCACGCTGTCCATCAGCTACTACGATCTGGGCGTTGCCACCGGCAAGATGGCCGTCAAGATCCTGACCGGCGAGTCCGATGTGTCTGAGATGCCCATTGAATACGCGCCTCAGTTCACCAAGAAGTACAATCCCACCATCTGCGAGGATCTGGGTCTGACCGTTCCCGAGGGCTACGAGGCCATCTCCGAGTAAAAAAGCATAATTTCATCAAAAAGCGGCTGAAAAAGGCTTCCTTTTTCCGCCGCTTTCTGCTATACTAATGGCGCTTATATGCTTTTATTTTTAGAGGGGGAACACACAACCATGCTGGATTTCATCAGCGCGCTGCCCGGTGCCGTGTCCCAGGGCCTGATCTGGGGCATTATGGCCATCGGCGTCTACATCACCTATAAAATCCTGGACATCGCAGATCTGACCGTGGACGGCTCCTTCTGCACCGGCGGCGCCGTCTTTGTGGTGCTTTTCACCGGCGGCACCAACATCTGGGTGGCTCTGCTGGCCGCTCTGCTGGCGGGCATGCTGGCGGGTCTTGCCACCGGACTGCTGCACACCGCCTGCGGCATCCCCGCCATCCTGTCCGGCATTCTGACCCAGATGGCGCTGTACTCCATCAACATGGCCATTATGGGAATGAAAAACACCGTGGCCATCAGCGTCACCGACCCCGCCACCCTGGATCGGCTGGTGGTCTCTCTCCGCTTCGTGCAGGATGTGGCCAAGGGCGCCCGGCCCTTCTACCGCCACCCCATTTTTGTGGTGGGCCTGTTTACCGCCGTCATCATCGCCGTTTTGTACTGGTTCTTCGGCACAGAGCTGGGCTGCTCCCTGCGGGCCACCGGCTCCAATCCGAATATGGCCCGGGCCCAGGGCATCAACACGGACGTGACCAAGGTCCTCGGCCTCATGGTCTCCAACGGCCTTGTGGCGCTCTCCGGCGCGCTGATGGCGCAGTACAGCAGCGCCAGTGAGATCAATATGGGCCGGGGCGCCATCGTCATCGGCCTGGCCGCCGTCATCATCGGCGAAGTGGCCTTCTCCAAGATCTTCCACAACTTCGGTTTGAAGCTGCTGGCGGTCTCCATCGGCGGCATTTTGTACTACATCGTCATCCAGGCCGTCCTGGCCATGGGCCTGAACACCAACTTCCTGAAGCTCCTCTCCGCCGTGGTGGTAGCCGTGTTTTTGTCCATCCCCTACTGGAAGGGCAAGTACATCCACAAGAAGACGGCGGTTCCCGCCCAGGCGGGCGCCAAGATGGGAGGCGATCACAATGCTTGATGTCAAGGATATCTATAAAACCTTCAATGCCGGTACGGTCAACGAAAAAACCGCCTTGCGGGGCGTTTCTCTCCATTTGGATCCGGGTGATTTTGTCACCGTGATCGGCGGCAACGGCGCGGGCAAGTCCACCCTGCTGAACGCCGTGGCCGGCGTGTGGCCGGTGGACGCCGGCAGCATCTCCATCGGCGGCGTGGACCTGACCCATATGCCGGAGCACAAGCGGGCCAAATACATCGGCCGTGTGTTCCAGGATCCCATGATGGGCACCGCCGCCACCATGCAGATCGAGGAAAACCTGGCCCTGGCGGCCCGCCGGGGCAAGGGGCGCAGCCTCCGCGCCGGCATCACCAAGGCCGAGCGGGAGGAGTATATCGAGCGGCTGAAGATCCTGGACCTGGGCCTGGAGGACCGGCTCACCAGCAAGGTGGGCCTGCTGTCCGGCGGCCAGCGCCAGGCGCTGACGCTGCTGATGGCCACCCTCCTCAAGCCCCAGCTGCTGCTGCTGGACGAGCACACCGCCGCTCTGGATCCCAAAACCGCCGCCAAGGTGCTGGACGCCACGGACCGCATCGTGTCCAAGGACAACCTGACCACCCTCATGATCACCCACAACATGAAAGACGCCATCGTCCACGGCAACCGTCTCATCATGATGTATGAGGGCCGGATCGTCATTGATGTCTCCGGCGAGGAGAAGAAGAAGCTGACGGTCCCCCAGCTGCTGGAGCTGTTCAGCAAGGTCAGTGGGAGCGATGAAGCCGACGACAAGCTGCTGCTCTCTTAAATCCAACCGGCGGGCAGGCCTCTGTCCGCCGGTTTACATGTTTGCTTTCATGAAAAAGGAGTTTTGCGTATGAAACTGGTGACTTATCTCCATGACGGGCGGGAGTCCGTGGGGCTGCTGGAGGCGGACAGCGTCCGTCCCCTGCCCTTTGCCGACATGAACGCGCTGATCGAAGCGCCCCGGGCGCAGTTGGAAGCGGCGGTCCAGGCTGCCGGTGCGGCCCTTCCCCTGTCCACGGTGACGCTGCTGGCCCCCATCCCCCGGCCCCGGCAGGACGTGATCTGCCTGGGCATCAACTACAGGGCCCACGCCGATGAGTCCACCCGGTATGACGCCGCCGCCTTTGGCGGCGAGCGGCCGGTGCCCATCTACTTTTCCAAGCGGGTATCCGAAGCTGTGCCGCCCCAGGGATATATCGAAAGCCATCTCGGTCTGGTGGAACGGCTGGACTATGAGGCGGAACTGGCGGTCATCATCGGCAGGACCGCCCGAAATGTGGCGGCCGCCGATGTGGCGGACTACATCTTCGGCTACACGGTCCTCAACGACGTCTCCGCCCGTCTGCTGCAGACCACCCACAAGCAGTGGTATTTCGGCAAGGGCCTGGACGGCTTCACCCCCATGGGCCCCTGCATCACCGCGGCCGATGAGATCTCCTTCCCGCCGGCCCTGGCCATCTCCTCCCGTGTCAACGGGGAGCCGCGCCAGGATTCCACCACCGATCTGCTGATCACCGGCATCGCCGACATCATCGCGGAGCTGTCCTCCGGCATGACGCTGCTGCCGGGCACCATCATCGCCACCGGCACCCCCGCCGGCGTGGGCATGGGCTTCGATCCGCCCAAGTTTTTGAAGCCCGGCGATGTGGTGGAGTGCTCCATCGAAAACATCGGCACTCTGCGGAATACCGTCCGATGAGGTCAAAAAAGCTCCCGGAAGCACGCTTCCGGGAGCTTTTTTGATGCGGTTCAATAGCCGATGATAAGGCCTTTTTCCATGGCGTAAAAGCTGGTCAGGCCGCGGCAGGAGATAATGTCCACGCTCTTCACCGGCAGATCCTGCAGGATCTGCTCCTTCAGCTTGATGGCGCTGGCCAGGTTTTCACAGTGGGAGATGACCACCTCCGCGCCGATACAGTCCTTGCTGTCCTTCATCAGCGCCGTAATGGCCTTGTAGGTCTTGGCCTCGCCCCGGGCCTTGCCGACCACGCGGATCGTCCCCTGCGGTGTGCCATCGGCGATCACATGGATGCCCAGGCTGTGGAGCAGGGTGCCCACCAGCGGGCGCATCCGCCCGTTTTTGATGAGATTATCAAAATTCTCCAGGGTGAAGCAGGTCCGCAGCGCCGCCTGATACAGCCGCAGCTGGGCGCAGATCCCCTCAAAATCCCTGCCCTCGGGGTCCGCCTCCATCAGTTCCTTCGCCCTGCGGATCAGCAGCACCATGGCTCCGGCGGTGGCCTTGGAATCAATGACGCAGATTTCCTTTTCGGGATGCTCCTCCAGCACCATCTCCCTGCCCATGACCGCCGCGTTATAGGTGCCGGAGAGGTTGGCGGAAATGGTAAAGCAAACGGTTTTGTCGCCCTTTTCAAAGGCCCGGGCAAATGCCGCGGGAGAGGGGCACGCCGTGGAAGAGGCGGTCTTTTCCGCCGCCATGGCCTCCAGCAGCTCCGGGATCTCCAGCGCGTCGTTGTCAATAAATTCCCGGTTTCCCACCTGCAGCCGCAGCGGCACGATCTCAAAATGGATGCCGCCGCCGGCAAAGCCGCTCATGCGCATGTCACAGCTGCTGTCGCTCACAATGTTCCAGGTCATATAGTTCACCTCATAATGCGGTTTTAAATACCATATTTATATCATACCGCAGTCATGTCTGTTTGTCAACGCCAAAAACGCCACTCCCTTGACAACCCGATCCATTTGTGTTATCCTCATAAAGTTCTTTTGCGAACAGTTTCTAAAAAAACTATTTGAGGGAGATACGCCGTGGCAGTCAACTATACCCGCCTGCTGCAGTTTTTCCAGCAGTTCGGAAAATTTTACACCCATCAGTTTTCGCCCTTTTTGGCCCGCACCGGCCTCTCCATGCGGGAGGTCCATGTGCTTTTGTTCCTGGCCAACAACCCCTCTTATGACACCGCCCGGGATGTGACGGAGTTCCGGGGGCTCTCCAAATCCCAGGTCTCCCAGGCGGTGGAGCTTCTGGCGGCGGAGCGGATCCTCCGCCGGACACCGGACGCGGCGGACCGGCGGGTCGTTCACCTCTCCATCACGGAGCACGGCGCGCCGCTGGCCCGGGAATGTCAGGCCATCCAGTCCGCCTGCGAAAAACGGCTTCTGGCGGGGCTCACTCCGGCGGAGCGGGCGCAATTTTGCGCATTTCTGCAAACCATTCTGGATAACGGCGCGCAGCTGACGGAGGAGGCGTCTCTATGAATCAAAAAAACACGGATCTGGGCCGCGGCCCCGTGGGTAAGCTGCTGTTTTCCCTGGCGCTGCCCACCATTACATCCCAGCTGGTAAACATGCTCTATAACCTGGTGGACCGGGTGTATATCGGCCACATGAAGCCGGTGGACACCGTGGGTTCTCTGGCTCTCACCGGCGTGGGCGTATGCCTGCCCATCATCATGATCATCTCCGCCTTCGCGGCGCTGCTGGCCATGGGCGGCGCGCCGAGGGCCTCCATTCAGGAGGGCCGGGGCAATCCCCGGGAATCCGAACGCATCATGGGCAGCAGCTTCACCCTGCTGCTGATGGTCTCCATCCTGCTGACAGTCCTGTTCCAGCTCTTTGCGGAGCCGCTGCTGCTGACCTTTGGCGCCAGCGAAAACACCATCGGCTATGCCATGGACTATATGCGCATCTACACCCTGGGCACCTTGTTCGTCCAGATGACCCTGGGCATGAACGCCTATATCACCGCCCAGGGCTTCACCACCGTCAGCATGAAAACCGTGCTCATCGGCGCGGGGCTGAACACGGTGCTGGACCCCATCTTCATCTTCGCCCTGGGGATGGGCGTCCGGGGGGCGGCCCTGGCCACCATCCTCTCCCAGGCGGTGTCCGCGGCGTGGGTGCTGCGGTTCCTCCTGGGGCCGCAGACACACTGGCGCCTGCGGCGGGAGGATCTGCGGCCCGTGCCGGCGGTATTCCTGCCCTGTCTGGCCCTGGGCCTGGCGCCGTTCATCATGCAGTCCACCGAGAGCCTCATCGCCGTGTGCTTCAATTCCTCCCTGCTGAAATACGGCGGCGATATTGCCGTGGGCTCCATGACGGTGCTGACCAGCATCATGCAGTTCGCCATGATGCCCCTCCAGGGACTGACCCAGGGCGCTCAGCCCATCATCAGCTATAACTTCGGCGCCCGGAACGCCCAGCGGGTGCGGGACGCCTTCCGCTGCCTGCTGCGGGCCTGTTTGGTCTACTCCCTGACGCTGTGGGCGCTGGTGCAGCTCTTCCCCCGGGTCTTCGTCCTGATCTTCAACAGCAATCCGGAGCTGGTGGACTATGCCGTCTGGGCGCTGCGGATCTATTTGGGGGCCACCGGCATCTTCGGCATCCAGATCGCCTGCCAGCAGACCTTTATCGCCCTGGGCAACGCCAAGACCTCCCTGTTTTTGGCGGTCCTGCGGAAGATCATCCTGCTGATTCCCCTCATTTACATCCTGCCCCATTTCTTCGCCGACAAGGCCTTTGCCGTGTTCCTGGCGGAGCCCATCGCGGACCTGCTGGCCGTCTGCACCACGGCAACGCTGTTCTCCATCCAGTTCAAGCGCAGTATGGCGGAGCTGGAGCGGGATCAGCCCCGCCCATAGGCCGTCAGCAGGTTGTCCAGGCACACCGCCTTGGCCCGCTGGATTGGGATGTCCCGGGTCTCAAAGGCCGTCCAGCGGACATCCATGGCCCACCAGGACAGCTGCTCCAGGATCAGCACCGCCGTCAGCTCCGGGTCCTCCAGGGCCCGGAGCTGTCCGCATTCCTGGAGTTTGCGGAGATACTCCGCCATAACGGCGAAAAAGTTCTCCCGGTAATGGCGGTAATAGGCCGTCACCGTCGGGAACACCAGCGGGTTTTTCTCAATGAAGAGGCAGCCAACGCCATACCGGGCCAGCAGGTCAAAGGTGTCGGACAGCAGGTTTTCATAGGAGTAGCCCCACCCCGCCCGGGAGAGATTCCCGGCGAAGGTGTCCGCCGTCTCCTCCAGGGCCCGGATCAGGCGGTTGTCCAGGCCGGAGAACAGCTCCGCCGTAATGGGGCGCTGAAACTCCCGGTCCATATAATCCGGCTCCAGGGCGCATTGCAGGATGAAGCAGAGCAGCTCCTGCTTTCCGGCAAAGTCGTGGTAGACCGAGCCCACGGAGACGCCGGCCTCCCGGGCGATGTGGCTGATCTGGGTCTGGGCATACCCCTGGCGCAGAAAAAGCCGGACTGCGGCGTCATGAAGCCCTCGCATGCGGGTCGTACTCATGTGTCCCTCCTTTTTATAATGAACGAATCATTCATTCTTTGTTTCTATATTATACGGCCGCGCCTGTAAAATGTCAACTGTTTTTCGTCCCCCTGCGTTCCGTGCTTTCAGGGGCGGGCCTCCATAAAAGCACATTCCCGGGGAAAACCGCCGTTTGACCGCCGTTTTCCCCGGGAATGCTGCCCTCAGTGGGTAAATTTTATTGAAGATTATCCCCGCTCCCTGGGGAGAATGAGGTTCAGCAGCACCGCCATCAGCGTGGCGATGACCACCGGGGATTTGCCGAAGATCATGGTAACGCTGTCTGGGAACTGACTCAGCGCGCCGCTGGCCTGGGAGATCCCCACGCCCAGTGCCGCGGACAATCCCACGATGGTGGTGTTCCGGGCCGTGAGGTCCTGAGAGGCAATGAGCTTCATGCCCGTCATGGCGATGGAGGAAAACACCGTGATGGTGGCGCCGCCCAGCACACACTGGGGGATCGTGGTCAACAGGGCCGCAAATTTGGGGGAAATGCCCGCCAGCAGCAAAAATCCTCCGGTCAGGGCAAACACCGTCCGGTTCACCACCTTGTTGGTGGTGACGATGCCCACGTTCTGGGAGTAGGTCGCCGTGGGCAGGCCGCCAAACAGCGCCGCCAGAATGTTGCTGACGCCGTAGGCGATGATGCCGCCCTGGAGCTCGTTATCCGTAGGGTCCCGGTCCAGGCCGCCCACGGTGGTGGCGGTGAAATCGCCGATGGCCTGGATGGAGTTGATGGCGAACAGCAGTCCCAGCGCCACGCAGCTGGGCGCGTCAAAGGTCACGCCAAAATGCATGAAGCGGGGCAGGGAAAACCACGCCGCGTCTCCCACATCGGCAAAGCTGACCATGCCGAAGCACAGGGCCGCCGCATATCCGGCCAGCATCCCCAACAGGATGGAGGCCAGCTTGCAGACGCCTTTGGCGTGGTTGTTCAAAAGCATGACCACGACCAGCGTAAATACCGCCACCAGCCAGTTCTGCCAGGAGCCGTACACCAGTGCCTCCGGCAGCCCCTTGACGGCGGCGGCTTCAGCGGTGTTGGCGGTGCCGCCCGCCATGTAATTGATGGCGGTGGGATACAGGGACAAGCCAATGGTGAACACCACCGTGCCTGTGATGACCGGCGGAAACAACAGCCGGATCTTTTTGACAAACAGCCCCACGATCACCGCCACCACGCCGCCCACGATCATGGCACCGGCGATAGCGGCAACGCCCCCGCCGCCGGCGGCAATGGCCTGCATGCTGGGCACATAGGCAAAGCTGACGCCCAGGATCACCGGCAGGCCGGAGCCAAAGCGCCCTCCGACGGGGAAGAGCTGCAAAAGTGTGGACACAGCGGACATGACCAGGGACGCCTGGATCAGCAGCACCCGGTCCGCCTGGGAAAGGCCGATAAGCCCGGCGATCATGATGGGCGGCGTCACACAGCCCACGATCATGGCCACCAGATGCTGCAGCGCCAGAGATACGGACGTGCCCAAAGGCGGTATGCCATGAAACTGAAACAGCAGGTCCCGGCGGGATGGGGTCTCCATAAAAGCGCTCCTCCTTATGTGCCTTGTTTTCACCCATCTATCATATCACAGTTTTTCACAGAATCAAACAAATTTTTTGTTTTGCTTAAAAAATATTTGTATATTTTGGCATCAGGCCGTTTCCCTTGATCAGGGCCGCGATTCCCCAGGCCTTTTGCCCGCTGGAGCCATAAAAGGCCGCCCTTTCGGGCGGCCTTTTGCCAAGGGTCCTGTGTCCTTGGCGTATCATTTTTTCTGTCGCAAGGTCAATCCGGCACCACGGGCACGGCGTCTGCGGGCGTGGGGCAGGTGTAGCCCGCCGCCGTCCGCTTTTGGAACTCCGCCCGGGCCGCTTCCAGCAGCGCCGGATCTGTGAAAAGGTCGATGGCCGTGGCCGCCAGCACCTTCCCGGCGTGAACCGCCGCCTTGCGGCCGATGTCCGTCCGGCCGCAGGAGACGTTTTGCCAGCTGTGGCCGGGGCAGCCGTTGGGCCAGGCCGCCACATGGATCTGCGCGGTGGGGCACTGCCAGCTGACATCCCCCACATCGGTGGAGCCGGGGCGGAAAGCGTCGCCCTGATAGAGCGGCAGCAGGAAGTCGTTCATGGCGTGGCCGGCCTTTTCCCGCAGAGCCCTGGCCTGATCCGCATGCCCGGCGTCAAATTCCGCGCCGATCCCCGGCACCTTGTCACTTCCGGGATAGGTTTTGGCCAAAGCGTCCGCAAAGGCCAGTTCCTCCGCCGTATGGCCGGGAACGCCCAGCTCCGTGAAATTCTGATGGAGCTGGGTCTCCAAAACATGATTGGACACGGTGTCCGCCAGCCCGTCGATGAACTGCTTTTCAACAGAGGTCTCCGTCATCAGCGCCGCGCCCTCGGCGATCTTGTCCACCCGCTTCTGAAGCTCCACGGCCTCCGCCACACGGTTGGACCGCACCATATACAGCACGCTGGCCCTGGACTGGACCACGTTGGGGCTTCGGCCGCCGGCATCGGTGATGGCGTAGTGGACGCGGGCCTTGGAGGACATGTGCTCCCGCAGGAACTGAACGCCCACGTTCATCAGCTCCACGGCGTCCAGGGCGCTGCGGCCCCGGTCCGGGTCCCCGGCGGCGTGGGCGGCCACGCCGGTGAATTTGTACTGGGTCTGGATGCAGGAGTTGGTGGAGCCGGTGACCACCTCGTTGACATCCTCCGGGTGCCAGGTCAGGGCGGCGTCCAGGCCGTACCACAGCCCGTCCCTGGCCATAAAGGCCTTGGCGGCGCCGCCCTCCTCCCCGGGGCAGCCATAAAGCACCACGGTGCCAGGCCGCTTCGCGGCCTCCAGATAGGCCTTGACGCCCAGGGCGGCGGCAAACGCGCCCGCGCCCAGCAAATTGTGTCCGCAGCCGTGGCCGCAGCCGCCGGGGATCAGCTCCTGCCGCTCCACGCTTCCGCCCTTTTGGGAGAGTCCGGACAGCGCGTCATACTCCGCCAGGATGCCGATGATGGGCCGCCCGCTGCCGTAGGACGCGGAAAAGGCGGTGGGGATATTGCAGATGCCCTTTTCCACGGTGAAGCCCTCTTTTTCCAGCGTCTCGCAGTACAGGGCGGCGGACTTCTCCTCCTGAAGGGACAGCTCGGCGTACTCCCAGATATGGTCCGCCACGTCCGCCACCAGAGCCGCTTTTTCGTCAATGGCGGAGATCGCCGCCCGCTTTTCCTCTATCATGATGACAACCCCTCTTTCACAGATTGTTCCGCTTCGGGAAAAAGGGCACGCACGAAAGTGCGTGCCCCTATTGTTACAAGACCTTGCTCAAAAAATCCTGAAGTCTGGGATGCTGGGGATGGCCGAAGATGTCCTCCGGAGTGCCCTCCTCCAGCAGTTTGCCATCGGCCATAAACAGCACCCGGTTGCCCACCTCCCGGGCAAAGCCCATCTCGTGAGTGACCACCACCATGGTCATGCCCTCACGGGCCAGCTGCTTCATGACCTCCAGCACCTCGCCCACCATCTCGGGGTCCAGGGCGGAGGTGGGCTCGTCAAACAGCATGACCTCCGGCTCCATGGCCAGGGCCCGGACGATGGCCACGCGCTGCTTCTGGCCGCCGGAGAGCTGGATGGGATACGCCCCGGCCCGGTCCTTCAGGCCCACACGGTCCAGCAGGGCCAGGGCCTTTTCCTCGGCAGCGGACTTGTCCATATGCTTGACCTGGATGGGGGCCAGGGTCATGTTGTCCAGAATGGTCATGTGGGGGAACAGGTTGAAGTGCTGGAACACCATGCCCATCTTCTGGCGGTGCTGGTCAACATCCACCTTCACCAGCTTACCCTCGGCGTTGCGCATCTTCTTTTTCGTGATGTCCACGCCGTCAAAGACGATAGAGCCGCCGGTGGGCTCCTCCAGCAGGTTCAGGCTGCGGAGGAAGGTGGACTTTCCGGAGCCGGAGGGGCCGATGACCACCATGACGTCGCCGCGGTTGATATCTACCGTCACGCCGTCCAGAGCCTTGATGGCGCCCTTGTTGTAGTATTTTTTCAGGCCCGAGACCTGGATCAGGCTATCTCTTGTCGCCACGGCTCATTCTCCTTTCAAAGTAGGCAATGATCTTGGAGGTGGGGAAGGTCAGGCAGAAGTAGACCACCGTCGCAATGATCAGCGGCTCCGCGATGCGGTAAGTCGCGCCCTTGGTGGATGTCACCGCGTACATGATCTCCTGAACACCGATGGTGTAGCAGATGGAGGATTCCTTGATGATGGTGACGAACTCGTTGGCGATGGGCGGCAGGATATTCTTGATGGCCTGGGGCAGGATGACGAACCGCATGTTCTGGGTCTGGGACAGGCCCAGGGAGCGGGCCGCCTCGGTCTGGCCGCCGTCGATGGACTGGATACCGGCGCGGATGATCTCGGACAGGTAGGCGCCGGAGTTCATGGCCAGGGCCACCACGCCGGGGAGGAACCGCTCAAACCGGATGAAGCCAAACAGCTTGAAGGAGGGGATGTCCACGCCGCCGAACACCACAAAATAGATGATGAATAGCTGGACCAGCATAGGCGTGGCGCGGAAGATCTCCACATAGACCGTGGCGATAAAGCTGATGGGATTAAAGCGGCTCACCGCCGTCAAAAAGCCCTGCTCCCGCAGATGGCCGTCCGCCGTCAGCCCCAGGAAACGGAAAGGGCATACATTGGACAGCCGCATGACCGCCAGGATCAAGGCGAGAAGAAAACCAAAAATAACCGTCAGCAGTGAAAGGGAGATCGTGCAGACGAGACCCTGCTTAAACAGGTCTATGTATTCCCAGGTCTTTGCGAAACCGGCGGCAGTAAACACAGGCGGTTCCTCCTTTTTTGTCTTTATCTGGAAAACCAGTCAATTCCTCCCCGGTTTCCCAGGGAGGAATTGACCGCTTTTTTTCAGGAGAGGGGCAATCAGTCTTCCAGCAGGCCCTCGATGATCTCGCCGGAGGCCAGCTCGTTGGCCTCGTAAACATACTGGTCAAAGGAGCCGTCGGCCTTGGCGGCGGCGATGGCCTCGTTCACGCCGGCCAGCAGCGCCTCGTTGCCCTTGCAAACGCCGACCACGGAGCCCTCCGCGTCATAGGGGACCGGCAGGACGGTGCACAGCTCGGGATAGTTCTTGGCGTAGCTCTCAGCCACCATGGTCTCGATGAACGCGCCGTCCATCTTGCCGGTGATCAGCTCGGCGATGATATCGGGCACCTTGCTCAGCTCAATGATGTCGGCGTCGGGCGTGTACTCCTTGGCCAGGCCGGCCTGGATGGAGCCGATCTGCGCGCCGATCTGGTAATCGGGGTTGTTGGCGTCCTCCAGAGAGGTGAACTTGTCCTTGTTGGACTCCAGGCAGACAAGGGACTGGCCGCCGGTGATGTAGATGTCGGAGAAGTCCATGACCTCCGCGCGGTCAGGGTCGGGAGAGTAGCCGGCCATGCCCAGATCCACGTTCTTGTTGGTCAGCTCCATGATGGTGCCGTCAAAGTCCATGGGGATCACGTCCAGCTCCAGGCCCAGGTAATCAGCGATATACTGGGCCAGCGCCATGTCAAAGCCAGCCAGGGTGGGGGTGCCGTCCTCGCCGACGGCGTAGAACTCATAGGGGGCAAAGTCGGGGCTGGTGGCCACAGTCAGCACACCGGGGACCACCGTGGAGATCTCAGTCTCGGCAGGCTCTTCGGTCTGGGTGTCGTCAGATGTGGTGTCAGCAGGGGTCTCGGGGGTCTCGTCCTTGCTTCCGCAGGCGGCCAGAGACAGGACCATGGCCAGCGTCAGCAGCAGCGCAAACAGCTTTTTCATGATACAAACTTCCTTTTCCAATCTAAGTTCTCTCCCGGATCTGGGAGAGTCGTTTCCATCCGCAACGGCAGGAAGGCTTTTCCTTCCGTTGACAGTGGATACCTTACCACGCCCCGTGCATATTGTCAATACTTTTTCAAAAAGAATGTATAAATATTTGCGCATTTTCTTCAGATATTTCAAAAACGCTCTGAAAAATAGCAGTTATTATGTGCTTTATTGTGTATTTTTGCTAAAGGTAGGTGAATATTTTTATGAATATACACTTTTGGCCGCCGCCTGTCTCCCCGCGGAGCGCAAAGAAGCCCGTGCCTGGGGCACGGGCTTCTCTGTATTTGACCTCAATAGACCAGGCAGCTTCCCCGGAGTTCCGGCGAATACGCCGTCACTTCCGCCGCAAACGCCGTGCCGCCGGCCGCCG
This sequence comes from uncultured Dysosmobacter sp., assembly GCA_947625655.1. Lineage (GTDB taxonomy): Bacteria > Bacillota > Clostridia > Oscillospirales > Oscillospiraceae > Oscillibacter. The sequence goes on from CANQPD010000002.1 coordinate 323,791, forward strand.
TGACCGCCTGGGCAAGCGCCTCCGCCTGCTCCGGCGCGGTCTTCACATAAACGCGGTCCACCAGAGGGGCGATCTTCGCCAAAGACAGTCCGGCGTTTTCATCCGCCCCTTCGGAGACAACCGTTTCCGGCAGTTCCACGGACAGCGCCGTTCCGCAGGGCTCCAGGGCGTCCTTCATCTCCTGGAGGAACCGGACCACCATGTCCTCCGGCGGCTCCGGCCCGGTATAGGCGATCTTGTCCAGGCTCCCCTCCGTGGGATAGCCCACGTCGGTCAGCAGGATCTCGTCAAACCCCAGCTCCGCCGCCTCTCTGGCGATCTCGCACAGATACTGCCGGGCGGCGGGCTTTCCGGGGTCCAGCCACTGGCTGTTGTTCCCGTCATAAAAAATGTATCCCCCGGTGTTCTTCAGGCCCATCTCCTCCACGCTGTCGTTTGCGGCCTTTGGATCGTGGAAGCAGGAGAGGCGGGCGATGGTGTAAAAGCCGGAGTCCTCCCCGGTGATCTCCGCCAGAGCGGCGGCGGTGTCCTCCGCGATCTTCACAGAGCCGGAGACGGCGGTGCCGGAGTCAAAATACACGCTGCCCGCGCTGTCCTTCACCGTGACGGCCGCCGCGTTCCAGCTCTGCTCCTCCGTTACGGCGGCGCGGGCCGCGGCGTCCGCCCATGCCTCTTGGGTCAGCATGCCCTCCGGCACCGTAAAAGCGGTGATCTCCCGCGGTTCCGCTTTCTGGATGGTAAGCTCCACCTCGCCGGGTTCCTCCGGCGCCGTCTGCTTCGGGGTTTCCTGCCAGAACAGCTCTAAATGGGGTGTGCCGGTCTCGTCATAGACAATGTGCCGCTGCAGGACAATGACGCAGATGGCCGCCAAGATCACCAGCACCAGCACCGCGGCCAGCACAGCCTTCCATTTGGGCGTGCGCCCGCGGTAGTTGCGATAGCCCCTGACCACTGCCATTTCCGTCACCCCTTTTTCGTTACCGGCGCCGCTCAGCCCTCCAGCGCCATCATCTTATCCACGCGGCGGGCATGGCGGCCGCCCTCAAACTCCGTGGAGAGGAACACCTCCACCATCCGCTCGGCCATGTTCTTGCCGGTGAAGCCGGCGCCAATGGCCATCATGTTGGCATCGTTGTGGCGGCGGGTCATCTCGGCCTCCAGGCAGTCGGCACAGTGGGCGCAGCGGATGCCCTTGATCTTGTTGGCGGCAATGGAGATGCCGATGCCGGTGGTGCAGATCACGATGCCCCGGTCGCACTTCCCCTCCGCCACGGCCCGGGCAGCGGCGGCGCCGAAGTCGGGATAGTCGCAGCTCTCCAGAGAATAGCAGCCAAAGTCCTCATATTCGTGGCCCAGCTTCTCCAGCACCTTGATGACATGCTGCTTCAGCTCATAGCCGCCGTGGTCACAGCCCAATGCGATCTTCATAAGTAAAGTCCCCCTGTATATAAATTTTGCAAGGATATTGTACACGCTCTCCCGGGAAAAATCAATTACAGTTCATGCCAGACAGGCCGGCGGTTTTCAAATGTGCAGAATTTCGCAAAGCCGCAGTCCCGCAGCAGCTGCTGCCGCTCCCGGATGGCGCAGCCCACGAACTCCGGCGTGTGGGCGTCGGTGCCCAGGGTGACGATCTCGCCGCCCAGCTCCCGGTACATCCGCAGCCATTTGGCATCCGGCAGGGGCGTATGGCCCCGGTTGGTGTTCACCTCGATGCCGCAGCCGTTTTGGATCAGCAGGCGGAGGATCTCCTCCATCTCCCTCTCAAAGCCGTCAAAGGTCAGGTGGAAGCCCTGGTTTTCGTTGAGATACCGCAGGGGCAGCGTCAGGTGGCCCAGCACGTCGAATTCGCCCCAGGCTGCCAGTTTCCGCACCAGCTTCAGGTAATCCGCCAGCTCCTCCCGGGCCTCGGCTTCATCCTTGGGATGGAAGAAGTACATATCCGCGCCGTTGAACCTGGGGGACAGCACATGGATGGATCCGATGACAAAGTCCAGCTCCGGCGCCTTTGCCAGCAGCTCCCGGGTGTGGTCAAAATTCAGGCACGCGTCGCCCAGTTCAATGCCCAGCCGCAGCCTGAGGCGATCCCCCAGGGCCGTCCGGGCCTCCCGGAATTCCCGTTCCAGGGCCGCCCAGTCATAAAAGGGGATCGGCTCCCGGCCGTTCCAGGCCACCGGCTCCACATGGTCGGTAAAGCACATCTCGTCAAGCCCCGCCGCCGCGGCGGCCTCCGCCATGGCGGTCATGGAGAACTTCGCGTCCGGTGAGACGCGGGAATGGACATGATAATCAGCCAGATACACGGCGCGCCTCACTTTTTGAACTTCCTGAAGAACTTTTTCCGCTCCTCATAGTTGTTGTCGCCCACGCTCTCGGCAAATTTTTTCAGGGCTTCTTTCTGCTCCTTGTTCAGGTTGCGGGGCGTCTCGATGTAGACAGTGACGTACTGGTCGCCCCGGCCCCGGCCGTTGATGGCGGGGATGCCCTTGCCCTTCAGGCGGAAGGTGGTGCCGCTCTGCGTGCCCTCCGGCAGTTCATATTTGACCTTGCCGTCGATGGTGGGGATCTCCAGCTCCGCCCCCAGCACCGCCTGGGCAAAGGTGATGGGCGCCTCGCACAGCACGGAGGTGCCCTCCCGCCGGAACAGCTCGTGGGGCCGGACGGTAATGGTGATCAGCAGGTCGCCCGCCGGGCCGCCGTTGATGCCGGCGTGGCCCTGGCCCCGGATGGAAATGGTCTGGCCGTTGTCGATGCCGGCGGGGATCGTGGCCTGGATGGTCTTGCGTCTGCGCACACTTCCGGTGCCCCGGCAGTCCTTGCAGGGCTGGTGGATGATCCTGCCCTTGCCGCCGCACTTGGCGCAGGGCGCGGAGGTGGCGAAGACGCCCATGGGCGTCTGCCGCCGCACCTGCACCTGTCCGGTGCCATGGCAGTCCGGGCAGATCTCCGGCGTGGTGCCGGGGGCGCAGCCATTGCCGTGACAGGTTTCGCACTGCTCCATCCGGTCCACGGTCACTTCTTTTTCGCAGCCGAAGGCCGCCTCTTCAAAGCTGATGGCCAGGGACTGGCGGATGCTCTCGCCCCGCTGGGGCGCGTTGGGGTTGGTCCGCCGCCCGCCGCCGAAGCCGCCGCCAAAGAAGCTGCCGAAGATGTCGCCCAGGTCGCCGAAGTCGAAGCTGCCGTCAAAGCCCCCGCCGCCGGCGCCGAAATTGGGATCCACGCCGGCGTGGCCGTACTGGTCATACCGGGCCTTTTTGTCAGGGTCGGACAGGATCTCGTAGGCCTCGTTGACCTCCTTGAATTTCTCCTCCGCCTCTTTGTTGTCAGGATTCAGGTCCGGATGGTACTTCCGGGCCATTTTCTTATATGCTCTTTTGATCTCGTCCTCCGAGGCTCCCTTGGCAATGCCCAGGACCTCGTAGTAATCACGTTTATCTGCCATAGAAAACTCCTTTATCAGATAAGAGATAAAAGATAAAAGATAAAAAGTATCCTCTTATTGATCTCTTATCTGTTATCCCTTATCTCTTATCTTAAAAAGCACGTCAGGCGGGCGAGGCGTGGCCTCGCCCGCACAGGCGTTTTTCAGTTCTTTTTGTCGTCGTCATCGACTACCTTATAGTCGGCGTCGTAGTACTGACCGCCCTGGGCGCCGGCGTCGGGACCGGGCTGGGCGCCCTGAGCGCCCTGGGGGTTGGCCTGCTGGTACAGCTTCTCGCTGACGGCGTAGAACGCCTGGGTCAGCTCCTCGGTGGCAGCCTTGATGGCGGCGGTGTCCTGGCCCTTCAGGGTCTCCTTCAGCTTATCGATGCCGGCCTGGACTTTGCTCTTGTCGTCGGCGGGGATCTTGTCGCCCATCTCAGAGAGGGTCTTCTCGCTCTGATAGACCATCTGATCGGCCTGGTTGCGGACCTCCACCTCTTCCTTCATCTGCTTATCCTGGGCGGCATACTGCTCGGCTTCCTTGACGGCCTTTTCGATGTCGTCCTTGCTCATGTTGGAGGAGGAGGTGATGGTGATGTGCTGCTCCTTGCCGGTGCCCAGGTCCTTGGCGGAGACGTTGACGATGCCGTTGGCGTCAATGTCAAAGGTCACCTCGATCTGGGGCACGCCGCGGCGGGCCGGGGCGATGCCGTCCAGGTGGAAGCGGCCCAGGCTCTTGTTGGCGGCGGCCATCTCCCGCTCGCCCTGGAGAACGTTGACCTCCACGCTGGTCTGGTTATCGGCGGCGGTGGAGAAGATCTGGCTCTTCTTCACGGGGATGGTGGTGTTGCGCTCGATCAGCCTGGTGCACACGCCGCCCATGGTCTCAATGCCCAGGGACAGGGGGGTGACGTCCAGCAGCAGCAGGCCCTTGACATCGCCGGTCAGGACGCCGGCCTGCAAAGCCGCGCCCATGGCCACGCACTCGTCGGGGTTGATGCCCTTGAAGGGCTCGCTGCCGGTGAAGTTCTTCACGGCCTCCTGCACGGCGGGGATACGGCTGGAACCGCCCACCAGCAGGACCTTGGACAGGTCAGAGGGCTTCAGGCCCGCGTCGGACATGGCCTGACGCACGGGGCCCATGGTGGCGTCCACCAGATGGGCGGTCAGTTCGTTGAACTTGGCCCGGGTCAGGGTGACGTCCAGATGCTTGGGGCCAGTGGCGTCGGCGGTGATATAGGGCAGGTTGATGTTGGAGGTGGTGACGCCGGAGAGCTCGATCTTCGCCTTCTCGGCGGCCTCCTTCAGCCGCTGCATGGCCACCTTGTCGGTGGACAGATCCACGCCGTCGGTGCGCTTGAACTCGCTGACCAGATACTTCATGACGCACTCGTCGAAGTCGTCGCCGCCCAGGCGGTTGTTGCCGGCGGTGGCCAGAACCTCAATGACGCCGTCGTCGATCTCCAAAATAGAGACATCGAACGTGCCGCCGCCCAGGTCGTAGACCATGATCTTCTGGCTCTGCTCCTTATCCACGCCGTAGGCCAGGGCCGCGGCGGTGGGCTCGTTGATGATGCGCTTGACGTCCAGGCCGGCGATCTTGCCGGCGTCCTTGGTGGCCTGGCGCTGGGAGTCGGTGAAGTAGGCGGGGACGGTGATGACCGCCTCGGTGACGGTGGTGCCCAGATAGGCCTCGGCGTCGGCCTTCAGCTTCTGGAGAATCATGGCGCTGATCTCCTGGGGCGTATAGGCCTTGCCGTCGATGGTGACCTTGTGGTCAGAGCCCATCTCACGCTTGATGGAGGCAATGGTGCGGTCAGGATTGGTGATGGCCTGACGCTTTGCCACCTGGCCCACCATACGCTCGCCGGTCTTGGAAAATGCCACGACGGACGGGGTGGTGCGGTTGCCCTCCGCGTTGGCGATGACGACTGCCTCGCCGCCCTCCATGACGGCCACGCAGGAGTTGGTTGTACCGAGATCGATACCAATAACCTTAGACATAAATAATTCCTCCCAAAATATATCGAAAAATAAAATTTTAGACTTTCTGATCAGATAAGAGATAAGAGTGAAGAGATAAAAGATTGCCTTTTCATATCTCTTATCTTTTCTCTTTTATCTGTATATCTCAATTTGCGACCTGCACGATGGCGTGGCGGATGACCTTGCCGTTCAGCTCGAAGCCCGCCTGGAACACCTGGGCCACCTCGTTCTCTCCGAAGTTCTCGTCGTCGATGTGCATGACGGCTTCCATCTTCTCCGGGTCAAAGGAAGCGCCCTTGGCCTCGATCTCCGTGACGCCCAGCTTTGCCAGAATCTCCTGGTACTGGTGGAAGATCATCTCCAGGCCCTTCTTGTGGGGGGAGTCCTCGTCCCCAACCGCAGCCACGGCCCGCTCCAGATTGTCATATACCGCCAGGAATGCCTTGATGGTGTCCGCCTTGGCGTCCTGGTAGATATTGTCCTTTTCCTTGGTGGTCCGCTTGCGGTAATTGTCGTACTCCGCTGTCAGCCGGGTGAACTGATCCTTGACGGATTCCAGCTGCTTGGCGGCCAGTTCCATCTGTTCCACCTGCTCCCGGGTGAAGGTGTAGCCCTTTTCCTTTTTCTTTTTGCCCTTCGGGGCCTTTTCCACCTTTTCCGCCGCTTCCCCGGCCTGCGGGATCTCCTGTTCCTCCGGCCCGGCCTGGGTCTCCGGGGTCTCCTCTGCGGGCTGCTTGTTTTCTTCGCTCATTCCTCGGTGTCCTCCTTCGGGGGTAATTCCTGTTTTCCGAACAGCCGCGTCAGCCCGTCGGCAAAGCCGGAGAGCCGTGCGGCCACTGTCGCGTAATCCATTCTGGTGGGGCCCACCACACCGATGAGGCCCCGCATATCGTCGCCGATGTCATAGCTGGCCACCACCACGCTGGTGCCCTTCAAGGCGTCGCTGACGTTTTCCGGCCCGATCAGGATTTTCATGGGCCCGTCGTCCGGCACAGGCAGGTTTTCCTTGCTGTCCGTTAGGAAGCTCATCAGCTCATGGGCCTTGTCGGCGTCCCGGAATTCCGGCAGCTTCAAAAGCTGGTTGGCGCCGGCGGTGACGATGGCCCGCTGGCCTGCCTCCTCCATGGTGTCCACCGCGTAGGCGACCGTCTGGGAGAGCAGCAAAAACAGCTGGGGCGGCACCTGCTCCGTCACGTTCATCAGCCGCTGGTTCATCTCGTCGGTGGAAATGCCGGTAAAATGGCTGTTCAGCAGATTCACCAGAATCGGGATCTGGTCCATATCCACCTTCAGCTGCAAGCGGAGCAGCTGGCTCTTGACCCGGTTGTCGCCCATCATCAAAACCACGATGCAGCTGTGCTCATCCACCGGCAGAAGCTCAAACCGGCTGGCCGTCAGCTTTTTTCTGCCGACGGTGGTCATGTAGGCCGGATAGTTTACAAAGGACGACACCGCCCTGCCCGCCTTGGAGAGCAGCCGGTCCAGTTCCTCCATTTTCATCTGGAGGGATTGGTTGATCTTCTCCGTCTCCGCGATGGACAGCTTCTGCTTTTCCATCAGTTCGTTGACGTACAGCCGGTATCCCTTGGGAGAGGGGACCCGTCCCGCGGAGGTGTGGGGCTGCTCCAGATATCCCAGCTCCACCAGATCCGCCAGCTCGTTGCGGATGGTGGCGGAGCTGACGCTGCCGCCCATCTCGGCGGCAATGGTCTTGGAGCCCACCGGCTCGGCGGTCTGGATGTAGTCCTCCACCACGACCTTCAGTATTTGTTTTTTTCGGTCTGTCAGTTCCACACCAGCACCTCGGCCGAACGCCGTCTCATTTATCTCAGCTTGTTTAGCACTCTCTTTCCCGGAGTGCTAAACCGAGTGTACCACCAGGAAAAATGATTGTCAATGGATGGATATAAATAAATTGTAAACAATCCGAAGATGATTTTTGAACATTACAGAAAGGCCCCTGCCATCCGCCCTGCCAGCCCCGCCATACAGGAAAAGCGCGGGCCGCTGGCCCGCGCTTTTCAGCCTGTCGAAAAAGTCCTTGGACTTTTTCGACAGGCTGAACAATGCCTCGCTTTTTTGTCTGCTTCGCATCCCAAAAAGCTCCCGCTTCGCGGGGCAACGGGCTGCTGTCACAGCCCTTTTGCAGGCATTCGATTCAACACGAGGGGGCTCCCGCCCCCCTCGTACTCCCCCTGCGAAACGGAACGTTTTTTCTCCAAACAGAGTGCTTTTGACAAGCGGAAAAGCGCGGGCCGCTGGCCCGCGCTTTTGGCGCAGTGTTCAGGCATCCGCCCTCACCAGCAGATCCCCGTCTCCAGTTCCCCGGGCACCAGCCGCAGCTGGCGCAGCGCCGGGATCAGGGCCTCGAACAGCGCCAGCAGAATCAGCGTCTGGAAGGGCAGGCAGATCAGGTTCTTGAGGGCGCTGGCGGAAGCGGTGACATACCAGGTCTTGCCGCTTAAAATCGCCATCCACAGCGCCCCCAGCACCACGTTTTCGACATTGGTCAGCAGCTTTGCCAGCAGCACCCGCCGGACAGTGAGTCTCGCCCGGTAGAAAAACAGGGCATAGATCAGCACCCCCAGCATGGTGGTCAGGGTGTAGCCCGGGAAAAAGGGGTAGCCGCCGCCCCCGGTCAGAAAGAAGCTGAGGATGTCCTCCGCGAAGCCGAACAGCACGCCCAGCACCGGGCCGCACACCAGGGCGCAGACGGACCGGGCCAAAAAGCCCCAGGTGATCTTGGCCCCGCCGAACAGCGGGACGGAGGGGATGCTGCTCAGCGCCATGCACATGGCGATCATCAGCGCGGCAAAGGTCAGCTTCCGCAAATCCTTCAGCTCGGCAAGGGCGTCCCGCCAATAGGCGGCGGAGAATGGATGGGGATACAGTGACATAAAAAATCCTCCCTTTGTGTTTTCGGCAGTCCGGTATCGGAGCAGCCGCACAAAGGAAGGTGGTCCCGCCAACCTCGGCGGCAGCGGGATGCGGTACACACACTGCAGGGCTTTGCGCGCGGATCCGCGCACCGCCCTTTCGTCCGGGAAACAACTCCCCGTTTTCCCGGCACTTGGTCCTGCCGCGCCTGCGCCCGGCAAGGCCTTTGACACGTGTGTTCCTACTCTGCCTTGATGGAACTATCATATGCCTTTTATTCGGAAATAGCAAGGCTTATTCGCAAAAAGCAGCCCCGGACTTTCATCCGGGGCTGCGAAGCGGATGGGGTCAGCCTTACTTGGCCGCGGCGGCAGCCTCCTCGGCGGCCTTCTTGGCGGCAGCGGCTTTTTCAGCCTGTGCCTTCTTGATGGCCTTGTACTTCTCCTTCTCCTCCGCGGTGGCGGCGGGAAGGATGGCGTCGCGGGGGCAGACCTTGGTGCAGAGCTTGCAGCCCACGCACTTGTCATAGTCGATGACGGCCACGCCGTTCTCCACATGGATGGCGTCCTTCTTGCACTCCTTCTGGCACAGGCCGCAGCCGATGCAGGAGTTCGCGCACACGCTCATGGTGGCCTTGCCCTTATCCTGGTTGGCGCAGGCCACATGGACCTTCTTGGACACGGGGACGGAGACGATCAGATGGCGGGGGCAGGCCTTGGCGCAGGCCATGCAGGCGGTGCATTTGTCGGGATCCACCACGGCGGAGCCGTTGGGCCCGATGGACATGGCACCAAACTGGCAGGCAGACACGCAGGAGCCAAAGCCCAGGCAGCCGAAGGCGCACTCCAGCGGGCCGGCGGCAACCTTGGTGGCGGCCATGCAGTCCTTCACGCCCACATAGTCAAAGCGCTTCTTGGCGTTGACGCCGCCGTTGCAGCGGACAAAGGCCACCTGGCGCTCGCCGCTGGGGGCCGCCTGGCCCATGATCTCGGCGATGGCGGCGGCATTCGCGGCGCCGGCGGGGGCGCAGGCATTGACGGGGGCGGTGCCGGCCAGAATGGCGGCGGCACAGCCGGCGCAGCCGGGATAGCCGCAGCCGCCGCAGTTAGCACCGGCCAGATGGCTGAGAATGGCTTCCTCCCGGGGATCTTTCTTCACCTCGAAAACCTTGGAGGCAATGGCCAGGACCAGGCCGAACACAGCGCCCAGCACGCCCAGCACAACAACGGCAGCAATAATATTGGTTATCATTTCAGACGCCTCCTTACCAGATCTTCAGGCCGGAGAAGCCCATGAAAGCCAGGGCCATCAGACCAGCGGTGACCAACGCGATGGGGAAACCGTCCCAGCACTTGGGATAGTCGGCGAACACCAGGCGCTCCCGGATGCTGGCGAACAGCACGATGGCCAGCAGGAAGCCCAGGCCGCCGGTGATGCCGTAGACCACGGAGGAGATGAAGTTGTAGTTGTTCTGCACGTTCAGCAGCACCACGCCCAGCACGGCGCAGTTGGTGGTGATGAGGGGCAGATACACGCCCAGCGCGGTGTACAGGGAGGGCATGGACTTCTGCAGGAACATCTCAATGAACTGCACCAGGGCGGCGATGACCAGAATGAACGCCACGGTCTGCATATACTCCAGGCCGAAGCGGGTCAGCACGAACCGATTGACCACATAGCACACGGCGGAGGCCAGGCCCATGACGAAGGTCACGGCGATGCCCATGCCCACGGCGGTGTCCACCTTTTTGGAGACGCCCAGGAAGGGGCAGCAGCCCAGGAACTGGGAGAAGATAAAGTTGTTCGCCAGAATGGCGCCCAGCGAGATTGCCAGGATTTCGTAGATCTGATCCATTATTTGCTCTCCTCCTTGTTCTTAGATTTGGCCAGCGCCCACTGCATGGCAGCGATCAGCGCGGCCAGCACCAGGAAGCCGCCCACAGGCAGCTTCAGCACGCCGATGGGGAACTGGGAGGGCAGGATCTGGATACCCTTCTGCTCCACGCCCAGCAGGCCGCCGCCGAAGGTGCCGGCGCCCAGGAACTCGCGGATGATGCACATGACCAGCAGCACGGCGGTGTAGCCGATGCCCTGGAAGATACCGTCAAAGAAAGAGGCGGCGACGCCGTTCTTATAGGAGAAGGACTCCGCGCGGCCCAGGATGATGCAGTTCACCACGATCAGGGGGATGAACACGCCCAGGGAAGAGGCCAGGGCGGGCACAAAGGCCTGGATCAGCAGATCCACGCAGGTGACGAAGCCGGCGATGACCACGATGAACATGGCAATGCGGATCTTATCGGGAACGATCTTGCGGATGGCGGAAATGATGACGTTGGACAGCGTCAGGATGATGGTGACAGCCACGCCCATGCCCAGACCGTTGAAGAACGAGGTGGTGATAGCCATGGTGGAGCACATGCCCAGCACCTGTACCAGCACCGGGTTTTGGGTCAGCAGACCCTCCATAAATTGCTTTTTCAAATTCATAAGGCGATCCCTCCTTCTCAGCCTATGACGCCGGCCACGGCCAGCGCGGCGTTGACGCCGGTGGTGACGCCCTTGGTGGAAACGGTGGCGCCGGAGATGGCGTCCACATTGCTTCCCACAGACAGCGTGCCGTCAGCGGCGCTCTTGCCCTCAAACTGGGTCAGCACGCCCACGCCGGTGGCGGTGGGCTCGTTGGCCATGACCTTGGAGCCGATGCCGGAGGTCTCGGAGTTGTCAACGATGGAGACGCCGGTGACGACGCCCTCGGCGTCCACGCCCACCATCATTTCAATATTGCCCTGAGAGCCGGAGGCCACAATCTTCAGCGCATATCCAATGGTGGCGCCGCCGGCCTGGGCCTCGTAGGCCTCCGTGATGCTGCCGCCGGCAGAGGACGCCGCGGCGGTCATCTCCTCGGTCAGCTCCAGGGTAATCGGATCACCCTCCATGTCCGGCATGACCTCCGTGATGGCCTTCGCGGTATTTGCCTGGTTGATGGCCGCAATCCTGTCCGCGGTGATGGCGTTGACGCCGCCCAGGGCAGCGGCAACGATCACGCAGGTGACAAACAGCGTCACGGTCAGCTTGATGATGTACTTGGGGTCCATATCGATCTTTTCCTTGGTCTTCACTTCGTTGCTCATTTCGCAGCCGCCTCCTTCTTATCGGATTTCACGACGCCGAAGCGGACAGGCTTCGTATACTTGTCGATCAGCGCGACAAACAGGTTCATCACCATGATGGAATAGCACACGCCCTCGTTATAGGAGCCGAAGTAGCGGATCAGCACGGTGAACAGGCCGCAGCCGACGCCGAAGATCAGCTGGCCCTTCTTGGTGACGGGGGAGGTGGCATAGTCGGTGGCCATGAAGAAGGCGCCCAGGAACAAGCCGCCGCCGAAGATGCTGTACAGCATCCACTCCAGGCCGCTGCCGGACAGGGGGAACAGGAAGGTCAGGACAGCCACGGTGGCGATGTAGGCCACGGGGGTCTGCCAGTTGATGACCTTGCGCCAGATCAGGTAAACGCCGCCGATGAGCAGCATCAGCGCGGACACCTCGCCCAGGGAGCCGGGGATATTGCCCACGAACATGTCGCTCACCGTATAGGTCTCCAGCAGCGCGTCGAAGCTGCCGCCCTTCATCATGGCCAGGGGCGTGGCGGCGGTGACGATATCCACGTTGGAGCCCAGGATGGCGGCCTTGTTGACGGCGGGATCCGCCCAGCTGGTCATGGTGCCGGCATAGCTGGCCAGCAGCACGGCGCGGCCCGCCAGAGCGGGGTTGACGAAGTTCTTGCCGATGCCGCCGAAGAGCTGCTTGACCAGAACGATGGCGAAGAAGTCGCCAATGAGGATCATCCAATAGGGCATCTGCACGGGGCAGACGAAAGCCAGCAGCATGCCGGTGACCACAGCGCTGAGGTCGCTCACGGCCTGGGGCTTCTTCATCAGCTTGCGGTACAGCCACTCAAAGAACACGCAGCCCACCACGGAGACCGCGGTCAGGGTCAGCGCCCGGAAGCCGAAGCTGATGCAGGCGAAAGCCAGCGCGGGCAGCATGGCGATGATCACGTCCAGCATAATGGAGCGGGTGGTCTCGCTGCTGCGGATATGCGGATTGGAAGTGGCAATGAGCTTTAAATTCTTGTAATCCGTCATTTGTTCACGGCCTCCTTCTTCTCTTCCGCAGCCTTCTTGGCCTGGGCCGCGGCTCTTTCGGCAGCCGCCTTGTCCTTTACCAGCTGCTTGCCGTATTTGAACATATGGGTCAGATGCATGCGGGCCGGGCAGACATAGGCGCAGGCGCCGCACTCCATGCAGTCCATGACATGGGCGTCGTTCAGCTCATCCACCATGCCCTTGGAGGCATACTGATACATGAACAGGGGCTCCAGATGCACCGGGCAGACGGAAACGCACTTGCCGCAGCGGATGCACTGGGGGTGCTCCACCGTCTTCTCCTCATCCTCGCAGAAGGCCAGCATGGCGCCGGTGCCCTTGCCCACGGGAATGTCGGCGGTATACTGGGCCATGCCCATCATGGGGCCGCCGGCGATGATCTTGTATGTACCGTCCTTCAATCCGCCGCAGGCATCGAACAGCAGGGAGACAGGGGTGCCGATGGGGCACTCCAGATTCTTGGGCTCCACAACGCCGGACCCGGAGACGGTGACCACCTTGTTCACCACGGGCATGCCCTGGGTGATGGCGCGGTAAATGGCGCAGGTGGTATTGATGTTGAACACGGCGCAGCCGATGTCGCTGGGCAGGCCGCCGGGAGGCACCTGCTTGCCGGTGATGGCCTGGCACAGCTGCTTCTCACCGCCCTGGGGGTAACGGCAGTGCAGGGGCTCCACCACCACGGGGGCCTGCTGGGCGGCGATGACCTTGTTCATGGCGTCGATGCCGTTCTGCTTGTTGTCCTCCACGCCGATGACGACCTTGTCCACGCCGAACATCTTGGCCAGATACTTGCAGCCGCCGATGATCTCCTCCGGCCGCTCCAGCATGGTGCGGTGGTCTCCGGTGATGTAGGGCTCGCACTCCGCGCCGTTGATGATGACGGTATCCACCTTGCCGATGCCGCCGGAGATCTTGACGTGGGTGGGGAACGTGGCGCCGCCCATGCCGACGATGCCGGCGTTCTTGACGGCCTCGATCATCTCCTCGACAGTCAGGGCGTCGGGGTCCGCGGGGGCCTTGACCTCTTCGGACAGCTCATTTTGGAAATCGTTCTCGATGACCACGGACGTCATGTTGCCGCCCATGGAATAGGGCCGGGGCTCCACTGCCTTGACCGTGCCGGAAACGCTGGCGTGGATGGGTGCGCCCAAGCCGTGAAACTCGCCGATCTTCTGGCCCACCTTCACGTGGTCCCCGGCCTTCACCAGGGGTGTGCAGGGCGCGCCAAAGTGCATCGACATGGGAATGACCACCTCTGCCGGGGGTGCCAGCTGTTCGATGGCCTTTTCATTGGTTGCGGCTTTCATATCATTGGGATGAACGCCGCCAAAGAAAGCTTGTGCCATTGTCTTCACCTCATTTTTACTCCTGATAGCGTCCAGAGCGCGGGCAGATCCCCGCCTGCCGGCGGCGGGACATACACACTCTGGCGGTACTACCACATACTGCGCTTCATTCTACACCTAAATTTAAAAAATGTCCAGACTGTGAACGACCTTTTTTGTAGAAATAATGCCTTTTTTTCACGCTTCTTTGGCAGTTTCGGATATTCTTTCCTCTTTTGCGGAAATTTGTTCCGCCATCACCGCCTCCCTTGTCAATTCCGCCGAAATATGATAGAGTAATGATCATACTTTTGCTCAAATACCGGCCGGCGGGCCGTATGGAGGTTCTCTTATGATGGCGGAACTGATCGACAGAAAACAGCTGAAGGCCGATGCCAGGGCCCTGCTGGCGGACGCCCAGGTATCCCCCAAGGGCATGGTGGCCCTGTATCTGGGGCTGAATCTTGCGCTGAACCTGCTGGCCTCTTTCAGCGGCGGAGACGGGCTGCTGGCCACCTTTGTCAATATCCTGACTTCCCTGCTGAGCATGGTGCTGGGCGCCGGCTTTGTGCTGTACTGCATGGCCGTCCGCCGGGGCGAGCGGGCGGAGTACCTGACGCTGTTCGACGGCTTCTCCTTTGTGGGAAAGATCGTCCTTTTGAACATCGTAATGTACCTGTTCACCTTCCTGTGGTCCATGCTCTTCGTGATCCCGGGGATCGTCGCCGCCTACCGCTACCGCTTCGCCCTGTACAACCTCTATGAAAACCCCGGTATCGGCGTTATGGAGGCCCTGGATATGAGCAAGCGCCAGACCCTGGGCTACAAGAGCCAGCTGTTCGTCCTGGACCTGAGCTATATCGGCTGGAGCCTGCTGGGCTCCGTTCCCGCCATGGTCTACGCCGGGGCCGTATACTGGGACACGTTCCAGACCGTCCTCGCCTATGCCGGCGGCACCCCGCTCCTGACGGAGACCACCGTGTACCTGGGCCTGCCGGACTGGGCCTGGACGCTGGTCATCGGCCTGTGGTCCCTGGCGGCGGCCCTGTTCTACCTGGCCCATTACCAGTGCGTGGAGCTTGGCTACTTCGAGACCGCCAAGCGCACCTCCGGCGTGGGCGAGGGCGCCGCGCCCCGGCAGGATAGCGCCTGGGGCGGCCCCGACGGCCTGGGCGGCTTCTGACCTCTATAAAGCGTACGGCTCCCCCGCGGCGATCAGAACCACGGGGGAGCCGTTTTTCTTTCGATTCACAGAGCGGGAAATTCTTTGCGCACATAGCTGCTTTTCCGCAGAGCCAGCGCCAGCAGGGTGGAGGCCGCGATGCCGAAGGCCGCCTGCACCAGGTTGCTGGGGATGCCCGCCGCGCTGCCCGCCAGGCTGCCTGCCAGGAAGCCGTCAAACAGCCAATAGCCCACCACCATGGGGATCTCCGCCGCGACGGCGCACACCGGCACGCCCCAGCCCTTTTTGCCGAGTGCCCGGTACAGAACCGCCGCCACCACGCCCATGACGGCCTTGATGACCAGCGTGGCCGGGACATACATCGGATAGCCGGACAGCAGGTCCGCCAGCGCGGGGCCCACGCCGCCGGCGACGGCGCCCCACACAGGCCCCAGCAGATAGGCCCCCAGGATCACCACCGTGTCGCCCAGATTCATGTAGCCGCCGGTGGGGGAGGGCACCTGCAGCACCATCGTGGCCACGCAGCCCAGCGCCGCGAACAGGCCTGTCATCACCAAAAGCCTGATCCGGCTCGCATTTGTCGTCCTTTCCATGTCTGTTATCTCCTTCCGTGTGTCTCTTGGTGTTGCCATCATAGCCCATTTGTGATATGATTCAAATATCCAAAATCAAACTTTTTTATAAGGTCAGATTGGAGGTGCCCATATGCTGACCTATTCCATGGAGAACCGGGGCGGCCTGCCCCTGTATGAATACCTGTACCGCTGCATCCGGGCGGACATCCTGGGCGGCACGCTGTCCACAGACGAGCGGCTGCCCTCCAAGCGGGCGCTGGCGGAGCACCTGCGCCTGTCCGTCATCACGGTGGAGAGCGCCTATCAGCAGCTGGAGGCGGAGGGCTATGTCTACACCCGGCCCAAACGGGGCTTTTTCGTGGCCCCGGTGGAGCAGACTCCCAGGCCCGCCGCCCCCGCGCCCATCCCGGCGGAGCCCCCCGCCAGGGCCTGGAAGCTGGACCTGGGCCGCAACCAGGTGGACGGCTCCCGCTTTCCGGTGTCCACCTGGGCCCGGCTGACCCGGCAGGTGCTGTCCGAGGGCGGCGCGGCCATCCTCTCCCCCACGCCCCACCAGGGCCTGTACGCCCTGCGGCAGGCCATTGCCGACGACCTGCGGGACTTCAAGGGCATGGCGGTGTCACCGGAGCAGATCGTCGTGGGCGCCGGCGCGGAGTACCTGTACATGCTGCTGGCCCAGCTGCTGGGCGGCGGCCCGTCAGGCCGGGAGACGGTCTTCGCCGTGGAGGACCCCGGCTACCCCAAGATCCGGCAGGTCTACTCCAAGTGCGGCGCCGCCTGCGTGCCGGTGCCCATCGACCGCCAAGGCATGAATCTCCGGGCCCTGGAATCCTCCGGCGCCAATGTGGTCCACATCTCCCCCACTCATCACTATCCCACCGGCATCGTCACCCCCATTGGCCGGCGGCAGGCCCTGCTGCGGTGGGCGGAAAAGTCCGGCGGCGTCATCATTGAGGGCGACTACGACAGCGAGTTCCGCTTCACCGGACGGCCCATCCCCACCCTGCAAAGCATCGACACCCGGGGCCAGGTGGTCTACATGAATACCTTCTCCCAGACCATCTCCCCCTCCATGCGCATGGGCTTTATGGTCCTGCCGCCCCGGCTGCTGGAGCGGTACCGGCGGGAGCTGGACTTTTACGCCTGCACCGTGCCGGTGCTGGAGCAGCATGTTCTGGCCCGGTTCCTGTCCGGGGGATACTACGAGCAGCACCTCTCCCGGATGCGGAAGGAGTACCGCGCCCGCCGGTCGGCAGTGATCGAGGCCTTCCGCGCCAGCTCCTTTGCAAACCGGGTCACCTTCTCGGAACAGGGCGCGGGCCTTCACTTCCTGCTGCGGCTGGACACCAGGCGGTCAGACGAATCGCTTCTTCGGCGGGCGGAGTCGCTGGGGGTCCGGCTGGGTTTCCTGTCGGAGTATGAAGCGGTCCCCAGCCCCGCCCATGCCCACACGCTGGTGGTGAACTACGCCGGCCTGGACCCCTCCCATCTGGACGGGGCCATGGCGCTTTTGGCCCAGGTCTTTGCCGAGTGAACAAAAAACAGGGGGCGACAAGCCGAACAGAGGTCCCGCCCGTGGCGGGACCTCTGTTTTCTGCTGCCGTTTAAAGGTTCTTATCCAAAATTTCCGTAAAGGCCTCGGCGGGCATCACGCCGACTTTCCGGTCAAACTCCCGGCCGTTTTTCAAAAACACCACCGTGGGGATGCTCATAACGCCGAAGCGCCGGGCCAGCTCCGGCTCCTCGTCCACGTTCACCTTGCCCACCAGGGCCTTGCCCGCGTATTCCTCTGCGATGGTCTCCACCACCGGAGAGAGCATTTTGCAGGGGCCGCACCAGCTGGCCCAGAAGTCCACCATTGCCAGGGAAGCCCCGTCCACGGCAGCGTCGAATTCCGCGGTTTTCAGATGTTTGATCGCCATATCGTTTTTTCTCCTTTTATTTATTGTTTATTTGGTTTTTCTCATCAGCCGCGCCGCGTATCCCGCGGCGCTCTGGCCCGCCACCAGCCCGTCGCCGGCGGCCTTGGAGACCTGCAGCGGCCCGCCGGTGCAGTCTCCCGCCGCGAACACTCCCGGCAGGTTGGTGGCCATCCGTCCGTCCACAGCCACATAGCCGTCTTCCACCGCCAGCCCGGGAAACAGATCCGCGGGGGCCATGGTGGGCCGCAGCAGGAACACGCCGTCCACCGGCACCGTCTCGCCGTCGCAGGTGACAGCCGTCACCTTGTCCGTCCCAGCTATGGCGCAGTCCCTGGGCCGGTCGAAATAGGTGACGGAACAGCCGATGCCCGACAGGAATTCCGCCTCCCGCCTGGCCGTGTCACTGTATCCCAGCACCGCCACGCTCCTGCCCCGGTACAGCATCCCGTCGCAGGTGGCGCAGTAGCTGACGCCCCGTCCCAGGAATTCCGCCTCGCCGGGAAATTTTTTGCCCCGGGCCACCCCCGCCGCCAGCACGATGGCTCTGGCATTTTCCATATCGCTGCCGACGCTCACGTACCAGGTGTCCCCCATGCGGACCGCGTTCAGCGCCTTTCCCTCCCGGAACTCCGCGCCGGCTCCCTCCGCGTGGCGGCGCATGGCCGTCAGCAGCTGCCGGCCGGACAGGCCAGGCAGGCCCAGGTAGTTATCCACCTTTTCCGCCCGCCACAGGGGATTTTCCTCCAAGGGGTTGGAGACCACCAGAACGCTCCGCCCCCTGGCCCGGACATTCAGCGCCGCCGACAGGCCCGCCGGGCCGCCGCCGATGACCAGCACTTCATAGGACATAGCTTTCCGCCTCCTCCCCCATCAGCGCCGCCACCAGGGCGGCCGCCTCCTTTGACGCCGCGCGGTAATAGACCTCGTTGCCGCACCGCTCCGCCGTTACCACCCCTGCCGCCCGCAGCTTCTGCAGATGCTGGGAGAGACAGGACTGGGAAATGCCGATGCGCTCCTCCATGCAGCGCACGTTGCGGCAGCCCCCGCTCAGCAGCCCGTGGACGATCCGCAGCCGCACAGGGTGCGCCAGTGCCTTCAGCATCTCCGCCCGCCGTTCATAGTCTATGCGGTTTTCCACGACTTTCACCGTCCTTCAGCAGATTTGATTATTATAATATCATAATATTCCAAAGCGCAAAGTTGCTTTTGCAACATCGGAAAATTTTATCTGTTCGGTTGCTTTTGGGCCGGGATTTTGGTACACTGGAGCCAACGAAATGAGAGCCGGCAGGCTGCCCCGCCGGCTCCCTATATGAAAAGCGGCGGCGCCTGACCCAGGGGCGGACGCTGCGCGGAGTTGTTGACTGGGGGCGTCCGGGCCGCTTGCAGCATCCTATGCGCCGCGTTCCTCCGCCGCCACCGGGCCCATCCGGGCTGTCCCGGCTCCGCCGCCGCCAATTCAACAGAAAAGAGGTCGTTTCCATGATCAAAATTGCACCCTCCATCCTCTCCGCCGATTTTGCCAATCTGGAGCGGGATATCGGCCGCATCGCCGACGCCGACTATGTCCATGTGGATGTGATGGACGGCGTGTTCGTCCCCAACATCTCCATCGGCATTCCCGTGGTGCAGTCCATCCGCAAGGTGACGGACATGTTCCTGGACGTCCACCTGATGATCGTGGAGCCGGTGCGGTATGTGGAGCAGTTCTGCGACGCCGGCGCCGACCTGGTGACGGTCCATGTGGAGTCCGACTCCCAGGACAAGATCCTGGAGGCCATTGACAGGATCCACGCCAAGGGCAAAAAGGCCGGCATCGTGCTCAAGCCCAAGACCCCCGCCGAGGCGGTGCTGCCCTTCCTGGAGAAGGTGGAGCTGATCCTGGTCATGACCGTGGAGCCGGGCTTCGGCGGCCAGAAGTTCATGGCGGACATGATGCCCAAGGTGACGGCCATCCGCAGGCTCATCGACGAAAAGAACCCCGCCTGCGAGCTGGAGGTGGACGGCGGCGTGGCCCCGGACACCTGCAAAACCTGCATCGACGCCGGCGCCAACGTGCTGGTGGCGGGCAGCGCCGTGTACAAGGCCCCCGACATCCCCGCCCGCATCGCGGAGCTGCGGGGCTGAGCCCCTCCATCATCCTCCCAGATAAGGAGCGTTATCCGCCATGGAATACTTCCCCGCACCTCTTGAAAAGCTGGTGGAGCAGTTCGCCCGCCTGCCGGGCATCGGCGGCAAATCCGCCCAGCGCCTGGCCTTTTACGTCCTGGGCCTGCCGGAAGAGGACGCCAAGGAATTTGCCGACGCCATTCTGGACGCCAAGCGCTCTGTCACCTGCTGCCCGGTGTGCCAGAACTTCACCGCCGGCGGGCTGTGCCCCATCTGCGCCTCCCCCAAGCGGGACGGGACCACCATCTGCGTGGTGGCGGACCCCCGGGATGTGGCCGCCATTGAGCGCAGCCGGGAGTATAACGGCCATTATCATGTCCTCCACGGCGTCATCTCCCCCATGAACCACGTGGGGCCGGACGACCTGTCCATCAAGTCCCTGGTGGAGCGGGTTGCCAAGGGCGGCGTGCAGGAGGTCATCATGGCCACCAACCCGGACACCGAGGGCGAGGCCACCGCCATGTACATTGCCCGGCTGCTGAAGCCCTTTGAGGTGCGGGTCACCCGTCTGGCCTACGGCATCCCCGTGGGCGGACACCTGGAATTCGCCGACGACGCCACGCTGATGCGGGCGTTGGAGGGCCGCCGGGACATCTGAAAACCGAATCAACGCCGCCCGTTCGGGCGGCGTTTTCTTTCCTGTCGGTTAAAATTTTCTGCCGTTTCGTTAACTTTGCCTCCATTGTGGATTTTCCCGGGACATGGTATTCTGATATCAGACAAGGCGCCTTGGACTTCTTTTCAGGAGGTTTCCCATGGAAACAAATATCGGAAATGTGATCTGCGGTCTGCGGCGGAAGCGGGGCATGACCCAGGAGCAGCTTGCGGAGGCGGTGGGCGTCTCCACCCCCGCCGTCAGCAAGTGGGAGACGGCCTCCAGCTGCCCGGATGTGGCGCTGCTGGCCCCCATCGCCCGGGCGCTGGACACGGATGTGAACACGCTGCTGTCTTTCACGCCGGCGCTCTCTCAGGAGGGCCTGCTCGCCCTGATCAAAGAGGTGCAGCAGCTTGCCGCGCAGGACGCCGCCGCGGCGCTGGCCCGGATGCATGAGGCGGTCCGGCGCTATCCCACAGACGCGCAGCTGTGGTTCCAGCTGGCCAGCCTTGCCATGAGCTTTCCCTCCCTGTTCGGCTGGGGCGAGGCAGAGACAGCGGAGGCCAAGGACTTCACGGAGCGGGGGCTCGCCTTCGCCCAGCAACACGGGGACCAGAAGCTGCGCCCCACCGCCACCTATCTGCTGGCGGGTCTGGCGCTGAACGGCGGCCAGCTGGACCGGGCGGAGGCGCTTCTGGATTCCCTGCCTGTGCTTCCCCTGTCTCCCCAGGCCCTGTATACCGCGCTGTACCAGAAGCAGGGCGACAGGGGCAAGGCCAGGAACTCCGCCCAGGCGCAGCTGGCGGCCGGGGCCACGTCCGTGCTGAACGGGCTGCTGGCGCTGTCTTCCCCAGCGCTGGCGGAGACGGAGGACGAGGCGCGGCGGTTCTGTCAGGCTTACCGGACCACGGCGGAGGCGCTGGGCTATCCCAGCTCCCAGACGGATCTCATGTTTGCGATCCACGAGCTGGAGCGCGGACAGACAGACCAAGCCCTGGACCATCTGCTGCGGGCCGCCCATGACCTGATGGAACGGGAGGTCCCCCACCTGCTGTGGAGCCCCGGCGTCCCGGAGACGCAGCACGGCGAATACCGCCGCTTCCTGGGGCAGATGCTACGGGGCACGCTGCTGGCGGGTCCTGCCTTTGACGCGGTGCGGCAGGATCCCCGTTACCTGGAAGCGCTGGACATCCTGGCCGCCAGCGGCTCCGCCGCTCCGCAAAGTTGAAAACCACCCGCCGCGGAATCTTCCGCGGCGGGCGGTTTTTCTGTCAACGCTTTTCTCAGGCGTTCTGATCCTTTTCCATCATGATGTTCAAAATGGTCTTGTCGGTCTCCACCATGCCGGGGGTGCTGACCCGGCCCATGTTGCGGATGGCCTGCTCCGGGGTGGCGCCGCAGATGCCGTCGCTGGCCTGCAGCACGACGTCTTCCATGGCGAGATAGGCGCACATCAGCGCCGCGCTGCTGGCGGTGGCCAGCTTCAGCGCGCAGCCGATCTTGCCGCCGTCACAGATCATGCCGGTCAGGTTGCCGCTCATGTTGATGATGGCATAGCCGATCTGCTCGTCCGTGCCGCCCATCAGCCAGACCATGGCCGCCGCCGCGGAGGTGGCGGCGGAGACGCCGCAGCCGCAGGTGGCGGACAGCTTGCCGGTGTAGTACTTGATGTAGACATTCATGGCGTGGGAAAAGGCCAGGGCCTTTTCCAGCGCCTCTCTGGAGGCCCCCAGATGGTTGGCCATCTCCACCACCGGGATGATGGCGGTGATGCCGTGGTTGCCGCTGCCGGCGCTGCTCATCACAGCGTAGGGGCAGCCGCTCATGCGGCCCTCGGCGCTGCTGGCCACCCGGAGCATGGTGCGGCTGAAGAGGTTTTCGCCCATGGCCCCGGTCTCCGCCTGGCGCTTCAGCGCTCCGGCGATGCCGATGCCCAGCTTGTGATCCAGGCCGAAGTCCGCCAGCCTTTCATTCATGTCCATGCCGTCCAGCATAAAGGCCAGCTCGTCCCCGCCGCACTGCTCCACCACGGCCTTGATCTCCGCCACCGTCATGGGCATCAGCTTGGCGTGGAGCTCGTCCTGGCCGGCGGCGCTGTAGGCCTTTTCCAGCAGGACATCGTTGTTCCGCTTGGTCAGCACGATGTTGGAGTGGGTGCCCCGGATCTCGCTGATGCCGATGCCGGCGGTGGTGATGACCTCCGCCCGGGCATAGAGCTGGGTCTCGTCGTGCTTGATCATCACGATGACGTGCCGGTCCTCCACCAGGCGGATGGCGGCCTCGCTGACGGCGTCGTCGATGTCCTCCAGAAGCTGCAGCTTCTTCTCGGGATTGCTCAGGCACGCGCCCAGGGCAGCGGCGTATTTCAGGCCCACCCGGGGAAAGCCGGGGATGCCCACGCTCATGCCGTTTTTGTAGATGCCGGGATTCACCTCCAATTTGACGGAGACGATCTCCCCGCCGATGGCGCGGCTGGCGTCGGCGGCGGCCAGCGCCGCGCAGACCGGCTCGGTGCAGCCCAGGGCCGGGACCACCTCCTGGTGCAGCAGTGTCAGCAGTTCTTCCTTGGTCAGCATATCTGTACTCCTTCCCCGCGGATCTCAGCGGTATATTTACTCTGCCTTAAAAACAAAGCAAAATTTGTGCCACCTTCTTTTCCCGGGAAAATCACAAATGTCCCTTGCGATTTTCCCGCAAGCATGATTAAATGGTTAAAGTTAATGGTCAAAAGGAGTGATCGCCATGGCTGAGAAAAAGAAGATCTCCATCATCGCCCTGGATCCCAGGGCCGCCAGATCCTACAAGCGGGATGTGGAAAGCCTGTTCGGCGAGGTGGCGGAGGTGGCGGCCTTTTCCGTCATGGACGGCTCCGCCACAGGCGTTCTGGAGCGGGCGGACCTGTTCGCCGCCTCCACAGACGCCTTCGGCTCCGCGGAGGAGCTGGCCCGCCATGTGCCCATGGGCTGCCAGACCATGGCCATTGAGGTGTCCTTCCGGTGGAGCGAGCTGCACAAGCTGAAGGAGCTGCCGGCGGGCAGCCGGGTACTATTCGTCAACTTTACCCAGACCATGGCCCGGGAGGCCATCGCCCAGCTGGAACAATTCGGCATCAACCATATCCAGTGGATCCCCTATTTCCCGGGGGCAAAGCTGGAGGAGGACGTGCATATCGCGGTCACGCCGGATGAAATGCGCTACGTTCCCCAGCACATAGCCACCAAGATCAATTTGGGCCAGCGGGTCTGCACCTCCGGCATGATGATCGAGATTGCCCTGCGGCTGGGGCTGGAGCATCTGTTGGAGACGCCGAAATTCCAGGAGTATTTCCGCTCCATTGCCACCAGCAATTACAGCTTTGACCAGATGTTTGCCCGCTCCATCCGGCTGGAGAGCCAGTTCCATATTTTAATGGAGAGCCTGGATGACGGCGTCATCGGCATCAACGAAAAGGGCGAGGTCTTCGCCTGCAGCCGCCACGCGGAGGAGATCACCCGGGTCAGCGCCTCCCTGATCATGGGAAAGCGGGGTGACGAGGTCTTTCCCTACATCCCCTTTTCCCAGTGTCTCCGGGAAAAGCGCTCCCTCCCCGCCAAGGTCACCCGGGTCAACGGCGCAAACATCAGCATCGAGGTGGTCCCCGTCATCCGGCAGAAGGAGTGCATCGGCGCCTTCGCCATTTTGCAGAAGTTCAACGAGGTGGAGGCCCGCCAAAGCGAGCTGCGCAGCCAGTTGTTCCACAAGGGGTACTACGCCAAATACGGCTTTGAGGACGTCATCGGCCAGTCCACCGCCATCCTGCGGACCAAGGAGGTCCTGCGGCGGATGGCCGCCAGCGAAAGCCCCGTCCTGCTGATCGGCGAGACCGGCACCGGCAAGGAGCTGTTCGCCCACGCGGTCCACCGGGCGTCCAACCGGCGGGAGGGGCCCTTTGTGGCCATCAACGTGGCGGCGTTTCCCGAAAACCTGCTGGAAAGCGAGCTGTTCGGCTACGAGGAGGGGGCCTTTACCGGGGCCAAAAAGGGCGGGCGGCCCGGCCTTTTTGAGCTGGCCCACAAGGGCACCCTGTTTTTAGATGAGGTGGAGGGCATGAGCCTGCCCCTGCAGGTCAAGCTGCTGCGGGTCCTCCAGGAAAAAGAAGTGATGCGGGTGGGCGGCGGCCGGATCATCCATATCGACGTCCGCATCGTGGCCGCCACCAATGAATCCCTGGAGGCCAAGGTGGACGAGGGCAGCTTCCGCCGGGATCTCTATTACCGGCTCAACACCCTGCCCGCCGTCATCCCGCCCCTGGCCCAGCGGGGCGACGACCTGTTTTTGCTGCTGGACCACTTCCGCCGGGAGCTCCACGGAGATTTTCAGCTGACGATGCCGGTGCGGGACTTTTTGAAGCAGTACCGCTGGCCCGGCAACATCCGGGAGCTGCGGAACGTGGTGGAATACTTTATTTACACCGGGCACCGGGAGATCACCATGGACGACCTGCCTCCCACGGTCCTCCGGAGATCCCGGGAACCGGCCGCCGCGCCTGTCCCCCGCCAGGAGGACCTCCGGAACGGCTGGCAGGAGGACGCCTTTCAATTCGTGCTGGAGCAGCTCTACCTCGCCTCGGAGGCCCAGGCGCCCATTGGGCGGGAAGCGCTGCTGCAAAAGGCCCGGGAAGCCCACATCCCCCTGTCCCAGCAGGAGATCCGCGGGATCTTGACAGGCATGGCGGAACAGGGACTGGTCAGGGTCAGCAGGGGCCGGGGCGGCAGCCGGCTGACGCCGGCGGGCCGCGCCCTGTGGGAAAACGGTCATAGTTGACAAAACTATGACCAATAAATCCAATAAAAACAAATCCTTCTCCCATTCCGCGCCCCGCGTCCCTGGTGAACGATTATCGGAACGGAAAACAGGCCCCCGGAGGGCTTCGGCAGATCGTCGAAACCGTCCGGGGGCTTTTTGTCAGATTTCCACGATTCTCTCCCGGATCTCCCACAGATTTTAGCGGCCAGATGCACAATCCGCGTGTTTGGCATGTTTTTTGCTTGTATAACAGGGCAAATCGCATCACACACCACGATTGAGAAAGGAAGGACACACATGAAGTACGATTTTGACAAGATCGTCGACCGCTCCAACAACCACTCCGCCAAATACGATGAGCGGAAGAAAAAGTTCGGCACCGACGACGTCATCCCCCTGTGGATCGCGGACATGGACTTCCGCACCTGCCAGAGCGTCATCGATGCCCTGACGGCCCGGGCCCAGGAGGGCATCTGGGGCTACACCGCCCGGCCGGACAGCTATTTTGAGGCCATCCGCGGCTGGCAGAAGCGCCGGAACAACTGGGACATCGACCCCAAGCTGATGAGCTTCAGCCTGGGCGTAGTCCAGACCATCAGCGCCTGCGTGAAGCTGTTCACCCCCGAGGGCGGCAGCGTCCTCATCCAGACCCCCGTGTACTCCGAGTTTTACGACATGACGGAGGCCTGGAACCGCAAGGTCCTGGAAAACCAGTTCATCGAGAAGGACGGGCAGTGGACCGTGGACTGGGCGGATTTTGAGGCCAAGCTCCAGCAGGCGGACCTCTTCGTCCTGTGCAACCCCCACAACCCCCTGGGCATCGTGTGGACCCCCGAGGAACTGCGGCGGATGGCGGAGCTGTGCATGAAATACCATGTTCCCATGCTCTCCGACGAGATCCACTCCGACCTGATCTTCCACGGCAGGCACCACACCCCCGTGGCAAGCCTCTCCCCTGAGATCGCGAATTACGTCATCACCGGCATCTCCGGCACCAAGACCTTTAACCTGGCGGGCCTCCAGGCCAGCACCGTGGTGTTCCCCAACGCGCATATGAAGGCCGTCTTCGACCGGTTCTGGATGAACATGGACATCCACCGGAACAACGCCTTCTCCCTCACCGCCATGGAGGCCGCCTTCACCGGCGGCGAGGAGTGGCTGGAGCAGCTGCTGCCCTACATCTCCGCCAACTTCGACTTCGTGGTGGACTACTGCGAAAAGCACATCCCCAGGATCCGCACCTACGCCCCCGACGCCACCTACCTCATGTGGCTGGACTGCCGCGCCCTGGGCATGAGCAACGAAGAGCTCCATGACTTCATGATCCAGAAGGCCAAGCTGGGCCTGAACGACGGCTGCTCCTTCGGCCGCAGCCTCAGCGGCTACATGCGGCTCAACGCCGCCTGCCCCCGCAGTGTCCTGGAGCAGGCCATGCGCCAGCTGGAGGCCGCCGTCAACAGCCTGTAACCCCGTGCTTCCCCGCCGCGAGGCGGGATGACATACCCAAAAATATATAGAAGAAAAAGAGAAACGGAGACTGTCATTATGGCTAACACGACCAAGAATCGATCCCTGTGGCAGCAGTACAAGATGCCCATTCTGCTGCTGGGCGGCATCGCCATCGGCTCTATCATCGGCATCATTTCCCCCGCCGCCGGGCAGACCGTAAAGCCCATCGGCGACATCTTCCTGAACCTGCTGTTCACCATCGTGGTCCCCCTGGTGTTCGTATCCATCGCCTCCGCCGTGGGCTGCATGGCCAGCATGAAGCGTCTGGGCAAGATCCTGGGCGGCACCATCGTCACCTTTCTGGCCACCGGCGCCATTGCCGGCGTCTGCGTCCTCACCTGGGTCAATCTCTTCAGCCCCTCCGCCGGCACCAGCATCGAAATGGGCGCCGCCGAGATGGGCGAGGCCCAGACCGCCGCTGAAATGATCGTCGGCTCCCTGACCGTCAGCGACTTCCCCGAGCTGTGGAGCAAGTCCCACATGCTGCCCCTCATCATTTTCGCCATCATCATCGGCTTCTGCGTGGCCTCCTGCGGCGGCGAGGAAAGCCCCGTGGGCAAGCTGCTGGCCAACCTGAACTGCATTATCATGAAGTTCGTTTCCGTCATCATGGCCATCGCTCCCATCGGCCTGGGCGCCTACTTCGCCAACCTCATCGGCGAGTTCGGCCCCCAGCTGCTGGGCGACTACGGCCGGTCCATGATCGTCTACTATCCCCTGTGCCTGCTGTATGTGGTCATCTTCTTCCCCCTGTACGCCTTTTTCGCCGGCGGCAAGGCCGGCGTGAAGCAGATGCTGAAGTACATCTTCGCCCCCGCCGTCACCGCCTTTGCCACCCAGAGCTCCGCCGCCACCCTGCCGGTCAACAAGGAGGCCTGCGACAGCATCGGCGTGCCCAAGGACGTCAGCGACCTGGTGCTGCCCATGGGCTGCACCATGCACATGGACGGCTCCGTCCTCAGCTCCATCGTGAAGATCGCGTTCCTCTTCGGCGTCTTCAACATGCCCTTCACCGGCGTGGGCACCTACGCCATGGCCATGGCAGTGGCCATTCTCAGCGCCTTTGTGCTCTCCGGCGCTCCCGGCGGCGGCCTGGTGGGCGAAATGCTGATCGTCAGCATGTTCGGCTTCCCCGCCGAGGCCTTCCCTCTGATCGCCACCCTGGGCTTCCTGTTCGATCCCGCCGCCACCTGCCTCAACGCCTCCGGCGACACCATCGCCTCCATGATGGTCACCCGCATCGTGGAGGGCAGGGACTGGCTGAGCAAGAAGGCCCAGTAAGAACTTCTGTATTCATAAGGAGATATCACCATGAACATCTTAGAAACCAAGAACGCCCCCGGCGCCATCGGCCCCTACTCCCAGGGCTATGAGGTCAACGGCTTCGTCTTCACCTCCGGCCAGATCCCCGTGGACCCCGCAGACGGCCAGATCCCCGAGGGCATCGCCGCCCAGGCGGAGCAGAGCTGCAAAAACGTGGGCGCCATTCTGGAAGCCGCCGGCACCGGCTTTGACAGGGTCTTCAAGACCACCTGCTTCCTGGCGGATATGGGCGACTTTGCCGCCTTTAACGAGGTCTATGCCCGGTATTTCGTCTCCAAGCCCGCCCGCAGCTGCGTGGCGGTGAAGGACCTGCCCAAGGGCGTTCTCTGCGAGATTGAAGCCATTGCCGTGAAATAACCGCAGACATAAAAAGGAGCGTTTTATGAAAGTCACCGTGATTGGAAGCCACCTGTGCCCCGACACCCTGTACGCCCTGAACCGTCTCTCCGCGGCCAAGGCGGAGATCGAGTTCAAAAACCTCTCCGCCAGCCTGTCCGACCTGAAGGCCTACCTGGCCCAGCGGGACAGCAATCCCCTGTACGCCGGCATCCGGGCAAATGGCGGCATCGGCATCCCCTGCTTCGTGCTGGAGGACGGCCGCACCACCCTGGATCTGGACGAAGTCCTGGGGTAAATCCTCCCTCTAAAACGCAAAACCGGAGACGGCTGATGCCGCCTCCGGTTTTGTATTTTCCGTGCCGGCTGCCCCAAAATCTTCAAATTTCAAAAATAACCTCAGAATTGTCCAGTAGATATTCTTCCGCTGTTTTTGTAGAATATAATTATACTCCAGCAAGTATCCCTGTTGCTTTTTAGGCAAAACAACGATTTAAAGGAGGATTTTTCAGTATGAAAAAGCGGTTTCTTGCATTTGCGCTGACTCTTGCCATGATGATGACCCTGCTGGCCGGCTGCGGCGGCGGTGGCACCGAGCAGACCCAGCAGCCCGCCGACAGCGGCGAGGAGCCCCCCAAGACCGAAGAGCCCGCGACGGAGCTGACCGCCACCCAGAAGATCATCGCCGAGGCCGAGGGCATGACCCTGGAGGAGCTGGCCCAGAAGGCCATTGAGGAGTCCAACGGCAAGACCTTCCTGGGCGTTGGCAACTCCAGCCGCGGCAAGAGCGCCCTGCCCCTGTTCATCGAGTATCTGCAGACCATCGACCCCTCCTACAATATGGAGTTCGAGTGGCAGCAGCCCAAGAACAACAAGATCTTTGACCAGCTGACCGCCGACTCCCTGAAGGACACCGGTACTTACGCCATGACCCTGATCCAGGACGGCAACCAGATCGAGAGCAAGATGGTCCAGACCGGCATTCTGGACACCTTCATCCCCAAGGACTGGGCCGACGCCAACGGCACCACCGCCGACGATTACGAGGGCTATCTGCCCCTGCAGACCCTGAACAAGGTCTTCATGTACAACAACACCGGCTCCAAGACCTATGACAACTGCTGGGACTTCGTGGCCGAGGGCGAGCACGGACTGTACATGGACATCGACTCCGAGATCGTCGGCAAGAACTTCCTGTACATGCTGACCGAGGATACATACGCCGGCTGGCTGAAGGAGGCCTTCGAGGCCCTGTCCGCCGATGAGCAGGCCTACTTCCAGCCCACCATCAACGCCATGGAGTCCGAGGCCGCCGACCTGGGCCTGGGCGCCGACGGCAAGTACGCGCTGGCCTGGATCAAGCTGTGGGTGGAGTCCTACAACGCTCAGACCGACGACGGCCCCATCTGCAACACCCTGGTTGACAAGTCCGCCACCGACCAGTTCGGCCTGCTGGTGTACTCCAAGCTGCGCTCCGTGGAGGAGTCCAGCTCCGTCTCCGTCAACAACATCAACGTTGCCGCCTATGACGACGGCTACACCGGCATCGGCGGCTTTGGCTACTGCCACTATCTGTTCGTCACCGACAACAGCCCCCTGCCCTGGACCGCCTGCGCCTTCATCGCCTATATGACCTGCACCACCGACGGCTTCTCCGCCTGGGGCAAGGACATGGGCGGCTACTCCTCCAACCCCACCGTGGCCGCTGAGAACGAGGAGATCTATCACCACCAGACCGGCGGCATGGCCGAGGACGGCACCACCGTGGAATTCGCCGCCAAGAACGACGCCGGCTACGACTGGTGGACCACCGACGGCAAGCTGGTCCTGGAGGATCCTGAGTACTGCGCCTCCGTGGCCTTTACCGTGGGCAGCTGGATCGAGATGCTGACCAAGTACAGCGCGGGCTGATCCCTCCGGGACGCCGCGGCAGACTGATCTTCAAGGCACTGACGTAAAAACAGCCTAGACCAAGCGTAAAAAGTGCCCTTGGAACGGTGTCACGCATACCGCGTCCAAGGGCACTTTTTTAGAACCCGTATGCAAGCCGGGGCCCCGCCCGGTCCCAAACATCCATGCGGGTCCTTCATCCCGGCCCCGCCGGCCTCGGAAGGGAGAACGATATGAACCAGTCCATGATCTTCAAAAACAAGCTGAAGACCTATTTTTCCAAGCCCCACAACGTCATTTTGCTGCTGATGGGCATTGTGCTCACCTTCAGCACGGTGGCCCCCATCGTCGCCATTGTGGAGGACACCTTCAAGATTCACCCCGGCACCATCGATCAGCACCTGACCGGGATGGCCTCCGGCTACACGCTGGTGAACTACATCGACCTCTTCACCAGCCGGATGGCCAAATCCAATCTGTGGATGCCCCTGCTGAACACCGTCCTGCTGGCGGTGGGCACGTGTGTCGTTGCCATCCTTTTCGGCGGGCTCTTCGCCTTCCTCATCACCCGGACCAATCTGGCGTGGCGGAAGTACCTGAGCTCCATTTTCATCTTCCCCTACATCATGCCCCAGTGGACGCTGGCGGTGGTGTGGCAGAACCTGTTCAACTCCAACGCCGTCACCGGCACCTCCAACGGCCTGCTGGCCGCCACGTTGGGCGTGAATATGCCCCTGTGGTGGTGCAAGGGCCTGTTCCCCAGCGTGGTGGTTCTGGGACTGCACTACGCCCCCTTTGCCTACATTCTCATCGGCGGCATCTTCCGCAACATGGACGCCAACCTGGAGGAGGCCGCCACCATCCTGGACACCCCCAAGTGGAAGATCATGTGCAAGGTCACGCTGCCCATGGTCAAGCCCGCCATTCTCTCCACCATCCTGCTGGTGTTCGGCAGCTCCATGGGCTCCTACCCCGTGCCCCATTACCTGGGCCTGACGACGCTTGCCACCAAATACGTGTCCATGAACTCCAAATACACCGGTGAGGCCAGCATCCTGGCCATCATCATGATGTTCTTCGGCGTGGCCATCATGCTTTTAAACCAGATCAGCCTCCAGAGCCGCAAGAGCTACACCACCGTCACCGGCAAATCCGGCCAGATCTCCAAGATCAACCTGGGCCGGGCGGGGAAGTACGTCATCGCCCTGGTGCTGGTCATCGTCACCTTCTTCACCAGCATCTTCCCCATCGTCTCCTTCGCCTTTGAGACGTTCCTGCCCAACCCCGGCGACTACAGCTTCCTGTACACCGGCGACACCAGCAACCTGACCACCAAGTGGTGGGTCACGGATGAGAACATCACGGAAAACGGCATGTACGGCCAGAAGGGCATCCTCCACAACGAGACCATCTGGCACGCCTTCCGGGGCACCATCCTGGTCAGCGTGTGCTGCGCGCTGCTGGCGGGCACCATCGGCACCCTGATCGGCTACGCCGTGGCCAAGAGCCGACGAAGTAAGTGGGCAAACTACGTCAACTCCGTGGCGTTTCTGCCCTATCTGATGCCCTCCATTGCCGTGGGCGTGGCCTTCTTCATTCTGTTTTCCAACGAGCATGTGAACCTGTTCAACACCTACACCCTGCTCATCATCGTGGGCACCATCAAGTACATCCCCTTCGCCAGCCGCAGTTCCCTGAACTCCATGCTCCAGCTCTCCGGCGAGATCGAGGAGGCGGCCATCATCCAGGACATCCCCTGGATCAAGCGGATGACCCGCATCATCATCCCCATCCAGAAATCCTCCATCATCAGCGGCTATCTGCTGCCCTTCATGACCTGCCTGCGGGAGCTGAGCCTGTTCATGCTGCTGTGCGTCCAGGGCTTCATCCTCTCCACCACGCTGGACTACTTCGACGAGATGGGCCTGTACGCCTTCTCCAGCGGCATCAACCTGATCCTCATTATCACCATTCTGGTCTGCAACACCCTTGTGAACAAAGTTACCGGCGCCAGCCTGGACAAGGGAATAGGAGGTTAAACCATGCCTGAAATCGTATTGACACACGTGACAAAGCGCTGGGACAAATTCTACGCCGTGGACGATCTGAACCTGGTCATCGACGACAACGCCTTCGTCACCCTGCTGGGCCCCTCCGGCTGCGGCAAGACCACCACCCTCCGCATGATCGCGGGCCTGGAGACCCCCACCAGCGGCCGCATCACCATCGGCGACAAGGTGGTCTTCGACAGCGAGGCCGGCATCAACGTGCCCCCCAACAAGCGCAAGGTGGGCTTCCTGTTCCAGAACTACGCCCTGTGGCCCAACATGACGGTGTACCAGAACATCTCCTTCGGCCTCTCCAACATCAAGGAGGAGCTGCCCAAGATCGATCTGGAGGCCCGCCGCGCCGCCGCCCTGATCCGCATTCTGCAAAGGGCGGACGACGTGGTGAAGACCATCCAGGAATGTGTGGACAAGAAGGGCAAGCTGGACGTCAACAAGGCCCACATCAAGCTCATCGACCGCTACGAGATCTCTCTCAACACCGCGAAAATCCTGATGGGCTACAAGCTCCACGAGTCCATGGAGCCCGCCACCGTCGCCAAGGCAAAGCTTGCTGAGCTGGAGAAGTCCCTGGCCGCCGCCGAGGAAAAATGCAAAGCCGAGGGCTGCGCCTTCAGCCCGGATTACGCCTACTTAAAGGACGGCAAGCCCGTCACCTCCGTCCGCAAGCTCTCCCAGGAGGAGATCGACCTCTCCGTCCGGCGGGTGGCCCGCATCGTGAAGATCGGCATGTTCATGGACCGCTACCCCGCGGAGCTGTCCGGCGGCCAGCAGCAGCGGGTGGCCATCGCCCGCACCCTGGCGCCGGAGCCCACGGTGCTGTTCATGGATGAGCCCCTGAGCAACCTGGATGCCAAGCTCCGGCTGGAGATGCGCTCCGAGCTGCAGCGGCTCCATCTGGAGACCGGCAGCACCTTTGTCTACGTCACCCACGACCAGATGGAGGCCATGACCCTGGCGACGAAGATCTGCCTCATCGACAACGGCGTTTTGCAGCAGTACGACGCGCCCCTGGACGTGTACGGCCAGCCCGCCAACCTGTTTGTGGCGGACTTCGTGGGCAATCCCGCCATTAACTTTATCGAGGGCAGGGGCGCCCAGAATGCCGACGGCTCCATCTCCCTGGCGGCGCTGGACGGTGTGCACCTGGCTTTCCATCCCGCCGCGCCCCTGGATCTGGCGGCCTGGTTCACCCAGGCCGACGCTGCCGATGCGGCCAAACGGGAGGCGGAGGCCGCCAAGGCCAGCCAGAAGGGCCATGTGGAAAAGGGCAACAAGGACGCCGTCTTCCGCTATCACGTGGCCAAGGTCAACGAGGAAGAGGACTTCGGCGACGAAGAGATCCTGACTGACGAAGACCTGGTTCTGGGCGTCCGGCCCGAGTTCCTGGACATCTGCGAAAACGGCGCCCTGGAGGGCGAGATCTACTCCGCCATGCCCACCGGCATGGAGACCACCGTGAAAGTCCGTATCGGTGAATACCTGCTGACCGGCGTGGTGTTCGGCGGCGTGCTGTACCAGATCGGCCAGAAGGTCCGGCTGGACTTCCGGGGGGAAGATGTGGTATTATTCAGCCGCAGGAACGGACGCCTCATCACCCGGGGCAGCCTGTCCGTCCAGTGAGCGATTTTGTCTGCTGGCCGGCGGAGACCGTGTTTCTCCGCCGGCCCCATACTCTCACGCGCGAGGTTTGTTATGCTGAAACTCATTGCCAGCGATATCGACGGCACCCTGATGCCCTACGGCGAAAAAGCCCTTTCCCCGGCCCTGTTCGATCTGATCCGCCGCCTGCGTGCCGCCGGGATCCTGTTCTGCCCCGCCTCCGGGCGGCAGTACCACTCCATGCGGGCGCTGTTTGCCCCGGTGGCGGACGAGGTGTGCTTTTTGTGTGAAAACGGCGGCGTCATCTTCGGCCCCGGCGCCGAGGAGACCGCCCCCGTCCTCTCCAAAACCGCCATGCCCCGGTCCGACGCCCTGGCCCTGTCCCACGCCATCATGGATATCCCGGAGTGCCAGGTGCTGATCTCCGGCCAGAACGTCAGCTATGTCTGCGGCTGCGGCGAGGACTTCGTCCGCCGGATGGAGGATCTCCACGGCAATCTGGTGACCCGGGTGGCCCGGGTAGAGGACATCTCCGAGGACATTTTAAAGGTCACCGCCTTCTGCCCCCGGGAGCTGGACGGTCCGGCGGCCATTCTGGGCCCCCGGTGGGGGGAGACGTACCACATGGCGGAGGCCGGCCCGGTGTGGCTGGACTTCGGCCTTGCCGACAAGGGCACCGGCCTGTGGGGGCTGTGCGGCGCCCTGGGGATCGATCCGGCGGAGACGGCGGCCTTCGGCGACAACTGGAACGACGTGCCCATGCTGGAGGCGGCGGGGACCGCCTGGCTGATGTCCTCCGCCGCCCCCGCCCTGCGGGAGCGCTTCCCCCGGCAGTGCGCCAGCGTGCCGGAGGTGCTGGAGGCCATTTTGCGGGAACTGCCCACCCCATAGGGAAGATTTACAAATCTTTCCCCCGGTGTTACAATAGCATATCATGAAAGGAGGGATGCGGATGAAAACGCTGCGGATCGCGGCGCTCTGCGCCCTCCTTTTTTTGCTGCCCGCCTGCGGCGCCGCCCGGAGGGACAGCCAGACCGCCTCTTTTGCCCCGGACGAGGCCAGCCGCCTGACGGTCTACACCTCCCACAAGGAGGAGGTCTATGGCCCCATCGTCAAGGAGTTCGAGGAGCGGACCGGCGTCTGGGTCCAGGTGGTCACCGGCGGTACCAACGAGCTTTTGGAGCGCATCGCCGCCGAGGCGGAGTCCCCGGTGTGCGATGTGATGTTCGGCGGCGGTGTGGAGAGCCTTCTGGCCTACGCCGGCTACTTTGAGCCCTACACCTGCTCCAGCGCCGCCTCTTTGAAGCAGGGCCTCCGCCCGGAGGGGGACACCTGGACGCCCTTTTCCTCTCTGCCGGTGGTGCTGATCTACAACACCAAGCTGGTCTCCCCGGGAGAGGTCACCGGCTGGGCCGATCTGCTGGACCCCCTCTGGCGGGGGAAGATCGCCTTTGCGGCCCCCACCGTCTCCGGCTCCAGCTATACCGCCGCCATCACCATGCTCTCCTGCCTGCCGGGGGACGACTGGGACGTGATCGGCCGGTTTGTGGAAAACCTGAACGGCAGCATCCTGCAGGACTCCGGCGACGTGGTCAGCGTGGTGTCCGTGGGCAGCCGGTACATCGGCGTCACGTTGGAGGAGACCGCCTTAAAGCGCCAGGCCCAGGGGGCTGACATCGCCATCGTCTACCCGGAGGAGGGCACCAGCAACCTGCCGGACGGCGCGGCGCTGATCGACGGCGCGCCCCACCGGGAAAACGCTATGGCCTTTTTGGAATTCACCCAGAGCGAGGACGTCCAGTCCCTGGTGGTCAACGACTTCGCCCGCCGCTCCGTCCGGGTGGACGTGGCGGACCGGGACACCCTGCCGCCGGAATCTGAGCTGCACATCATCGATTACGACGTGGCCTGGGCCTCCGGGATCAAAGAGGAATTCCTCCGCCGCTGGACGGAGCTGTGCGGGGAGGCGGGCACATGAGTCATCCCCTCCGTTCCTCTTTCCACCGCAAGCTCACCGCCGCGTTTTTGGCAGTGGGTGTCCTCCCGCTGCTGATCTGCGTCGTTTTGATGCTGAACGTGTTCCAGCTCTTTCTGGCCCGCAGCACCGAGGATACCGCCGCCGCCCAGCTCTCCGCCGTCACAGAGGACATGGGAAAGCTCCTGTCCTCCTGCGAGGACGTGCTGGAGCAGCTGGGCCGTCATGACCGCATCCTTCAGGCCCTGGACGGCGCCGGCCAGGACAGCCAGAGCGTATACAGCGCGCTGTACGCCGTGGCGTCGCCGCTGCTGCGGGAGGCGGATTTCTCCCTGTATGACGCCCAGGGGCACCTGCTCTATACCACCGCCGCGGCGTCCGCGAGGGCGGACCTCTCCACCGCCTGGGGGCTGCTGGCGGCGGCGGGGGCGTCCCCCGGCGTGGTTTACCGGGACGTGCCGTCCTTCAGCGGCACAGCCTCCGCCTGCATGCAGGCGGCCCGGGCCGTCCGCGACCGCGGGAAGCTCTCCGGCTATGCGGTGGCCAGTCTGAACACCGGCCACTTCCGCCGCCTGCTGGAGGGAAAATACGGCGCCGGCAGCGATATTTTGATCCTGGACCCCTTTTGGGACGAGGTCTACACCTCTCCCACCCTGCAGGATAAGACGCTGGCCCCCGCCCTGCGGGAACGGCTGCTGTCCGGTCAGGCGCTGGCCGCCGGCGGAGAAAACCAGCTTTACCACGTGGCCAGGGAGGAGGTCAGCGGCTTTTATGTGATCCTGCGCCAGCCAAAGCCCGTGGCGGATTGGGTCATGCGGCTG
Source organism: uncultured Dysosmobacter sp. (assembly GCA_947625655.1). Taxonomy (GTDB): domain Bacteria; phylum Bacillota; class Clostridia; order Oscillospirales; family Oscillospiraceae; genus Oscillibacter. The sequence goes on from CANQPD010000002.1 coordinate 360,327, forward strand.
CTGTACCTCATCACCGCGCTGTCCATCCTGCTGTGCCTGGGGCTGTGTCTGGCGGTCTCCATGGCGTTTTCCCGGCAGCTGTTCCGCCCCATCCGCTCTTTGAACAGCGCCATGGCCGCCGTGGAGGGCGGCGATCTGGACGTCCGGGTCGAGGTTCCCGGCACTGATGAGATGAGTCAGCTGGCAGGCCGCTTCAACCGGATGACGGAGCGGCTGAAAACCAATCTGACGGACTCCATCCGCCAGCAGCAGGAGCTGGGCAACGCCCAGATCCGCATGATGCAGGCCCAGCTGAACCCCCATTTCCTCTACAACACGCTGGACACGCTGAAGTGGATGGGCAAGATCCACCATGTCCCGGAGGTGGCCACGATTTCCGCGGATCTGGCGGATATCCTGCGCCGCAGCATCTCCGCCGACGAATTCGTCCGCCTGGAGGATGAGCTCCGGCTTTTGGAGCGCTATGTGGAGATCCAGAAGATCCGCTTCGCCGGAAAATTTGAGTTTCGCGCGGCGATGGACGAAGATCTGCTGGATATCCTGGTGCCCAAGCTGATGCTCCAGCCGCTGGTGGAAAACGCCATCATCCACGGCTTTGAGGACGGCATGCCCGGCGAGATCACCGTTACCGCCGCCCGCGCCGGAGACGACCTGCTTTTGACCGTTCAGGACAACGGCTGCGGCATGTCCCCGGAGAGCCTGCGCCGCTTTCAGGAGCAGACGCCCCCCGCCGGCCGCCATCTGGGCCTTCACAACGTGGACGCCATCCTTCGGCTCAACTACGGCCAGGAGCGGGGGCTGAAATTCCTGCCTCCCCCCGGCGGGCGGGGGACCTGCATCCGCATATCCATTCCCATCACACGGCAAGGAGGGCGCGAATCATGACAAAGGTCGTCATCGTGGAAGATGAAGAGCTGGTCCGGCGGGGCATCATGCTGGCCGTGGACTGGGCCTCCGTGGACTGCGTGGTGGTGGGCGACGCCGCCAACGGTGAAGAGGGTCTGGAGGTCATCCGCCGCTACCAGCCGGATCTGGTGGTCACGGACATCAAAATGCCCCGGATGGACGGCATCGAGATGGTCCGCCGGCTCCGGGCGGAGGGCAGCGGCGTCCGCGTCATCATCCTGACCGCCTACAGCGACTTTGCCTATGCCCAGTCCGCCCTCAAGCTGGGCGCCGTGGACTATCTGCTGAAGCCCTTTCACGACGGCGAGCTGGAGGAGGCCGTGCGGCGGCTCCAATCACCGCAAAGCTCCCGGACTCCCAGCGGATTGGACCTTCCCGACGGAAAGGGAAAGAGCAAATACGTCACCCAGGCCATGCGCTACATCGCGGAGCATTACAACGCGCCGGATATCTGCGTCGGCTCCGTGGCCCGCTTTCTGGGCGTCAGCGAGGGCCATTTGAGCCACGTTTTCAAAAAGGAGACCTCCTATACCGTCAGCAGCTATATCACCAGCTACCGCATCCACATGGCCATGGAGCTGCTGCAGGACTGCCGCAGCCGCGTCTGCGAGGTGGCGGAGCAGGTTGGCTACCGGGACATCACCTATTTCAGCAGCACCTTCAAAAAGCAGACGGGGCTCTCCCCCTCCGAGTACCAGAAGCGGTGTCAATCGTGAGTTTATGCCTTTTTCAGCGATGATTTTTCATTTTTTACTTACATTTTCCAAGAAAAATGTGGTAAACTATACTTGCAGCGCGCGGTCCCGGCGGACGTAAGTCCAGTTGCCGGGACCCCGCGTATTTTTTGTCAGGAGGGCCTTTTATGTTTCACCCCGGAGAACTTGTGGTATACGGAACGACCGGCGTGTGCCGGGTGGAAGAGATCACCCGGCCGAATCTGACCGGAGCAGACCGGAACAGGCAGTACTATCTGCTCAAGCCGCTGTTTCAGGACGGCGTGATCTATGCGCCCGTGGAAAGTGCAAAGGTGCCCATCCGCCCCGTGATCTCCGCGGAGGAGGCGGAGGCCTTGATCGACCTCATCCCCACGGTCCAGGCCGAGGCCTGCCGCGCCCCCACCCTGCAGGCCCTGGCCCAGCACTATCAGGCCGCTGTCAGAAGCCACAACTGCCGGGATCTGCTGGAGCTGATGATGTCCATTTACGCCAAGCGCCAGCAGGCGGAGGCCCAGAAGCGGCGGCTGGGCATGGTGGATGAGCGCTATATGAAGCAGGCGGAGCGCCTGCTCTACGGAGAGCTGTCCATCGCGCTGGGGATCCCCTTCGATGAGGTGCAGCCCTATATCGCCCGGCGGGTCGAAAGCGCCGCGCCCTCCACCGTGTCATGATACGTCCGGCGGCCGCGGCGCGTCTTTCCCGAAAGACCGACGCCCCGGAGCTCGTTGGAGCTCCGGGGCGTTCAGCCCATCCAAAAAGTCCTTTGGACTTTTTGGGATGGGCTGAACAATGCCTCGCTATTCGGGCCGCAGAGCAGCCCGAATAGCTCCCGCTTCGCGGGGCAAACGGGCTGTTACACAGCCCGTTTGCAGGCATTCGATCCAACACGAGGGGACTCCCGTCCCCTCGCACTCCCCTTGCTTTTCCTGCCTCTTCTCCGATCCATCAGGTTTTTTGACAGACTGACGCCCCGGAGCTCGTTGGAGCTCCGGGGCGTCTTTCAAATTTCAAATTCCATAGCCGCCGGTCTTACAGGTAATTCAGCGGATTTCTGGCCACGCCGTTATAGCGGACCTCAAAGTGGCAGTGGTTGCCGGTGGAATTGCCGGTGGAGCCGACCCTTGCGATCTGCTGGCCCTTGTAGACATGCTGCCCCACCGAGACGGTCAGGCTGCTGTTGTGGCCGTAATAGGTCTCGTAGCCGTTGCCGTGGTTGATGCGGACCAGATACCCATAGCCGCTCATCCAGCCGGCGTAGGTCACGGTGCCGCCGTCCGCCGCATAGACCGGCGTGCCCCGCGGCGCCGCGATATCGATGCCCTTGTGGTTGGTGGAGCCGATGCCGCCGGGGGACTTCCGTCCGCCGAAGTAAGAGGTGATGCGACCGGAGACCGGCCAGCGGAAGGTGCCGGTGGGATGCCAGGTGGGCCGCTCCGTGGTGCCCCGGAGCCGCTGCTCGGTGACAGGCTCCCGCAGCGTGACGGAGGACAGCACCGTGCGCTCAGTCTCCTCGCCGTTGACATAGGTGGCCGTGGCCACCACATCGGCAGCGCCGTACACGCCGGCGGAGGTGACCTTGTAGTCGCCCTTGTAGAGGCTGGCGGTGTCCGTGTACTCGATCTCGTACATCACGTCTTCCACGTACCGCTCCCGCTGCACCACCGTCATGGTCAGATAGGGGACGGAGGCTGACAGCGTCAGCACTTCTCCGATCTGCAGCTTGTCGATGTTATAGCCGGGGTTCAGCGCCAGCAGTTCCTTGGAGCTCAGGCCGTGATCCTCCGCGATTTCGGACCAGGTGTCGCCCTTTTTCACCTCGTAGGTCACCTCGGCGGTCTTGGTGCTGTACAGCTTTTCCGCCAGATAGCCCAGGTTCATGATATCCGCGCTGGGCACGAATTCCTGCTTGATCTCCACATCCTCGGCAAACTCGCAGGAAATGGTATCCTCATTGGTGGAGGCGTCCCGGATCTGGTCCAACAGCTCCTCCAGCGCGCCCTCGTAGGGCGTGGCGCCGATGCGCTCGCCGTCCACGTACAGGCAGTAGGCCGAGGTCACAAGGCCGATCTCCTCGGAGAGGTTCTCCTCAAAGGTCTCCCCGTCCACCAGGTCCTGCCGCTTCAAAAGGCCGGAGGAGTACTGGATCAGGGAATCGTCGATGGTAAAGCTCTCGCCCAGCGTCCTGGCGGTGACCTTCTCCAGATTGGAGCGGGCCTCCTCCGCCGTGGACTGGGAGGACACCGCGCCGATCACCTCTCCGTCATAGCTGACAGTGGTGCCGAAGGTGTAGACCGAGCAGACGAACACAACGGCGGCCAGGGCGCAGCCGATGCCCATAAACACAGCGGGGTGGAGCCTGTGCTTTCCCATCCGCGTGGCCATGCGCTCCGACCGGTGGAACGCCTGCTTGCGGCGGCCCCAGGTATGCTCCCGCAAGAGGCTGCCCAGCATGGGCAGCATATTCCAGGCAAACAGCAGAAACTGGATGGGCGCCCGCTCGGACTCCGGGAAATTGCGCCTGCGCTCCTCCCGGACGATCTGCCGCCAGCGGCGGCGCACGCGCCTGATCCGCCGCTTCATGCCCCGGTACAGCGCCGGCAGGGAGACCCTTTCGTCTCCCGCGTCCCTCCGGGCGGCCCCGTCCCGGTGCCGGGAGGGCGGGGATTCCTCCCAGGCGGCAATGGCCGCCGCGCTTTTCCGGGCGGGCTGCTCTCTGCCGCTCTCCCGCCTGCCGCGCCCCGCCCGGGGCTCTTTCTTTCTTGAATCCTGACTCATAAATCTCCTGTTATGCACAAAGTACCGAAAAAGTTACAATTTGTTACCGTTCTTATCATACCTCTTTTTCACAGCCCCGTCAACCCCCTGTCCCTTCCCAAACGTGCCGGATTCCAGGGGGTTCCCCCGGCGGGGCCCGCCGTTTCCCCGGGGCCGATTCTGTTAGTTTTGCACATTCGACAGAAAGATTCATGACGAAACCGTAAATTTTTGTCATCATATTTTTATTTTTTGATTGACCCCGCAAGTCAGGCGTGTATAATGAAATTGGTATGAATTTCTGCCCAGACTGATTATTTGGAGGAATGGTAATGTTTGAATTCTTGATCAAAAAGCTGAAGGCCCACCCCCGCAAGATCGTCTTCACCGAGGGCACCGACCCCCGCATTCTGGAGGCCTCCGCCCGTCTGCTGTCCGGTACCTTCCTGACCCCCGTCCTGGTGGGCGACGAGCAGGAGATCCAGGCCGCCGCCGAGGAGATCGGCTTCAACATCCGGGGCGCCGAGATCATCGACCCCAAGACCTTTGCCGACATGGACAAGATGGTCGCCACCATGGTGGAGCTGCGCAAGGGCAAGATGACCGAGGAGCAGTGCCGCGCCGCCCTGATGCAGGCCAACTACTTCGGCACCATGCTGGTGAAGATGGGCTACGCCGACGCCCTGCTGGGCGGCGCCACCTACTCCACCGCCGACACCGTCCGTCCCGCCCTGCAGATCATCAAGACCAAGCCCGGCAGCAAGATCGTGTCCTCCTGCTTCATCCTGGTCCGTCCCTCCGCCACCGGCGACCGGGAGGTCCTGGCCATGGGCGACTGCGCCATCAACATCAAGCCCACCGAGGATGAGCTGGTGGAGATCGCCCTGGAGACCGCCGCTACCGCCAAGGTTTTCGGCATCGATCCCAAGGTCGCTTTCCTGAGCTATTCCACCCTGGGCTCCGGCAAGGGCGAGGACGTGGACAAGATGCGCAACGCCTGCGCCAAGGCCAAGGCCGCCGCGCCGGAGCTGCCCATCGACGGCGAGCTGCAGTTTGACGCCGCCGTGTCCCCCCGGGTGGCCCACACCAAGTGCCCCGATTCCCAGGTGGCCGGCCACGCCAACACCTTCATCTTCCCCGACATCAACGCCGGCAACATCGGCTACAAGATCTGCCAGCGCATGGGCGGCTTTGAGGCCTACGGCCCCATCCTGCAGGGCCTGAACGCCCCCATCAACGACCTCAGCCGGGGCTGCAACGCCCAGGAGGTCTACTCCATGGCCATCATCACCGCCGGCCTGTGCGAGGACTGATTGCTTACATCGCGGAAAAGGGAGGACGCCTTGGGCGTCCTCCTTTTGGTTTTGCGGGGGCCGGTTTGGGATGGAATGGGCGGGCGGGCACGGAGGCCCGCCCCGGAAATATGAAAATCTGCTGGGCAGGGAAAGGCCCCCGGACCGAAGTCCGGGGGCCTTTTTTGTGGAATTTTCAGATTCGCATTTTAAAATGTGAATCTCAATGTTCCCAACTGCCAGACAGCTTGACGGACTGATCAGCAACCGCATTCAGCGTAATCTTGATTGTCACGCTGTGCGTATCGGTGGAAACGCTATCCTTCGTGACAGTAACCTTATCATTGTCGGAAACAACGGTGGTGGAACCAGACCAGTCACCAGTGGTGCCGGACAGGGTGACAGTCGTGTCGGCGCCATTGGCCAGGTAGACCACGCTGTCAGAGAGTGTCCAGGGATCCAGAGTGGTGGCATTGCCAGTGCTCTTGGTCAGCGTAACCTTGTACAGCTGCACGCGGCCATTGCTGGGATCGAAGGTGAACGCAGGAGAGACAGTGAAGCCTCTGGAGTCGGTCACATCCCAGCTGTAGGTGCCGCTGGTGTAAGTCCGCTTGTCAATGGTGTAGCCCTGGCGCTCCAGCTCGGCCTCGATCATGTCGATAGCCTCGTCCTCGGTGGGCCTATTGGCGACGCCATAGTACTCGATGGTAGCCTCATTTCTGGCATTGAACTTGACATCGGTGTCCTTGTTGGTCACAGGACGCTCGTAGTTGTTGGTCTTGTCGTAGACAACCACGGTGGTGGCAATGCCATTCTCGATGATGGCGCTGATCTGATACTCATAGCCACCGACGTTCTTCTCGTTCAGGGTGTCAATAATGCTCTCCAGCTCGTCGGAACCAGTGTAGTAACTGGTATCCAGGCTGTTCTTATTGTACTGCAGCAGAACGATCTTGGCGTCCTCGTCCACATAGAAGCCGTTGTTGGCGGCGATGGTGGAGGTGACATACAGAGTGTTGCCCTTCATGGTGGGCTGGTCAGCGGGCTGACCGATAACGGGGAAGTCCTGGGTGTACAGGATAGTATCCTTGCCGGTGTTGATGGTGGTATAGAGGTCGGTGATGTTACTAACCCACTCATTGTTGAGGGTCAGAGCGGTGGCCACGGGGATCACATCGATAACCTCACCGTTGCCGTTGTACTTCACCTGATACCAGTTGAAGCGGTTCATACGGTCCAGATAGGTCAGAGCATCGCCCTTCTCAGTGATCTCGATCTCCTCGCCGTTGGAGATGACCTTACGGGTCCAGGTCCACTCGTCGGTGGTCTTGTCGTAAGACTCCATCTCAACGTCCTTGGTGTGAGCGTACACCAGGTTCTTGGAGGCAGCGGCGTCCTCGCCAACCACGACGGCGGCGATCACATAGCCGTTGTCCTTGTACAGGGTGTACACGCCGGAGCTGTACCGGCTATTGGTCACAGCATCGGGAGTCAAATCAGCATCGGCCTTGTCGATCTCGCAGGGATCGCTCTCGCCAGCGACATGGATCCAGGGCTCAATGTTGGCGTTCTTGATGCCGGTGGTCACGCTGTCCACCTCGTCAATGATGATGGCAGAGGTAGCAGCAGGCGTAGCAGAGGGGACATAATCGGTGCGGACTTCCTTGATGGAAGCAGTCAGGTAAACAGTGCTGTCGTTGCCGTAGACCTTGTTGAAGGTGCTGGTGCCGCCGCCCTCCAGGAAGATGTTCTTCTTGTCAATGACGGAGGTACGATTAGCGTCAGCGTACTGAGCAACCTTGCTGCTGTTGGTGGAGCCGCCGGGGACATTGGTGGCAGCCTCATTGACGCTCTTGACCTTCTTCACAGTGTACACGCCGTCGTTGTTGACGGTGTAGGTGTACCAGCTGTTCACCAGGGCCAGGTCGGTGGCGGAGGTGATGCCCAGATCGCTCTTGGTGGTGTTGACGGTGATGGTCTCCATGGTGCCGTCGGTGAAGATGGCAGCAGCAGTGATGTTCTTGGTGGACAGGTTGCTGTAGCCGTCGTCAACGCCGGTGATGAAGACATAGTTGTCAGCGTCCTCCACCAGCTCAATGCCGATCAGGTTGTCATACAGATCCAGATAGATATTGTAGGTGACATCCTTCAGGTTGATCTTGGTGTCGGTGTACTGATCCAGGACCTCGAAGTCATACTCAGCGGCGTCGGCATAGTTGTACTTGGTGCCGGCGGCAGTGACGTTGGAGCCAACCTTGAAAGCGCTGATCTCGGTGTCCTCAACGACTTCGGCCTTGGTCAGGATCTGGATCTCGCCATCGGCCACATTGACCAGATAGGCGTCGTCCTCAGCCACGTCCTCAACGTCGAAATCATCGATGGAGGCCTTGACGCCCTTCACAACGTCTTCCTTGTTGTCGGTCAGGGTCTTGACATACTCGAAGCCGCCAGAGACGGTCTTCTTGTCCAGACCATAGATATTGAAGGAGGCCTCTTCCTTCTTGGTGTTGTAATCGCTGTCAGCGATGGCCAGATAGGTGTTGATGATGGCGATGGTGACTTCCTTGTCGTCGGTATCGACAAAGACCTGGGTCAGCACGCCGTCGCCGGTGGCGCCAACCTTCTCCTTGTTGTTCTTGTTCATGTCGGCAGCCTCGAAGACGTTGGCGTCAACCTTGCTGTCGGACACGCCGTCGATGTAAACGGTGGTCTCATAGTCCTCGATGGTGGACTTGCCCAGCAGATCATACAGATCCTTGCCGGTGACCTTGGCGGTGTACTCTTCCACCAGCAGGTCATAGTTGACATAGGTGCCGATGTCCTTGCCGTCATACTCCCACTCGCGGTCGGGACGGCCGAAAACGTCAACATCCTCGGTCAGATACAGCTTGGTGAAGTACTGCTCAGCGAACTGGATGTACTTGTCGTCCTTGATGTTCTTCTGACGAGAAGCGGAGTTCAGCCACTCCATGGCCTTGGCCTTGGAATTGCCGATGGTCACGGTCTGACCGTTGATGGTGGTGTTGATGGTGGTGTCATACTCGACCATGTCGGCCTTCAGGGTGTTGAAGGCGTACAGAGCGGCCTCCTCACGGTTGACGGCCTTGATGCCATTGAAGTCGCCCTCCAGGCTCTTGTTCAGGCCGATGGCCAGAGCCTGCTTGGCAACGTTGATGGACCAGTTGGCGCCGGTGTAGCCCTCGATGGAGGCGTCATAGCCCAGAGCGCCCAGCAGCATCTTCATGAAGGCATAGCCCGTCAGGGTGCCGGCGGGACGGAAGGTGCCGTCAGCGTAGCCGCTGATGATGCCTTCCTTCGCGCAGTAGGCAATGTAGCCAGCGAAGGTGTGGTTGGTGGGCACGTCCTTGTAGGGAGCGGTGTCCGCGTGGAGCTCAGCGGCGGTGGTGGGGCCCAGGATCATGTTGCAGATGATCTTGGCAGCCGCGCCACGGGTCAGAGAGCCCTGGGGGTTGAAGGAGCCGTCGGTGTAGCCATCGACGACGCCAATTTCGGAAATCACGTTGACGGCTTCTTCATAAGTGACCTTGTCGTCATCCGTGAAGTCCTTGGCTCCGGCGCTGATGGTGACCAGGGACATGGTCATTACCAGAGCCAGAACCAGAGAAAGGAACTTCTTCATGGTTTTTCCTCCTTTTAGATTTGGCGGTGAAGAGCCGCCATATTTTTGCGAAACAGGGCGGCCATGGGCCGTTTCCGGCGCACATACAGTGGCTAGCCGACCCCGTATCTATGCCGGGACAGGCCATCCGGACACTCCGTTCCGCACGATGAATATACCACGCCGTCAACGGCAAAGTCAACAAATCGCAATGTTTTGTAACGTGACTGTAACAAAACCGCGTATAAAATCCAGATGTCCTGTTTTCCGGCATTTTCGCCAGAAATATCCTATAATTTCGAAAAAGCAGGGCGTTTTAGCCCTTCAAAAATAAGCCAAAACGCCCTTGACGCACTATTATAATGATATGTGTATTTGCCGCCAACTGTAACATAATGCGCCCCGGCGGCCCAGGCCCCCGCCACTCGGCCGCGAGCCCAGCAAAGCGGGTCGCGGCCGAAAGCGAAGAAATTCCCTGTCCGGCTAAGAAGTCTCGCCGCAAGGCGGGGCTTCGTGCCAAACAGGGAAACCCGGGCCCCGCCACTCGGCCGCGAGCCCAGCAAGGCGGGTCGCGGCCGAAAGCGAAGAAATTCCCTGTCCGGCTAAGAAGTCTCGCCGCAAGGCGGGGCTTCGTGCCAAAC
>CANQPD010000003.1 GCA_947625655.1 uncultured Dysosmobacter sp.
TGTTGGCTTTTCGGTCCTGCTCAATCAGCAGCTTCAAAGCCTCCACCGCCACCCGGACGGCGGCGCTGGTGTCCTCGTCTCCCCATGGGACCAGTCCCATGGGGCCCCTCTGCTTTCATTCAAATCGGCCGAAGTGAATTCGGCCGATTTCAAGGTTTTGCTTTCAGCAAAACACTTGGCGCCGGACTCCCGGCGAGATTCGCTCGGACACCTTACTTGTTGGCTTTTCGGTCCTGCTCAATCAGCAGCTTCAAAGCCTCCACCGCCACCCGGACGGCGGCGCTGGTGTCCTCGCTCATCTTCTGGTCCAGGCCCGCAGCCTCCCGCTCCTGGTTCCAGATGACGTGGAAGCAGGAGCCGCAGCGGCAGCCCAGGGCCGACGCCACCACGAACAGCGCGGCGGACTCCATCTCGCTGGCCTTGACCCCCAGGCGCTTCCAGCTCTCCCACCTGGCTTTCAGCTCACAGGAGACCGGGGAGGCCTCGGGGCTGTGCTGGCCATAGAAGCTGTCCTTGCACTGGACCACGCCGGTATGTAGGGGCAGTCCCAGATTTCCCGCCGCCTGGGCCAGGCAGTTGGTGACATCCAGATCCGGCACCGCCGGGAACTCGATGGGGGCGTACTCCAGGCTGGTGTGCTCATACCGGATGGCCCCGGTGGCCACCACGATGTCGCCGGACTGGACGTCCAGGTCAATGCCGCCGCAGGTGCCGGTGCGGATGAAGGTGTCCGCGCCGCACTTGTGGAGCTCCTCCATGGCGATGGCGGCGGAGGGCCCGCCGATGCCGGTGGAGCAGGCGGTGACCTTCTCCCCCAGCAGGGTGCCGGTCCAGACGTTGAATTCCCGGTTCTGGGCCACAGGATGGGCGTCGTCAAACAGGGCGGCGATGGCGGGCACCCGGCCCGGGTCGCCGGGCAGGATGCAGTAGCGCCCCACATCGCCGGGGACGCAGTGGATGTGGAATTGCTTTTCAAGCTCTTGCATAACAGGCACCTCACTTTTCTTTCATTGCGGCGTTTCCGCCAGATTTTCAGGGTGTCCCCCGTCAGACGGTAGACCGTCCAATCAGACATAGGTTCCGTCGGTTCCCGGATGAACTGTAAGATCAGGGGGTGTGGCGGATTCAATTGCGTATAGGAAGGTTAGTTTCATGGGGGTACTCCTTATTTCTTGCCTTTACGGCATTGCTTCTTTTTTCGCCCAACACGCCCATACCACTCCGCATAAATAAAAGCAGCCACATATCCAACCGCCCAGCAGATCAGCCATACTTTTGATATTTCTATGCTCACAGCACGCAGAAACACAAAAACTATGAAACCAACTACCAAAAGAAACCACAGGTATACATGACGAGGTCCGCGAAATGCAGAGACCTCTACACGCGCCCTCTGTTCCTGCGGCAGCCGCCAATTCAACACCGCCGCGATCCCCAGCAAAACAGCGCTGGGGAGAAGCGCGATGCCAGCTGCCGGTTCCCCTCCCCATTCCACCAGTACTCTGAAGAGCATCGCTGCCAGCACAGCGGCCGCGATGCCCGCTTTTTCAAATGCAGCACTCCAGTTTCTCTTTTTCACAATATCCTCATTTCAGCGTCACCACCGTCACGCCGCTCTCGCCCTCGCCGTAGACGCCCAGGCGGAAGTCCTTGACGGCCTTGTTCCGCCGCAGGATGTCGTGGACGGCCTTCCGCAGGGCGCCGGTGCCCTTGCCGTGGATGATGGTGACGGTCTCCAGGTGCCCCATGACGGCGGCGGAGATAAAGTTCTCCACCACGCCCTCGGCCTCCAGGGTCTCCAGCCCCCGGATATCCAGCTCCCGGGGCGCGGAGGTCCGCAGCACCCGGCCGGCGCCCTGCCGGACGGTGACGGCAGGGTTCTTCTTTTTCGCCGCCCGCTCGTCATCCTCAATAAGCCGCACCTCGTCGGCCCTGGCCTTCATCTTCAGGATGCCGGACTTCAATTGCAAGGTGCCGTCCCTGCCCACGGACACCACCTCCGCCGGGGTGCGGACGCCGGGGATCTCCACCAGGTCTCCCTCCCGGATGGGCCGGCTGGGCTTGGGGATGGGCTCCTGACGGGCGTCATGCTTCGTCACGGCGTCCTCTGCCTCGTTCAGCATCCGGCGCAGCTCCGCCCGGGCTTCGTTTTCGTTCTGCATCCGCTCGGCTTTTGCCTGGGCCTTCCGCATTTCGCCAAGCTCCGCGAACACCTGGTCGGCGGCAGACCGGGCGTCCCGCAGGATGCGCTTGGCCTCCGCCTCGCCCCGGCTGCGGGCGTTCTCCTTGGCCCGCTCCATCTGCTGGCGGAACTCCCGGGCCTTGCGGGCGTCCTCCTCCCGCTGGCGGTACAGCCGGTCCGCCTCCTGCTCCCGCTTCTCCAGGGCCTGGCGCTTGGCCTCCAGCTGGGTCAGGATGTCCTCGAACCGGACGCTCTCACCGCTCATCTGCACCTTGGCGGCCTCGATGACCCCGTCCGGCAGGCCCAGCCGCTTGGAGATGGCGAAGGCGTTGGACTTGCCGGGGATGCCGATCAGCAGCCGGTAGGTGGGGCTGAGGGTCTCCACATCGAACTCGCAGGAGGCGTTCTCCACCCCGGCGGTGGTCATGGCGAAGGTCTTCAGCTCTGCGTAATGGGTGGTGGCGGCCACCCGTGCCCCCGCCTGCCGGACGTTCTGGATGACGGCGATGGCCAGGGCCGCGCCCTCCACGGGGTCGGTGCCCGCCCCCAGCTCGTCGAAGAGGATCAGGCTCTTTTTGTCCGCCTCCGCCAAAATGGCCACAATGTTCACCATGTGGGCGGAGAAAGTGGACAGGCTCTGTTCGATGCTCTGCTCGTCGCCGATGTCCGCCAGCACCTGCTCGTAGACGGAGACGGCGCTGCGGTCCGCCGCCGGGATATGGAGGCCGCACTGGGCCATCAGGGTCAGCAGGCCCAGGGTCTTGAGGCTGACGGTCTTGCCGCCGGTGTTGGGTCCGGTGATGACCAGGGTGTCGAAGGCATCCCCCAGCTCGATGTCGATGGGCACCGCCTTTTTGGCGTCCAGCAGGGGGTGGCGGGCCCTGCGGAGGCGGATGGCCCCGTCCCGCCGGATCTCCGGCCGCACGGCGTCTATCTTGTAACTCAGCTGGCCCCGGGCGAAGATCAGGTCCAGGTGCACCAGGGCGTCGTAGTCCCACTGGATATCCTCCCGGTGGGCCGCCGCCTCCGCGGACAGCTCCGCCAGGATGCGCTCGATCTCCTTCTGCTCCTTGGCCTCCAGCTCGATCAGCTCGTTGTTGGCCTGGACGACGCCCATGGGCTCCACAAACAGCGTGGCGCCGGAGGAAGAGATATCGTGCACCAGCCCCGGCAGGTCGCCCCTGTGCTCCGCCTTGACGGGCACCACAAACCGGCCGTCCCGCTGGGTGATGATGGTCTCCTGCAGGATCTTGCCGTACGTCGGCGAGGAGATGATCCTCTGCAGGATCTGGCGGCTCTTGGCCTGGGCCGCCCGCATATGGCGGCGGATGTCCGCCAGCTCGGTGCTGGCGGCGTCGGCGATGGTGTCCTCGTCCACAATACAGCGCTTGATCTTCTCCTCCAGAAAGCGGTTGCCGTGGAGGGAGAGGAACAAGTGGTCGATGGCGGTCTTTTCCGCCGCCTCATCGTTGAAATACTCCTTTGCCCGGCGGGCGGCGGTCAGGAGATCGGCGATGGTCAGCAGCTCCCGGGTGTTCAGACTGCCGCCCCGGTCCGCACGATCCAGAGCTTCCGCCACCGGCTTCACGCCGGAGAAGGACGGACTGCCCCGGAGGCCGATCATATTCCGGGCCGCGTCGGTCTGATCCAGCAGGCGCAGCACCTCCTCCACTTCCGTCTCAGGCCGGACGCGGAGGGCTTTCTCCTTGGCCTCGGCGCACACCGCCTGGTCGGACAGCAATTGCAGCACCCGGGGCAGCTCCAGGGTGCGGAGGGATTTTTCAAACAGTTCGCTCATAACACACTTCTCCTGTCAAGGCATCTCACTTGATGGGCCCTCAATTTTCAGGTTCCGGATCTTCCAGGACCCAGGGCAGATGCAGGTCCAAGCAGCACTGGAAAAACGGCTCCGGGAAATTTCGCGGAAAGGGCCCCTGATCTGTGGTAAACCAGACGGCAGCACCCGGTGCCAGCGTCAGCGGCCTATCTCCCCTTTCCAGCAGTCTGCCTGCCAGGTGGTAAATGGGCAGATACAGCCGTCCGCCATCAGTGGGACCGCACTCAGAGGCATCTTCAGGCTTCCGCAAATCCAGTCCCAGCCGCGCCAGGAATGCTCCCACCTCCGGCGGCAAAGTCTCCACCGCGGCAGTAAAATTCCGGCAGTATGCACAGTCGCAGCCGCCAGCAGGCTCCCCGTGTACATGATACCAGTTTCGGGTAGCCTCTACATCCACTTCCAAATGATAGGGGCCGCATACAAATTCCGTCATATTCCATTCCTTTTTGTATAAATTCGGCAGGATCTTACAAAATGTAAACCACAAATCGTGGGTATGCGGCGGGCCGAGTCGTCCCGCCCTACGGGTAGTTGGTCTTCGGAAAATGCTTACAAGCCGATCTCCGGCCTAAGAGCCGCCGCTTTGCGGCGGTTGGCCTCCGAAAGGCGGCCTGCGGACCGCGCTGCGGGCATCACGGGCCGATGTGGGCATCGGCCCCTACGGAGCCTCCGCATCCGCGCAGGGAGCGGTGCCTGCGCCGCCCCGCTGTCCCCGGTCACGGCTGTAAGCTCTTGTAAAAGTCCAGCGTCTTGAACCCCCGCTCCAGCTGGGCCGCCGCGAAGGCCTCCGCCGCATCGGAGAGACGCCGCAGCGGCTCCGGCCCCAGCTTAAAGGAATACAGCCGCTTCGGGTCGCCGTAAATGATATGCCGCAGGGCCGCCAGAGAGTCCCGGCACAGCGGCATGGACAAGGCGCTCTCCTTCACACCGCACTTCCGGCACCGCAGCACGCCCTGCACCACGTCCAGCAGGGGCTGCTCCGGGTCGGGGCAGCCGCAGTAGGCGCAGCCGTCGGCCAGGGGCTCATAGCCCGCCAGGCACAGCAGCTTCACTTCAAAGGCGGGCTTCACCAGGGCCGGCGGCTTATGTAAAGTGGAAAGGGCATACAGGCCGTTCAGCAGATGACGCAGAAGATCATCCGACGCCGTCTCCTCCGTGGTGACGGCCTCCGTCAGCTCCGCGAAGTAAAAGCCCAGGGCCATGGCGTCCAGGTCGCTCCGCAGCCCGCTCCACAGCTCCAGCGTGGAGCCCTCGTTGGCATAGTACCAGTCGCCCTTTTGATAGAGCGTCCACTCGGACCAGGCCAGGGACTGGGCGCAGGCGGCATACTTGCAGTTCTTCCGCCGGGCGCCCCGGGCGATGACGGAGATCCTGCCCCGGTCCGCTGTCAGCAGCGTCAGGATCTTATCGGCTTCTTTTGTCTCCGTCTCCCGCAGGACGATGCCCCGGGTGACAATGTACGGCGTGGACGGCACGCTGCTCCCTCCCTTCCGGCGAATATGTGGGGCGGCGGAGCGGTCCCGCCGCCCGGCGGATCACAGCAGAGGCGGCAGATCCAAGCCCTCCTCCACAGAGCGGTACAGCATATAGGCCAGGGGCTCCCCGGTCATGCAGAACAGCTCCCAAAACGGTTCGGCTTCCATACGGCAGACCTCCTTTTGGGGATAGTCTGCGGAGAATGTCGAATTTTATGGGTGGAAAGATGCGGCTAAATTGGGTGGGGAAGGTTTTCAGTCGTCGTTATATCCGAAAGAGCGCACATAGTTGACGTTGTCTCTCCAATTCTCCTTGACCTTCACCCAGGTTTCCAGATAGACCTTGGTGCCCATGAACTTTTCCATATCATGGCGGGCCAGGGAGCTGATCTTCTTCAGCATCGCCCCCTGCCTGCCGATGATAATGCCCTTGTGGCTGGCCTTCTCGCAGTAGATGGTGGCGTCCACATCCACCACACCGGAATCTCGCTCGGAAAACTTGGTGATCTCCACGGCGGTGCCGTGGGGGATCTCCTTGTCCAGGCACAGCAGCAGCTTTTCCCGCAGCAGCTCGCCCATGACCTGCCGCTCCGGCTGGTCGCTGGTCTGGCCGTCGGGGAACAGCTGGGGGCCCTCTTCGGCATATTTCCGCAGCTCCTTCATCAAATCGTCCAGGCCGTCTCCGGTGTGGGCGGAGATGGGGATGATGGCGTCGAAGCCGTCCCAGGCCTCGTTGTACGCCGCGATGACCGGCAGCAGTGCCGCCGGCTCCACGGTGTCGATCTTGTTGATGCAGAGAATGGCGGGGATGTGCTCCTCCCGGATGCGCTGGATCAGCGCCAGCTCCGGCCCGCCCACATGGGCGATGGGCTCCACCAGCAGCAGCGCGCAGTCCACATCGCTGAGGCTGGTAGTGACGACCTTCACCATATAGTCTCCCAGAGCGGACTTGGGCTTGTGGAGGCCCGGAGTGTCCAGCAGGATATACTGGGTGTCGTCCCGGTTCACGATGCCGTAGATGCGGTTCCGGGTGGTCTGGGCCTTGTTGGAGACGATGGCGACCTTTTCGCCGACCAATGCGTTGGTCAGGCTGGACTTGCCCACATTGGGGCGGCCGCAGACGGTGATCATGGCCACGTTTTTGATGTTTGACATAAGGTGATCCTCAACTTTCTTTTGAGCGTTTTATGATTTTGCCGGGACGCGGCAAGAACTGCCGCGCCGTTCATTCCAGCATCTTCTTCAGATACTGCCCCGTATAGCTGGCCTCACAGGTGGCCACGGTCTCCGGCGTGCCGGTGCAGACGATGGTGCCGCCGCCGTCGCCGCCCTCGGGGCCCAGGTCGATGAGCCAGTCGGCGCACTTGATGACGTCCAGGTTGTGTTCGATGACCACCACGGTGTTGCCGTTATCCACCAGCCGCTGGAGGACCTCCAGCAGCTTGCGCACATCGTCGGTATGGAGGCCGGTGGTGGGCTCGTCCAGGATATAGATGGTCTTGCCGGTGGCCAGCTTGGAAAGCTCCGTGGCCAGCTTCACCCGCTGGGCCTCGCCGCCGGACAGCTCCGTGGAGGGCTGGCCCAGCTTCACATACCCAAGGCCCACATCCTGCAAAGTCTGCAGCTTGTTGCGGAGCTTTGGCAGGGCGGAGAAGAACTCCACCCCCTCGTCCACCGTCATGTCCAGCACTTCCGCGATGTTTTTGCCCTTGTAGTGGACCTCCAGGGTCTCCCGGTTGTAGCGTTTGCCCTTGCAGACCTCACAGGGGACGAAGATGTCCGGCAGGAAGTGCATCTCGATCTTCAGCACGCCGTCGCCGGAGCAGGCCTCGCACCGGCCGCCCCGGACGTTGAAGCTGAACCGCCCCGGGCCGTAGCCCCGGCTCTTGGCCTCCTGGGTGGAGGCGAACAGGTCCCGGATGTCGTTGAAGAGCCCCGTGTAGGTGGCGGGGTTGGACCGGGGCGTCCGGCCGATGGGGCTCTGGTCGATGTTGACCACCTTGTCCAGGTATTCCAGCCCGTCGATGCGCTTGCACCTGCCGGGGTGGACCTTCATCCGCATCAGCTCCGCCCCCAGGCGCTTGAACAGCACCTCGTTCACCAGGGAGCTCTTGCCGCTGCCGGAGACGCCGGTGACCACGGTAAACATCCCCAGGGGAAAGTCCACGTCGATATTGCGGAGGTTGTTCTCCGCCGCGCCCACGACCTTCAGGAACTTCCCATTGCCGGGGCGGCGCGCCGCCGGGACGGGGATCTTCTTTTTGCCGGAGAGGTACTGCCCCGTCAGGGAGTCGGGGTTTGCCATGACTTCCTCCGGGGTGCCGGCGGCCACCACATGGCCGCCGTTGACGCCGGCGCCGGGACCGATGTCGATGAGATAGTCGGCGGCGCGCATGGTGTCCTCGTCATGCTCCACCACCAGCAGGGTGTTGCCCAGGTCCCGCAGGTTCCGCAGGGTGCCCAGCAGCTTGTCGTTGTCCCGCTGGTGCAATCCGATGGAGGGCTCGTCCAGGATATACAGCACCCCCATCAGGCTGGAGCCGATCTGGGTGGCCAGCCGGATGCGCTGGCTCTCGCCGCCGGACAATGTCCCGGCGCTGCGGCTCAGGGTCAGATACCCAAGTCCCACGGACTGCAGAAAGCCCAGCCGGGATTTGATCTCCTTCAAAATGCGGTCGGCGATCAGGTGCTGCTGGTGGGTCAGTTCCAGACGCTCCACCCAGGCCAGCTCATCCGTGACGGACAGCTGGGTGTAGTCGTGGATGTTCATATCGCCCACCGTCACCGCCAGGGACTCCTTTTTCAGCCGCTTCCCCTTGCAGGCGGGGCAGGGGCACTCCGCCATCATCTCCTCCAGCTCCCGCTTGCTGGCGTCGCTCTGGGTCTCCTGATAGCGGCGCTCGATGTTGTTGCAGATGCCCTCAAAGGGCTGATACAGCACGCCCTTGCCCCGGGGCTGGTCATAGTGCAGCTCCAGCTTTTCCCCCTTGGTGCCGTATAGAACGATGTCCCGCACCTCCTCCGGCAGCTCGTTCCAGGGGGTGGACAGGGAGAAATGGTATTTCTTCGCCAGGGCTTCAAAGTACATGCGGGAGATGCCGTCGGAGCGGATATTCCCCCAGCCGCTGGCCTGGATGGCGCCGTCCAGAATGGACAGCCTGCCGTCCGGCACAATGAGGGCGGGGTCCACCTTCAGCTGGCTGCCCAGGCCCGTGCAGGCGGGACAGGCGCCGAAGGGGTTGTTGAAGGAGAACATCCGGGGCGTCAGCTCCTCGATGGAGATGCCGCAGTCCTCGCAGGCGTAATTCTGGGAGAACATCAGGTCCTGTTCCTCCCGCAGGAGATTGACCACCACCAGGCCGCCGGAGAGGGCGGCGGCGGTCTCCACGCTGTCCGTCAGCCGCTGCTGGATGTCCGGGCGGATGATGAGGCGGTCAATGACGATCTCGATGTTGTGCTTTTTGTTCTTCTCCAGCTTGATCTCCTCGTCCAGCTCATAGAGGTTCCCATCCGCCCGGACGCGGACATAGCCGGAGCGCTTGGCATCCTCGAAGACCTTGGCGTGCTCGCCCTTCTTGCCCCGGACGACGGGAGCCATGACCTGGATGCGGGTGCCCTCGGGCAGGGAAAGCACCTGGTCGATGATCTGGTCGATGGTCTGCTGTTTGATCTCCCTGCCGCACTTGGGGCAGTGGGGTGTGCCCACCCGGGCCCACAGCAGGCGGAGGTAGTCGTAAACCTCCGTCACCGTGCCCACGGTGGAGCGGGGGTTTTTACTGGTGGTCTTCTGGTCGATGGAGATGGCGGGGCTGAGGCCCTCGATATAGTCCACGTCGGGCTTGTCCATCTGGCCCAGGAACATCCGGGCATAGGAGCTGAGGGACTCCACATACCGCCGCTGGCCCTCGGCGTAGATGGTGTCGAAGGCCAGGGAGGATTTGCCGGAGCCGGACAGGCCTGTCATGACCACCAGCTTGTCCCGGGGGATGGTGACGTCGATATTTTTCAGATTGTTGGCGCGGGCGCCTTTGACGATGATTTTATCCTGCATGGGTGATTCTGTTCTCCTTAAACAAGCATTCACAAGCATTTGGGAGGTCCGCCTTGGCGGGCGGGGCGAGAGGTTTGCGCCGTGTTGCGGCGTGGGAAATGCACCCCCCATTTTCTTTTTGAGACATCAAAAAGAAAATGCGCCGTGCACGGTGGAAAAGAAAAAATGTTTCGTCCAAACTTTCTCCATGCTCTGCATGGAGAAAGTTTGGGGATGCGGCGGCTGGAAGCAACGACCGGATAGAACTTGGATGGTCTCATCCGGCTGCGCTGGACGTTGACGGCGATCCGGCGGTTATGCCGCATTTGTCCCGTAGGTGCAGACTTGAGGGTGCTCATTGCAAGGGCTTCTACCCCTGGCCCCGCTGACGCTACGGGGGCTGTTATCCTGCGCTGGTGTGTCCTGCGGGGAATGCAATTGCCTGTAGGGGCCGGTCTCCGGCCTAAGAGCCGCCCCACCCACATCGGCCCGCTTCTTCCCGCCTTACCCTGGTGCTGAGGGCCGATGTAGGCATCGGCCCCTACGAAGTTGATCCTCCGCAACAGCGTGGGACAACAGCCAGCGCAGCGTCAGCGGGGCCAGAGGCAGAAGCCCTTACGATAAGCACCATAAAATCCGCGCCTACGCTGCAAATGCGGCATAAACGCCGGATCACCGCCAACGTCCAGCGCAGCCGGATAAGGCTTGGCAAGTTTCTGCCAGACATAGCGTGACGGGGGCCGCATCCCCAAACTTTCCCCATGTCCCATGGGGGAAGTTTGGACAATAGCGGCTTTTCTTTTCACGGAGCCGCAGCGGAGCGTTTCGGAGCGCAACCGCCGCAAAGCGGCGGCTCTTAGCGCGGAGATGACCGTGCACGGCCCGTTTTCTTTTCGGCGCAACCGAAAAGAAAATGGGGGGGTGCATTCCCCGCGCCGCAACACGGCGCAAACTTCCCGTCCCGCCCGCCAGGGCGGACATCCGACCATCAGGCCGCAAAGTTCAGCTTCGGCTGTCGGAGCGCCCCAGCAAATACTCGGTTGTAACACCAAAATAATCCGCCAGGGTGCACAATGTCAAGGTCGGGATGTTGACTTTTCCAGCCTCTACCCGCCGATAGTGCACTTCTGTGATGTGCAGAAATTCCGCCATTTCTCGTTGGAGAAGCCCCCGCTCCTTACGCAGTTCCCGGAGCTTTTCCCCTAATATTTTTAATGTCTCCATCATATTTCTCCTCGACACAGAACATTTAATATTCTATAATGGCATTATGCAGAACTTTTAATGTTCTATTTTGTGAGGTGAATTTATGAATTCGATCTACGAAAATCTCTTTGACGGCTACGCCGCCCCATTCCTGCATGACAGTTCCCCTGCCGTCAGCGCCCTGCTGGCGCCGCTGCCGCTGTCGGGATCCCAGCGGATCGACTTGACGGACGCGCTGAACGCGCTCTTCCTTCAGCAGTCCACCGACGCCTTCACCGTGGGCCTCCATCTGGGGCTATCCCTGCTCCACGATGATGTCCGCCGTATCCGCCCGCAGCAGGTCTAACAGCGCCTGGGGCGCCAGCTCCACCTGGGCGCCGATCTTGCCGGCGGAGATATAGACGGTCTCATAGTCCAGCGCCGTCCGGTGGAACACCGTGGGGTACTGCTTTTTCATCCCCACCGGGCTGCATCCGCCCCGGATATACCCGGTGACGGCGTTGATCTCCGCCACATGGAGCAGCTCGATGGACTTCTCCCCCACCGCCTTGGCGGCCTTCTTCAGATCCAGGTTCTCCGCCACGGGCACCTCAAACACATAGATCCCCTTGGACGCCCCCCGGGCCACCAGGGTCTTGAAGCCCCGGGCGGGGTCCTGCCCCAGGGCCTGGGCCACGTGGACGCCGTATTCCCGGGTGCCCTCCGGGCCCTGGCCCTCCTCGTAAAAGCGGGCGGTATAGGGGATCTTCTTCTGGTCCAGAATCCGCATCACATTGGTCTTTTCCTCTTTCTTTTTTGCCATGCTTCACCTCAGAATATACACGCCCGCAAGGACGCACAAAATACCGATCAGGGTGGCGGGGCCCATGGGTTCGCCAAACGCCAGTACTCCCGCCAGGGACGCCACCACCGGCTCCAGGCTGGCCATAATGGAGGCCTTTCCGGCCTCCACCCGGGCAAGGCCCCGAGTGTACAGGATGTAGGGCAGCACGGTGGAGAACACCACCAGCCCCGCCGCCAGCAGCCACATCCGGGGTTCGGCCAGGGCCGCCGCCATCCGCGCCGGGCGCAGCAGCACCAATGACGCGGGGCCGGCGAAAATAAACGTCCATACGGTAACGGTCATGGAGCTGTAATGGGCCAGGGCATAGCGGCCGAAGACACTGTACAGCGCGTAGAAGAACCCGGCCCCCAGGCCCAGCAGGACGCCCGGCAGGGTGACGCTCAGGTCCCCGGCAAAGACACCGCACACCAGGGCGCAGCCCACCAGGGTCAGCGCCAGGGCCAGCAGCTTCTTTTTCGTGACGGGCTCCCGCCACAAAACCGCCGACAGCACCACCACAAAGGACGGCGCGGTGTACAGCAGGATGGACGCCACCGCCAGGGAGCACAGCTTCTGGCAGGTGAAATAACAACAGGTGAACAGCACCACGCTGACCACGCCGGTGCCCAGGAAATACTTCAAATGCTCCCGCCGGACATGGAACACGCTGCGGTCCCGCACGGCGAACACCGCCAGAAGCAGCGCCATGCCGCCGAAGTTCCGCACCACCACGATGTCCGTTGGGGTGAGGCCCCCGGCCATGAGATTCCGGTTCCAAAGCCCGATGACGCCCCACAGGGCGGCCGCCGCCAGAATGCTGGCACAGGCCCCCCGGGGGCTTTTTTGCGTCTCCGTTATTGCGTCCATGGGGTCAGTCCTCCCATACCGCGCCGTTGCCGGCGGTGGTGTAATAGAATGTGTCGTTCTGGATGCACAGCACCAGGTCGGGCCGGTACTCTGTGATATAGTCCTTCAGGCTCTTGTCCGTGTAGTGCCGCAGGTCCAGGATGCGGGTCTCGTCAAAGGAGGCGTACAGCAGCGTCTCCAGGGCGTTGGTGAAGGAGTCTCCGAAGATCAGCACGTCCGGCAGGTCCGGGCGGTTGGTCTCCAGCACGGTCTCGCTGAAGTCGCCGCCCATGTACAGGTTGTAGGTGGCGGGCAGGTCGTCCGCCGCCGGGGTGACGAACAGGGGCTTTTCGCTGGGCTGGCCGTTGTCGGTGCGGGTGAAGGCCGCCGCCTCCTTCTGAACGCCGATGACCGCCCTGTCCTCATTGGTCCACAGGTTGTAGAGCTTGCGGTTCCGGGAGCCGATATAGGGATTGGGCAGCTCCACGAAGTCGATGTCGTCCTCGGTCAGCACCGGCAGCTCCCAGCCCTCCGCCGCCAGAGCGTCCAGAATGGCCCGGTAGGCAGCGTAGGCGCCGTAATAGTTGTAGTGGTGGTCCACGGAAGCGTAGAATTCCGCCGGATGGCCCAGCCGGTCATAGACCGCTCCCATATCCAGAAAGGGAACGCCCCGCTCCGCCAGGGCGGCGGCAAAGGCGCCGTCCGCCGCCGCGTACTCGGCGGCGTGGCTGGCCAGGAAGTCCGGGTATTGGTCTCCAAAATACACCCGCTGTTCCGGGAAGCCGATATACAAAAAGCTGCCGCCGCCCGCCTCAATGTGGGCGTTCAGCTTTTCCAGGCCGTCCGCGATATCCGCCGCCTGTTGGGCGTATTCCTCCGGGGCCTGCTCCTCGCAGTCCATGAAGGGCAGCAGCACATTTTCCGTCACCACGGTGTCGTTGACCACCGGGCGGCGCAGGACGTTCATCTGCACGGCGGTGTCCAGCTTCAGCAGGGCGGTGCGGCCGGGGGCGTGGTCGGAGTACCAGCTCTCAAAATCCGCGCCGAAGCCGCCGTCCCACAGGCTCTCCCAGGTCAGGGCGGGGCGCTCCGCGAGAGAGCGGTTTTCATAGTAGGCGGTGGTCTCCCGATGGGACCGCAGGGCCACCCACGCGGGCACCGCCAGCAGCACGGCCAGCAGGAGCGCCAAGAAGGCCCTGTTGAAAATTTTTTCCATGATACGGGCCTCCTCTCAGAATTGGAAATACAGGAACGAACGGAAGGTGGAGCTCAGCAGCCGCACCGTGGACAGGCCCAGCAGCATGAAAGCCAACACCTTGGGCCCCAGCGCCAGCGCTGCCGCGGCGCTCCGGCTCCCCCGCGCCTGTCCCGCCGCCAGCTTCGCCTGGAGCCAGTTCTTCACCGGCAGGGCGGCGGGGATGGCCGCCAGCAGCTCCCAGCGGAACTGGTACAGGTAGTAGAACGCCTCGCCGCTCCAAACGCCGCCGGGGGCAAGGCCGAACATGGCGGAGAGCATCTCCCCCACCTGCCCCAGGCCGGCGGCGCGGAACAGCACCCAGCCCACGGTGATGAGGGCCAGGGCATACAGGTGCCGCAGGGGGTTGGGCAGCCTGTCCAGCGCCCTGCCCCAGAGGAATTTCTCCCCCATCAGCAGCGCGGCGTAATACAGGCCCCACAGCACGAAGTTCCAGGCCGCGCCGTGCCACAGGCCCGTCAGCAGCCAGACCGCCAGCAGGTTGAAGACCTGCCGTCCTTTGGAGCAGCGGTTGCCGCCCAGGGGGATGTACACATAGTCCCGGAACCAGAAGGACAACGTCTGATGCCACCGCCGCCAGAACTCCGAGGCGGACCTGGAGATATAGGGGTAGTTGAAGTTCTCCGGCAGGCGGAAGCCGAACACCCGGCCCAGGCCCAGGGCCATGTCCGTGTAGCCGGAGAAGTCGAAGTACAATTGCAGGGTGTAGGCAACGGCCCCCAGCCAGGCAAGCCCCACGGTCAGCCGGCCGCCGGCGGCAAAGGCCCCGTCGGCGATCTGCCCCAGGGCGTCGGCCAGCAGCACCTTTTTGGCAAGGCCGAAGCAGAAGCGCACCGCGCCGTCAGCGGCGTCGGCGCTGTTCTCCCGCCGGTCCGTCAGGGCCGGGGCAAAGTCGCCGTAGCGCAGGATGGGGCCTTGCAGCACCTGGGGGAAGAAGGCCATGAACAGCGTCAGCCGGGGCAGGCTGCGCTCCGCCGGGATGGCGCCCCGGTACACATCCGCCAGGTAGGCGATGGCCTGAAAGGTGAAAAAAGAGATGCCTGCGGGCAGCACGATGGCGGGCACCGATAGGTCCAGGCCCAGGGCGTTCAGGTTGTTCAGGAGGAAACCGGTGTATTTGAAATACCCCAGCATCCCCAGATTCAGCGCCAGGGCCGCCGCAAAGGCCGCCCTCCGGCGCCGCCGCCCGGGCGCCGCCAGCAGGGCCCCGGCCCAGTTCAGTACGCAGGAGGCCAGCAGCACCGGCAGCAGCCGCACGCCGCCCCAGCAGTAAAATGCCAGGCTGAACAGCAGCAGGACGGCATTCCGCCCGGCCCGCAGCCGGGACGGCATCAGAAAATAGCACAGCAGCGTCAGCGGCAGAAAGCCGAACAGAAACGCCAGACTGCTGAATGCCATGGGATCACTTCTCTTTCCTACAGGTTAGGGGAACTGCCGCAGGGCCCAGATGTAGCCGAACAGGAGCAGGCACGGGTAGACCACCCAGCTGATTTTCATGGTCGCCAGATAGAAGTCCGACGGCTCCGGGTCCCGGACATCGCAGGCGTGCTGGATGTAGAACAGCGTCATGGGAAAGGCCACGGCCAGCGCCAGCAGCAATGTCAGGAACACCATCAGGAAATACAGGAGCCAGCTCCCCCGGGCGGTCAGCTCCGGGCCCTGGGCGAAGCGCATGACGCTGACCGCCGTCGTCTCGTAGCCGCTCCAGGGGTCGTTTCCAAAGGCGGCGCTGGCCATGAGCATCGGGTTCCTTATTCCGTCCTGGTCATACCAGCCATATTCCTCATTTTGGTCATAACCGCCCTCAAACAAAACCGCGCCGTTTTTCAGGACGCGGATGCCGGGCACGGTATCGCCACGCGATGTCCGAATGTTTTCCAGCGGGTATTCCACGGTGCAGATGTCGTGGAACCGGTCTCCGATCACGAATTCCACCGTCGTTTTGGAGCCGCTGCCGGGGGTGACGGTGATGGTCACCGGGTCGCCGTGGGCCTCGCCGGAGTAGACCGCCTGTTCCGCCGCGGCGGACACCTTTAAAAGCGTCTCCTCAAAGAGCACGCCCTTGTGGGCCCGGGACACGCCGGTCAGGACGCCGAACAGCACGATCATGGCCGCCAGGATCATCAGAATGACTTTTTGAAATTGGGTGCGTTCCTCGTCCATGGTGCGGCTCCTTTCAGCCTCCTAGAATTTCTCTCTGTACATATTTGGGGAGCTTCGCCAGAACGGCCCGGTGGGACGCCGCGCACAGCGCCCGCAGGACCTCGTTCGGCAGATCGCCGTCCAGGAAACAGGCGATCCAATTGCGCTTGTCCGTGTAGAAGCCGGGCAAAATCTCCGGGTACCGGGCCCGCAGCAGCTCCGCCTCCGCCGGGTCACATTTCAGGTTCACCAGGTCATGGCCGCCGTAGGTCTGGTATTTGGCGTCCGGCGAGCAGACGGCGGCGAACAGCCTGCCCCGGAGCATGTAGCGAAACCACTGCCACTCCGGCTTGTAGTCCTTCTCCGCCCCGGGGAGGGACAGAAGGTATGCGTCCAGCCATTCGTATTTCACAGGGCGGCTCCTTCCTTATCATAATAGCGGTCCTCCGCCCACTTGGAGGGGTTGGCGGCGATGTAGGTCCATATTTTTAAAAAATCAGCTTCATTGCGGACAACATGGTCATAAAATCCCTTTTGCCAAATCGGCCTTCCAGCCGCCTTAGACGCCGCTCGCTTCATCTGCCCGATCATCGTTGAAATCGTTCTTGTAGGGGCGGATATCATCCGCCCGTCTGTCTCGTTGATCTGTAGCAGCAAATGGATATGATTGGGCATGACCACCCATTTGTGGACCGTCACCTGCGGATAGTGGTTCGGGATATTTAAAATCGCCTGTTGTACAATCATGCCGCAGGCGGATAACGGGGGCATGTCCGGGCGGATGATATCCGCCCCTACGGCATTCCAGAAAAGCATTTTCCGCTCTTTGGTACAAACCGTGATGAAATAGCACCCCGCCTGACTGTAATCGTACTCCGGCAGGCGGAGCTGCCTCCGCCCCGGCCTCCCGTCCGTCACTTCTGGCCCCGCAGCTCGATGATCCGGTCACGCAGCACCGCCGCATACTCGAACTCCAGCATCTTGGACGCCTCTTTCATTTCCTTTTCCAGCTTGGCGATCTCCTCCGCCTTCTCCTGCTCGGAGAGCTTCCGCTTCCTGCGGCCCCGGATGGTCTCCTCTTCCGCGGTTTTTGAGATCTCCAGCACCTCCCGGACGCCCTTGATGATGGTCTTGGGCACGATGCCGTGCTCCTGGTTGAACTTATCCTGAATGGTGCGGCGGCGCTCGGTCTCGTCCATGGCCGCCCGCATGGAGGGCGTGATCTCGTCGGCGTACAGGATGACCAGGCCCTCCGCGTTCCGGGCGGCCCGGCCGATAGTCTGGATCAGCGAGGTCTCCGACCGGAGAAAGCCCTCCTTGTCCGCGTCCAGCACGGCCACCAAACTGACTTCCGGCAAATCCAGGCCCTCCCGCAGGAGGTTGATGCCCACCAGCACATCGAATTCCCCCAGCCGCAGGTCCCGGATGATCTCCATGCGCTCGATGGTCTGCACATCGGAGTGCATATACCGCACCCGGATGCCGGCGTTTTTGAAATACTCCGTCAGGTCCTCCGCCATTTTCTTGGTCAGGGTCGTCACCAGCACCCGCTCGTTTTTGGCGGCCCGGGCATTGATCTCCGCCATCAGGTCGTCGATCTGGCCGGTGACGGGCCGGACCTCCACCCTGGGGTCCAGCAGGCCCGTGGGGCGGATGACCTGCTCCACCACCTGGTCCGCCCGCTCCCGCTCGTAGGGCCCCGGCGTAGCCGAGACGAACACCGCCTGACCGACGCGGTCTTCGAACTCCTCGAACTTCAGGGGCCGGTTGTCATAGGCGCAGGGCAGGCGGAAGCCGTACTTCACCAGGGAATCCTTGCGGGCGTGGTCGCCGTTGTACATGGCCCGCACCTGGGGCAGCGTCACATGGCTCTCGTCCACGAACAGCACAAAGTCGTCCGGGAAAAAGTCCAGCAGGGTCATGGGCGCGGAGCCCGCGGGCCGGTCGGAGATGATGCGGGAGTAGTTCTCGATGCCGGAGCAGTAGCCCAGCTCCGCCATCATCTCCATGTCGTACTCCGTCCGCTGGCGGATGCGCTGGGCCTCCACCAGCTGGCCGTTGTCTGTAAAGTACCGGACCTGCTCTTCCATCTCCCGGCGGATCTCGCCGATGGCCCGGTCCATTTTGTCCTTGGTGGTGACATAGTGGCTGGCGGGGTAGATGGCGATGTGGTTCAGCACCCGGTTCACAGAGCCGGTAATGGGGTTGAAATCGCTGATGCGGTCGATCTCGTCCCCGAAAAATTCCACCCGGACAGCGTGATCCTTGTAATAAGCCGGGTAGATCTCTACGGTATCGCCCCGGACCCGGAACATGTTCCGCTCAAAGGCGATGTCGTTGCGCTCGTACCGGATCTCCACCAGCCGCCGCAGCAGCTCATCCCGGTCCCACTGGGCCCCCACCCGGAGGGAGACCACCAGCTTGGCGAAGTCGTCCGGCTCGCCCAGGCCGTAGATACAGGAGACGGAGGACACCACGATGACGTCCCGCCGCTCCAGCAGGGCGCAGGTGGCGGAAAGCCGCAGGCGGTCGATCTCGTCGTTGGTGGAGGCGTCCTTGGCGATATAGGTGTCGGTGTGGGGGATATAGGCCTCGGGCTGGTAGTAATCGTAATAGGACACGAAATACTCCACCGCGTTGTTGGGAAAGAATTCCTTAAATTCGGCGCACAGCTGGGCCGCCAGGGTCTTGTTGTGGGCCAGCACCAGGGTGGGGCGCTGGATCCGCTCAATGACCTTGGCCATGGTAAAGGTCTTGCCGGAGCCGGTGACGCCCAGCAGCACCTGCTCCTTCAGTCCGTTCTCGATCCCCTCCGCCAGGGCCTCGATGGCCTGGGGCTGGTCGCCGGAGGGCTGATATTCAGAAACGACTTCAAATTTCGGCATAGCATGCTCCATTTAGAGAGTGAAGATAAGAGATAAAAGATAAGAGATAAAAGATAGGAGATAGCAGATAGGAGATAGAAGATATCCCGCGCCCGCAGGCGCGGAGGAAGGGGGCTAGGGGAAACCATAGGTTTCCCCAGTTCTTTCGCCGGAGGCGAAAGAAGGAATTCAAATCATTTTCGCCGCGGCGTGTACGTGGCGAAAATTCCGAGACCCAGCCGCCTTGGGCGGCGTTCACCAGTGACCGATGTCACTGGTGGAAACAGCCGAAGCGCCGCCTGCGGCGGATGAAGCGAGGCTGTTTCGAGGAAGCGGCACGATTGGCGGCCCTGTTAAGGGCCGGGAATCGTAATGCCGCGACGGTGTTGGGGGATCTAAAGGGGGAGCCTGCTCCCCCTTTACCCCCCAAGGTACCCGCTGTCCGCCATAGACACAAAGTCTCCGTCGGCCACGATGATGTGATCCGCCAGCTCCACGCCGATGGTGCCCAGGGCGTCTTTCACCCGCTGGGTGGTGGCGTAATCGTCCTTGGAGGGCAGCGCGATCCCGCTGGGGTGGTTGTGGGACAGGATGACGGCGCTGGCAGAGGTCAGGATGGCGTTTTCCATGACGCTGCGGATGCTCAGCTCCGCGTTGGTCACGCTGCCCTCCCCCAGGCGCTTGCAGGCGATCAGCTTGCCCTTGCGGTCCAGGCACAGCTGATAGACCACCTCGTTCTTCTCATCCGCGAAGCGCTCCAGCAGATAGGCCCCCGCCCGGGCCGCGGAATTCAGCACGGTCTCCTGGGCGGCGTCCGCCATGCGGGCCTTCCGGTAGATCTGGGGCGCCAGCCGCAGCAGGATCGCCGCGCTTTCGCCGATGCCCTCCACCTTTTTCAGGTCCTCCACCGGGGCGGACAGGACGGCGGACAAGGAGCCGTACCGCTCCATCAGGGTATGGGCGATGGGATTTGTGTCCCGCCGGGGGATGGCGTAATAGAGCAGCAGCTCCAGGGCCTCATGATCCGCGAAGGTCTCCAGCCCGCCCTTTAAAAAGCGCTGCCGCATCTTTTCACGATGTCCGTCATGAATGCTCAAAAGCCGTCTCCCCCTTTGGCCAAACGCCCTAAAATCCCAGTTTCATGGAATATTGTATTATATCACGTTTTCCCGTGCCCCCACAAGCCATTCTTTGCGCTTCTTTTTATAATAGCACATCCCGGCTAAAAATACAACATTTGTTCGATTTCGAGGGATAAAATCCCGTTTTTTCCGGGTGCGGCCCGCAGGCGCCTTTGCTTCGCCGCTTTTCATCCCCCGTGGGTTGACAGGGGCGGATTTTTAGCATAATATAGAGATATCACAGCAAACAAGTCAATCATGTCCGGTAGGTAAGGCTACCACAGGGATATGGATCGCTGCCGCGAAGTGATGGAGACATCACAAGATGGTTTGAACAGGCGATATCGAACACGAAGGTATCATCTAATGCGATTTCACCGCCTTGTGAGGCTAAAGCTTGAACGGTTGGGGGAGAATTTGATCAGGTTCTCCCGGCAGGCACATTTTCTCCACTTGTACCGGGCGGAACAAGTGGGGACTTTTATTTTGAAATCGCGGGGGAAAGGAGGTCGCGCGCTGTGTTTGAACTGGAAAACGAACGGGCGGAATTGCTGGAAAAGGTTGAGGATCTGATCAACCGAAAACGATATGCTGAGCTGCGGGATCTCTTCCTGCCCCTGGAGGCCGCGGACATCGCCTCTCTCTGCGAGGACCTGGAGGGGGACTTCATCCCCCTGATCTTCCGGCTGCTGCCCAAGGAGCTGGCGGCGGAGGTATTCGTGGAACTGGACTCCGACGAACAGGAGCTGCTGATCCGGGGCTTTTCCAACACCGAGCTGAAAGAGGTGCTGGATGAGCTGTATCTGGACGACACGGTGGATATTGTGGAGGAAATGCCCGCCAATGTGGTCAAGCGCATTTTGAAGCACTCCGACCCGGAGATGCGCAAGAGCATCAACGAGATCCTGAAGTACCCGGAGGACTCCGCCGGTAGCATCATGACCACGGAGTTCGTGGATCTGAAGGCCACCATGACGGTGGAGGACGCGCTCAAGCGCATCCGCCGCACCGGTCCCGACAAGGAGACCATCAACATCTGCTACGTCATTGACGACAACCGCCACCTTCTGGGCGTGCTGTCCATCCGGACGTTGCTGCTGGCGGAGGAAGATGACGTCATCAGCGACATCATGGACCGGAACTTCATCTCCGTCCAGACCCTGGACGACCAGGAGGTCGTGGCCCGGGCCCTGAGCAAATATGACTTTCTGGCTCTGCCCGTGGTGGACAAGGAGGAGCGCCTGGTGGGCATCGTCACCGTCGACGACGCCATGGACGTTCTGCAGGAGGAGGTCACCGAGGATATCGAAAAGATGGCGGCCATGCTGCCCTCCGACAAGCCGTATCTGAAAACCGGCATCTTCGAGACCTTCAAATCCCGTATCCCCTGGCTGTTTCTGCTGATGATCTCCGCCACCTTCACCGGGCAGATCATCTCCAGCTTTGAGGACGCCCTGGCGGCGGCCACGATCCTCACCGCCTATATCCCCATGCTGATGGACACCGGCGGCAACTGCGGCTCTCAGGCCAGCGTGTCCGTCATCCGCGGCATCTCCCTGAACGAGATCGAGTTCTCCGACCTGCTCCAGGTCATCTGGAAGGAGATCCGGGTGGCGGTGATCTGCGGCGTCACACTGGCGGCAGCCAATTTTGTCAAGCTGATGCTGGTGGACCGGATGCTGTTCCACAACCGGCTGGTGACCATCCCCGTGGCGGCGGTCATCTGCTGCACCATGGTGTGTACGGTGCTGTGCGCCAAGCTGGTGGGCTGCTCTTTGCCCATGCTGGCCAAGAAGGTCGGGTTTGACCCCGCGGTGATGGCCTCGCCGTTCATCACCACCATCGTCGACGCCATTTCCCTGCTGATCTACTTCCGCTTTGCCGTGGCCATTTTGGGGATCTGAGCAGAAATCTGTTGACGAGGGTGCTTTGCTGCCGCTATAATAGGAGGCGAGGTGAGGCGCGATGTTGGACGAAAAGGATCTGCAGGCCCTGCAGGCGATCATGACCCAGCAGAAACAGGAAATCCAAGGCATGATGACCCAGCAGAAGCAGGAGATCCAGGGCATGATGGCCCAGCAGAAGCAGGAAGTCCAAGGCATGATGGCCCAGCAGAAGCAGGAAGTCCAAGGCATGATGACCCAGCAGAAGCAGGAAATCCAGGGCATGATGACCCAGCAGAAGCAGGAAATCCAGGGTATGATGGCCCAGCAAAAGCAGGAAATCCAGGGTATGATGGCCCAGCAGAAGCAGGAAATTCTTAAAGAATCCGCCGCAAACATGCAGGTTATTATTGAAAATGTGGTCAATCCGCAGTTTCAGATCCTGGCTGAAGCAGTCCAGGGCATCAACAGGCATCTGGAATCCATGCCCACCGCTGAGGATCTGGAAATCGCCTCCAGCCGGATCGACACACTGGAGGCCATCGTCAAGCGTCTCTCCCGAGATGTTGCCAACTTGAAAAAAGCACAATAATTTCACGATCAGCCAAAGCGGCGCCCGGTTGGGCGCCGCTTTTTCCATGCATAATCACATGCCGTCTGCGCACACTAGCTACCGGCGAAGAGCCAAAATTCTTCAAGCAGGAGGAACCCTCTCATGATGAAAGATTGCACCAACGGCGGCTGCGAATGCACCCCCAACCAGAGCATCAAGTGCACGGTGAACAACTGCGCCCATCACTGCCAGGACACCCAGTACTGCGGTCTGACCGAGATCCAGGTGGGCACCCACGAGACCAACCCCACCATGGTGGAGTGCACCGACTGCCAGAGCTTCAAGCTGAAATAACCACGCGCCGGGGGCTTTGGGGAAGGGCCGCCCTTTCCCAAGGCTCCCGCTACATACGCAGGGGAGGCGGTGCGATGAAGTCCAACTGGCCGGCGCGGATCGCCGGAGCCGCGGCGGGTCTGGCCAACGGCCTGTTCGGGGGCGGCGGCGGGATGGTGTTCCTGCCCATCCTGTCCCGGTGGGGCGGCCTTGCCCAGCGAAAGCTGTATGCCACCTGCGTGGGGGTCATCTTTTCGGTGTGCCTGGTGTCCGCCGCCGTGTACCTGTGGCGGGGCGGCGTTTCCCTGTACGCGGCCCTGCCCTATCTGGCCGGCGGGCTCATCGGCGGTTTCCTCGGCGGAAAGCTGTACGGCAGGGTCTCCACAAAGCTGCTGAAATGGCTGTTTGCCGCCTTTCTCTTTTACGCGGGGGTGAAATATCTGCTGTGACGGATTGGCTGCTTCCCTTTCTCTGCGGCCTGGGGGCCAGCGTCATCTCCGCCTGGGGCGTGGGCGGCGGAACGCTGCTGCTGTTGGTGATGACGCTGTTTTTAGGCGTGGACCAGCGGACTGCCCAGGGCATCAACCTGCTGTTCTTCCTGCCCACCGCCGCCAGCGCCCTGGTGTGCCACGCCAAGGGCGGCTATCTGGACAAGCCCACTTTGAAGCAGGCCGTGCCCGCCGCGGTGATCGCCGCCGCCCTTGGGGCCTGGATCGCCACAGCGGTGGATGTGGAGATCCTGCGCAGGCCCTTCGGCGTCTACCTGCTGGCCTCCGGCGTCAGCCTGATCCTGCCGCAGAAGAAAAAACAGTGACCTTGTGCAAGGTCACTGTTTTTGCATATTCCCGTCTATTACGGCAGTTCAGACGTCCTGTCGGGCGGCAGCTCGTATGTCCCGCCGGCGGCGGGCGCCTCCACATCCTCGGCGGTCTGCTCCAGTTGCAGCGTGACCTCCAGGATCTCGCCGTCCCGCCAGATGGTCATGGGCAGCTCGTCGCCCAGATAATACTGCCGCCGGATCCGCAGCAGGTCCTGGCTGGTATACAGCGCCTCGCCGCCGGCGGAGGTGACGAAGTCGCCCACCTGAATCCCCGCTTTGTCGGCGGCGGAATCCGGCGTCACCTCCTTGACCTCCAGGCCCCAGAGCTCCTCCTCCAGCTGCACGCCAATCTGGTAGACCGTCACGCCCAGCACTGGCTCCGGCTGCACTTTGCCGTATTCCAGCAGATCATTGACAATGCGCTGCATGGAGGCGGAGGGGATGGCAAAGCCCAACCCCTCCACATTGGAGTAATCCGAGCTCATTTTGATGACGTTGATGCCCACTACCTGGCCGTATTCATTGATGAGCGGGCCGCCGGAGTTGCCGGAGTTCAGCGCGGCGTTGGTCTGGATCAGCGTCATGGTCCGGCCGTCCACCTCCACATCCCGGTTGATGGCGGAGACGATGCCGTCGGTCAGCGTCCCCCGCAGCTCCACGCCCAGGGGGTTGCCGATGGCATACACCTTATCGCCCACCGTCAGCAGGTCGGAGTCGCCGAATTCGGCGGCGGGCAGCTCCTCCGCCCCGACGATCTTTAAAACCGCCAGGTCGTTTTCCTGATCCCCGGCCACATAGTTCGCCTCATAGCTGTACCCGGTGTCCAGCGCCACAACGCACTGCCAGCTGCCCTCCACCACATGATAGTTGGTGAGAAGATAGCCGTCGGACGTGAAGACAACGCCGGTTCCCACGGACATCCCCACATCTCCCAGATAGGCCATCACCGTCACGACCGAGGGATTCACCAGCCTGTAGATCTCCTGGGCCGTCAGGGCCCGGTCGTGCTCCCGGAGCACCGGCAGCTTGACGCCCTGCCCGGTGGGCCAGGCCGGGATCGTGATTTCCCCGCTGATCTCCTCCTGGTGATATTCCTCATAAAATTTTTCAAAGGGGTCCCTGTGGGCGCGGTCATACCGCTGTGCCAGAAGCCTCGCCCCCGCCGCCAGCAGTGCCGCCGCGGCGAAAACGGCCAGGAAGATCCAAAGGCCCTTCCTGCGCTTTTTCCTGGCGGCGGTTTTCAGCAGCGTCCCGGCAGGACGGGCGCCCGGCAGAGGGCGGGCATAGGTCTCCACCACCTCCCGGGGGTCCGGCTGCCGATAGGTCTCCACGACCTCGCCGGGAAGGCGTTCCGGCCGACAGGTCTCATTGCGCTCTTCCATGATTCCTCATTCCGTGGCCAGGGAGAAGGAGAATGTGGTCACGCCGTTCTCGCTGGTCACATTGATTTTTTCCTTGTGCTGCTCCAGAATCGTCTTGACGATATAGAGCCCCAGGCCCACGCCGTCCTTGTCCTCGCTGCGGGACTTGTCGCTCTTGTGGAAGCGCTCAAACAGCAGCGGCAGCTCCTCCGCCGGGATGGTGTCCCCCAGGTTCCGCACGGTGACCCGGGCCTTGCCGTCAATCACCGTAACGCCCAGATACAGCGTGGAGCCCGCCCGGCCGAACTTCGCCGCGTTTTCCAGCAGATTATAGATGACCTGGGTGATCATGTCGTTGTCGCCCAGGACCAGGATCGGCTCTTCGGGAATGTCGGCCTCCACGTCCAGGTTCCGGTCCGTGATCTTTTTCTCCATGGAGATCAGCACCCGGCGCATGCTCTCGCAGATGTCAAAATGGCTGCCATTCCGGAGGGGGTCGATGGCCTGGAGCTGGCTGACATCCAGCATCCGGCGGACCATCCGGCTCAGCCGGCGGCTCTCATCGGAGATGATCTGCAGATACTGCCGCTCGTTCTCCGGCGGGATGGTGCCGTCCAGAATGCCGTCGGTATAGCCGGCGATGGTGGTCATGGGGGTTTTCAGCTCATGGGAGATGTTGGCGATAAATTCCCGGCGCTGGCGCTCCGTCTGCTGCAGGCTCTCCGCCATGTTGTTGAAGGAGGCGGCCAGCTCCCCCACCTCGTCGTCCCGGCCATAGTCGTTCAGCCGGATGTCAAAGTCGCCCTCGGCGTACCGCCGGGTGGCCTGGACCATCTCCCGGATGGGCTTCACCTGCCGCATGGCGGTGACGGAGGAGACCATGAAGGCCACCATCAGCGACACCATGGCCGTCATGAAGAACAGTCCCACAAAGCCCTGCCACATGGTGTCCAGCGACGCCATGGTGGATACGGCGAACACCTCGCCCACCTGCTCCTGGCTGACGGGATTCACGGCGGAAACGCCCACCACAAAGCGTTTGCTGTCATACAGGCCGTTCAATGTGGAGCGCCGGGAGGCGGAGCCTCGCTCCCCGATCTCCCGGGTCATATCCTCCGGCATGGTCACCACCATGCCGTCCAGCGCCGCGTCCGTGGACAGCAGGACGTGGCCCTCGGTGTCGCAGATCATGAAATGCACGTCGGACACCGTGGCCGCGAAGGAGGCCAGCCGCTGAAAGTCCGGGTCGTCCCGCAGCTCATCGATGTCCAGATACCGCCCGCTTTCCAGATAGCTGACGGAGAGCTGGCTCATCACCCGGGCCTTGCTCCCGACCTCCTCGCTTCTCTGTTCTCTGGCGTAGTTATAGCTCAGGGAGAAAAACGACGCGCCCAGCAGGATCAGCGTCAGCATCACCACGCCGGCAGTGACGAACAGCTGCCGCCAGTAAATGCCCTGAAACCGCTTTTTTAACCGCTTCATCCTTCCGCCTTCTCCGCCGTCTTGGCGCCGGTCAGCTCAAACTTATATCCCACACCCCAGACCGTTTTCAGCGCCCACTGGTCAGAGACATTCTCCACCTTCTCCCGCAGGCGCTTGATGTGCACGTCCACCGTGCGGCTGTCGCCGAAGTAGTCAAAGCCCCACACCTCGTCCAGCAGCTGGTTGCGGGTGTAGACCCGGTTGGGCGTGGCGGCCAGGTGGTACAGAAGCTCCAGCTCCTTGGGCGGGGTGTCCACCTTTTTGCCGTCCACCGTCAGCTCGTAGGAGTCCAGGTTGATGACCAGCTTGTCAAAGGTCAGGCACTTGCTGGTATCGTTGGGGATCTCGGTGCGCCGCAGCACCGCGTTGATGCGGGCGATCAGCTCCTTCATCTCAAAGGGCTTGACGATGTAGTCGTCCGCCCCCATCTCCAGGCCCTGGATGCGGTCAAAGACCTCGCTCTTGGCCGTCAGCATGATGATGGGGACCTTGCTGGTCTCCCGGATCTTGGCGCAGACCGCCCAGCCGTCCATCACAGGCAGCATGATATCCAGCAGGATCAGATCCGGCACTTCCTTCTGAAATTCCTCAATGGCCTTCCCGCCGTCGCCGGCGATGCGGACGTCGAAGCCCTCCTTCACCAGATACATATGGATGAGGTCAGAGATATTGCGGTCGTCCTCCACCACCAGAATATTGCGGCCCATAGCATTCCCTCCCAGTTTTGCATTTCTTTGCTCTCATTATACCCGTTTCAGGGACAGTGTGTTGAATTTTCTGTAAATACTGCGGGGCTTACGCCGTTTCCGTCAGCGCCAGACACCGGCCGTCGGCATTTTCGGCCGTCAGCAGGAAGGCCCGCAGACCCACCGCGTCGGCGGTGTCCCCCAGCCATACCGTCACGTCGCCCTGATAGGCGGACACCCTTTTGAGAAGGCTGGAGGCGTTGGAGCCGCTCCGCAGGCCGTAGGCCGTGCGGTCCAGATCCGGCGTCACGCAGCAGTAGCCCGCGTCCCGGGCCGCCTGCAGCGCCTGGTCGTTCCCGTTTTGGATCAGGGCCATCCGGGTCTTGCCGCAGGTGGCCCGGGCCAGCGCCCGGTTGCCCTCCTCCAGCTGCTGGACCACCGTCCGCTCCGGGTCTGACGCATCCGCCAGGATCCCCACGGTCTGGCCGGTGGCCGTCATCCGCCGCAGCAGGTCCCCCTGCTGGCGCAGAAAGTCCACGGTGCAGAAAAAGGCGGCCTGGGCGTCATACCGGTCCAGCGCGTCCAGAATGGCGGCGCTCCCGTCTCCCGCCTCCATGCACAAAAAGATGCCCTTTCCCTGGATCACGGTCCCCGTGTCGCCGGTGTCCTCCGGAACAGCGGGCGCCTGGGAGGCCTCCAGTTCTTTCAGATAGTCGTTGTAGCGCTCCGCCATGGCTCTGGACGCCGCGTCGGCAAAGTTTTTGTCCGACAGGCCGAAGCCCGGTTTCCGCAGCCAGACCAGATAGCCCCTGCTGACCTTGGTAACGGAGTACTGCAGGCCAAAGAAATCCGCCACCATGGCGGCGGGCACGAACACATTGCCGCCGCGCTGAATCGCGCCGGGATAGTAGACCGCGCCGGAGACGTCCGTCACATAGCTCTTGTCCACATCGAAATACAGCGTCCGGTCATTTCCGCTGTACAGGATGATGGTCTTGGCGTCCGTGCCGCAATAGTAGGACACGCCCAGGGACTTCCGCGTGCTCCCGGTGAACACGGACCCGGGAATGTACAAATAGCCGTTATGCCAGACGGGCATCGTCGCGCCGGACAGGGGGAGCACGTTCTCCTCCGCCGCCAGGAAGTACACCTCGTTCGCCGCCCGCGCGGGGGAGGCCGCCAATTGCAGGATCAGCAGTGCACACAGCAGCAGCGCCGCCCTTTTTTTCATACCGCTTCCTCCTGTCTCTTTGGAATATTTTATTCTATCACGGTTCGCCGGGATTTGTAAAGCTATATGGCTCCACGGTCACGCCGGTATAGTAGTGGGTCAGGATCTCCCGGTAGTCCGCCCCCTCCCTGGCCATCTGGTTGGCGCCGTATTGGCTCATGCC
Organism: uncultured Dysosmobacter sp.; assembly: GCA_947625655.1. Classification (GTDB taxonomy): domain Bacteria; phylum Bacillota; class Clostridia; order Oscillospirales; family Oscillospiraceae; genus Oscillibacter. Next base: position 28,294 of record CANQPD010000003.1, read on the forward strand.
CACGCCGTGGCCGTAGCCGGTGACGAAAAAGACCAGCCCGCCGTCCTGGATCTCCCACTCAAAGCAGGCGGAGCGCAGCCCCAGGATGGTCCGCAGCTCCGTCCCCTTCATGCTCACGCCGCCCACGGACAGCGTGACGACACTGCCGGCGCCGTCGGTCACGGCGTTCGCCAGCCAGCCGCTGATGGGGCCCGAGAGATCCGCCTTGGGGTGGGCCGCCAAAAATTTTGTTTTGAAGTCCTCCGCCGTGAATTCCACCCGGCTGTAGTAGTTGGGGATGCTGTCCCCCGCCTCCGGGGAGTCCACCGCCTGCAGATAGGGCAGATCGTTGAGCCAGACCTCCCCCGCCGCCCGGGTCAGGCCCGCCGAGGAGGAGTGGAACACCGCCAGGATGGGCACGCCGCCGTACAAAATAGTCTGTCCGTCGGTGGAGGTCACGGCGTCCTCGATCTTCCGCTCATATTCGTCGGCGTCATCGCCCCAGTTGGCTCTGGCCCGCTCCTCGCTGATATACGCCTGGCAGCAGGTGGAATCGGTGCAGATATCGGCGGTGTCTCCGTGGTTGCTGCCGGTCTGCATTTTATAAAGGGTATAGGTCCGGGCCGCCACCGCCTGGGCCCGCAGGGCCTCCGGCTCAAAGGAGGCGGGCATCTCCGCCCGGACCACCCCCACCAGATAGGCCCCCAGGTCCATTTCCTCCACCTGGCCGCCGTTCAGGACTTTCAGAACGGTTTTCCCGTCCAGCTCACCGCTGGCGAAGGGCTCGCCCTCCGTTTCGTCCACAGGCTGCTCCCACGCGAACAGCTCCGAGCGGAACGGCGCGATGACCGCCAGCGGCAGCAGGAACAGCGCCGCCAGCAGCAGCGCCGACACGGCGACGCTCTGCCGGACTTGATTTTTCTGTTTCATGGTCTCCTCCTCTTCCGTTTCCCCGGGACGGGCCTGTCCCTCCATGATATGCGCCCGGGCGGCGGAACATGAGACCCGGCATGGACAAACGAAAGTGATCGTGCTATACTACTAGCGGTATTTCCGTCTGTATTTTCGTCCGAAAGGATGTCTTTGATATGAAAAAACAATGGATATTTCCTCTAACGGCGGTGCTGGGGGCCGCGGCTGCCTTTGTGCTGCGGCTGATCCATAAGCGCACCGGCTTTGAGGCCGGCACCGGCCTGTCCATCCCCGGCGCTCCCGCCGGGATCGCGCTGGCGGTCCTGCTGGCGGCGCTGGCGGTCCTGCTGCTCCTGCTGGCACGGCAGCTGCCCCAGGAGACGGAGGCGGGCCCCGCTTTCCCGGCGGATTTTTCCACCGGCGACGCAAGGCTTTTGGCCCTGCCGGTGGCCGGCGTGTTTTTCATGGCCCTGTCCGGACTGGCGGATCTCTATGAGGGCGTGAGCCGCGGGAATCTGCTGGCGCAGCTCTCCGCCGCCGCGGACCCCGCCTATGGGGCGGCGGTCCCCGTTCCGCAGGCGGGCTCCGCCGCCTTCTCCCCCCCGCTCCAGCTTTTGATGGGGCTGCTCTCCCTGGCCTCCGCCGGGGGGCTGTTTTCCGCGCTGCTCTCCTGCCGCGCCCAAAAGGGCGCCGCCGGGAAAGCCGCCAACGGCAATCTGCTGCTGATCCCGCCGACAGCCCTGGTGGTGCGGCTGGTGCTGACCTATCGGATGGACTCCGTCGATCCGTCCCTGGCGGCATATTATGTCGAGCTGCTGGCCCTGGTGTTCCTGACGCTGGGCTTCTACCGGCTGTCCTCCTTCGCCTTCCGCTCCGGCCGGACCCGCCGCTTCGCCCTCTATGCCGGGGCCGCCGTCATCCTGTCCGCCGCCGCGCTGGCGGACGGCTCACCCTATCTCTCCTCCATCCTGCTGTATGCCGGCGGCGCGCTGACCCTGCTGGGCTTCCTGCTCCTCCGCCTTGGGCATATCGGGGCCATGGCTCTATCATAGCATGACCGCCCCGCAAAAGCCACAGAATTCGACACGCTTTGACAGCCTGAACAACGCCTCGCTTTTTGTCTGCTTTGCGGCGCAAAAAGCAGCCTCTGCCCAAAGGAGCGGGCCTCGCCAGACTGCACGGAGAGATGCGCATGCCGCTTTGCGGCGCAACGGGCTGCTGCCGCAGCCCGTTTGCAGGCATTCGGTCCAACACGAGGGGGCTCCCGCCCCCTCGTACTCCCCCCGCAAAACGAAACGCTTTTTCTCCAAATACGGGTTTTTGACAAACTGAAGGAACAGGGCCAGCCTTTCGGCTGGCCCTGTTCCTTATGGTTTGGAAGATTGGATGAAAAGAAGTTTTGTCTCTTGCAAGTATTACGATACCGGAGAGTTGTTAAGCAAACCAGCAGCAATTGTTACAAAAGTCTTAAATTCGAAAAATATTTTATGTCAACTTTCCTGTTTCTGCCGGAGGCCCCCGAAAAAAGCGGAGAGCAGCGCCCGGCACTCCTCCCCCAGAATGCCGCCCACCAGGGCGGGTCGGTTGGGGAACGGCTCCATAAACAGGTTCGTCACGCCGCCGCAGGCCCCCATGGCAGCATCCCGGGCGCCGTACCACACCCGCCGGACGCGGGCGTTCAGGATCGCCCCGGCGCACATGGGACAAGGCTCCAGCGTCACATACAGCTCGCAGTCCTCCAGCCGCCAGGTGCCAAGGGTTTCGTTGGCCTGGGCGATGGCCTCCATCTCCGCGTGGGAGGCGGTGGCCTGCTTTTCCTCCCGCCGGTTGCGGCCCCGGCCCACCACCTGGCCGTTTCGGACGATGACGCATCCCACGGGGACCTCCCCCGCGGCGGCGGCCTCCCTGGCCAGTTCCAGGGCCTGCCGCATATAAAGCTCCCGCTCAGCTGCCATGATTTTCCCTCCTGTTTGCATGAAAACTGGCATAATTGTCCAAACTCTCCATATTGTTATAGACAGGAGGGGCAATTATGAGATCCGTTTTATTTTTTAAAAAATTCAGACCCGACCCGGAGCTGCTGGCCCTGAAGGCCGAATTGCAGGCCGCGCAGGCGGACCTGGCCCACGCCTACTGTCAGTTCAACCAGGCCCTGGATCCGGAGCTGGTGGAGTCCTGCATCTATCAGATCAGTGCGGTGAAGGCCCGGTGCAATTACCTCATCCGCTCCATCAAGGAGCGCAGCCCGGACGCCCTGCCCGCCTTCGGCGCCGCCGGCCGGCGCGGCGGCACGGGGGAGCCCTCGCCCCAGGGCGGCGGTGATGCCGAAGGAGGGGCCGCATGGACCTGACCCAAAAAGCCATTGCCGCCATCCTGGCCGGCTTTTTTCTCATCGCCCTGCTGCGGGTGTTCAGCACGCCGCTCCGGCTGGCGCTGAAGCTGCTGGCAAATACGCTGCTGGGCTTTCTGGCGCTGTGGGCGGTCACGCTGACCTCCGCCTTCACCGGCATCACCCTGGGGCTGAACCTGCTGAACGCCCTGGTCATCGGCATCCTGGGCCTGCCGGGCTTCGTCCTGCTGCTGCTGGTGCAGTGGGTGCTCTAGTCCGCATAGGAGATTCCCGCGCGAAGGGGCCGGCCGCCTCTTCGCGCTTTCTCCGCGCCGATTTTAAAAATAGAAAGTCAGCATTTTAAAGATATCACGAGAAAATCGGAGAAATCAAGAGGTTTTCCGGCTATAAATCATTTTTCTGTTGACAGCGCCCGTCCTCCGTGGTATAAATATCCTTGCTCCGATTTTAACCTGGAGCTCTTGATTTGTAAAGCAAATGCAAATATATGATACGGAGGAAACACCATGTCCACTTTTATGGCAAACAAGGCCAACATTGAGCGTAAGTGGTACATCCTGGACGCCGCCGGCAAGCCCCTGGGCAAGACCGCCGTCCGGGCTGCCGACCTGCTGCGCGGCAAAGGCAAAGTCACCTACACTCCCCACGCCGACTGCGGCGACCACGTCATCATCATCAACGCCGGCAAGGCTGTCCTGACCGGCAACAAGGGCACCCAGAAGATCTACCGCCGTCACTCCGGCTGGGTGGGCGGCCTGAAGGAGACCCCCTACCGCATCCTGATGCAGGAGAAGCCCACGCTGGCCATGGAAGTGGCTGTCAAGGGCATGATGCCCAAGAACACCCTCGCCAAGGATTCTCTGAAGCGCCTGCACATCTATGCTGACGCCAACTACGAGCAGCAGGCCCAGAAGCCCGTCGCTCTGGACGTCGAATAAGGAGGAGTAAGAGAATGTATCAGTCTAAGAAGCCCTATCTGTATGGCACCGGCCGCCGGAAGTCCTCCGTGGCCCGCGTCCATCTGTTCCCCAACGGCACCGGCTCCATCACCATCAACGGCCGCGACATCGACGAGTACTTTGGCCTGGACACTTTGAAGATGGTGGTCCGTCAGCCTCTGGAGGCCACCGGCAACACCGGCAAGATGGATATTGTCGCCACCGTCACCGGCGGCGGCGTGTCCGGTCAGGCCGGCGCCCTGCGCCACGGCATTGCCCGCGCCCTGCTGCTGGCCAGCGAGGACAACCGCCCCATCCTGAAGAAGGCCGGTTTCCTGACCCGCGATCCCCGCATGAAGGAGCGCAAGAAGTACGGCCTGAAGGCCGCCCGTCGCGCCCCCCAGTTCTCCAAGCGCTGATTTTGTTATCAGTTACCCCGGAAAACTTCGGTTTTCCGGGGTTTTCTTTTGTGAAAAGTTGCAATATCTAAATCTGAGGAGGCAAATACCTGGCACAATGTACCACAATATATTGTGTTTGGAATTATTTTAACTACAATATACAAAGGTGACTTTTGAGGTTAAATCGCTTTTTGGCCGTTTTGAGGTGACTATTTGAGGTTAAATTTTGCCTCGTTTTTACCGTCAAAAAAAGAAGAGCGTGGCTGCACGGTTGGTGCAGCCACGCTCTTACTTCCTCCCGTTCCGGAATAGTTCTTTGGGATTCTGCTCGACTCGCTTTAAGTACCTGTCGATGTGCTCTTGAGAAAACTTCACGGCGCATCGCGGTCTTGCTTGGTAGTAACCGATTTTTCGTTCTTTTCGCATCCTATCCAAAGTGTTGACACACACTCCCAGGATTTCGGCTGCTTCTTCCCTCGAATACATGGGCATACAAATACCTCCTCGCTTTACAAATTGTATGAGTATAATATCCCTTCATAATAAATGGAGAAAAAGCAGGGGGCATTATACCCGTTCAACGAAAAAGTTTTTATATATTTCTGAGGAGCAACCATTGCCGTCACCCCCCAGAAAGCTGTATCAGTTACTGTTCATCAGGTTCTCCACTGTTGCTTAGCGAAAAGGCTCGCTTCCCCGAGAAGCGCTCCTTGAGATGCTTCAGCTGATAGTCAAGCTCGTCAATGATCTTTTGAACCTCTTCCTGCGTGTAGTCATACGATACTCGCGAAGAACAATTACCCAGCTTTTCGATGTTGTCAATAAGCACTGCCATGCGCTTTTCGACTACACGGCAAAATCGCTCGTGTTTTACCTCATTCATGCCAAGACTCCTCCAATTTGTATTTGATGTTTGTCCCATACGCCGCAATGGTGCCCAACAGATGATAAGGCCGCATAAAGGTCTCACAAAGGTTTCTCATTGCAGGTCCCATTTTCGCTTGTTTCTGCACTCTCCCTGTCCATTTCCGGGATAGAGATGGCTGTTATCGGGAACACATCATAATTGCCCTCAGCAGCGCTGGAAAGGCCACAGGAGACCAAGAATCTCTCTTGTGCGTCCGGCGTAAGGTCAGAAAAGTAGATTTCAAACATTTTCTGCGTCCTCCTGCAATGCGCGGTCGATGTCGCTCTCAACAAACTTCAGAACCATGAGTTCCTTTTTGGAGAAGCCAAGTTCCACTAATCTCTCGACAACCCGATACCCATGGCCGCCTTCATAATTGACTTTTTCATCAATGAGTATGTTCAGCAATTCCATCGTCCGATCCGGGTCAATTTGGTCCCATTTGCCCTTACAGCTCAAAAATGCTGATACGAGTTCATCTACCTGAACTTCGACAGTTACCGGCTCCATCGTTTCCGCAAAGCTATCCTCCGACAACTCAAAATACGGATGATCGACCTGCGGATCAAAGGTATCGAACCGTTTCTCCGGCAGGCCAACCAGATGGGGGATAAAGTATTCTCCTTCATCCAGACATTCCAGAATAACTGCGATTTGCTCAGCGGAAATAGTTCCTTGAACAACGCACTCATTGTGGACTTTGTAGTTATCAGCGTCACGATATAAATAGTTGATTTTCGTATTCATGCCATCAATTCCTTTCACGCTCGTTCGTAAGTTACCTCGGTCAATAGACCGGCCTCATCATATCTGCGTAACTCTACCCAGTTGTGATGTGTCTCTTCCATGATTAAGAAGCCTATCCCTTCCTGGCGCATGATCACAAGATCACCGCTGGTGTAGAGCCCGCTTGGGAAGCTTAATATATCTTTCACAGTCATATCAGTCGTCATCTCCGAAAAAAGGTCGCCGTTGCTCATGAAGTGCAACAGCGACCTTACTGATTTTATGATGCCCTTGCCTCCTTGAAGGAGAGCAGCAGGTCATCAATCCCTTTGTATTTTTCATCCCAGGCAATTGGCGTCATCTCAAATCCGGCATCGCTGCCTTCCTGTAATACCCGCTGCCGTGCATTCCGCACATTTTCATTGATTAGAGCATCCATATCGAATGCGACGATGATCCGGTTGATATGAACGGTGGCCAACTCCTTGAGCAGTCTACGGAACTGATTGATGTTGCCTAATACCCGAAGCCCGAATATCCAATTTCCAACTGCCAGTCTCACGATCACGGTAGAAACCAGGCACACCCTCCAGCTCACACCCACGCTCCAGAAGCTCCGCAACTATGCGCCCCGACCGCACCGCAGGTGTGGTTCGATACCCACTTCTGTCGTTTCCGAAGCAACCAAGCACTCCCGGCAACCAACAGGAAATGTCAGCTTCGAAGCTATAAGAGGACTTTCGATCACTCCGCGCATTCTCCGGCATACCTACATTTCCAATCTATTGTTAGGTGGTGTTGATATCAAAACTGTGCAATATCTGGCAGGGCACGAACGGGCAACGATCACCCTCGACATTTATGCACATCTTACCTATAACCGTCCAGAAGAAATACTGCCCAAAGTAAATTTAGCATTTTCCAACGAATAACATCGTTTATTTCTGGCTCTCCACTGGTTCAACCCTTTCTTTCCTAACATAATTAGAATATCTGCTTGCCTGATCGGCCATCATTATTCTTCCTATGGTGACACAAGCCTTGAAATACAACAATAATAGATCAAGAATAGATCAAGTTGCATCATGACAAAATAATCTCTCCATAACCAAAGAAGAAAATGTGATATTATCACGGAACAACCACACAGCATCTGTTATGATACGGCCATAAACAAAAAGAAAGGCGGTCTGAATATGAGACTGAAAGATAAGGTTGCGATTATCACCGGCGGCAGCCGGGGCATCGGTTTTGCCACTGCGGACAAATTTCTGAAAGAAGGCGCTACCGTCATTCTGGCCGCAAGTTCTCAGGCATCCGCTGATAAGGCTGTTGCGAAGCTACAGGAAAAATATCCGGAGGCAACCGTCGCGGGGATCAGCCCCAATCTGTCCAGCTTGGAATCTGTCCGAAATGCGTTCCGTGAAGCCACTGAAAAGTATGGCTGCGTGGATATTCTGGTGAACAATGCCGGCGTGTCTGAAAGCACCCCTTTTACCGAATATACTGAGGAGACCTTTGATAAGGTCATGAATCTGAATGTGAAAGGCGTGTTCAACGCCACACGGGCAGCCAGTGAGTGCATGGTGGCCCGGGGCAAGGGCGTTATTCTCTCCACGTCCTCTATGGTCAGTATTTCCGGCCAACCCAGTGGCTTCGCCTATCCCGCATCCAAATTCGCTGTCAATGGCTTGACGGTATCCTTGGCCCGGGAGCTTGGTCCAAAGGGCATCCGGGTCAACGCAGTGGCTCCCGGTATCACGGAGACCGACATGATGAAGGCCGTTCCCAAGGAAGTGATCGAACCGATGATCAAACAGATTCCCCTGCGCCGTTTGGGCCAGCCGGAGGACATTGCCAACGCGTTTGTGTTCCTGGCCTCTGATGAAGCATCCTATATTACAGGCGTGGTACTGAGTGTGGATGGTATGGCAAGAGCCTAAAAAACGAACAAGGCGGCTGACACAGCCGCCTTGTTTTCAAAACACGGAGGAATGACTATGAAGAGAATGATACCCTTTTTGATGGCACTGCTGCTTTTGGCCGGATGCGGAGCGCAGTCGGAGGAGAGCACCTACCGTCAGATCAACGCAGAGGAAGCCGCCGCCATGATGGAGGAGGAGAGCGATTATATCATCCTGGATGTTCGGACTGCTGAGGAATATAGAGAGAAGCATATCCCCGGCGCCATCAATATCCCTAACGAAACCATCGGCACCGAAGACATTCCGGAACTGCCGGACAAGGAGCAGTTGATTCTGGTATACTGCCGCAGCGGCAACCGTAGCAAGCAGGCGTCCGAAAAGCTGGTAAAGCTGAGTTATACCAACATCGTCGAGTTCGGCGGCATCAATGACTGGACGGGCGAAACCGTCAGCGGCGCTTCGTGACAAGATCACAGAACTTGAAGGAAATCTCGGTTATCATGGAGCCACCAAACAAAAGATTATAGGAGAACTTGTATATGTCTGTTATCCATATCAACAAGAATAATTTCCGGAATGAAATTCTGAATTCTGAGATGCCCGTTCTGCTGGACTTCTGGGCGCCCTGGTGCGGCCCCTGCCGGATGGTCAGTCCCATTGTGGATGAGATTGCAGCCGAGCGCAACGACATCAAGGTCGGCAAGGTCAATGTAGACGAACAGTCGGAGCTGGCGGGCCAGTTCGGCGTTATGAGTATCCCCACCCTGGTAGTGATGAAGGGTGGCAAGGTCGTCAATCAAATGGTGGGCGCACGGCCCAAGGCGCAAATTCTGGCCATGCTGTGAGGAGGCTCAGGTATGGGATTCTTCGATTTCCTGAAAGGGCCCGACATCAGTCAGGGTGTAAAAGATTATCAGGCCACGCCCGGCGCTGTCCTGCTGGATGTCCGAACACCGGAGGAATACCGGGAGGGCCATATCCCCGGCAGCAAGAATGTGCCGCTCCAGTCCCTTGACAAGGTGACCGGCTTCGTCAATAATCAAGATACGCCCGTGTTTGTCTACTGCCACAGCGGAGCCAGAAGCAGTCAGGCGGTCAAGGCGCTGCGGCGCATGGGATACACCAACGCCAAAAATATCGGCGGCATCGCCGCTTATACAGGAAAGGTGGAACGATAATATGAAAGTTGTCATCGTAGGCGGCGTGGCAGGCGGCGCTACCGCCGCAGCCCGCATCCGCAGATTGGACGAACAGGCGGAGATCGTGGTGTTTGAGCGGTCCGGGTTCATCTCCTACGCCAACTGCGGCCTGCCCTATTACATCGGTGGAGTCATTGAGGACCCCGAGGAGCTGACCCTCCAGACGCCGGAGAGCTTCTTCTCCCGCTTCCGGGTCAACATGAAGGTACGCCACGAGGTCACTGCCATCCACCCCGACAAAAAGACGGTCTCCGTGACCAATCTGGAAACCGGGGAGGCACTCGAGGAAAGCTACGACAAGCTGATCCTCTCTCCCGGCGCCAAGCCCACCCAGCCCCGGCTCCCCGGTGTGGGTCTTGACAAGCTGTTCACCCTGCGCACCGTGGAGGACACCTTCCGCATCAAGGAATACATTGACCGGAACCACCCCAAGTCCGCCGTGTTGGCGGGCGGCGGCTTCATCAGCCTGGAGCTGGCGGAGAATCTGCGGGAATTGGGGATGGAGGTCACCATCGTCCAGCGGCCCAAGCAGCTGATGAATCCCTTTGACCCGGACATGGCCGCTTTTATCCACAGTGAAATGCGCCGCCACGGCGTGAAGCTGGCCCTGGGCTACACGGTGGAGGGTTTTGAGGAAAAGGACGGTGGCGTGGATGTGCTGCTGAAGGACGAAACGCCCCTCCATGCCGACATGGTGGTGCTGGCCATCGGCGTTTCTCCGGACACCCACCTCGCTCAAGAAGCTGGACTGGAACTGGGCGTCAAGGGCAGTATTGTGGTCAACGACCGGATGGAGACCTCCGTTCTCGACATCTACGCCGTGGGCGATGCGGTACAAGTGAAGCATTTCGTCACCGGACAGGATGTTCTGCTCTCCTTGGCAGGCCCCGCCAACAAGCAGGGCCGCATCGCGGCGGACAACATCTGCGGCGGGGACAGCCATTATACGGGCAGCCAGGGCAGCAGCGTCATCAAGGTCTTTGATATGACAGCGGCTTCCACCGGGATCAACGAGACCAATGCGAATAAAGCCGGACTGGATGTGGATACCGTCATCCTGTCCCCCATGAGCCATGCGGGCTACTACCCCGGCGGCAAGGTCATGACCATGAAGGTGGTCTTTGAAAAAGAGACCTACCGCCTGCTGGGCGCCCAGATCGTGGGCTACGAGGGCGTGGACAAGCGCATCGACGTGCTGGCCACCGCCATCCGTGCAGGCATGAAGGCCACGGAACTGAAAGACCTGGATCTGGCCTATGCGCCGCCCTATTCCTCCGCCAAGGACCCGGTGAACATGGCGGGCTTCATGATCGAGAACATTGCCAGCGGTGTCCTGAAGCAGTGGCATCTGGCAGACGCTCTTCCCCGGGACGGCAGCGTGACGCTACTGGATACCCGCACCGTAGGAGAATTTGCCGGTGGACACATCGACGGCTTCGTCAACATCCCGGTGGATGAGCTGCGGGAGCGGCTGGGTGAGCTGGACAAGTCCAAGCCGGTGTACGTCATCTGCCAGAGCGGCCTGCGCAGCTATATCGCCTGCCGCATCCTGGCCGGTAACGGCTTCGAGTGTTACAACTTCTCCGGCGGCTTTCGGTTCTACGATGCGGTCATGAACGACCGCTGCCTCATTGAATCGGCCACCGCCTGCGGCATGGACAAATAACAATAACCCCTTCTCAGATTCCACAGGAAGTGAGAAGGGGTTATTCTTTAGTAAATGAGAATCCCAAGCACAGCCGAGGCGATGATCAGCAGGATGGGCGAGAGTTTTTTCTTTTTGAGAATACAATACATAGACATACAGCCAGCCAATAATACCACGATTATCAGCGCCCGGAAGTCCACTATGGCACCTTGCACCAGAGGAAAGCAGTTGTGCAGCGTCATATAGGCGCCGGTGGCCAGGATGATGCCGATCATGCAGGGCTTCAGCCCCTGCAGAACGGCCTGCGCATACTTGCTTTTCAGGATGCCCTTGAGCAGATTCATGACCAGCAGGATCACAAAGAAGGACGGAAGTACCACTGCCAGCGTGGCGAGGACTGCGCCTAAAAAGCCAGCCTGACTGCTGCCCACATACGTAGCCAGATTCACCATAATGGGACCGGGTGTGCTCTCGCTGACGGCAATCATATAGCTCAACTCCTCGTCGCTGAGCCAGCCGCAGGACAGCACCACATCCCGGATGAGGGGGATGGCGCTATATGCGCCGCCAAAGGTAAAGCAGCCCACCTTCAAAAAGCCCAGAAGCAGTTCCAAGTAGATCATTGCCCCTCACCGCCTCTCTGCGCCGGTGCGCTTTTTGCGGCAAAAATGGAAAGGCTGATAATCCCTGCTGCCAGCATCAGAACGACTGAGGAAATTCGCAGGGAGAAGAGATTGCTCAGCAGCATGATGACAAAGGCGCATCCCGTGATGATACGCGGCTGCGGCTTTTTCTTCATCTTCTTCAGCATCGTTGACCCAGCATCTATAATCAGCAGGCTTACGCCGACTTTGATGCCCCTGCACGCTGCGGCGATCACCTGATATTCCAGAAAGTGCTCCAGGAACATGGAGATGATATAGAGGATCAGAAAGGAAGGGAGTACGATACCCAGAGTCGCCAGAACAGCGCCCATCATGCCTGCCATTTTATAGCCCACGTAAGTAGCGCAGTTGATGGCAATCGGGCCGGGGGTGGATTCGGCCACCACGGTGAGGTCCATCATCTCATCCTGCGTCAGCCACTGCTTTTTCTCCACGCAGGTATCGGTGATCACGGAGATCATGGCGTATCCGCCGCCAAAGGTGAACAGCCCCACCTTCATAAAACTGAGAAAGAGTTGAGAGAGGATCGGCAGCGGCTTACGCATTTTGCAGTTCCTCCAATGCGGCCTCGTCCGTAATTTCCACGGCCCCCCGTGTCAGCTTTACCATGCCCTCGCTCTGGAAATACCGCAGCATCCGGGTGACCACCTCACGGGCAGTTCCCAGATGATTGGCGATGGTCTCATGGGTGATTTTGAGGATGGATGTTTCTTCCAATGCGCTTTCTTCCAGCAAAAACGCCGCCAGCCGCTTGTCAAAGCTCTTCCACATGATCTGCTCCATGAGCCACATGACCTCGGAGAACCGGGTGGCCATGATCTCATTTGTGAAATTGGATACCGGGGCGGATTCCTGCATGATGCTTTGATATATTTCAGCAGGGACGATCCACAGCTCCGTGTCCTTTTCCGCCTCGATCATCATTTCAAATTGAATGGACCGCATCATGCAGGAGGCGGAGAACAGGCAAATATCCCGGTCAAACAGACGGTAGAGTGTGATCTCCCGTCCCTCATCGGAGAGAATATAGGCGCGGAGCTGACCCCGCTCCACCAGAAGCAGGCCGGTACAGTCCATACTTCCGCTGTGGAGGGCGGTTCCCTTTTTTGCTGTGCGTCTGGCTGCACTTCCCTTAAGCCGTTCCTGCTGCACAGAGGTCAGTTTCTCCCAGACGGGAAAATAGCTTTCAAACTCCATGGTGCGCCACCTCTCTTTCCTAATACAGTATAGAATTTTTAATGGCATATGTCAATTACATAATTGACATATGCCAAGAACGAACCTATACTATGCTTATAGAACAAAGAACAGAAGGGAGGCGTGTCCATTGTCAAGGCCAAAGAAATGCAGGCGCGTGTGTGATTTTCCGCAGACACTGGTGTTTTTGCCGGAAGACCATAAAAACAGAGAACAGGCAGTTATCCTGACGGTGGATGAGTACGAGACCATCCGCCTCATCGATAAAGAGGGACTCTCCCAGGAACAGTGCGGCGATTTCATGCAGGTGGCCCGCACCACCGTACAGCAGATCTACGCCAGTGCCCGTAAGAAACTGGCGGATGTGCTGGTGGACGGCCTTCCTCTGCGGATTGAAGGCGGAGACTATCAGCTCTGCAACGGGGGTAACCGGGCCTGCGGATGCACCAATTGCTATAAACAAAAATTCAATCAACAGTACGCAAAGCCAAAAGGAGAACACATCATGAGAATTGCAGTTACTTACGAAAACGGAAGTGTCTTTCAGCACTTCGGCCACACAGAGCAGTTCAAGGTCTACGACTTGGAAAACGGGAAGATCGTATCCTCAGAGGTGGTGGATACCAACGGCAGCGGCCACGGCGCGCTTGCAGGTGTTCTGAGCGCGCTACATGTGGACGCACTGATCTGCGGTGGCATCGGCGGTGGCGCCCAGGCGGCGCTGGCAGCGGCGGGCATACAGCTGTATGGCGGCGTGTCCGGTGACGCGGATGCGGCGGCGGAAGCGCTGGCTGCCGGAACGCTGGCCTATAACCCCAATGTGATGTGCAGCCACCACGGAGAGCACCACCACGAGGGCAACTGCGGTGATCATGGCTGCGGCCATCACTCCTGCGGCTAAAATGAGTGACAAAGTCACGGAATTTGTGCCGTGATTTGATAAAATATGGCTAAAGGAGGCGGTGAACCCTATGAAGCAATATGTTTGCAGTATTTGCGGCTATATTTATGACGAAGCTGCCAGCGGCAAGTGGGAAGATCTTCCTGTCGATTGGAAGTGTCCCCTGTGCGGTGCGGATAAATCCCAGTTCCGTGAGAACACCGAGCAAGCCAAGCCTGCTGCCGCGCTGGACAAGCCCCATGTGGAGAAGGAACTGTCCGCCATGGAAATGAGCATCATCTGCTCCAACCTGGCAAGAGGCTGTGAAAAGCAGTATCTGACCCAGCAGGCGGAGGACTTCCGGAAGCTGGCAGAGTTCTTCCAGTCCAAGGCGGAACCGGTGCAGGAGCCCAGCACCAAAAAACTGCTGGAACTCATCGAGAATGACCTCTCGGTGGGCTATCCCTATGGCAATGCGGTGTCCGCTGAAAAGCCGGATCGGGGTGCTCTGCGGTGCCAGGTCTGGAGTGAAAAAGTCACCCGGATGCTCCAATCCCTGTTGACCCGTTACGAGAGCGAAGGGGACAAGATGCTGGAAAACACCGGCGTCTGGGTCTGCACGGTCTGCGGCTTTGTCTATGTGGGTGATACGGCTCCGGAACTTTGCCCAGTCTGCAAGGTGCCCAGCTGGAAATTTGAAAAAGCGGAAGGGAGGGCTTGATGATGGCTGAAAAATACGCGGTGAGAAATCTTCGTTTATGCACCAAGGACTGCCTGTGTCTTTACGTCTGTCCCACCGGGGCCACGGATACGGAGAACAGCGTGATCGATCCGGAGAAGTGCATTGGTTGCGGCGCCTGTGCCGAAGCCTGTCCATCCTCGGCCATTTCTATGGTTCCCAGGGCCCTTCCTGTGCAACAGCCCAAGGAGGACAAGGTAGTGGAAGCCCTGCGGGGTCTGGTACAGAGTAAGGCGCAAGCCGAGAGCATTGCTTCTCAGCTACCAGATGCCCTGAGCGTGGCCGTGGAAAAATCCTCCCGGCTGATGGCGGAGGATCTGTGCCGTGAAGCGGGCTTCATGCTACCCCAGAGCGGCAACACCAAGGCGTTCCTGGAGCGTATCAGAGCATATCCCGGCATCCCGGCGGATGCGGTGGAATCCCTGTTACATACCATTCAATTCAATGAAAAAACGGAGGAAAAGAAAATGGAAAAGTGGAAATGCTCTGTCTGCGGCTATATTCATGAAGGCCCCATGACCCCTGATTTCAAGTGTCCTGTCTGCAAGCAGCCTGCCGACAAGTTTGTGAAAATTGAAGAGGCCGCCCCTGCGAAGAACCCCTATGCAGGTACCAGGACGGAGAAGAACCTGTGGGAAGCCTTTGCCGGTGAGAGCCAGGCCCGGAACAAGTACACCTACTTCGCTTCCGTCGCCAAGAAGGCCGGCTATGAGCAGATCGCTGCCCTGTTCCTCCACACCGCTGAAAACGAGAAGGAACACGCCAAGCTGTGGTTCAAGGCCCTGGGCGAGCTGGGTGATACCGCCGAGAACCTGCTCCATGCCGCTGAGGGCGAGAACGCCGAGTGGACGGATATGTATGACCGCATGGCCCGTGAGGCCGACGAGGAAGGCTTCCATGAGCTGGCCGAGCAGTTCCGTGGTGTGGCTGCCATCGAGAAGGCCCATGAGGAGCGCTACCGCAAGCTGCTGAGCAACGTGGAGGCCATGCAGGTATTTGAGAAGAGCGGCGTTACCATGTGGGAGTGCCGTAACTGCGGCCACATTGTCGTCGGCACCAAGGCTCCCGAGGTCTGCCCCGTCTGCAAGCATCCCCAGGCATTCTTCGAGGTGCGTGCGGAAAACTATTGAGGGGGAGTTATTGATGAGCGCAAAGTTCTACATCTGCCGCCACTGCGGCAATCTGGTTGGTGTGATCCATGACTCCGGCGTGCCTATGATGTGCTGCGGCCAGAAAATGGAGGCTCTGGAGCCCAATACTGTGGAAGCCAGCGGTGAAAAGCATCTGCCTGTGGTCACGGTGGAAGACGGTGCCATCAATGTCAATGTGGGCGCTGTGAACCATCCTATGGCTCCCGAACACTTCATTGAGTGGGTCTATCTTCAGACGGAGCGTGGCGGTCAGCGCAAGGCCCTGAAGCCCGGCGATGACCCCAATATCACCTTCTCCCTGGGAGATGACAAGGCAGTGGCTGTTTACGCATACTGCAACCTCCACGGTTTGTGGATGACCGAGATCTAAAACACTGAGATGATCGCCTGCCGCTGTTTCGGCAGGCGATCATTTCAATGGAGGAATTATGCGGCATATGCCGATTCCATTCATTTGCATATGATTCAGGAATCTCTGTGGCAATCGGTCAATACGATCCATCTGCTTGCAGCATTAGCCGAAGAGGAGAGTTCCTCCGAAGATGTGAAAGAAACACAGCGGATGATCTGTGCAGAGTGCGAGAAAATCCAACAGCAATTATAAACCTGTTTGGCTCCTTTAAGGCGGCTTCGCGCAGCGGAGCTGCCTTTTTGTGATATCGTCACGGAAGCATCGGTTATTTGTGGTATACTGATTACAATAAGAGCAAAAGGAGCGATAAGTGATGTCGATTTTGAATATGAATGCAGAAAGTTATCGGAAGTTCACGCAGGCGGAGCAGCCTGTTCTAATTGAATTCTCAGCCCCCTGGTGTGTATATTGCCGCCGTCTGGCTCCAGCATTGGAGAGTGTTACGGAGGAGTACCGGGATACGCTGGTGTTTGGCGCGGTCAACATTGATGACGAGCCGGAATTGGCTCGGTCCGAGGAGATCGAAGTTGTCCCCACTTTGCTGATCTATCAGAACGGACAGGTTCTTGGCTCTATCGTAGCCCCGGAATCCAGAGCACAGCTGGTGGCTTTCATTGAGGAAACCTTGCAGCACCGCGAGCAGGAGGCGAATGTTACGGAACATATCTATGATATGATCGTGGTGGGCGGCGGTCCCGGTGGCTATGCCGCAGCGCTTTATGCTGCCAGAGCCGGATTGGACACGGTGGTTTTGGAGAAACTGTCTGCCGGCGGGCAGATGGCGCTGACGCAGCAGATCGACAACTATCCCGGCTTTGAGGATGGCATCGACGGCTTTTCTCTGGGAGAGAAAATGAAGCGTGGTACAGAGCGGTTTGGCGTAGAGACAAAGCTTACCGAAGTGCTGTCACTCGACCTGTCCGGTACTGTGAAGAAAGCAGAGACCAGTGAAGGTCCCTTGTTTGCCAGAACCATTGTGGTGGCCACCGGTGCCGGCCCCAGAGAACTGGGGATTGAGAGCGAGCAAGAACTGATTGGCAAAGGCGTCAACTACTGTGCGGCTTGTGACGGAATGTTCTACAAGAACAAAACTGTAATCATCGCAGGTGGCGGGAATACCGCTGCGGCAGACGCTCTGATTCTCTCCCGCATTTGCAAAAAGGTAATTGTTGTTCATCGCAGAGACACCTTGCGGGCAACCAAGATCTACCATGAACCGTTGATGAAAGCGGAGAATGTGGAATTCCGATGGGACAGCGAGATTATTGAGCTGCTTCACGACGAAAAGGTGATCGGTATCCGACTGCGGAATGTGAAAACCGGAGAGGAGATCACTCTGGCCTGTGACGGTGTGTTTGTCAGCATTGGAAGGAAACCTTCCAGTGAATTGGTGAAAGATCAGGTTGAGGTTGATCCAGCAGGTTATATCATTGCAGATGAGAGTACCCGCACCAACATTCCCGGCGTATTCGCTGTGGGTGATGTTCGTACAAAGGCATTACGGCAGGTTGTGACCGCCGTGGCCGATGGAGCAACCGCTGTGCACTATGCAGAAGAATATTTGGCAGGAGGAATGTGAGATGAAAAAAAGCAAAAAGTGGCTGAAGCCAGTTCTTTTTACCGCAGGTGGCGCATTGATTGGCCTCGCATATTATTGCTTTGTCGGATGCTCCACCGGAGCCTGCCCACTGACCGCTAACCCATTCATCACGATGGCGTATATGGGCCTGGTTGGCTGGCTGCTGTCCGGTGTTTTCGGAAAGGAATGTGAGAGCAGATGCAATATGTAATATCCTTCCTGGAAGGCATCATCACGTTCATCTCTCCCTGTCTGCTGCCCATGCTGCCCATATATATCTCTTACTTCGCAGGCGGTGGAGAGCGCAGCACAGGAAAGACACTTGTAGGCGCCGTTGGCTTTGTTACTGGCTTTACCGCCGTTTTTGTGACCATGGGCGCTCTGGCAGGCACCGTTGGCAGCTTCCTGCGGGAATACCAAACCGCAGTGAATATCATTTCCGGCTTGGTGGTGATTTTCTTTGGACTGAACTTCTTGGGCGTTTTTAAGCTGAATCTGTTCAAAGGCAGCAACCGGTCTGTGGATACCGGAAATATGAATTTCTTTTCAGCATTGCTCTTTGGCGTGATCTTTTCTCTGGGCTGGACGCCCTGCGTGGGGGTTTTCCTGGGCTCTGCGCTGATGCTGGCCTCTCAGCAGGGGCATGTGGCGGAAGGGATGTTAATGCTCCTTGCCTATTCTCTGGGTCTGGGGATTCCTTTCCTTCTCAGCGCCGTGCTGATCGACTATTTGAAGTCGGCTTTCAACTGGATCAAAGGTCACTACCGGGCCATTAACCTTGCCTGCGGCGTTTTTCTGGTGCTGGTTGGTATCCTGATGGCCACCGGGACTCTTGGGCGGCTTCTGAGTTTGCTCAGCTAAGGAGGTACTATGAAAAACAAGAAAACTGTTATGATCATTCTGCTTGTCTTTGCCCTGATATTGAGCGGCGCCAGTGTGCTTTACAACCGTTTGGGGCGAGACATGGCTCCCGAGCAGCTGGCAGAGCAGGCACAGGCGTCAAAGCCTGCATCTGATGATTCAGCCGGTTCCGGGGAATCTGAACCGGAAAAAGTGCTTGCCCCGGATTTCACGGTATATGATTTGGAGGGGAATGAGGTACATCTGTCGGACTTCATCGGGAAACCCGTCATCCTGAATTTCTGGGCCAGCTGGTGCGGCCCTTGCAAGATGGAGATGCCGGACTTCCACGAAAAGTATTTGGAGCTTGGAAATGAGATCCACTTTCTCATGATCAACATGACAGACGGCTCCAGAGAAACCGTGGACAGCGCGTCAAAATTTATTGCAGAGCAGGAATATACATTCCCTGTATTTTACGATACGGAGTCGGATGCATCTGCGGCCTATGGGGTTTATTCCCTGCCAACCACCTTTTTTATTGATGCAGAAGGGTATGCAATTGCGCAGGCTACAGGTGCGATCAATATAAAAATATTAGACAAAGGTATTGAAATGATTTTTCAAGAATAATTTAGCGCCGCTTGTCATGTTATCATTAATTATAAATCTGTGGTGCAGGTTGCAAGGAGTTGATCCCCGGCACATTTTTCGGCAGTCACTCATATTCTGGCTGAATCGCTTTTACTTCCTCCTCACGATTGAGAACGCCGCCCGTTCGGGCAGCGTTCTTTTTTGTCGGCCTTTATTCTAAAAACAACGGCATGGGGATGTGGGCAGAAGGCCTTAACGAGCTCATTTAAGCCTGCTATTCTTGCGGTGACTAATTGAGATTAAATGAGGGCATCAACCTCTCAAATCCTTGCAGCGCAACGGTTTCCCTATTTTGACGGGAAGAAGTACGGCCTCAAGGCCGCAAGACGCGCGCCGCAGTTCTCCAAGCGCTGATTTGGTTTTTTCCATCTATCAGGAAAGCCGCCCAAATAGAGCGTTGAGTTCGGGAAATATCGCGTAGGGGCGAATATCATTCGCCCGCGGACGGCTGATAGCCGCCCCTACGAATATTCTTGAAAGCAGCGCCCTTAATTTTTGCCCCGTCTCCGACAGGTCATTTCTGTCCAAAGGCGTTTTTCAAAATTTCAAAAACGCACAGGAGCGGCGCCCATCAAGGCGCCGCTCCTGTTATCTGATTCCTTTTAAGTCGTCCTTGTCATCACGCCGGAGAAGCAGAACCAGCCCCGGGCGTCCCGGAAGGCCCCGGTCAGGCCGTCCCGCAGCTCCCAGGCGGTGCCGCGGGTGTACAGCGGCCCCAGGACATCGTCCATCAGCAGCAGTTCCTCCGCATCGTGGAGGCAGCCCATCCGGGCCGTGCCGTCGGCGGCGTTGGCAATGATCGTCATTAAGGTGTCATACGCACTGTTCTCATAGCCGACCACATTATCCTGGCTGTCGGAGGTCCAGTCCATCAGGAAGCACTCCGCGTCGTTTCCCGCCGCGTCCAGATCCACGCCGGCCAGCATGTAGTCGCCGGTGCGCAGAGCGGCCCACAGTTCCTGCTCTGTCATCCCCCGGGGCGTCACCTGGATGGCAAGGACATCCTGCCACTGCTGGCACAGCGCCAGGGCCACCAGGCCGTTGGTCCCCTCGTCCACATACAGGTATTCCAACTGGCCAAGATCTGTGCCTCTGTCATATCCCGCCTCCTCCAGGAGGGCCTTGGCCTGGGCGCAGCGGTCATCATAGGTCTCCGGGTCGTTATCCAAAAGCGCCCCGCCGACAGCGCGGAAGTCACCCGTCTCATTTTCCGGCACGCCGGAGGGCACCAGCCCCTCTGCCGCCCGGGCCGTAACGCCGGCGATCTGCGCCAGCGCATTTCTGTCCACCGCCAGATTCATCGCCTGCCGGATCAAAACGTCGGAGAACAGATCCTGCCTGCAGTTGAACAGCACCGTATAGGCGCCCAGTTCCGGCACGGCGCTCCAGTTCTCGTCCGCGGCCAGCTCCGCCAGCCGCTCCTCAGTCAGCGTACAAACGGCGTCCACCGTCTTTCCCTCATACAGCATTTCCGCCTCCGCCGCATCGGCGAAGTGGAATGTCAGATCCCTGGGGCCGTTCTGGTCTCCATAATACCGCTCGTTGGCAGACACCGTCAGCGACATGCCCACCTCATAGCCGGTGGCCAGATAGGGGCCGTTGGTCACCAGCGCCGTTGGGTCGGCCCACCAGGGGTCCGCAGCGGCGTCTGTGTCCTCCGAAGACTGGACGGCGACGCTTTTCAGCCGCTGCACCACGTCCTTTCGCAGCGGCATGGTGGCGGGCGAGGTGCAGACCTCCTTCAAAAACCAGTCGTATGTGCCGTTCAGCACCACCACCAGGGTGGTGTCGTTCTTCGCGCTCACCTGCAGAAGCTCCATGTCGCCGGCGACACGGGCCTCGTCATACCCGCTGACCACGGACAGCAGCTCCGCATAGGGCGAATGGCTGGCGGGATCCGCCAGCCGCTGCCAGGCATACACGAAATCAGAGGCCTTCACGCTCTGTCCGTCGGACCATTTGGCGCTGCGGAGACGGAAGGTATAGGTCACCGTGCCGTCGTGGTTTTCCTCCTGGTCCACGCTTTTGGCCATTCCGGGGACCACCGCGGTGCTGCCGGAGCCATCCGCCGTCACCCGCATGAGATTTTCATACAGATGGACCAGGATCGTCTGGTCGCCGGTGCTCTCGGCATAGATCGGGTCCAGCGTCTCCAGCGCGGCGCCGGCGCATACGGAGAGGGAGAGGCCCTCCCCGGCCTTGCTGCAGCCCGCCAGCATGGAAACACACAGCGCTGCCGGCAGCAGCAGCGCCGCCAGTCGTTTAAATCGCGGCATAAAACGCGCTCCTTTCAAGGGGGGATGAAAAAACAAGTGCCGCTACTGGGCAGCACTGTTCACGCAAATCATACCAGTATTATAGAGACTTTCCGGGCCTTTGTAAAGGCGGGCGGCGCAAAAAAGTAACAAAAAATTACAAGTTTAAGAGTTTGTTCATATCTGGTCAGGCAGACAAAAATCGGGACAGGCGGTGCCTGTCCCGATTTTGGCTGTTGATCTCAGGCGGGAGACAGCTTCCCGTTTTCGTCGAACTTCACCGGCGTGATCTCGTTCCGCGTCTTTTCCGCAATGTCGTCAATCCGGATCTTGGAGGGGAAATCCGCGACGAAGGTCACAGCGATGCCCTGGCGCTTTGCCCGGCCGGTGCGGCCGATGCGGTGGACATAGTCCTGGTTCTCGTCGGGAACGTCGCAGTTGAACACGATGTCCACATCATCCACGTCGATGCCCCGGGCGGCCACGTCGGTGGAGACGAACACCCGCAGCTTCCCCTGGCGGAACTGCTCCATCACCTGCTCCCGGCGCTTCTGGGGGATGTCGCCGTGGATGCACTCCGCGTCGATGCCCCGCATCTGGAGGAACTTGGTGATCCGCTCCGTGGAACCCTTGGTGTTGCAGAATGCCATGCAGCGGTCAAATCCGGTCTCCTCCAGGATCCTGGCAATGGCGTCGGCCTTGCCGTCGTGGGTGACCTCCATGCGGAACTGCTTGATGTCCGGCTTGTTCTGCTCATCCTCCCGGACGGTGATCTCCGCCGCGTCCCGCTGATAGACCCAGGCGATGTCCATGACCTCCCGGGAGATGGTGGCGGAGAAAAGGCCCAGGTTCTTCCGCTTGTTCATTTTGTCCAGCAGACGGGTGACATCGTGGATGAAGCCCATGTCCAGCATCCGGTCCGCCTCGTCCAGCACCACGGTCTGGGCGGTCTCCACCCGGACGGTCCGGCGCTTCATGTGGTCGCTGAGGCGGCCGGGGGTGGCCACCACGATCTGGGGCCGCTTTTTCAGCGCGTCGATCTGCCTGCCGATGGGCTGGCCGCCGTACAGGCACACGCAGCGGACGCCGGGCTTGTAGGCGGACAGATCCCGGATCTCGTCGGTGATCTGGATGGCCAGCTCCCGGGTGGGGGCCAGGATCACCGCCTGGACGCTCTCGTCCTCCGGGTCGGTGTGCTCCACGATGGGGATGCCGTAGGCAAAGGTCTTACCGGTGCCGGTGGGGGCCTTGGCGATCACGTCCTGCCAGGCCATCATCGGCGGGATGCAGCCCGCCTGGACCGGCGTGGACACCTCGATATCGCGCTGCCCGATGGCGCGCATGATCTCCGGCGACAGGCCCAGGCTGTCAAACCGGACACCTTGTGTGATTTCCATAATGCGTTTCCTCTTTTTGACGAAATATTGCTTTTATTATACCCGGAAAACGGGCGCTTGTAAAGCAAAACGGCAGGATGCGGCGCTTTCGCGGGCTTTTTTATCGGAAATCCGAAAATTTAGTAAATTTCTGCATAAAAGCAAGTTTATCTCCCGCTTTTTTGTGGAAAAAGTGATATTTTTGTAGTAAAATTATGTATTGCCCCCGCATAGAATTCTCGTTTTTATGCTAGATTGTGTACAGGAAGACTTTTCTCTAAACGGAGGTGACCAACGTGGATGAGATGGCCTATGTGCGCATTCTGCGCGACCTGCGGGAGGACGCCGACAAGACGCAGACCCAGATCGCCGAAGTCCTCGGAACTTCCCAGACCATGTATGCCCGATACGAACGCGGGGCCAACGAGTTGCCCATCCACCATCTGATCACACTCAGCAAGTATTACGGTGTTACCACTGATTATCTGCTGGGACTCAGTAAAGAACGGTAAAACCCCGGACAGGGCAGCCTGTCCGGGGTTTCCTGTTTTGATCCGGCTCAATCCGTCCCGCCGGTCCTGCCCGCGGCGTTGGCCGCAAGGCCGCCGGAGGAGGTGGTGACCGTCACGACGTTCTCCACGCCTTCTCCATCCGTGCCGTCGCTGATGACGGCGGTGCCGAAGTTCACATCCTCCACCTGATCCTCGCTGGTGCAGGTGGTGCTGTATGTCACGCCGTCCTCCCCGGTCACATCCTCCGTCAGCGTCCAGTCCTCCGGCGTTCCCACAACGTCCACCGCCACGGTGCGGCGCTCCGTGGCCTTTTCAAAGTGGTAGGCGCCTTTCTCCGCCAGATCGTCGGTGATGTCGATATCCTCGCCCGCGGCGTGGAGGATCAGCCGGCCGTCCTCCTCCGTCAGGGCGGCGCCCGCCGCAACGGTGATATCCACCTGGTTGCCGGCTTCATCCTCTCCCTCGTAGCGGGTCTCGTAACCGTCGCTCCAGACCTCCCGCAGCGTCTGGAAGAGGGCGCCGTCCGTGGCCAGATTTGCCGCCCCGGCGGTGACAGCCAGGGCGCAGGCCATGGCCGCCGCGATGGCCGCCGTGCGCAGCAGCCGGGGCGTTTTCACGCGTTTGCTCAGATTTTCCTTCATTTGAAAGACCTCCTTCTTGGCTTCCGCAGAGGCATGCAGCCTGGAAAAGGTCTCGCGGTACAGCTTCTCGTCGATCATAGGCTCTCTGCCTCCTTCAATTTCATGTGGAGCTGTCCCCTGGCCCGCATGAGCCAGGTCTGGACGGTGGACGGATTGGCGTTCATGAGCCGGGCGATCTCCTTCACGGAACGGCCCTCGTAATAGTGGAGGTAGATGGCCGCCCGGTATTTCGGCGGAAGCAGCATCACCTGCCGGAACAGCTCGCTCTGGGCCGGGGAATCGAACACCGCCGATTCCGGCAGCTCCTCCAGCGGCCCGGTCCGCCGGCGCCAGGGAGACCGCAGCACCCGCTTGCACTCGTTCACCGCCACCCGCGTCACCCAGTACCGCTCGTGGTCCGGGGAGTCGAAGGCTTTTTGCTCCGTATAGAGCTTCAGCAGTGTCTCCTGCATCACGTCCTCCGCGTCGGCCCGGCTTTTCAGATAGCTGTACGCCAGCCGGAACACCATGTCGGCGTACCGCTCCACCGCCGCCTCAAATGCCGCGTCCGTCAATTCGTCTCACTTCCTTTGCGCTGGATTGGAAAGGCCTTTCTATGGGGAATATCCGTCAGGAGGCGAAAATATCTCATGGGAGAGCCGATTTTTCCCGAAAAAATCCCCGGCTGGCAGCCGGGGATTTTTTACGTCATTTACTTGTGGGGCACGTGCCAGATGTTGTCGGCGTACTCCGCCACGGCCCGGTCGGCGGCGAAGATGCCGCTGCGGGCGATGTTGTGGAGACTCATGCGGTTCCACTGCTCCACGTCGGCATAGGTGGCCGCCATGCGCTTTTCGGCTTCGCAGTAGGCCTGGAAGTCCGCCAGCAGCAAATACTCGTCTGCAGGGCTTCCGCCGGCGCCGAACAGCAGCCGCTGGTACAAATCGTCGTAGCTGACGCCGTCCCGGAAACCGCGGCGCAGCGCGTCCAGGCAGCGGCGCAGGGTCTCGTCCCGGTTGTACAGCCGCTGGGGCACATAGCCCTCCCGCTTCAGCCGGGTGACCTCGTCGGCGTGAAGGCCGAAGAGGAACATGTTCTCGTCGCCCAGCACCTCGTGCATCTCCACATTGGCGCCGTCCAGAGTGCCGACGGTCAGGGCGCCGTTCATCATAAACTTCATGTTGCCGGTGCCGCTGGCCTCCTTGCCGGCGGTGGAGATCTGCTGGCTGACCTCGCTGGCGGGCATCAGATGCTCGGCCAGGGAGACCCGGTAGTTCTCCAGGAACACCACCTGCAGCTTGTCGCGGCAGGCGGGGTTGTGGTCGATCTCATCCGCCAGGGAGTTGATGAGGCGGATGATGCGCTTGGCCACCGCGTAGCCGGGGGCCGCCTTGGCGCCGAACAGGAAGGTGTGGGGCTGGGTAATGGCGTTGGGATCGTCCTGGAGCTTCTGGTACAGGGCGATGATGTGCAGCACGTTCAGCAGCTGGCGCTTATACTCGTGAAGGCGCTTCACCTGCACGTCGAAAATGGCGTCGGGGTTCAGGACAACGCCCCGGGTCTTCTTGGCGTAGGCGGTGAAATCCACCTTGTTCTGGCGCTTGATCTCCGCCAGGCGGTCCAGCACCGTTTTGTCGCCGGCGTAATCGTCCAGCTTTTGCAGCGTCAGGGGCCGGGTCAGATAATCGTCCCCGCCGGTCAGGTCCCGGATCAGGCCATCCAGGCCGGGGTTGATCTCGCTGAGCCAGCGGCGGTGGTCGATGCCGTTGGTGACGTTCTGGAACTTCTGGGGCTCCATGCCATAGGCATCCTTGAATACATCCTTTTTCAGGATCTCGGAGTGCAGGCCGCTGACACCGTTGACGGCCATGCCGCCGGCGATGCACAGATTGGCCATGCGGACCTCGCCGCCCCAGACGATGGCCATGGCCTGGGTCTTGCCGGGATCATGGTAGAAATTCTCCACCTTCTCCTGCCAGCGGCGGGAGATCTCGGTGATGATCTGCCAGATGCGGGGCAGCAGGGTCTGCATCAGGTTCTGGGGCCAGCGCTCCAGGGCCTCCGCCAGGACGGTGTGGTTGGTGTAGGCCACAGACTTGGTGGTGATGTCCCAGGCCTCGTCCCAGTCCATGCCCGCCTCGTCGATGAAAATGCGCATCAGCTCGGGCACCACCAGGGCGGGATGGGTGTCGTTGATCTGGATAACGTTCTTCTCGTGGAAGTTCTTCAACGTGCCGTAGGTGTCCAGGTGCTTGGTGGCAATGGACTGGACCGTGGCGGACACGAAGAAATACTGCTGCTTCAACCGCAGGGACTTGCCCTCGTAGTGGTTGTCCTCGGGGTAGAGGATCTTGGCGATGGTCCCCGCCATGGCCTCCTCCTCGGCGGCCTTCAGATACTCGCCCCGGGAGAACAGGGACATGTCCACCGGCTTGGTGGAGCGGGCGTCCCACAGCCGCAGGGTGTTGACATGGTCGGTGTCATAGCCGGCCACCACCATGTCGCAGGGGACGGCCAGGACCTTGGTGGCGTTTTCATTGACGATATGCAGATGGCCGTCGTCCCAAAATTCCCGGAGGGTGCCGCCGAAGTAGACCTCCTGGGCCTCCTCGGGCTTGGGCAGCAGCCAGGCGGAGCCCAGGCCCTTCCAGTCGTCGGGCAGCTCCACCTGCTGGCCCTCCACGATCTTCTGCTTGAAAATACCCAGCTCATAGCAGATGGAGTAGCCGGTGGCGGGGATCTCCAGCGTGGTCATGGAGTCCAGATAGCAGGCGGCCAGACGGCCCAGGCCGCCGTTGCCCAGGCCCGCGTCGGGCTCGATCTCAAAAATGTCCGCCGCCTTGAAGCCCAGGTGCTCCAGGGCCTCCTTCAGCTGGGGCAGGACCTCCAGGTTGTAGGCGTTTTTCATCAGGCTGCGGCCCATCAGGAATTCCAGGGACAGGTAGTGGACCTGTTTTTTGTGGTTCCGGCGGGTCTGCTTGTTGGTCTCCACGCCGCGGATGGCCATGACGTCCCGGAGGACCAGGGCGCTGGCTTTCATCATCTTCTGGTCGGTGGCCTCCTCAGGCGTCTTGCCGAAATTCAGCATCAGCTTGGCGGTGAGGGCTTCTTCCAGTGTTTTTGTGGTATATGGTATCATGGATCTTCCTTACTCTGCCGCGTCTTTTTTCGCCTTTGCGGCAGGCCCTTTCTTTGCGGATTTTTCTTCTTTTTTGGCGGTCTTTTTTGCAGCCGCCCTGCCGGCGGTCTTTTTCGCCGCGGTTTTCTTTGCGGCGGCCTTCTTCGCCGGTTTCTTCACGGGTTTCTCAGCGGGCGCCGGCTCTTCGGCGGCGGGCGCTTCCTCCACGGGCTCTTCAGCGGCAGGCGCTTCGGGAGCGGGCGCTTCCTCCACGGGCACTTCGGCGGCAGGCTCTTCAGTGGCAGGCACTTCGGCGGCAGGCGTTTCCTCCACAGCCGCCGGGGCTTCTGCGGGCACGGCGGGCGCTTCCTGGATAACAGGCTCCTCCTGGACGGCGGGTTCCTCCGCCTCCGGGGTGTGCCAGACCTGGCCGGTGATGTTGGCGTAGATCCGCAGATAGTCCCTGGCGCTGCGGGCCCAGCTGAAATCGCACTCCATGGCCCGCTTGCGCAGACGGCCGAAGGCGTCGGGATAATCCTTGTACAGATACACGGCCTCCCGGATGACATACAGCATGTCGCCGCTGGCGTAGTTGGCGAAGGTGAAGCCGTTGCCGGCGTCCCGCCAGGCCTCGTAGGGCTGGACGGTATCCTTCAGCCCGCCGGTCTCCCGGACGATGGGCACCGTGCCGTAGCGCATGGCGATCATCTGGCTGAGGCCGCAGGGCTCGCTCTTGGAGGGCATCAGGAACAGGTCCGCACCGGAGTAGATGGCCATGGACAGCTCCTCGTTATAGTCCAGGCGCACGGCCATGCGGCCCTGATACTGCTGGGCGGCCCAGTGGAAGAACTCCTCATACTTCTGGTCGCCCTTGCCCAGGATCACCAGCTGCATCGGAAGCTCCATCATATCATGAAGCACTTCACAAATCAAGTCCAAACCCTTGTGGGAGACCAGGCGGCTGACGATGGCCACAATGGGCACATGGGGCTCCTCCCGCAGGCCCATCAGCCGCTGCAAAGCCGCCTTGTCGGCGTCCTTGCCGGACATGTCCGCGGCGGAGTAGTGGGTGCCGATGCGGGGGTCCGTCTCGGGGTTGTACAGCTTCATGTCGATGCCGTTGAGCACGCCGGAGAGCTTATACTCGCACTGGCGCATGATGTTCTCCAGCCGGTGGGCGAAATAGGCCATCTTCAGCTCGTTGGCATAGGTGGGGGACACGGCGTTGACGGCGTCGGCGCACAAAATGGCGCCCTTCAGCAGGTTCACGTCGCCGTCCATCATAATGGTGCCGTCGGCGGCCCAGCCGTAATCCAGTCCGAACAGGTCGCCCAGGGTCTCCTTGCCGTAGCGGCCCTGGTATTCGATGTTGTGGATGGTCAGCGCGGTCCTGATGGAGCGGTAGCGATCCTCCCGCACGCCGTCGTCCTTCAGGTAAATGGGCACCAGGGCGGTCTGCCAGTCGTTGCAGTGGATGACCTCCGGCCAGAACTTCAGATGGGACAGCATCCGCACGACGGCCCGGGAGAAAAAGCCGAACCGCTCGCCGTCGTCCATATAGCCGTACAGGTCCGGGCGGTTGAAATACTGCTCATTGTCCAGGAAGTACCAGGTCACGCCGTTCTTTTCCAGGGAGAACAGGCCGCAGTAGCTGTGCCGCCACGCCAGATCCACATAGTCATAGCACTCAAAGGTCAGCTGGTCGCCGAAGCGCTCCCGGACCCGCTGGTACAGCGGCAGGATGACCGCTACTTCCGCGCCCTCCGCCGCCAGGGCCTCCGGCAGGGAGCCGGCCACGTCCGCCAGGCCGCCGGTTTTGCAGAACGGCACCGCCTCGCTGGTTGCATACAAGATTTTCATAACATAAAACCCCTTTCATTCGTTGAGGGAGCTTTCCCACTTCTTTTCTCTTCTTCCATGCTTCAAAAGAAAAACCGCATGGGGAGCAGGCCCCCCGCGGGCCGCCCTGCGGGGCGGCCTCTTTTACAGATTGCAAGGGGGAGCAGGCTCCCCCTTGCAAAATATCAGACTTTGCTGCCCTTGGCCAGGACGATGGGATAGGTCGCGTGGCCCATCAGCGTCCGGTCAGGCAGGACCTCCACGTCCTTGTCCGCGATGATATACGCCAGCTGGGCATTGCTGCGGACGATATCTTCCTTGAAAAGGACGCTGTTGCGCACCACCGCGCCGGCTTCCACCACCACGCCGGGGAACAGGACGGAGTTTTCCACCGTGCCCTCGATGCGGCAGCCCTCGGCCACCAGGGAGTTGACGCAGCGGCCCTCAGGCCCCACATAGGTGGAGGACTTGTCCGCGCCCTTGGCCCGGATGGGGCGCTCCGGTGTGAACAGGTCCGCCTGGATGGCGGGGTCCAGCAGCTGCATGCTGCGGTCGTAATACTCCTGGACGGAGCGGATCTGGGCGGCGAAGCCGCTCCAGATATAGCTGCGCAGATACAGGGAGTCCTTCTTGGCCTGCAGCACGTCCCGCCGCCAGCTGAACTGGTCCTTGCCGGAGCACTCGTCCACCAGCTCCTTCAGCAGCTGGGTGGAGAGGATGTAGACCTCCAGCCCCCGGTAGCCCCGGGGCTGATGGAGACGGAACAGGACCTCCGTGATCCGGCCCTCGCCGTTCTTCTCGAAATATGTGCCGTCGTCGGTGGCAAAGCTGTCGTTGCCGCAGACCACGGTGATGTCCGCGCCGGACTTGACGTGGCTTTCGTAGATATCCGCCAGGGGCAGGTTCACCACCAAGTCGCCGTCCATCAGCGCCACATAGTCCTGCCGGATGGTGTCCAGATAAGTGCGGACGCCCGCCAGGGCCTCGATCTTGCCCCGGAAGGGCATGACGCCCCAGTCCTGCTGATAATTAAAGGGAGGCAGGATGCGCAGGCCGCCGCGCTTGCGGCTCAGATCCCAGGCCTTGCCGGTGCCCAGGTGATCCAGCATGCTCTGATAGCGGCCGTGGAGCACGATGCCCACGTCCGTGGCGCCGGCGTTCACCAGGTTGGACAGGGCAAAGTCCACGCACCGATAGCGGCCGCCGAAGGGGATGGAGGAAGCGGAGCGGATCTCGCCCAGCTCCCGCAGGTCGTTGCGCTTTTCATAAGCGAAGATGATACCGTGCAGCCCGTTCATTTGGACACCTCCTCACCATTGCCGGCCAGCATCACGCCGGGCCGGACCTCTCTGCCCTCTTCCACCGTGCAGTGGGGGGCCAAAACCGTCAGTCCCCAGCTTCCGTCGGCCACGCTTTCCGGTGTGCCGCCGATGTGGCAGTTTTTGCCGATGCGGCATCCCTCGCCCAGGATGGCGTACTCCACCACCGCGCCGGGCTCCACCACGGTGCCGGGCAGCAGCACGGAATAGCTGATCCGGGCGCCCTCGGCCACCTTTACATTGGGGGCCAGGACGGAATTTTCCACCACGCCGTCCAGCACGCTGCCGCGGTTGAAGGCGCTGTGGGTCACATGGGACTGACCGCCCAAAAAGGCGGGAGGCGCGTTGACGGACCGGGCGTAGATGGGCCAGGACTCGTCCGCCAGGTCCAGGCCGGACTCGGGAGACAGCATATCCATGTTGGCGTCCCACAGGGACTCCAGGGTGCCCACGTCCTTCCAGTAGCCGGCAAAGCGGTAGGCGGCCATCCGCTCGCCGTTATTCAGCATGGCGGGGATGACGTTTTTGCCGAAGTCGTTCTCGGAGCTGGGGTCCGCCTCGTCCTCCGTCAGATACCGCCGCAGGGCCTTCCAGGAGAACACGTAGATGCCCATGGAGGCCAGATTGCTCTTGGGCTCCTTGGGCTTTTCGGCGAATTCGG
Source organism: uncultured Dysosmobacter sp. (assembly GCA_947625655.1). GTDB lineage: Bacteria > Bacillota > Clostridia > Oscillospirales > Oscillospiraceae > Oscillibacter. The sequence continues at coordinate 59,096 of CANQPD010000003.1, forward strand.
TGATCATGTCGTTTTCGTCCACGCTCATGATGCCGAAGCGGGGGGCCTCCGCCCAGGGCACCTCCATGACGGAGATGGTGCAGGCGGCGCCCGCCTCCTTGTGGCGCTCCACCATCTTGGAGTAGTCCATTTTATAGATGTGGTCGCCGGAGAGGATGACCACATATTCGGGATCATACAGGTCGATGAAGCCGATGTTCTGATAGATGGCGTTGGCGGTGCCCTTGTACCAGGTGCCGCCCTTGCTGCCCTGATAGGGCGGCAGGATGTGGACGCCGCCGGTGGAGCCGTCCAGGTCCCAGGGCTGGCCGCTGCCGATGTAGCTGTTCAGCTCCAGGGGGCGGTACTGGGTCAGCACGCCCACGGTGTCGATGCCGGAATTGGTGCAGTTGGACAGGGGGAAGTCAATGATGCGGTATTTGCCGCCAAAGGGGACGGCGGGCTTCGCCATATCGCTGGTAAGGACATACAGGCGGCTTCCCTGGCCGCCTGCCAGCAGCATGGCGATACACTCTTTTTTCATAATTTCTCCTGCTCCTTTGCCTGTTTTTTCGTCCTGGGTCTGGGGAATGTGCCCTCTCCCCGCAGGAATACCGCGCCAAAGGCCGGAATCCGGATGGCGGCGGAGTGCTCCTTTCCGTGGGAGGGGACCGCCTCCACCTTCACCGGAGCAGTGTCGCCAAATCCGTCTCCGCCGTAGGCGGGATCGTCGGTATTGAACACGGGGGTATACTGCCGGTGGGCGGGAACGCCCATCCGATAGTTTTCATAGGTGTTGGGCGAGAAGTTCACCGCGCACAGCAGGTCGCGGCCCTTCTTGTCCTTGCGCAGGAACACCACCACGTTGTTGTGGTTGTCGTCAGGCACCAGCCACTCAAAGCCCTCCCAGCTGAAATCGATCTCCCACAGGGCCGGGTTTTTCCGGTAAAAGGCGTTAGCCTCCTTGAAGAAGCGGTGGATCTGCCGGTTCTCCTCCTTTTCCAGCAGATACCAGTCCAGCTGCCCGTCGGAGTCCCACTCATGCCACTGGCCCAGCTCCGCGCCCATGAACAGCAGCTTCTTGCCGGGATGGGCCAGCAGATACGCGTAAAAGCCCCGGGTGCAGCGCAGCTGGTTGGTGTAATCGCCGGGCATCTTGCCCACCACGGAGCCCTTCATGTGGACCACCTCGTCGTGGGAGATGGGGAGCACAAAGTTCTCCGAAAAGGCATACATCATGGAGAAGGTGATGTCCTTATGGTGATCCTGGCGGAACCAGGGGTCCATTTTCAGGTAGTGGCACATGTCGTTCATCCAGCCCATGTTCCACTTCAGATTGAAGCCCAGGCCGCCCACATCGGCGGGCCTGGTCACCAGGGGCCATGCCGTGGACTCCTCCGCGATCATCAGCACGCCGGGATCCACGCCGAAGGCCATGGCGTTCAGCTCCCGCAGGAAGTCGATGGCCTCCAGATTCTCGTGCCCGCCGTATTTGTTGGGCGTCCAGGGGCCGCCCTGGCGGCCGTAGTCCAGATACAGCATGGACGCCACCGCATCCACCCGGAGGCCGTCGATGTGGTATTCCTCCAGCCAGAAGCGGGCGGAGGAGAACAGGAAGCTCTTGACCTCCGGCCGGCCGTAGTCAAAGACCCGGGTGCCCCAGCCGGCGTGCTCCCATTTGTTGGGGTCGCTGTACTCATAGCAGCAGGTGCCGTCAAACTGGTAGAGGCCCTGCTCGTCCTTGCAGAAGTGGGCGGGCACCCAGTCCAGCAGGACGGTGATGCCGTTTTTGTGCATGTGGTTGACGAACCACATGAAATCCTTGGGGGTGCCGAACCGGGAGGTGGGGGCGAAATACCCGGTGCACTGATAGCCCCAGGAGTCGTCCAGCGGATGCTCCGTCACCGGCAGCAGCTCGATGGCGGTGTAGCCCATCTCCTTGACATAGGCCGCCAGTTCCCTGCCGAGGTCCCGGTAATCGATGAAGTCTCCGTTGTCCCGCTTGCGCCAGGAGCCCAGGTGCACCTCGTAGATATTCAGGGGGGAGTCGTAGACCTGGTGCCTGCGCTTGCGCTCCCGGAAAGCGGCGTCCGTCCACCGGAAGCCGCTGATGTCATACAGCTTGCTGGCGGTGGCGGGGCGGGTCTCGGTATGGAATCCATAGGGATCCGCTTTCATATGTACCTGTCCGTCCGCGCCGCAGACCGCGTACTTATAGGACGTGTACTGCTCCAGGCCGGGAATGAACCCCTCCCAGATCTCGCCCCTGCGGGCGAGGCGGTTGGCGCCCTGGTCCCAGCTGTTGAAGTCGCCCACCACGGACACCCTTTTGGCGTTGGGGGCCCAGACCCGGAATTTCCAGCCCTTCCGCCCCTTCTCTTCCGCCGGATGCGCGCCGAACCAGCGCCAGCCGTCGCTCAGCGTACCGGCATGGAACTGCTCGGCCTGTTGGTTTTTTGCCATATGAAGCTCCTCTCCCCGACGGCCCCCGCCCTGCGGGAACCGCGGGTCTTTCGTTGGTTTTCCTCGCTTGATCCTCTTTTCACTTTGGTCGTTTTTCTGATGCCATATGTGGTATTATTATACTTCTTCCGAAAAATACCGTCAAGAATACTCCTGTCGAAAAAGTTGACTGTTTTTGGTGTATTTAAACAATTTGTTTGCTAATATCACGATATTTTTTGTCCACCTTTGGCATAGTGCGCAAACATTTTACCAAAATCTTCTGTTTTCTTTGCAGGCAGCCCTTTTCAGCCCTCTTTCGTTTCCACATTGTCCGTATTGATTTTGCCCGCGGCGTTTGCTAGAATAAGCAGGGTTTTGCAGACTGTCTGTTTTTGGGAGGTTTTCCGATGTCCCCGTTTTCTTTTCTCACCGGTCTTACCGTGGATGGTTTTCCCCTCTGGGTCGTGCTGCTGATCTGCTGCGGCGTGTTTCTGGCGGCCTTTATGGACGCCATTGCCGGCGGCGGCGGCATCATCTCCGTGCCCACCTACCTGATCGCCTTCTCCGGCCTTCCCACCTACTATGCCCTGGGCACCAACAAGCTCTCCTCCGGCATCGGCACCGTGTTCTCCACCGCCCGCTTCATTAAAAACGGCTATGTCCACTGGAAGCTCTTCGCGCCGTCCGTCGCCCTGGCCCTGCTTGGGTCCATGGGCGGCACCTGGCTGCAGCACCACACGCCGGACGCCGTTTTGAAATACCTGCTGCTGGTGGTGCTGCCCATTGTGGCGTTTGTCACCCTGCGCACCCGCAGCTGGCCCGACGAGCCCGGCGACATCGATCCCCGGAAACAGGCCCTCATCGTCTGGGCGGCCGCCCTTGTCATCGGCGCCTACGACGGATACTACGGCCCCGGCACCGGCACGTTTTTGATGATCATTTTCATCCGCCTGGCCAAGCTGGACACCCGCCACGCCGCCGGCGGCGTCAAGGTCATCAACCTGGCCTCCAACATCGGCAGCCTGTTCACCGCCCTGACCGCCGGATATGTATACATTGGCGTGGGGCTGATTTCCGCCGTGGCCTCCATTGCCGGGCATTATATCGGCGCGGGGCTGGCCATCAAAAACGGCAGTAAGATCGTCCGGCCCGCCGTCATCCTGGTCCTGATCCTGCTGACCGTCAAGGTGGGCAGCGAGCTGCTGTTCCCTGAATTCTGGAGCTGAGGTGGTTCCCGTGAAAAAATCCATCGGCATTCTGGGCGGCATGGGGCCGCTGGCCACGGCGGACCTGTTCCGCAAGATCGTCCTCCTCACCGACGCGGAGCGCGACAACGACCACATCCGCATCTACATCGACGACAACGCCTCCATCCCCGACCGCACCGCCGCCATTTTGTCCGGCGGAGCGGACCCGCTGCCCGCCATGACAGACTCCCTGCGGAAGCTGGAGGCCTGCGGCGCGGACTGCATCATCATGCCCTGCAACACCGCCCACTACTTCCTGCCCCGGCTCCAGGCGCTGACCGAAGTTCCCTTCCTCAGCATGCTGGAGGCCGCCGCCAGGGCCTGCCGCGCCCGGTTTCCCGGCAGGACCGCCGCCGTGCTGGCAACAAAGGGCACCCTGGCCGCGGGACTGTATCAGAGGGCTCTTGAGGCGGAGTCCGTCCCCTTTCTGATCCCGGCCCCCGCCGAACAGGACGCCCTGATGCGGGTCATTTACGAAGGCGTCAAGGCCGGCAGGCCGCCGGAGACCTACCGGGCGGACATGATCTCCGTTCTGGAACGCCTGGCCGCCCAGGGCGCCGGCTGTTTCATCCTCGGCTGCACGGAGCTGCCCCTGGCGGCCCAGGCCCTGGCGCTGGACGTCCCCCTTGTGGACCCTACCGCGGAGCTGGCAAAGGCCGCCATCCGCTTCTGCGGCTACCGTGTAAACGAGTGACCGCGGCTGCGCCCCCGGTTCAGCAAAGTGCTGAATCGGGGGTTCAGGCTGTTGAAAAAGTCCAACGGACTTTTTCAACAGCCTGAACAATGCCTCGCTTTTTGGCCTGCTCCGCAGTCCGAAAAGCTCCCGCTTCGCGGGGCAACGGGCTGCTGCCGCAGCCCGTTTGCAGGCATTCGATTCAACACGAAGGGGCTCCCGCCCCCTCGTACTCCCCCTGCGAATCGGAACGCTTTTTCTCCAAACAGGGGTTTTCGACAAACTGCGCCCCCGGTTCAGCAAAGTGCTGAATCGGGGGCTTTTGTTTACACTTTCTTTACAAATTTCCCCGTTTTTTCTATTTAGCTTTACAATTCTTTTGCACTTTGGTATAATATGGCTAATTTGAAGTATGTTGTTTTGTCGAAAATATGAAATGACTTATTTCAAGGAGAAAGCGAGAGAAAATTTTGTGTATGAGGTGAGTGTATGAAGAAAAAAGTAAGCCTTCCCATGCAGATCCTGATTGCCCTTGTTCTGGGCATTGTTGTGGGCCTGATCTGCTACTTCGCCGGCCTGGAAGACCTGACCACCAACTATCTCAAGCCCTTCGGCGACATCTTCGTCAACCTGCTGAAGTTCATCGTGGTGCCCGTGGTCCTCTTCTCCATGATCGACGGCATCCTGTCCATGAACGACCTGAAGAAGGTGGGCTCCGTGGGCGTCAAGACCGTGGTCTACTTTATGGTGACCACCGCCATTGCCTGCGTCATCGGCCTGGTGTTCGCCAACATCTTCAACGGCGCCGGCCTGTTCCCCGTGCTGGATACCGCGGGCGCTGAGTATGAGGCCAAAGAGTTCGGCGGCTTCATGTCCACCCTGGTCTCCATCTTCCCCACCAACATGTGGCAGTCCTTCTCCAACGCCAACATGCTGCAGGTCATCGTCATCGCCCTGTTCTTCGGCGGCTCCATCCTGGCCGCCGGCGAGAAGGCCAATCTGTGCCGGGACATCGTCTCCTCTTTCTACTCCGTGATCGAGAAGCTGATGAGCTTCGTCATCGCCCTCAGCCCCATCGGCGTGTTCACCTACATGGCGTGGGTCGTCGCCACCCAGGGCGCCGCCATTCTGGGCTCCCTGGCGCTGGTCCTCCTGTGCGCCTATCTGGGCTATATCGTCCACGCCGTGGCTGTGTACTCCTTCTCCGCCAAGGCCTTTGCCGGCATGAGCCCCCTGAAGTTCTTCAAGGGCGCCTTCGCCGCCATGATCTTCGCCTTTACCTCCACCTCCTCCGCGGCGACCCTGCCGGTCTCCAAGGAGTGCGCCGCTGAGCTGGGCGCCGAGGACGACATCGCCGCCTTCGTCCTGCCCCTGGGCTCCACCATCAACATGGACGGCACCGCCATTTACCAGTGCGTGGCCACCGTGTTCCTGGCCTCCTGCGCGGGCATCCATCTGACCATCGGGCAGATGGTGATTGTGGTGGTCACCGCCACCCTGGCCTCCATCGGCACCGCGGGCGTCTCCGGCGCCGGCATGATCATGCTGGCCATGGTGCTGGAGGCTCTGGGCATCCCCGTGGCCTACATCGGCCTGATCGTGGCCGTGGACCGTCTGTTCGACATGGGCCGCACCTGCCTGAACGTCACCGGCGACATCGCCTGCTCCATCTGCGTCACCAAGTGGGAGGGCAAGAAGGCCAAGAAGTAATTTCCCGCTTTTTAAAAGAGCGGCCACCGTTTGCCTCCCCTTAACAGGGGTAACTTCATAGGTGTCCGGAACCCCCGGCAGATATTGCTTCGGCAGTATCTGCCGGGGGCTTTTCTGTCTATGCCGATTCCGCCATGCTCCGTGCCTCATCCGGTGTTACACCCATATACCCGATGTCGTTGTAGTGGATCTCCACCGTCTGCCGGGCGTGCTTGCTCCACTTCACGTCCCTTTCGTGGACCACGATCTTTCGGATGAACAGCCGCGGCGGCTCCGGGGGCGGCTCCCGGATGTCAGTGTACCGTTTTGCCAGGGCGATGAAGTGGTCCGTGCCGCGCACTTTTTCCCGCGTGGCCCGAATGGTTGCCTCTCCTGCCGGGATCTTTTCCTGAATCCGGGCCATCTCCCCCATGCAGCCGGCAGAAAGGGCCTGGAACCGCTCCGCCGCGACGCGGCCCGGCACGCTGTCCCCGTACAGCCGCCTGAAAATGGCGTCCAGCTCCCCGGCCCGCTTGTTCAGGGCGGCCGATTCCTTCTCATACCCCGGAGGTCCCGCTGTATCTCCGCCTAAGCGCCGCCCGGGCCGCGGGCAGGCGAACGGGGCGGCTGTGCCCGGCGGGCGCGTCATGCCTGACACCGGATCCTGCCGCCCCATTTCTTGATGCGTGCCAGCGCATGGCAAATATGTTCCGAGGCCGCAGAAAAACGGGAGCCCGCGTCGATCCGTATGGTATAGAGCTTCCGATCAGAGGGCCGTTAGATAGAGCTCAAAAATTCACGGATATAGGGAATGGCCGCGCCGATGGCAACAACGTCCGCCTCCTGGACGCCCAGCCGCAGGAAATTTTCACGCTCCGGGAAGGCGGTGCGCAGCTGGATCAGAGAGAAGAGCATGGCCAGATCGTCTTCTGTCAAAAAGGGGGCAATATGACCGCCCAAAATGATGATACTGTCAATGGCCATATGGATATTATTCAGCGCCAGAGCCAGCCATCCCAAATACTCCACCCAGCGTGCGCCGTGGGCAGGGCTGCCCTGACGGAGCCCGGAGAAGAAGCTTTCCAGTGTTTCTCCTTTCCGTAATAGCGCGCCCGCCGAACAGTAGCACTCCATACAGCCGTGCTTGCCGCAGTAGCACTGGAGCCCGCCCTCCATCAAGGTCATGTGCTCAAAGGTGCCGGTGCGCCCGGTGCGTCCGCTTTGCAGCTGCCCGCCGGCAATGACCGCGCCGCCCAGATGCCGTCCAAGGGAGAGGTAGATGGCGTTGGTCAGAGCCGGGTCCCGCCACAGCTCCAGGTGGGCGGCGCACTCGGAGTCGTGAACAAAACGGCAGGGATAGGCCAGACGTTTTTCCAACGCGTCGATGGTCAGGCCGGTACAGTCCAGAATTTTTCCGTAAATCATTTCCCGGCCATTCTCGGACACCAGGCCCTGCATGCCAAGGCCCACGCCCAAAACCCGCTCCGGCGTAATGCCGCAATCCTGCAGCAGCAGCCGCACCAGCTGTGCCAGCGCGTCAAAATAGCTGTCCTCCTGTGCAAATGCCAGGGGGACCGTCTTTTTTTTCACCACAGTGCCGTACAGGTCCAGGACCACGGCTGTAGCCTGGTCGGACAGGGCCTCCACGCCCACCGCCGCGCGGGCGTCCGCCCTCGGGCAGTAGGCGGCAGCCTTCCGGCCAATGCTGGAGGCCAGCTGTCCCCGCTTTTCGATCAGGCCCTCGTCGGCCAGGGCGGTCAGGTGCTGGGTCACGGTGGGCAGGCTCATTTGCAGGGCCGTGGCGATCTGCTGCTTGGAGATGCGCTTTTCCCGGTAGATCAGCCGATATATGTCCGCGTAGTTTTTCCTGCGGATATCTGTCAGCGAAAACTTTTCCATGGGGACCGTCCTTTCAAAAGCTTATTTTATAAAATGATTATAGTACATTTGCTGAAAAAGCACAACCCATTTTTGCATGATTTGCACAGATTCTCGCCGTTCTATTGTGGAAATAGCTAAAAAAATGAAGCAAAAGTTATTACAATTCGTGTATTGCGCAAAAATAGATGGGGCGCTATTATATAAATACATTATATAAAATCATTTTATATAAATGGTTTTATAATTTCGAAAGGGAGCATGGATCATGGGAATTATTGAAAAGATGAGACTGGACGGAAAGAAGGGCTTTGTAACCGGCGCCGCAAGGGGGATTGGAAAGTGCACCGCCACCGCGTTTGCAGAGGCCGGCGCAGATTTGGCCATTGTTGACCTCGACCTCGAGACCGCCCAGAAGACCGCGCAGGAAATTGCTCAGGCCACCGGGCGTAAGGTGATCGCCCTGAAGTGTGATGTGACGGACGAGGCCCAGGTACAGGCCATGGTGGACGAGGTGGTCAGGCAGCTGGGCGGATTGAACTTCTGCCACGCCAACGCGGGCATCTGCATCAACGCCCCCGCGGACGAGATGACCTATGCCCAGTGGAAGAAGAACATCGATGTCAATCTGAACAGCGTATTCCTCACCGATACCATTGCGGGCAGATACATGCTGGCCCACGGCGGCGGCTCCATCATCAATACCGCCTCCATGTCGGCCCACATCGTCAATGTGCCCCAGCCCCAGTGCGCCTATAACGCCTCCAAGGCCGGCGTGATCCAGCTGACCAAGTCCCTGGCCGTGGAGTGGGCCAAGCGGGGTGTGCGGGTCAACAGCATCAGCCCGGGCTATATCGGAACCGACCTGACTCTGTCCTCCGAGTTTCTCAAGCCCCTGATTGAGCAGTGGAATGCCATGGCCCCCATGGGCCGCCTGGGCAAGCCCGAGGAGCTGGAGTCCATCTGTGTGTATCTGGCCGGCGATACTTCCACGTTTACCACCGGCGCGGACTTTGGCCTGGACGGCGCGTTCACCTGCTTCTAAGCGGGCAAGGCGGAAAGGATACGACGTATGGAATACTTACTCGGTACCGACATCGGGACCTCCGGCACCAAAACGATCCTCACCGACTGCAAGGGCAACGTCATCGCCCAGGACCTGCAGGAGACCGATGTGCTTACTCCCCGTCCCCTCTGGGCGGAGCAGTGGCCCGACGTGTGGCTGGAGGCGGCCAAGGCCTCGATCCGCAATACCGTGGCCAAATCCGGTGTGGACAAAATGGACATCAAGGCCATTGCCATCAGCGGTCTGTACGGCGGCTCCGGCATTCCCCTGGACGCCGGCATGAAGCCGGTGCGCCCCTGCATGATCTGGATGGACCGCCGGGCCCAGCAGGAGAGCGACTGGGTGCTGGAGACCATCGGAGAGGAGAAACTGCAGCGGATTACCCACAACGGCGCCGACCCCTACTATGGCTACACCAAAATGCTGTGGATGAAGAACAACGAGCCGGAGAACTGGGCCAGGACAAAGCTGTTCCTGCCCCCCAACGACTATGTGATCTACAAGCTGACCGGGCAGATCGCCATTGACTACTCCTCCGCCGGCAACATCGGCGGCATCTTCGACATGAACACCCGTACCTGGTCTCAGGAACTGCTGGGCGCCATGGGGATCCCGGCTGAGATGATGCCCCGGCGGCTGGTGGAGTCCACCGATGTGGTGGGCGGGCTGACCGCCCAGGCGGCGGCGGAGCTGGGCCTGTGGGCTGGGATGCCTGTGGTGGCCGGCGGCATCGACTGCGGCGCGGCCAACATCGGCCTGGGCGTGTTCGAGCCCGGCGTGTACGCCGCCGCCATCGGCACCTCCATGTGCGCGGCCCTGATCTCCGACAAGCCGGTGCAGGGCAAGGGGCTGATCGTGTGGCCCTACCTGTACCGGGCCAAGGAGCTGTCCTACTACTTCGCCGGCGGCGCCACCGCCGGAGCCATTGTCAAGTGGTTCCGCAACACCCTGTGTCAGATGGAATACCAGGCCGAGCAGGCGGGCGGCCCCAACGCCTACGATGTGCTCAACGAGCAGGCGGCCAAGCTCCCGGCGGGCAGCGAGGGGCTGATCGTACTGCCCTACTTCATGGGGGAGCGCAGCCCCATCTGGGACTCTGACGCCAAGGGCACCATCGTGGGCCTGTCCCTGGCCCACACCAAGGCCCACCTGTACCGCGCCTTTTTAGAGGCCGTGGCCTACTCCCTCCGGGACGCCATGAACGCCACCGGAGAGGACCTGGGCAAGTCCATCCTGCTGGCGGGCGGGGTGACCAAATCCAAGCTGTGGCGGCAGATTTTCGCGGACGTCACCGGTTATCCCGTGGTCTGCCCCAAAAATGATGTGGAGGCCAATATGGGCGACGTGATGCTGGCGGGCATCGGCGTGGGCCTGCTGACCTATGACGAGGTCAAGACCTGGCAGGTGCTGGATCAGCCCATCCTCCCCGATCCGGAGCGCCATGCCCAGTATGACCACTGCTTTGCCGTGTACAAGTCTATTTACAGCCACCTGAAGGATGATATGAAGTCCATGAGCGCGCTGAGGCTGTGATGGAAAGGGGAGAGGAAACGATATGAGTAAATGGGGAAAGCGGATTGGCTACGGCATCGGCGACCTGGGCTGCAACCTGGTGTTCAGCACCATGTCCTCCTACCTGCTGATCTTCTATACCGATGTATTCGGCATCGCCGCCGCCGCGGCCGGCACTATGATGCTGGTCACCAAGCTGGTGGACGCCATCACGGACACGATTATGGGCGTAATTGTGGACAAGACCCATACCAAATGGGGACAGGGACGCCCTTACTTTGCCATCGGCGCGGTGCCCTTCGCCGTGCTTACGGTGCTGACCTTTATTGTCCCCGACCTGAGCGAGAGCGGCAAGCTGATTTGGGCCTACGTCACCTACTGCCTGCTGTGCACCGCCTATACCGTGGTCAATATCCCCCTGAACACCATTGTCCCCCGCCTGTCCTCCGACCCCCACGAACGCAACATCCTGGTGAGCACCCGCATGGTCTGTGCCCTGCTGGGCACCGCCATCGTCATGTCCATCACCACCCCCTTTGTCAAATTTGTCAGCGGGATCGTTGATCCCGGCCTGGCCGACCCCTTCAAAAGCCCGAAGGCCTGGGTGATTGTTATGGGCATCTACGGCGTGGCGGCCATGCTGATTTTCTTCCTCACCTTTGCCTGCACGGAGGAGGTCGTTCCTCCGTCCGTGCAAAATGAGGATACCTCGCTGAAAGAGAACCTCAAGGCCTTGACCGGTCAGGCCTGGCTGGTGATGATCTTCAACTTCCTGTACTTCGCTTTGTATGTGGTGCGCTCTACCACGGTGATCTATTTCTTTAAGTACAATCTGGGCCGCGAGGATCTGGCCACGCTGGTGGGCTTCCTGGGGATTCTGTCCGGCCTGCCCATACTCCACGGCCTCGCCGCTCATCTTTTCGATCTCCTGCTGGTAGCGGTGGAAGAAGCCCGCGTTTTTCCCGCCCATCATGCTCATCATGCACCCCAAGGCCAGCACCATGGTCAGCAGGCACAAAAGGCCCATCCGCCAGTCGAACACGAACAGCAGCACAATGGCCGCCGCCGGAGTCACCACCGCCGCTGTCAGCTCTGGCAGCTTGTGAGCCAGCAGGTCCTCGGTGAGGGCGGCGTTGTCGTCAATGATCTTCCGCAGCCGCCCGGACTGGTCGCCGCTGAAAAAGCCCAGAGGCAGTTCCAAAACATGAGCAACCCCCGCGTGGCGCATATTCCGGGCGGTGCGGAAGGCGGCCACATGGGTACACATCAGCGCCGCGAAGTAAACGGCGATATTTCCCACGGCGAACCACACCGCCATCCAGCCCCAGCGGGTCAGCGCCTGGGCGGGCGGAACAGCCGGATAACCGGACAGGGCCTCCCGGGCCACCAGCCAGACGCAGACATAGGGGACGAGCCCCAGCACGGCGGCGATACCGGATAAGGTACAGCCCAGTACCGTCAGCCGCCTGTGGCGCCCGGCATAGCCCAGGAGCCGTGACAAATTGGACTTCTTCTTCAAAACAGATACCTCCTTTATTTAGTTAGCTATAACTAACTTACAGTCAAAATGAAAAGGGGTCACACCCCTATCATTTCGTGCCATCCGGCCAGATAAAACCGCTGGAGCTGGGCCACATACCGTTTCGCCTGCTCATAGGGCATATCGTGGACCACGATCTCAAAGATCCCGTTGAACATTCCACTGGCGATAATATGGGCCAGCGCCCGGTCCATCTCCGGGATGTCGTGTCCCTGCCGCCGCAGCACCTCTATAAACTGATAGGTGGCGTCCACCTCGATCTCCACCATGTTATGGATGAACTGTTGGTAACTGGTGCCCTGGGCGCAGCAGATCAGCAGCTTAAAGGCATCGTAATGCTGATAAATGTAGTCCAGCATCCACATGGTGCAGTCCGCCGACTCTTTGCCCACATGGGCGGGCTGTTCCGTCTCGGGCAGCTCCGCGAACTGCGTCTGGGACTGCATAAACCGCCCCATAACGGCCGCGGCGTGGGGTTCCACCAGGGCGGCAAACAGAGCCTCTTTGCTGGAAAAGTAACCATAGAAAGCACCGGTGGTGACACCGGCATTCTTCACGATCTGCCGCAGCGAGGCCCCCTGAAAGCCCTTGTCCAGAAATTCAGAAAAAGCCGCTTGGTGAATTTTTTCCAGCGTGGATTGATCGTCCATGGAGATTTTCCTCGTAACAGTGTTATATAACAGTGTTATAATGGTAAAAGCACATAGCAATGTCAATAGTTTTTTGACAATACCATGCGTTTTCCGCCGGATGAGTTCTTCTGACGCCTCATATGGAATATCAAGCATATCTGAAAAGCCCACCAAGACCGGCTTGAACAGCTGGGCGGGAAACAGCTTGCGGCAGCCGCCCTTTGCCGGCCGGTGAGCGCGGTTCTGCCTGGGGATGCCGGGGCTGCCGGAGCTGGCAGAACGGCGGGGATGAGATACATAAATCGGACGGAGCCCCTGCCGCGAGGATCCGTCCGCGGTCTGAACGGGACAGCGAAAGAAAAATGTCCGCCGGTTCCAGCAAATCCTCCTCATATCCGGTTCGCCGGAAATCCCCCCCGCGGGAAAAACAAAAAAATCCGCGAAAGAGGCTTGACAGGAGGGAAAACCTTTGTTAAAATACACCTTGTTCTCGCGGGCATAGCTCATCTGGTAGAGCGCCACCTTGCCAAGGTGGAGGTAGCGAGTTCGAGCCTCGTTGCCCGCTCCAAAAAACAGGACATCCAGCTTTGGATGTCCTGTTTCTTTTGTCAGAAGCAGCAGAACTTGCTGCCTCCACCTGTGCGCGAAGCGCTTTTCAATCCGAGGTGAGGCAGGGTTCCCGCGAATGGCCGCAGGCCGTTCGCGGGGTGCCGGGAAGCGGGCGCATCCCAGGATGCGCCCGCTTCCCTCATGCCTCATTCAATTTCCGCACCATTTCCTCCGCCGGGTCGATCAGCGGCAGGCTTGTCCGCGCCGCCAGCGCTTCCTTAAAATAAGGAAAGTGGGTGCATCCCAGCACCAGGGCCTCCATGCCGCAGCGGCGGAACCACTCCGCCAGCTCCGGCAGATGATGGCGCTCCACCAGCTCCTCCGGCGGCACCCCCGCCTCAATGGACTCCACCGCCGGCAGCATGGCCGCTCCCAGCAGGTCCAGCGCCGGATTGGCGGAAAGCAGCGTCCGCTCAATGCCCGCCAGCCCCTGGGCGTTGGCGGCGATGAGCCCCAGCCGCCGGTAACGGGGGGCCAGGGCGCGGTACACGTCCAGCGGCGTCACGATGTGAAGCCCCGTCGCCGCCGCCAGCGGACCGAAGTCCACCGAGGAGGACAGGGAATTGCAGTATACGAATGCCTTCCGGCAGCCCTGGGCCATGGCCTGGCGCAAAACGCCCAGCACCGCCGCCTCCTTCTCCTCCCGGGAGGAGATTTGAAAGGCGGTCTGCCGCCGGGGGTCCGAAGCCAGCGGGAAAGCAAGGCCGCCGAGCCTCGCCGCCGTCAGGCAGTCCACCCCCATCCGGGTATCCACCGGCGTGCCCGCCAGGACAGCGATCAGTTCCTCACCCGTAACCATCACCTCAATCCAGCTTTCTACGGAAGTTGCCGTACACCCGCACGCCCTCCTGCACGGTGAAAAACGCGTGGGGGTCAATGGAGTGGACCGCGTGGAGCAGCTCCTCGATCTCATACTTGGACAGGCTGACACACAGCACGTGGACGCCCTTGCCGGTGTACGCGCCGGTGCCGTTCCAGTAGGTGACGCCCCGGCCCAGCTTCTCCATGATGAACCGGCCCAGCATGTGCTCGTCCTCATGGGTGAAGATCAGGGCCATGACGTTGACGTTCTGCTGGTGCATCCGGTCCAGCACCATGGAGGTAAAGAAGTTGTAGATCACGGAGTAAATGGCCACCTCGGGGCTGAACAGGATCAGGCAGGCGGTGTAGAGGAACACGTTGAAGGTCAGGGAGAACCTCCCCACGGTAAAGCTGCTGCCCCGCTTGCTCAGGCACAGGCCGATGACGTCCAGCCCGCCGCTGCTGCACCCGCAGGTCAGCACAATGCCGCTGCCCACGCCGGTGAGGATGCCGCCCAGCAGGCAGGCCGTCAGGTAATCGTCCACAATGGGCGCTGTGGGAATGGGAATGATGCTGTAAAACAGGGAGTAGGCGGTGGTGCAGATGATGGTTTTGACCACCAGCGCCCTGCCCAGATTCTTATAGGCAAACAGCAGAATGGGGATATTGACCAGAAAGTAGAGGATGCCGGCCACGTCATAGGCGCCGAAATCGACACCCGCATAAGTTTGCAGCAGGGTGCGGATCAGCTGGCAGACGCCCATGGTGCCGCCGGTATACAGGCTCAGCGGCACGATGAACAGGTTCAGCGCGGCGGCGGCGATGAGCTCGCCCGCCACGGCGGCCACCAGACGCAGCCAGCGGTTGTGCAGCGTGTTGTAAAGCATGATATCCCTCCTGTCGGTTAGGGTTAGGATGCCCCTCCGCTTTTGATTATACGGGCTTTCGCCCAAAACCACAAGAGGAATTTACAGCGAATACCGCAGATACCGCCGCAGCCGCTCCATGGCCCGCCGCAGGGTCCTGCTGACGGTGGAGGGGTTGACCCCCAGCTCCCTGGCGATCTCAGCCGGACGCATGTTTTGATCAAAGCGCATGTCCACCATCCGGCGCTGGCAGGGCGTCAGTTCCCGTTCCCTGGCCATGCGGAGGTTCCTGCGCAGCCGGGCCAGCTGCTCCGCGTTGTCCCCGGAATTTTCCCGGAGCCACACGGTCATATCGCCGATCCACTCACTGCTGCGGGTATCAAAGGGCGTATTTCCCATGTTTGTGATAACTCCTGTCATAGTAGTGGGCGGTCAGTGCCGCCAGATCCCGCTGCTCCCGCCAGAGGGGGAGCAGGGCGTTGATGCGCAGCCGCAGCAGCCGGGCCGCCTCAGCGTCCGCCTGCTCCCGCTCCGCCGCGCGCAGATCAACGATGCGGCCGCGGATGGCCGCCGCGCTGTCCGCGTATTGGACGGACATTTCCAAAAGCGTCATGGTTCCACTTCCCTTCCCCGGGTCTCACGGCAGGGGGCCAGCTCCTGCCGGGCGAATGCCGGCAGACACGCCGCGCAGACGCGGCTGCCGTTGCAGGCCCAGTATTCCTCTCCCATGGTGATCTCCTGGCCGCAGAGGGTGCAGCGCAGGGTGGTTTGCCGCCGGACGCGGCGGTTTCGATGCTGCAAGCGATCATCCTCCTTTAAAAATAATAAAAAACAAAAAAATCTTGTTGACAAAATGAAAGGCATCTGGTAATATAAATCCTGCTGTTGGAACTGCTGGTGTAGCTCAGCTGGTAGAGCAGCTGATTTGTAATCAGCAGGTCGGGGGTTCGAATCCGTCCACCAGCTCCAAATTTCATATGGGGGAATTCCAGAGCGGTCAAATGGGGCAGACTGTAAATCTGTTGTCACTGACTTCGGTGGTTCGAATCCACCTTCCCCCACCAGTTCAGAAAAAGCCCTGAGGCGATGAGAAAAGCCTCAGGGCTTTTCTCATGCGCCGGGCGTGCTTTTTCTTCACTTCCAACCGCGATTCGCTCCGCTGGATTCGCGGTTGGATAGAGAGGCCCGGAATGGACACCGGCGCGAAGCGCATCAAATCAAAAGTTCGACGCCCGCCGCAGCGGGTGTGCAGGACGCACCCGCCGCAGGCGGCACTTGGCGGCCTGCAATCCACCTTCCCCCACCAGATCATCCAGTCTTTCGACTGGATGATTTTTATCGCGCAAAGGAAGCAAAATTATTGTTAAAGTGAACCAAAAAAACAAGAAGCTTGTTAACAAAGCAGATAATAGCACATCTGTTCGATATTGTCAAGCAGTTTTAACAAGAAACTTGTTTAAAAATATTGACACCACCATTCACATGAGGTAAGATGGAAAAAACAGCTTAGGAGGGACAACTCGATGAGCTTTGGGAAGCGGGTGCAGGCGCGCCGGGAATCACTGGGGATTTCCCAGGCGGCCCTGGCAAAATTGCTGGGGGTATCCCAGTCGACCATCGGCAACTATGAGGCGGACATCAGTTTCCCCAAGGAGGAGATCCTGCTCCGCCTGTTTGACTGCCTGGAGACGGACCCCAACGCCCTGTTCCGGGACAGTTTCCGCTCCGGCGGCCAGGTCCTGACCCACAGCGAGCGGCAGCTGCTGGAGCGCTACCGGGGCCTTTCCCCCAAGGGGCGGGAGACGGTGCGATCCGTGGTGGAGGCGCTTTGCGATTACCGGGACGACCTGGAGTCCGGCAGAACAGAGCAGGAGCCCCGGATGATCCCCCTGTACCGCAGCCCTGCGGCGGCGGGCTACGCGGCGCCGGTGTTTGGGGAGGATTTCGATTACATCCCCGTTACGGACGATGTGCCCCAGGCGGCGGAATTTGCCGTCCGCATCCAGGGGGACTCCATGGCCCCCTACATCGCCGACGGCTCGGTGGCCTATGTGAACCGGGACCCGCTGAAGGCGGGGGATGTGGGCGTTTTCTGCGTGGACGGCGACATTTTCTGCAAGCAGTATTACAAGGACCCGGCGGGGATCGTGTACCTCTTCTCCCTGAACCGGGCCAGAGCCGACGCGGATCTGGTGTTCCCCCCCGCCAGCGGCCGGGCGCTGGCCTGCTTCGGCCGGGTCATTATCCACGCGCTGCCTCTGCCGGGAAAGGCGTAAAAAGAGCCCTGCCGCAAAACCGGTTGGTTTTGCGGCAGGGTTTTTCAGTGTGCGGACGGTTCAGACGATAAAGCCGCCATCGGCGGTCAGCACCTGCCCGGTCAAAAAAGCGGCCTTCTCCGAGGCGAAAAACGCCACGGCGTGGGCAATGTCCTCCGGCGTGCCCAGGCGGCCCAGGGGGGTCTCCTCCACCAGCATGGCGCGGGTCTCCGGGCCCAGAACCCGGACCATGTCCGTCTCGATGCAGCCCGGGGCCACACAGTTCACCCGGATGCCGGAGGGGGCCAGCTCCAGGGCCAGGGAGCGGGTCAGGCCCACGACGGCCGCCTTGGAGCAGGCGTAGGCCACCTCGCAGCTGGCGCCCCGCAGGCCCCAGATGGAGGAGATGTTGACGATACAGCCACTCTTTTCAGAGAGCATGTGGGGCAGGACGGCCTGGATGGCGTTCCGGGCGCCGGTGAGGTTCACCGCCAGGATGCGGTCCCAGGCCGCGTCGTCGGTGTCCTGAAACAGGCCCTGGCGGGAGATGCCCGCGTTGTTCACCAGCAGCCCAATGGGGCCCAGCTCCGCCGCGGCGGCCCGCGCCATGGCCTCCACCGCCTGCCGGTCCGCCACGTCCGCCCGAATGGCGACAGCCTCCCGCCCCTGGGCACGGAGCCGGCGGACCAGTTCCTCCGCCTCCGCCTGATGCTCCAGATAGTTGACGCAGACCGGCCAGCCCTCCGCGGAAAGTTCCGCCGCGATGGCCCGCCCGATCCCTCTGGATGCGCCGGTGACCAGTGCCGCGTGTTTCATGTCCAGCCCCCCTTTGTTCATTGTGGGCAGTATAACAAAAAAAACAAAAAAGTGCAAGAAAAGTGTTGACAAAACCGCGGGGGTCGTGTATTCTATATTCGTTCCGCTTCGGACGATTAGCTCAGCTGGCTAGAGCACCTGCTTGACGTGCAGGGGGTCACAGGTTCGAGTCCTGTATCGTCCACCAGCGCAATGCCCTGGGGCCGTAAGGCTCCAGGGCTTTTGCTTTGTTTCCAACTTTTCCGATTTGTTAGTAACGTGTTAGTAACGTCAACCCTCGACCGCTTTGACAAGGGTGTCAACATCAATATGTGTGTAGACATTTGCGGTGGTGGAGTAATCTGCGTGGCCCAGGATTTTTTGCAGCACCTCCGGGGCCATGCCCTCTTTGACGGCCCTAGACGTATAAGTGTGCCGCGTGGAATGTGGGCTCTTGCGCGGGATGCTCAGGCGATCCAGCAGCGGATAGTAATCCCGCTTGCGATAATTTGCTGGCACCTTGTCTCCAACATAGCCGGACAAGAGCAGCGGGCCGTCCGCGTGTCTGGCAAAATAGGCAAAATGCTCCCGCCCCTCTGGCCGGATGGGGATGACGCGGTTTCGGCCCGCCTCCGTCTTAGAGCCTCCAATGACATAAGTCTCGTGATAATCTTCCAGCCGCATGGAAAACAGCTCCCCGATCCGCATACCTGTAGATAATAGCATCAACACGATGCGGGCGGCCTCCGATCCGTCAGCTTCGATTCTCTCAATTTCTTCGTCCGTAAAAATTTCCTTTTCCTTTTTTACGCTTTCCGGCAGCCGGACAAATTTGCCGAAGTTTGTCGTACATATTTCCTCCCGGATCGCCCATTGGGCCATTTGGGTAAGGAGCTGCTTGTACTTGGACACGGTGGAGTGGGACTTGCTCATATGCCGGTCAACGATTGCCTGGAAGTCCGGGGTGCGCAGATCCCGGAACTTTTTATCGTGGAGAGGCGCAAACACGTCAAAGGCCCGGTTATAGGATTCCACGCCTTTTACGCCGATTTCCTTGTAGTGCTCCTCTTTCCACGCCTCAAATACGTCCGCAAAGGTCATGTTGTACCGCTCCGACAAAGGCTTGCCGGAAAGGCGCTCTAAAGCCTCTACAGCGTCCGTCTTACGCTCGTAGTACCCAATGACCACTTTGCCCTTTGCGGCGACCCAGGGGCGTTTCCTGCGGCCCTGGAGCTTGTATATCGTCCCTGTCCCGTTTGGCCGCTTCAACGCCTTGCGCTTTTCCGCAGCTTGGTTTGTGCCGCAGAACAGGCAAAACTTGCTCCCGTCCGGGATTTCTTTTTTGCATTTTCGGCATTGCATCTTGATTTTCCCTCCGATCTCGTATAAGATGGAGGAGTGATATGGACAGCCCAGACCTATCACCCCTATCGCCGCCCCTGGTGTGTCAGCGCCGGGGGCGGTCTTTTTCACAAAATAATTGCCAAGAAACTTGTTAAAATGCCCATTGACTAGCAAGAATTTCGGGTATATAGTAAGTTTACAGAATCGAACAAACGTTTTATGCTCTGAACAACCCGTAATTTGGATTGGTCAGATCGAAGTGCAGAAGATAGGCCAGGAACGCGATCACAACAAGAGCGGTTATCCCCAGCAGACAATAAATGATTGGCCTCCGGCGTCGGACTTCTTCTTGGGCCGCCTTGATTGCCTCATCCTTCAGGCTGATAATATTTGCCTGATTGGAAATATCTTTTTTGTAGTCTCGGCATTTTTGCTCCAGCTCTAAAATTCGGGCATCCTTTTCCGCAGATTCCTTTGGCGTTTCTTCATTATTTATCCCAAAGTATCTATCCAGAGACACGCCAAGAGCCGCACAGATCGGGCCAACAGTATATACTGACGGTGCTTTTGATGCGGTGGAAAAATAGGTGTTTACCGTATTTACAGACATGTCCGCCTTGTCGGCGATTGTTTGATTTGTGTAATTTAGGATATTCTTTCGATCCTTGCACAAATCTTTTATTAAAACTTCCATTCGGGGGTCTCCTTTTGCAAATTGTGAGGTTAGACATTAAAGTTGCAAGGTTTCGTTTGCCGAAACAACCAGCCTTCGCGCAATTTTAACGGGATCAAATATAGACGCTGCGAACCTCAATCTGCTAGGATAAGCCCATAGCAGATCGGTGGTTAAGGTTCTGTCTGCTATAAGGCCCCGTCACCTGTCGCATAGGCGGCGGGGCCATCTTTTTAATTAAAGAGCTGCCGGGTCAAAATCCATGGATACGACTGGCGGGTTGGATTCAAAAGTAAGCCATTCGGATACTTCAAATTCAACAACCGATGTCTCGCTGTCCAGAACATACGCAGCTTGAATATCAATGGTAGTTCCGGGGCGAACGTCCTTCATAGAAGCGTCGGAATCATATACATCAGAATCCAAAATCATGGCAGTTTCTAATTCGACGCCATCCTGGAATGCCTGACTGTACATGGAAGTCATCGCGTTTGTTGTATCATCACTGTTGTTTGTCCAAGCGTATGTGATAATGATTGCCGGGTTTCCTTCGTAGTCCTGTGCTAATTTCGCGCCTTTTATTTCGACTTCATAATCGCCAATATCCCCGGAACCTTCCATAATTTCACGTTCCGGATCCGCTGTTTTTTCTGCGTATCCCCATTCCGCTTTTTCAAAATTCATGTCCTGCGTTTCTCCAAACGAAGTCACAGAACAAGAGATTTTCCCATCCTGATATGTAAAATCTTTTGTGGCATCGGTTGAAGCGAGCAATGCGGAATTGTTTCTGTCAGAATCAGCATTAGATGTCCATGTGTATGGTTCATCTGCCGTTGTGGGAGCATCAAAACTTCCGGCCCAATACAGGGCGACCATATCTTCGGACGGAATCACCCAGTATACTTCAATGGATTCTCCATCAATATAGGCGCCCATGCAAGTCCCGTCATCGGACTCATCACTTTTCCATTCGCCGGACAAATCAGGCGCTGCGGGGATTTCTTTTTCAGTAGTATTCTGCGGTTGCTGCGGATCACTGGAATTTCCGCCACAAGCAGCCAAAGAAAAACAGAGGAAAACGCACACCGCAAGAGCAAAAATCTTTTTCATAATCTTCCTTCTCTCTATAAAATCCCGCCCTCGGCGGATTGGATAACAATATTAACATAAAGGAGAGCGCAGCATGACGCCGAACGAAGCAAGGAAATTGATTTCCAAATTAACATACGAAGAAAAGCGCGCCCTCAACGAGCTGCTAAAAGCCCTTGAACAAACGCGTCAACCTGCTGAAGTTCTTCCGGCGTCAATTTGCAAAGACGCATAATCAATTCAGAATCGAGTAATTGCTCATCGCTTTTTGCGATGAGCTTTTCTCTTATATCCGTTTCTCCTTTTAGCCATTCAACGGAAACATTGTACTTGTCGGATATTTCGTGCAATTTCCCGTGATAAGAGGCACTACTTCCATTTATCCACATAGAGACAATATCGCCGCTGTCATATCCGAGACTCATGGCAAAGTTTTTCTTTGCCCCACGCACAAACTTTCCATCGTCTTTTTTGGGGAGCAATGAAAGAATTCTTTCTAGCGTTATGTCCATAAAACCATCCTCATTTTGTGCAAACATACAAAACCGAATAAATTCAGGAAAATGGCTTTACAAACCGAATTTCATGAGTTATCATATGAACATACCCAAGTTACGGGTATAAAAATTTGACCCCTCATAGAGCGGTTTTCAATATTTCCTGGCAGTTGTATTGTATCACCGCTTTTATGAGGATGTCAATATGAAAACTCATATTTTTAAGGTTTTGGTGGTAAAAAAGTGAAGGTTAAGAAAAACACGGATTCGGTCGAGCGCATGCTAAAAAAACAACCCCCATCAATAATTATTGATGGGGTAGAAATCCCAAGTTACCAATGCATGTGGGAAAAATTCTGTGAGGTTGAAATCAAACTTTCGAGGCAGAGAAAAGCAATCATGATATTAGGGGCAGCGATCACGCTGGTTGCATTAAAGCTACTATTGAGGTGACCAGGGAAACTGTGGAAATGATAAGGGCGATGAAGTCCGGCCATTTGTCGGCGATGTAATCAAGCCATTCTTTCCTCCTGAAATACTTCCAATGCAGCCCTTTATGCGAAAGGCGAAAACTAACGGGCCTGCCTTTTACGATTTGGTATTCCAAATATCAATTTGATTCCAGAAAGTGAACAGCGGCGCGAGTGTCTTCAATTCGATATCCAAGCATTTTTGAAAAATCTTCAATTGTGCTATCCCCCATGCTTTCCCATGCAGCATCAAAAACGCAGATATAGCCTGTTCCTTTTTTGAATTTGATAAGACTGTTAAGCAATTTCTTTGCATCCCTATCCATTATACGCTCTCCTTTATAGAAACCCCATTAAAATCCATTGAATTAATTATTTTAGCGCAAAATCAATTATTTGTAAACCGTTAGGAGGTGAATTAACGATTGAGTATCCGTAAGTTCCGAGAGCGAAAAGGTTGGCGTCAGGAAGATTTAGCAAAGAAAATCGGCGTCGACCAAGGGGCTGTCAGCAAATGGGAATGTGGCGTTACAACGCCTTATGAAAAACATGCAAAAAAGATGGCGAGAATGTTCGGTTGCACCGTGGACGAGCTTCTGAAGGAAGAATGAAGCGAACTGTCAAGAGATATTTTGGGAGGTGAGCACATGGAAAAGAGACATATTGTCGGCGCTGGGAAAGGAGCCATTTTAGATGTAGATGGAGGACAGGTATTTGCAGCATGGTGGGTGATGGAACAGATGGCGGCGCAAACGGCAAGTATTGACCGGGCGAATCGGATTGCTGCCATTGCTTTGGTGGTTTCTGTTTTCTCAGTCATTCTATCAGCAATACTTTTATAATTTTTGAATTTGGTTTCGGCTTAGTTGGAGACGAAAAGAAATGATGAAATTTTTGAAGGAATACTGGCCAGCCATTGTAGTATCTGTGGCAGCCTCGGCAGTATGTAATTGGTTATTACAGTGGTTACAAACGCTGTAATGATGGGTATCCATAGCATTTTCCGCAATTCAGAAGAGCAATAAATCAAATAATCTCTCCCACGGTCGGAAATAACGTAAGTTCCAGTATGTTCCCCCATATATCCCGGCTTGTGAATGATAATTTCTTCTACCATATTAAATCGAATTAGGCGTGAATCGGGCGGAAGTGATCTGGCTTTATTCTTCATCCGTTTGAGGTTTAATCGCTCAAGAAAAGTAAGTCTAACACCCGAAAAATCCATTTCATCAACCCCTATTCTAAATTCAAATAAAGATACCATATTCCTCCATAGCAGTCAAATAAAGCGAACCATTTTTATTAAAAGGAGGTGACAACTTGTTTTACGACACCCTGAAAGAGATTTGCGAAAAGAAGCACACCAGCCCCTCCGCCGTATGCGTGGCGCTCGGTATGAGCAAGTCCAACGTCACAGAGTGGGTGCGTGGCAGAAACCCGAATATGGATACCGTCCTTAAGATTGCAAAGCATCTTTCGATCAATCCGGCAAAGCTGTTCCCGAAGGAGGACAAATAAATGGTTGAGACGTTAACCGCCCAGGAAGCAACAGAACGGCTTCGGGCCGAGGGAATCCGCATGTCTCGTGACACACTGATGGATGGCCTGCGGCAGGGGAAATTTCCCTTTGGCGATTGCATTGATCGCAGCGGAGATAAAGCCCCCTGGTGCTATCGTCTATGATGCTTTTGTCCTGGACAACAAGGTCAAGGCGATCTACTACCAGGCCCAGCCTACCAGCACCGACGCCGACGAGGACGCTGACAAGGAGACTACCTGACACCAATAGGGGCGTGTGGGCAACAGCTCATGCGCCCCGACGCTTATTATAAGGAGACGATATGAAGCAAGTTGACCGCCTCTTGATCGAGGCGAAGAAAATTGCGGGCTATACCGGGCCGCAGCTCACCCTTGCTATGATCGAGCAAGACGGCATTTCCTGGACCGCTAAGGCCCATCTGTGGGACCGGATACCCGGCCACCCGGCTACGGTGGAGACCACCACCCACGCCACGCAGGACGCCGCTGTGGAGCATATCCGCGCTTTGGCGGAGAAGTACCCCAACAGCCGGGATGTGACGATCATCGTGGACGACGTGGGGTGATGATATGGCGGCACGAAAGCGGCTGAAGCTATCTACCTCCAGAGAAGTCCGGCGGGCTGTGAACAGGATCGCAAATATGCTGTTGAATGGCGAGATCGATGCCAAGACCGCCAACGCCATTCTATACGGCTGCAATGTCACGCTGGGCGCTATTCGAATTGACGAACAACAGACCAAACTGGACGAGTTGGAGAAGATCGTGGAAGAACTGAAAACGGCGCAGTAAGAGGACTGACCCTGCGACAGCGCTGGTGACAGTTTATAGAGTGGTGAGAAGGGCGCCCTGAAACGGAACGCCCCTTGCAACTCTGGCTGAATTGTGGTATATAATAAACAAAAGCCGGTCGCTGTCCACAACCCCTTCTTTGAAGGGCGAGATGGTGTGTCGGCTTTTTTCTTGGTCGTTGTTTGGTCGTTATTTTTGTGAAAAGCGGTGTGCGGGGATAGCCGCCGATGAAAGATGAAACGCCGCAAATGCAGTTATATCAATGGATACGCCGATTTGTGAAACGACATGAAAAACGAAACTTTCTTTTCGAGTCCTGTATCGTCCACCAGCTAAATCCCTTAGAGCCGCAAGGCTTTAAGGGATTTTTCTTTTGCTTTTTTCGGGGTTTTCCTTGTTTTTTCCCTTATTGCCCTGGAAAAGCCAACCCAGATCATGGTTAAAGCCGCAGTTGGCGGGCAAAACGCGCCAAAGCGGCGGGGCCCAATACGGTGATCCCGATTTGCGGCTTCCGGAATCAGGCTGATCTCCGGCCCGGGGGGGCGCCGCGCATAGTTTTTCCGGCGGCGGAAACACTAGGAAAAACTTCCGGGAGGAGCGGATACGCATGGATATGTCACCTAAGGAATACCAGAACTATGTACAGCAGCACGCGAAAAAATCCCCCATCGTCAAGGATACGGCCCTGGCCTTTCTCATCGGCGGGCTGATCTGCGTGGTGGGGCAGGCAGTCCAGAACGGCTGGGCCGCCGCGGGGCTGAATCAGGAGGACGCGGGCACCGCCACCTCCTGCACCCTGGTGTTCCTGTCAGCGCTGCTGACGGGGCTGAACCTGTACAATAAGATCGCCCGGTTCGGCGGCGCGGGGACGCTGGTGCCCATCACCGGCTTTGCCAACGCCGTGGTGTCCCCCGCCATCGACTTCAAAAGCGAGGGCATCATCACCGGCATGGCAGCCAAGATGTTCCTGGTGGCGGGGCCGGTCATCGTGTTCGGCACCCTGGCCAGCGTGGTTTACGGCATCATTCTCAAGCTGTTCGGCCTGGCGTGAACGACAGGGGGACGCACTTGCGTCCCCCTGATTTTTATACCAGGGGAAACCAGCTGATGCCCAGGTTGGAAAATCGCAGATCGCTCACAACAGGGATGCTCACGGTCCTGTTTCCACCGGAGACAGAGACCGTCACGGAATAGACATCCGACTGGTCCAGCGCCACCGTTCCGGAGCAGAGACCGTCGACGCAGGGTACTTCCGCCGTGGCGGAGCCTCCCTCCTGATCGGTAAATATGACCCGATAGGTATAATGTTCCGATGCAACACTGGGCGTGAAATAAAAGCCCAGTTTGCTGCCGCCCATGCTTGAAAAACCATAACCAAAAACGGTCAGATCCTCCGCCGGGACAATGCTGCGCCGGCTCCCATTCCACCACATGCCGCCCGCCGCCATGCACACCGCCAGCAGGACGCACAGCGCCAGCCAGGCCCGGCGGGCCTTTCCCCCACGCGCGGCCCTGAGCACAGCTGGCGGGTCTGCGGTATCCGCCGCCGCGGGAGCCGGAGGCTCCCGGCCGCACAGCGTGTCCAGGGACATGTC
Source organism: uncultured Dysosmobacter sp. (assembly GCA_947625655.1). Taxonomy (GTDB): domain Bacteria; phylum Bacillota; class Clostridia; order Oscillospirales; family Oscillospiraceae; genus Oscillibacter. The sequence goes on from CANQPD010000003.1 coordinate 85,082, forward strand.
CAGCGCGTCCGCCAGGGCCACCAGCTTTTGAAGATCCGGCGCGGCGTCTCCCGTCTCCCACTTGCTGACCGCCTGACGGGACACCCCGACCCTGGCAGCCAGGTCCTCCTGGCTCCAGCCCCGGGCCTTTCGCGCCCGGGGCAGCTCCTCTCGAAATTCCATAGGACCACCTCTTTTCTGCCTCCATGATATCAGTTCGGCCGGTTGCGCGCAACCGGCCGGGGCTGGAATTTCCGCAACCAGCCGTTGCGGCGGCCGCCGTGCCGGCCATCCCGGAGGGGGCGGCGGAAAATGGGGCACTTTTTCAAAATTACAGGGTTGACATAACGGCGTGGAAAACTCTGTGGAAAATGTGAAAAACCCTTTGCTCCAAGCTGTTTGAACAGGTGGCTTTTTGGTTATGGAAAACATTACGCAACAACATTTCTCCGAAAAAGCGGCTTTTGCAGCGGGAAAAGGCGGGAAAACCGGGCCCTCCTCTGGGAACGCTTGAACTTGCGGATTTCTTGTGATACAATACTAAATGCTGATTTTCAGGCAGATTCTGCCTTTTCGGAGGATATATGGCAACGAAAAAACAAGATTACGGCAACGAGAGCATCTCGTCCCTGAAGGGCGCGGACCGGGTCCGCAAACGGCCCGGGGTCATCTTCGGCTCCGACGGCCTGGACGGCTGTGAGCACGCGGTGTTCGAGATCCTCTCCAACTCCATTGACGAGGCCCGGGAGGGCCACGGCAAGGTCATCACCGTCACCCGGTTTGCCGACCGCTCCATCCAGGTGGAGGACATGGGCCGGGGCTGCCCCGTGGACTGGAACGAGAAGGAGCAGCGCTACAACTGGGAGCTGGTGTACTGCGAGCTGTACGCCGGCGGCAAGTACGACAACCTCTCCGGCGACAACTATGAGTACTCCCTGGGCCTCAACGGCCTGGGCGCCTGCGCCACCCAGTACGCCTCCCGGTACATGGACGTCACCGTCTGGCGGGACGGACAGGAGTACGCCCTCCACTTTGAGCGGGGCGAGATCGTGGGGGAGCTGCAAAAGGCCCCCCTGCCCAAAAACCAGGCCCGAAAGACCGGCACCCGCACCCGGTGGCTGCCGGATCTGGACGTGTTCACCGACATCGCCATCCCGGCGGAGTATTTCGCCGACGTGATGAAACGCCAGGCGGTGGTGAACGCGGGCATCACCTTCCGCCTCCGCGACGAGGTGGAGCCCGGGAAGTTTGAGGAGACGGAATTCCTGTACGAAAACGGCATCGCCGACTATGTGGCCGAGCTGGCCGGCGAGGGCAGCCTGACCTCCCCCGTCTTCTGGCAGGCGGAGAAGAAGGGCCGGGACCGGGCGGACAAGCCGGAGTACAAGGTGAAGCTCAGTGTGGCCTGCTGCTTTTCCAACAAGGTCAACGTCATCGAGCACTACCACAACTCCAGCTGGCTGGAGCACGGCGGCAGCCCGGAGAAGGCCACGAAATCCGCCTTTGTCTCCGCCATCGACAAATATCTGCGGGAGCAGGGGAAGTACCAGAAAAACGAGAGCAAGATCACCTGGGCGGACATTGAGGACTGCATCGTGCTGGTCTCCAACAACTTCTCCACCCAGACCAGCTATGAGAATCAGACGAAGAAGGCCATCACCAACAAGTTCGTCCAGGAGGCCATGGCGGAATTCCTGCGCTCCAACCTGGAGGTCTACTTCATTGAGAACCACTTCGACGCGGAGAAGATCGCCGAGCAGGTGCTCATCAACAAACGATCCCGGGAATCCGCCGAAAAGGCCCGGCTGAACATCAAGAAGAAGCTCTCCGGCAATATCGACATTGCCAACCGGGTCCAGAAGTTTGTGGACTGCCGGACGAAGGACGTCTCCCGCCGGGAGATCTACATCGTGGAGGGCGACTCCGCCCTGGGCAGCGTCAAGCTGGCCCGGGACTCCGAGTACCAGGGCATCATGCCCGTCCGGGGCAAGATTTTGAACTGCCTGAAAGCGGACTACGCCCGGATCTTCAAAAGCGAGATCATCACGGACCTCATCAAGGTCCTGGGCTGCGGCGTGGAGGTGCAGAACAAGCACGTCAAGGACATGGCGGCCTTCGACCTGGGGAACCTCCGGTGGAACAAGGTGGTCATCTGCACCGACGGCGACGTGGACGGCTTCCAGATCCGGACGCTGATTTTGACCATGCTGTACCGGCTGACGCCGACCTTGATCCGCGAAGGGTACGTCTATATCGCGGAGACGCCGCTCTTTGAGATCAACTGCGGGGAGAAGACCTGGTTCGCCTATTCCGACAAGGAAAAGAACGACATCCTCAAGGACCTGGAGGGCAAAAAGGTCAAGGTGGACCGCTCCAAGGGCCTGGGTGAAAACGACCCGGACATGATGTGGCTGACCACCATGAACCCCGAGACCCGGCGGCTGATCCGGGTGATGCCCGAGGACGTGGAGCGCACGGCGGAGATCTTCGACCTGCTGCTGGGCGACAACCTGCAGGGGCGGAAGGACCATATCGCGGAGAACGGGTATAAGTATCTGGAGATGGCGGATATTTCGTAGGACTTACAACATCCCACCGGCCTGATGCGATATGGTCCTGCGACCGAGCGCAGCGAGGGAAGCCGCGCGAAAGCGCGTTATCAAATCAGCCGCTCGACTGTTTTGCGGAGCAAAACCGGCGAGCCATATCGCGGAGAACGGGTATAAGTATCTGGAGATGGCGGACATCTCGTAATTCCGGCGCCTGCGGGCGTAAGAAATAAGGAGGACACCGCAATGAAACGACTGGCTTCCCTGGCGCTTTCCCTGATGATGCTCCTGACGTTGACAGTCCCCATCGCCCATGCGGCGGAGGCGTCGCCCACACCGCCGTCGTGGGTCAAGGAGACGGAATACGTGCTTTTTGACGGCGACCCGGTCTACCAGGCGGAAAAGTGGCAGCAGATCCAGGCATTCCGCGCGGACGCGGCGGCAGGGCATCCGGAGCCGCAGAGCGGAGAGGCCCTGGCGTCCCAATGGTCGGTTTGGACGGAGCCGGGAGCCAGCGGCATGAGATCCAGAAAAGATTTTTCCGTGGGCGAGTGGTTTGAGCGGGGGCTGGCGGCGATGCAGTATGCCGCGAATTCCGACACAGGCCGTAAGGCTTCAACGGCCGACACCTGCTTTACCCAGGCCTGCTCCGCCATGAAAACAGCGGGGGCGGATATCACGGACCCGGACTATCAGACCGTATTGATCTGGCGCATCCGGGCGGCGCTTCTCCGCTGGGCGCCCACGGGATCTGAAAAGCCCTACACGTCCTATCTGAGCGCTGTCAATTCCTTTATTGAATTGCGGAGGATCCGTTCCATCAAGCTCGCGGAGGTGCTGGACAGCCCTGTTATGGATGCTCTGTCCGAGACTGCCCGGAATCGGATCACCAAGGATATCAATGAGATCTCCGCCCGGGTGAATATCAGCATCGACGGCACGCAATTACGGGTGGACTACGTGATCGCGGACGGCCGGGAGGCCTCCCGGGATGTGGACCCGGTCATTGTCAACGGCCGCACCATGGTCCCCATCCGCATGATCGCGGAGGCTTTGGGCGCGGATGTGGAATGGGTCTCTTCCTTCCAGGGCGCCCGCCTGACGCGGGCGGGAGTGCAGATCGACCTGCCCATCGGGAAAACCACCGGCTATAAAAATGGAGAGCCTTTTCAAATGGAAGTGGCCCCCTATGTAAAGGATGGCAGGACCATGGTGCCTGCCCGCTATGTGGCGGAGTTCTTCGGGCAGCATGTGGAATTCAACAGCGAGACACGCACTGTGGAGATCACGGAGGAGGAGACCGCTGTCGGCGGCAGCAACCTGGGAGACTGGATCCTGCCCATGGGAGCTATGCTGAACAAGCTCAACGGCCAGAGGAACCCCACCATTCTGGGCGGCTGTTCCAGAGCGGGCTGGAGCCAGCAGAACGCCAAGGACTATGCAAGGGGCATCCTCAACGGTGACAGTTGGAATATCCAAAGCCGGGAGGATCTGATCGAGACCGTGTGCCGCATGACGTTTTACGGCCATAATGTCAGCTTCCTGTATGACGTGGCCCTTATCAACAGCATGTCCGCGGCGGAGTACCAGCAACTGCTGAAAAACGCCCAGGGCATGGACGCCTATATGTTCCCCTATACGAAACAGCTCGGCGCCAAGTGGGGCGACCGGGGCATCCTCTGCTGGGATCTGTTCCGCATGAGCAATCTGGTCCAGTGGGGCTATCTGGCGGGCTACCTCACATATCCCGAGGCTCTGGCTCTGCTGGAGCCGGCGGCCACTCTGCTCCATGACAACTTCAAGAGCTGGGACGAGGCCTATGAAAACTATCTGGACGGCTATAACTGGTGGGCCAGAAACAACGTGCTGAACAAGGATGTATGGACGACCACCCGCGGAACAATCTATCAAAGCATGAAGGCGGATGAGAGCGTGGCGCCGATCTTTGACAACAGCCTGTTCAAGACCGCTGTCAAGGGCGTTCCCGGTGTGACCGCGGAGCAGCTTCTATCCTCTATTCAGTAGCTTCCCCGCCGCGGCACGCGGCAACTTTAAGCAAAGGAACAACGAAACGACATGCCAAAGAAAAAGCAGCCGGACGAGAACCGGCCCAAAGTCAATAATCCCAACGTCATGGGCCTTCGCGCGGCGGTGGTGGAGCAGCCCATCACCGACACTTTGGAGACCAACTACATGCCCTACGCCATGAGCGTCATCGTCTCCCGGGCCATTCCGGAGATCGACGGCTTCAAGCCCTCCCACCGCAAGCTCCTGTACACCATGTACAAGATGGGGCTGCTCACGGGGGCGCGGACCAAGTCCGCCAACATCGTGGGCCAGACCATGCGCCTGAACCCCCACGGCGACGCCGCCATCTACGACACCATGGTGCGCCTCTCCCGGGGCTACGGCGCGCTGCTGACGCCCTTTGTGGACTCCAAGGGCAACTTCGGCAAGTGCTACTCCCGGGACATGTCCTGGGCCGCCCCCCGGTACACCGAGGCCAAGCTGACGGCCATCTGCAGTGAGCTGTTCCGGGACATCGACAGCGACACCGTGGACTTCGTGGACAACTACGACAACACCATGAAGGAGCCGGCCCTGCTGCCCACCACCTTCCCCAATATCCTGGTGTCCGCCAACAGCGGCATCGCCGTGGGCATGGCCTCCCAGTTCTGCGGCTTCAATTTGAAGGAGGTCTGCGACACCACCGTCGCATACCTGAAAAATCCCGACTGCGACCTGACGGAGACCCTGCTGGCGCCGGACTTCCCCACCGGCGGCGAGCTGATCTGCGACCCCAACGCCCTCCGGGAGATCTACGAGACCGGCCGGGGCAGCGTGCGGGTGCGGGCCAAATACCGCTATGTCAAAGAGGAAAACCTCATCGAGATCTATGAGATCCCCTACTCCACCACCGTGGAGGCGATTTTGGACAAGGTGGCCGAGCTCATCAAGGCGGGCAAGGCCAAGGAGATCGCCGACATGCGGGACGAGACGGACCTTTCGGGCCTGAAGCTGGCCATCGACTTAAAGCGGGGCACGGACCCGGACAAGCTGATGGCGAAGCTCTTCAAGCAGACGCCCCTGGAGGATGCCTTCTCCTGCAACTTCAACGTGCTGATCGCGGGAATGCCCCAGGTGCTGGGGGTCCGGCGCATTCTGGAGGAGTGGACCGCCTGGCGGACGGAGTCCGTCCGGCGGCGGGTGTACTTCGTGCTGAAAAAGAAGAAGGACAAGCTGCACCTCTTAAAGGGCCTCAAGCGTATCCTGCTGGACATCGACAAGGCCATCCGCATCATCCGGGAGACGGAGGAGGAGGCCGAGGTCATCCCCAACCTGATGATCGGCTTTGGCATTGACCAGATCCAGGCGGAATATGTGGCGGAGATCAAGCTGCGGAACATCAACAAGGAGTACATCCTCAAGCGCACCCGGGAGACCGACGCCCTGCGGGACGAGATCGACGACCTGGAGGACACCGTGAACAGCCCCCAGCGGCTGAAGAAGATCATCGTGGACGAGCTGAACGAGGCGGCGAAAAAGTACGGCGAGCCCCGCCGCACCAGCATCGTCTACGGCCATGAGATCCAGGCCTATGTGGAGGAGGAGCAGGCGGAGGAGTACCCGGTGACGGTCTTCCTCTCCCGGGAGGGCTACTTCAAGAAGATCACCCCCGCCTCCCTGCGGATGAGCGGCGAGCAGAAGTTCAAGGAGGGCGACGGCCTGCGCCAGAGCTTTGAGACCACCTCCAACGCGGAGATCATGTTCTTCACTGACAGGTGCCAGGTGTACAAGACCCGCCTGGGCGAGTTTGACGACACCAAGGCCAGCGTCCTGGGCGACTATCTGCCGGCGAAGCTGGGCATGGACGCCGGGGAGAACGTCATCTACGCCGTTCTGCCGGGAGTGGACTACGCCGGTGCCCTGCTGTTCTTCTTTGAAAACGGCAAGGCGGCCCGGGTGGACCTGACCGCCTACAAGACCACCTCCAACCGCCGCAAGCTCACCGGCGCGTACTCCGACAAGGCGCCCCTTGCCTGCATCCGCCGCGTCGACGGCGACTGCGAGCTGGCGGTGTACTCCACGGAGCCCCGGTGCCTGATCTTCCACACCGCCCTGCTTGCCCCCAAGACCACCCGCACCACCCAGGGCGTGGCGGTGATGAACCTGAAGCCCAAATACCGTCTGGACACGGTGAAGGCATTGGAGGAGACCTCTATCGCAAACCAGAGCCGCTACCGGGTCCGGGCCGTCCCCGCCGCCGGCGCGCTGCTGCGGCAGGAGGATTCCGAGGAAAAGCAGATGAAGCTGCTGGATTGATGTATGAAGAGATTTTTGAAGAGCTACAGCATCATCACGCTGGGCTCCCTGGTTTTCGCCCTGGCCTTTGACTGGTTTTACGCGCCCAATCAGGTGGCCATGGGCGGGGTCACCGGCATCGCCCAGGTCATCAACGCGCTGGTTCCCCAGCTCTCCGTGGGCCTTTTGACCATCGTCATCAACATTCCCCTGTTCTTCGCCGGATGGAGGCTGATCGGGGCCCATCTGCTGCTGTCCTCCCTGTTCTCCATGGCGGTCAGCTCCCTGGCCATCGACCTCATCGCCGCCTTTTGGGCGTTTGCGCCCATGGACCCCATGCTGGCCTGTCTGTGCGGCAGCGCCATGATGGGGGCGGGCTTCGGCCTGGTGTTCTCCCAGGGGGCCACCACCGGCGGTACGGATATCGTGGCCAGGCTGCTGAAGCTGAAGCTCCCCTGGCTGCCCATGGGGAAACTGCTGCTGGTGCCGGACGGCGTTGTCTTGGCGCTGGCGGCCCTGACCTTTGGCCGGATTGACGCGGCGCTGTACGGCGCGGTGGGGCTGTTCGTCTCCACCCGGGTGATGGACGCGGTGCTGTACGGCCCCAACACCGCCAAGGTGGCCTACATCATCTCCGACAGCTGGGAGGAGATCTCCGCCGCGCTGCTGGGCCAGGACCGAGGGGTTACGATCCTCCAGGGGCAGGGGGCCTACACCCATCACGAAAAGCAGGTGCTGCTGATCGCGTTCCGGCAAAAGGAGATCGTGCAGATCAAGCGGATCGTCCACGAAGCGGACCCCCGGGCGTTTTTCATCGTCTGCAACGCCCACGAGGTGCTGGGAGAGGGCTTTGTGGAATATCAAAAGGAGGAAATTTGAAATGACGGATTTTTCAACTGTTCAGAAAAACCTGACCGCCCGGGGCTTTGCCGTCAGGATTTTTGCCACCGGCGCCCAGGCCGCCGCTTACCTGGACAGCGTCATCGACGGCAAAAGCGTCGGCTTCGGCGGCTCCGCCACGCTGGACGCCCTGGGCCTGTATGAGGCCCTGGGAAAGCACAACACCGTCATCTGGCACTGGAAGCAGGAGGCGGGCCCCGCCCGGAGGGCCGCCATGCAGACGGATATCTACCTCTCCTCCGCCAACGCCCTGGCGGAGACCGGCGAGATCGTCAACATCGACGGCGCCGGCAACCGGGTGGCCGCCACGCTGTTCGGCCATGAGAAGGTGTATTTCGTCATCGGCCGCAACAAGCTGGCCGCCACATACGACGAGGCCGTCCGGCGGGCCCGGAACGTGGCCGCGCCCCAGCGGGCCAGGCAATTGGGCAAAAAGACCCCCTGCGCCGTCAAGCTGGACCGCTGCTATGACTGCAAGAGCCCGGAGCGTGTCTGCCGGGCGCTGGTAACACTGTGGGGGCCCATGATGGGCATGGAGACAGAAGTTTTGCTGGTGGACGAGGATCTGGGGCTGTAAGGCAAACATTGGAGAGGAGGCGCCGCCTGTGCGCAGATGCTGGATACTGCTGCTGTCGTGCCTGTGGCTGCTGACAGGCTGCGCTTCCCTGCTGGAGCGGGAATACAGCACCGCTGAGCCCCACAGCAGCAAATTCTGGGAGGGCGAGTCCGCCGGCACGCTGCGGGCGGAGAATCAGCAGGACATCGTCAACGACCTCCTGCTGCTCATTGGCCAGCACACGGAGACCGCCACGCTGCGGCTCTATAATTTCCAGGACGATCTGACGGTGACGGGCACCCTGGAGCAGGCGGCGGCGGAGGTCCAGCAGGAGACGCCCATGGGCGCTTACGCGGTATCGTACATCACCTCCTCCAGCCAGGCCCAGCGGGGCTATTACGAGGCGGAGCTCCAAATCGGCTACCGCCGGACGGCGGAGCAGATCCAGGCGGTGGTAAACGCCACCAGCACGGAGGCGCTGTACAGCCTGCTGGAGTCCGCCCTGGAAAACGGCCGGTCCGAGCTGGCGGTGCGCATCGGCTATTGGGGCCAGGACGACCCGGACAAGGTGGCCGCCGCCGTGGCCCAGCTCCGGGAGGAGCTGGGGCTGACGGACACGCCGGAGTGGGTGGTGAATTACTATCCGGAAAACAGCTCCGTGGGCCTGATCGAATTTTTGCTGGATCCCCCCGCCCAGGAGGAACCGGACGCCGGCGGGACGGCGGACGCGCCGGAGGAAACACCCGCTCTGCCGGAGGAGGAACCGGCGGAGCCGGAAGCGGGCTTGACGCCATAAAATCAGGGGGCCATCGAAGGGATGGCCCCCTGTTCCGCTTGCCAAAAAAACTCTGTTTGGAGAAAAAGCGTTCCGATTCGCAGGGGGAGTACGAGGGGGCGGGGCCCCCTCGTGTTGAATCGAATGCCTGCAAAAAGCCTGCGGCAGCAGGCGTTTGCGCCGCATCGCGGCTGCTTTTTGGGCTGCGAAGCAGGCAAAAAAGCGAGGCATTGTTCAGGCTGTCAAAAAAGTCCAGTGGACTTTTTCGACAGCCTGAACAGGGGGCCATCGAAGGGATGGCCCCCTGATTCATTCAGCGCGTGAAATCAAGCCTTACCAGTTTCTTTCCGTTGGGCAATCCCGCCTCCTCCCGCAGGATCTGCCGGTATCCGATGGCGTCCATCGCCTGGGACAGCGCATGCTCCTCCATCTGGTGATGGACCTCTTCCAGGCGGTCAAACACATGGAGATACGGTGAGTCGGAGACGAAGCCCTCATCCGTGTTGATCTGGATGGCGCAGGACACATATTTCGGCTCCACCGCCAGGACCGCCTTTTGAAAATGCCCATACCCGATATACTCGATCAGGAGGTTTGCGATCAGCAGCTCCGCGTGGGGCAGCCGCTCCGTCTCCCGCGTCAGGTCCGCGCAGACCGTCTCCAAAACGCCTTTCAGGGCGGGATACCGGCCTGCGTACGTTTGCAGATAGGTCTCGTTGATGTCCACGCCGTAGACCTTGCGGAAGCCCTGACCGCCGATATGCTCCAGGCCGTTTCCCCCGGCGACCCCCAAGATCATGACGGAAGCGGCGGGGCAGGCGGAAAACTGCTCCTTCATCATCCGGTTCATCGCCTGAAGCTGCGATACGCTGTCCAGCCCCATGTGCGCCTCGTAGTCGTCCAGGCCGATCTCCTTCCACGGATTTTCCATATGGCCGCCCCCTTATGATAAGTGATGCTCTATCCTACCACGGGGCGTTTTCCGGCGCAAGTGGGGAAAATGCGGGCCGCCCATATGTGTTCTTGCAAACGGCGGCAAAACGCGGTACACTGTTGCATATCCTGTTTGGGAGGAACCCACGCCATGAAGACCACCCGCAAGCCCCTGGGGCTTTACATCCATATCCCCTTCTGCAAACAGAAGTGCGCCTACTGCGATTTCTACTCTCTCTCCGGCAGGGAGAGCCGCATGGACGACTATACGGACGCCCTCTGCGCCCACCTGCTGGAGACCGCCCCCTTTGCTGCGGGACACACGGTGGACACCGTATACTTCGGCGGCGGGACCCCCAGCTATCTGGGGGAAAAGCGGCTGGCCAGGATCTTGAAGGCCGTCTTTAAAAAATACCATGTGGCCAAGGACGCGGAGATCACCCTGGAGGCCAACCCGGACTCCGCCGGGGACTGGAAGGTGCTGAAGACCCTGCGCAGGGCGGGGATCAACCGCCTGTCCCTGGGGATGCAGTCCGCCTGCGACGCGGAGCTTCGTGAGATCGGCCGGATCCACACCATGGATCAGGTCCGCGCCGCCGTGGAGGCCGCCCGGAGGGCCGGGATCGACAATTTGTCCCTGGACCTGATCTACGGCCTGCCCCACCAGACCATGGAGCGGTGGCAGCAGAATCTTGCCGCCGCGGTGGACCTGGCGCCGGAGCACCTGAGCTGCTACGGCCTGAAAGTTGAAGAGGGCACCCCTCTCTTCGCCCGGCGGGAGGCCGCCGGACTGCCGGGGGACGAGGAGCAGGCGGACATGTACCTGTACACCGTGGACTATCTCAGCCGCCACGGCTACCGCCAATATGAGATCTCCAACTTTGCCCGGACGGGCCGGGAGTCCCGTCACAATTTGAAATACTGGCTGCTGGAGGAATACGCCGGCTTCGGCCCCGGCGCCCATTCGGACTTCGGGGATGTGCGCTACGCCTATGAAAGGGATCTGGAGGGCTACATCCGGGGCATAAAGGACCACGCCCCCATGCTGTCGGAGAGCGAGCGCATCCCGCCGCTCAGCCGGGATACGGAGTGGGTCATGCTGGGGCTGCGGACCGTCCGGGGATTGGATCCCCGGGAGTTTGAGACCCGCTTCCGCCGCCGCTTTGCCTGCTTCCTGCCCTTTCTGGAGCGGTGCCGGCAGGCGGGCTACGCCGTGCTGGAGGAGGGCCGCTGGCATCTGACGCCCCGGGGCTTTTTGGTCTCCAACCAGATCATCGGCGGGATGCTGGACGCCCTGGCGGAGGACAAGCGCCGCCGGGCCGAGGCCGCCGCAAGGGGCGACTTCCGGATAACCCCAGCGTGAAACCGAGATAAAAGTGAAGAGATAAGAGATAAAAAATATCCCCTGTCGTTATCTCTTATCTTTTATCTCTTATCTCTTATCTTAATTTGCAGTTGGGTGATACTATGCACGTCTATTCCACGGGCCAATGGGTCCTGCTGTTTTTCTTCTACTGTCTCTGCGGCTGGGTGTGGGAGTCCTGCTACGTCTCCGCCCGCCAGCGCCGCTGGGTCAACCGGGGCTTCCTGCAGGGGCCGCTGCTGCCCATCTACGGCTCCGGGGCCATCATCATCCTGTTCGCCACGCTGCCGGTGGCGGGGAGCCTGCCGCTGATCTGGCTGTTCGGCATGATCGCCGCCACGGCGCTGGAATATGTGGTGGGCGCCGCCATGGAAAAGATTTTTAAAGTCCGCTACTGGGACTACTCCAGCCAGAAATTCAACCTGAACGGCCACATCTGCCTGACCAGCTCCATCGCCTGGGGCTTCTTCTCCATCCTGCTGGTGCGGTGCATCCACCCGCCCATCGGGCGGCTGCTGGCGGATGTGCCCGCCTGGCTGGTGGATCCCCTGGCCCTGGTGCTGACCGCCGCCTTTACGGTGGATGTGGTGCGCTCCGTCCAGGCCGCCCTGGATCTGCGGGAGACGCTTGCCCGGCTCACCGAGGAGAACGAGGATCTGCGCCGTCTCGCCAAGCGGGCCGAGGTGGCCGCCGCCTTTGCCGAGGACGACCTCCGCCGCTTCCGGGAGCGGACGGAGGTGGAGAAGCTGGTGTGGCAGCTGCGGCTGGAAGAGGGCGCGGATCAGCTGCGGGACGCCCAGGCCGCCCGGAAGCAGCGCCGCCTGGAGGCGCTGGAGGACTCCCTCCACCGCCGCACCAACGCCAAGCTGGAGGTGCTGCACACCATCTCCGACGCGCTGGAGACCTGCCGGGACCATCTTGCGGAGATCCCCGACATGACCGCCGAGATGCTGGAGGAGCGCCGCGCCGATTTGAACGAGGCCATCGAAAAGGTCCGGGAGCGGGAAGCCGCTGTCCGCGCCCGCAGCGCCAAGACCTATCAGAAGTCCCTGCGCATTTTGCAGGGCAACCCCTCCGCCATGGCGAAGGGCTTCGAGGAGGCTATGGACGCCCTGCGGAAGCTGGGGGAGCGGAAATAAGTGTGAAAAAAGAGACGCCTTGCGGCGTCTCTTTTTCACGCGAGCCCAACGGCGGCCATCAGCTCCTGGCGGAGGGCGCCGCCCCGCTCATCGCCCCAGTAGTCCAGGCAGACCACGTCGCCCTGTCCGTTGGGGCCGGGGCGGGTGTCGTCCCAAAAGTGTTCAAATTCGTTGTTGAAGTGGAAATAGTCCCCTTCCGGTCCCGCCAGACTGAACCGCACGCCGTCGCTGTGCCTGTACCCCTCCAAAACGATCTCCTTCAGGGCGGTGCTGCCGAAAACGGCGCTCCAGTGCAGGTGGTAGCTGTGCCGGTCCAGCACGGCGCGTAGTTCCTCCATCTCCGGCGTTTCCGGCTGGGCGGCCATTACAACTTTCGTGCCGGACCACTCCATGCAGAATTTCAAGGGGGCGGATGTATCCACCAGCTCCGTCAAAGGCCGGGGCCGCAGGATGTGGATGGGCGTTCCCACCACGATCACCACAATGGCCGCCAGCACCGTCCAAAACAGGATATCCTTGAGTTTTTTCATTTTCCTGTCAGACTCCTTTCAAATCAAAGTCCGGCGTGTACTCCTCCTTTGCCGAGGTCCGCTCCTGGGTGTAGCCGTCCACGACGCCGCAGTTCTCCATGTACTGAACAGCCGCCCGGTACTCCGCCTTCGTCACATGGCGGCTGAGGTTCCCCTGGGCCCCCGGCTGGGGGGTGTACTGGCTCATGAGGGAGAACAGCACGTCGCCGGGGCGGAAGGTCTCCGCCACCCAGTCGATCACCCGCCGGGTGTTCTCCAGCTCCCCCGGCAGGAGCAGGTGCCGGATCAGGACGCCCCGCTTCAGCAGCCCGTCCTCCATGCGGTAGGGCCCGGTCTGGCGGAACATCTCCAAAATGGCGGCGCTGGCCCATTCAAAATAGTCCTCCGCCGCCGAGTATTTCTTCGCCGGCCCCGGCAGGGCGTATTTCAGGTCGGGCAGGTAGACCTGCACCTTCCCCTCCAGCAGCCCCAGGGTGTCCGGCTTCTCATACCCGCCGCAGTTCCACACCACCGGCACCGGCCAGGGCTCGTCTCCCAGGGCCTCCAGGATTGCCGGGGTGAAGTGGGTGGGGGTCACCAGATCCAGGCAGGCCGCCCCCCGGGCGATCAATTCTTCAAAGATCTCCCGCAGGCGGGCGGCGGCAATAGGTCTGCCGAAGCCCTCCTGGGAGATGACGCCGTTCTGGCAGAAGCGGCACCGCAGATTGCAGCCGGAGAAAAACACCGTCCCGGCCCCGTGGTCTCCCACAAGGCACGGCTCCTCCCACTGGTGGAGCATCGCCTTCGCCACCACCGGGGCGGCGGGCATCCGGCACACGCCGCCCGCCTTCTCCGCCGTCCGTTCCGCCCCGCAGCCGCGGGGGCACAGGTTACAGATCATCGCTTCTCCACATCAAAGTCCGGGCCCAGGTCGCCGGCCATCCAGTGGCGGCGGCACAGGCCGATGTACTGGTCGTTGGCCCCGAGAACCACCTGCTCGCCCTCCTTCAGCACCTTGCCGCTGCGGTCAAACCGGGCGTTGAACAGGGCCTTTCTGCCGCACCAGCAGATGGTCTTGACCTCCTCCAGCTTGTCTGCCAGGACCAGCAGGGCCTCGCTGCCGGGGAACAGGTCCCCCTTGAAGTCCGCCCGCAGGCCGTAGCAGATCACGGGGATCTCCAGCACGTCCACCAGGTAGACCAGATACAGCACCTCGTCCTTGGTCAAAAACTGGGCCTCGTCCACGATGATGCAGGCGTTTTGCTGCAGCTCCATGACGGTGAGCTTTTGCAGCTCGTCAAAATAGATGCAGGGATAGGACAGGCCGATACGGGAGGCCACCATGTGGTCGCCGTCCCGGGTGTCCAGCCGGGGCTTCACCAGCAGCGTCTGCTGGCCCCGCTCCTCATAGTTGAACCGCACCATCAGGGCGTTGGCTGTCTTGCTGGAGCCCATGGCTCCGTATTTGAAATAGAGCTGTGCCATTATATGTCGTTCTCCTTGTTCTCCTTGGTTGATTTCACAATGGAGCGCCTGGCTCCTCCGGCTGCTTTTCAGGCTCCCCGCCGGAAGGGAGCTCCGGGCTCTCCAGCACCAGCCGGCGGCAGCCGGCGCAGTGCCAGGCAGTCTGATAGCTGGGCAGCCCTCCCTCGTTGTCCACCTGGAAGGCCCCCTCCACCATGGAGACGCTGACCCATTTGGCCCAGCCATTCGGGCGGCCCGGCGCCCACCAGATGCCCCGGCCACCCATGAGATAGCCCGTCTCCATCTCCTTCCCGCACCAGGGGCATGGGATGGGCGGCGGAACGCTCTCCGCTTTTTTCTGCTTCCGGGCCTCGTTCCAATCCCGCAGCTCCTCCAGAAGACCCGGAGCCAGCTCCCCGGTCTCCCCGGCTTCCGCGGTCTCCTCCGGGGGACGCCGCCGTTTTTCGGGGTCAATATCCCACGGGTCCTCTCCCTTTTTCCAGAAGGGCATGGTCATTCCTCCTCCCTGTCTCCGCCCCGGATGTGGCCCCGGAAGGTGTCTCCCGTCCGCCGGGGCAAAAAGGAGATGGGCTCCGGGGTCTTTTTGCCGTGGTAATAGCACCACAGCCACTTGAGGCACCAGATGAACTTCCGCAGAAGCAGCAAAAGCAGGATCAGCAGCGCCAGCCGCAGCAGATTCAGCACTCGTTCCATGTCTGCTCTCCCATCCGCTCCCGGGCCTCCGCGCAGTACCGGGCGAAGGCCGAGGGCACGGCGTGGGTCTCCAGACCGTCCAAATCCACCCACGCCCATTCCGCCGGGCCGTCCCCGGTGACCTCCAGGGTGTAGCCTGTCATGTGCCACTCCACATGGGTGAAGATGTGCTTGGCCGCCAGCTTGTTTCTCCACGCCTTGGGCTCCAGCCCCCAGGCCGCCACTTGCGCCGGGGCGGTCTCCTCGGTCAAAACGCCCTCCACATTGGGGAACTCCCACAGCCCCGCCAGCAGGCCTGTCTTCGGCCGCTTCCGCAGGGCGGTTTTACCGTCCCGCAGCAGGAGGAACACGGTCCTCTCCTCCACCCGGCGGGCCCTTTTCGCCGCCTTTACCGGCAGGACCTCCGCCGTGCCCCGGAGGCGGCCCAGGCAGAAGTCCGCCGCCGGACAGAACAAACACTTCGGCGGGCCGTTGGGTGCGCAGACCGTGGCCCCTAGCTCCATGGCGGCCTGGTTGAAGACGCGGACGTCCTCCGCCCGCTCCGGCATGATGGCCTGCACCCACGCCCGGACGGCCTTCTTCGTTTTGGGATCCAGGATGTCGTCATGGCAGTCGGTGATGCGGGCCACCACCCGCAGCACATTGCCGTCCACCGCCGCCTCCCGCCGGCCAAAGGCGGCCGAGGCGATGGCGCTGGCGGTGTAGTCCCCGATCCCCGGCAGGGCCAGCAGCCCCTCATAGGTATCCGGGAAGCCGCCCCGCTCCGCCACGATCTTCGCCGCCTTTTGGAGGTTCCGGGCCCGGCTGTAATAGCCCAGGCCCTCCCACAGCTTCATCAGCCGCTCCGTGGGGGCGGCGGCCAGGTCCTCCACCGTGGGGAAGGCATCCAGAAAGCGGGCATAATAGCCCAGGACCGCCGCCACCCGGGTCTGCTGGAGCATGATCTCCGACACCCAGACGCGGTACGGGTCCTGGGTCCGCCGCCAGGGCAGGTCCCTGGCGTTCTCCCGATACCAGGCCAACAGCGGCCCCGGCAGGCGGGAGAGCACATTTTCAGTTGTCAGCTCTTGTTGTTTCATGCTATTATCATACCACACGGCGGGGCCTCTTCCCAGCCCCCGCGAAATTTTTTTGAGAAAAGGCTTGACCTTCCCCCTGCTGGAAGGTATACGATAACTCCAGAAACGAGGTGAGCCCCATGAAGATCAACGAGGTGGAGGCCCTGGTGGGCATCACGAAAAAGAACATCCGCTTCTATGAGGCCGAGGGCCTGCTGGCCCCCCGGCGGAACAGCGAAAACGGCTACCGGGACTACGGCGAGGCGGAGGTGGAGACCCTGCGGCGGATCAAGCTGCTGCGGAAGCTGGGCGTGCCGCTGGAGGAGATCCGCAGGATGCAGAGCGGGACCCACACCGTGGGGGACGGCATGCGCCGCCACCTCATCACCCTGGAGCGGGACCGGGAGAACCTGGAGCAGTCCATCCGCCTGTGCGGCGAGCTGACCGGCTGCTGGGAGCGGCTGGGCGATCTGGACGCCGGGGCCATCCTGGCGGAGATGGAGGCCATGGAGCACTCCGGCGCGGCCTTCCCGGACAAGCAGCGTCAGGACATCCGGATCCGGTATGTGGCCCCGGTGGTCATCACGCTGCTGACAGTGGCGCTGATGGCGGCCCTGGCGGCTCTTATTATCTGGGGCAGCCTGCTGGATCCCATGGAGGCGCCGCCCCTCGTTTTGCTGCTGGTGCTGGCCGCCCTGCCCCTGCTGGTGGCCGGCGGCGTGCTGCTGGCCCTGTTCCAGCGGATCCGGGAGATCGGGAAAGGAGAGATCGATGATGCGCGGCAATTCTGAGAAACGGAAAAAGCGGGCCGCCCCGCTGGCCTGCGCCGCCCTGGCGGCGGCGTTTCTGGGGCTGCTCCTGGCGGCGCTGCTGCTGTTGCTGCCGGAGGCGGGCGGAGACGCGTCCGTCCTGATCATCCTGGCGCTGTACGCCGTGGTGGTGCTGGCCATGATCGGCGGCGTGCTGCTGGCCCTGGGCCAGCGGCTGCGGGAGATCGAAGGAGGCGAGGAAGAGGATGCCCGAAAGTATTGAGGCCCGCCGCGCCCGGCGGAAGCGGGAGGCGGTGCGGGGCGTGGTGCTGTTCGGATTGCTGCAGCTGGCCTGCGCCGTGTGCTTTGCCTCGCTGTGCTTCATTCCGGGGCTGCCGGGGTGGGCCGTTGTGCTGTTCGCGGTGCTGGCGCTTCTCTGCGCGGCGCCGCTGGCGTTTTCCCTGGTGACTTTAAAACAGAGATTTCGTGAAATTGAAGGAGGAGAATTAGATGCTGCTGCTGAATATTGACTACATTCCCGGAAAGGAACTGGAGGCCCTGGGCATCGTAAAGGGCACGGTGGTCCAGTCCAAAAACTTCGGCAAGGACTTTATGGCCGGCATGAAGACCCTGGTGGGCGGCGAGATCACCGGCTACACCGAGATGCTGAACGAGGCCCGCCAGATCGCCACCAAGCGGATGGTGGACGAGGCCGCCGCCCTGGGGGCCGACGCCGTCATCAACATCCGTTACGGCTCCTCTGCCGTGATGCAGGGCGCCGCAGAGGTCATCGCCTACGGCACGGCGGTGAAATTCCGGTGATGCGCGTCACATTCCTGGATCACAGCGGCTTTCTCATTGAGCTGCCGTCTGTGACGCTGCTGTTCGACTGGTGGAAGGGGGAACTCCCGGCCCTGCGGCCGGGGGTCCCCCTGCTGGTCTTTGCCAGCCATCACCACGAGGATCACTTCAAGCCGGAGATTTTCGCCCTGGACGACGGCGCCCGGGAGGTGCGCTTCCTGCTGGGAAAGGACATCCGGCTGTCGCCCCGGAACCGGGCGCGGTGGGGCGTCTCCGGCGAGACCGCCGCAAGGTGCTTGACGCTGGGCGGCAACGAGACGGCGTCCCCCCTGCCGGGGGTGACGGTGGAGGCCCTGCCCTCCACCGACGAGGGCGCGGCCTTTCTGGTGACGGCGGAGGGGCGGGCTGTCTTCCACGCAGGAGATCTGAACTGGTGGCACTGGGAGGGGGAGGACAAGGCCTGGAACCGGAACATGGAGGTCAATTTCAAGCGGTACACGGAGCCTCTCCGGGGGCGGCGCATGGACCTTGCCATGCTGCCCCTGGACCCCCGGCTGGGGGAGCCGGGCTTCTGGGGTCCCCGGTACTTTTTGGAGCTGGCGGACATCGAACGCTTCCTCCCCATGCACCAGTGGGGCGATTTCGGCTTTACAGAAAAGTTTTTGGCCCAATACCCCCAGTTTACCCCCCAGACTGTGCCCGTGACAGGCCGGGGGCAGTCCTTTGACTTTTGAACACCGAAGGAGAGAGAACATGCAGATCGACGGCAACGAGCTGGCCATCCGGCAGAACGACCTGGACCGGGCGGGCCGCCACGAGGAGGCCATGGCCATCAAGCGGGAATTTTTGAAGCAGGTCCGGGAGAGCGGCGACCACTGCCCCTGCCAGGAGGCCTGCCCCCACCACGGCAACTGCTTTGAGTGCGTGACGCTGCACCGGGGCCACCGGGACCACCTGCCCATGTGCCTGTGGGACATGGTGAACGAGCGGCTTTACAAGCTGTCCCTGATGACGGAGGGGACCCTGCGCACCTACGAGGACGAGCACGCCTGAGCAGGCGAGAGCGCGGATGCACCGGCATCCGCGCTCTTTCCTTATCCCAGCACCACGCCGATGACCAGAAACGCCATGGTCAGCAGCAGGAAATACAAAATCAGCTTCCAGACATATTTGACCCAGCGGTCATAGGGCACATGGCCCAGGGCCAGGGCGCCCATCACCACCGCCGCCGTGGGGGTGATGATGTTCACCAGGCCCGAGGCGGACTGGAAGGCCGTCACCACCAGGTCGCCGCCCACCCCCGCGAACTGCCCCAGGGGCGCCATGATGGGCACCGACAGCGTGGCAAGGCCGGAGGAGGACGGGATCAGGATGGTCAGGGGCAGATAGATGAGATACACCAGCAGCACGAAGCTGACGGGTCCCGCGCCGGACAGCGCCTCCTCGCCCCAGTGAAGCACGGTGTCGGTGATCTGGCCGTCGTTCATCAGCACGGTGATGCCCCGGCTGATGCCGATGATGAACGCCACGCCCAGCAGGTCCGCGCAGCCCGCCACGAAGGTTTCGGCGATCTCGTCCTCCCGCTGGCCGTCGATGAGGCCGATGACGACGCCGCCCACCAGGAACAGGGCGGACAGCTCCGGGAACCACCAGCCCAGGGCCGGCAGCGGCAGGCCCATCTCGTCAAAGGGGATGACGGCGTAGATCATGATGAGGAAGGTCAGGGTGAACAGCGCCAGGATGACCTTGCGCTTGGGGGTGAAGGGCACGGCCTCGTCCATGGTGACCTGGAGCCTGCCCGCGCCCACACCCACCACGGATTTGGAGGGGTTTTTCTTCACCTTGGCGGCGTAGGCCATCACGAACCAGATGGCGGCGCTCTCAAACACCACCCACTGGATGACGCGGAGCAAAATGCCCTCCCCCAGGGACACGCCGGCAAAGCCCGCCGCGATGCCCGTTGCAAAGGGATTCACCGTGGAGCTGATGACGCCGGCGCCGGCCCCCAGCAGGATCACGGAGATGCCCACCACCGCGTCATACCCCGCCGCCAGGAACACGGGGATCAGCAGCGGATAGAAGGCCATGGTCTCCTCCCACATGCCGTAGGTGGTGCCGCCCAGGCCGAACAGCAGCATCAGGATGGGGATGAGCCATTTCTCCTGGCCGTCCAGCAGGCGGATGGTGTCGCTGACGCCGGCGTCCACCGCGCCGGTCTTCATCACCACCCCCAAAAAGCCGCCCACCATCAGGATGAACACGCAGACATCCACGGCGTCATAAAAGCCGGAAAAGGCGGCCTTCAGCACGTCGCCCACTCCCTGGGGGTTGGGCGCCACTTCATGATACGTCCCCGCCGCCGGCACGCCGTCCACGTATTCATAGGCTCCCGCCGGGATGATCCAGGTGGCAACGGCCACCAGGATGATGAGCAGGAACAATATCGTGTACGCCGTGGGCATGCGGAACTTGGGTTTTTCCAAAGGGAACGCCCCCTTTTCTCACTTGCCGATGGTGGCCACCATGACGGCCTTGATGGAGTGCATGCGGTTCTCCGCCTCGTCGAAGACCACGGAGTGCTTGCCCCGGAACACCTCGTCGGTGACCTCCCGGATGTCCACGCCCTTGTCCTGCCACTCTTTTGCCAGCTTCGTCTCAAAGTCGTGGAAGGAGGGCAGGCAGTGCATATACAGCACGTTGGGGTTGCCGGTGGCCTCCAGCACCTCCTCCGTCACCCGGTAGGGGGAGAGGAGCTTGGCCCGGTCGGGGATCAGGGCCTCCTCGCCCATGGAGGCCCAGATGTCGCCGTAGATGACGTCGGCGTCCTTGACGTCCTTCATGCTGTCGGTGATCTCGATGAGGCCGCCGTTCTCCCGGGCGGTGGCGAAGGTGGACTTGACGATCTCCGGGTCCATCTGCTTGGCCAGCTCCGCGGGGCCGATGCCCACAAAGTGCATGCCCATCTTGGCCGCGCCGATCATCCAGGCGTAGCACATGTTGTTCCGCACGTCGCCGGGGAACACCACCTTCACCTGGTTCAGCGGCTTGTTGACGTGCTCTTCAATGGTCATCATGTCCGCCAGGATCTGGGTGGGGTGGTCGGCGTCGGTCAGGCCGTTCCACACGGGGACGCCGGCGTACTTCGCCAGGTCCTCCACCGCCTTTTGCTCATAGCCTCGGTACTCGATGCCGTCGAAGAAGCGGCCCAGCACCTTGGCGGAGTCCTCCAGGGACTCCTTTTTGCCCATCTGGGAGCTGTTCGCGTCCAGATAGGTGACGCTGGCCCCCTCCTGGGTGGCCGCCACCTCGAAGGAGCAGCGGGTGCGGGTGGAGGTCTTTTCAAACAGCAGCACGATGTGCTTGCCCTTCATGGTGGGATCGCAGATGCCCGCCCGGCGCTTGGCCTTCAGGTCGTGGCCCAGGTCCAGCAGGTAACGGATCTCCGCGGGGGTAAAGTCTGCCAGAGTCAGGAAGCTCCGGCCTTTCAGATTGACTGCCATAGTTCAGGTCTCCTTTTCAATATGATGACATATCTTCTTTCCCCTTGTTGGGGGGGAACGGGGGGATGCACCCCCCATTCTCTTTTTGAGATATCAAAAAGAGAATGGGCCGTGCACGGTCCAAGAGAAAAACCGCTTTGCAGCCAGAAATTTCCCCTGTTCGGGGAAATTTGGCCTGTGCGCGGGAGGCCGTGCGGATCGGGCTTGGCATAAACTTGCAAGGCTTCATCCGGCTGCGCTATACGCCGGCATTCGGTAGGGCGTTCAAGCCGCAATTTGGGACGCTAGGTGCAGGCCTGTGGGTGCTTGTCGCAAGGGCTTCTGCACCTAGCCCCGCTGCCGCTGCGCTGGCTTATTATCCTGCGTCGGCACCGTAGGGCGGGACGACCCCGGCCCGCCCTGCGGCAAATCCTCCGCCAACTTTCTTGTTTACAAAAAACCTCGTAGGGGCGGATAATATCCGCCCGGTTTCCGCAAGCGCCTACGTCTCGGGCGGATACTATCCGCCCCTACAACATCTCTGCATCATATTTCCCACGGGGTGCATAGCGAAGCGGAATGCACGGGTGGGATGATTCGGCCCTTGCGTCGCCCTCCCACAAATCCGCCCCCAACGTCCCAATTGCGGCGGCAGGCCGATGTGGGCAGAGCGGCCCTTGCCTATGCCGCATCTGGGGCGTGGAGGGGTGATTCGGGGTGCTCATCGCAAGGGCTTGCGCCTCTGGCCCCGCTGACGCTGCGCTGGCAATTCACACATGGTACAGGGCGGATGTAGGCATCCGCCCCCACAAAGTTGGAGGACTTCCGTAGGGCGGGGCGCCCCCTTGTGCCCCGAATGGGGTACGCCCGCCGTGCTTTTGCGGACCGCCCTGTTTCAGCAAATGCCTGCGTTCAGGCCGATGCCCTGTATCTCGAATGGGATGCCAGGGACTTTACGGGTCCTCCCGCCACAGCGGCATCGACATGCACCGGGGGCCGCCCCGGCCCCGGCTCAGCTCCGCGCTGGGGATGGTGTGGATGCGGATGCCCGCCTCCTCCAGGGAGCGGTTGGTGACGTAGTTCCGGGAGTACACCACCACTTCCCCCGGGCCGATGGCCAGGGTGTTGCTGCCGTCGCTCCACTGCTCCCGGGCTGCGTCGATCTCGCTGCCCTGGCCGCAGGGGATCAGGGTCACACGGTCCAGGTTCAGGTGCTCCTTCAAAATGTCCTCCAGCCGCCCGTCCTCCTGGCGGATCTTCATTTTCCGGTTCTCGTCCAGCTCCATGACAAACACCGTCATGCTGGAGAGGATGTTGGGGTGGACGGTGAACTTGTCCCGGTCCACCATGGTGAACACCGTGTCCAGGTGCATGAAGGAGCGGGTCTTGGGGATGTTGAAGGCCAGGACCTTTTTGAAGCTCCCGTCATAGGAGAGCACCGCCTCCGCCAGGGTGTCGATGGACTCCTCCCTCGTCCGCTGGGAGATGCCCACCGCCAGCACCTGGGGGCTGAGGACCAGGATGTCGCCGCCCTCCAGGGAGGAGGTCTCCCCCCGGTCATACCAGCGGGGAGCGTGCATATACGCCGGGTTGTGCTCAAAGATGAACTTGCCGAACAGCGTCTCCCGGTTGCGGGTGGCGGTGTGCATCTTGTGGATGGACACGCCGGTGCCGATGGTGGCAAAGGGGTCCCGGGTGAAATACAGGTTGGGCATGGGGTCCACGGCGAAGGGATAGCCGTCCTCCGCCGCCGAGAGGTAGTCCCCCAGCCTGCCGCTCCGGGCGCGGAGCTGGTCCTTGCGGACACCGGCCATCATGGCGGCCACCATCTCCTTGTCCGGCATTTTCCCCAGGTACTCCTCCAGCAGCCCCCGGGTGCGGTCGTCCTTCACGCCGGACTCGTCCAGGAACTGGCGAATCAGATCCTGGCGTACCTCGCTGCTGGTCAGGGAATTGACCACCAGGTCCGTCAGGTACACCACCTCCACCCCCTGGCTGCGCAGGCAGTCGGCAAAGGCATCGTGTTCCCGCTGGGCCTCCCGCAGATAGGGGATGTCGTCAAACAGCAGCCGCTCCAGATATTCGGGCATCAGGTTTTCCAGCTCCTCGCCGGGGCGGTGCAGCATGACTTTTTTCAGCCGCCCGATCTCGGAGGTATTATGGATTCCGGTTTCCAAAACAGGCTCACTCCTTTTTCAGGGTCAGAATTGTTGCGTTCGTTCTGGAATAGGGTTTCTGGATTTTGATTTTTCATGCGTGGAAATGTAAATTTTTATAGGAGGGACGGAGAGCCGCCCTGGCGGGCGGGGGATAAAGGATCACGCAGACTTGCGTGGGAGATGCACCCCCCCATTTTCTTTGGTCTTGCCAAAGAAAACGGGCCGTGCACGGTCATCTCCGCGCTAAGAGCCGCCGCTTTGCGGCGGTTGCGCTCCGAAACGCTCCGCTGCGGCTCCATGAAAAGAAAAACGCTTTTCGTCCAAACTTGACCCTTTATGGGTCAAGTTTGGGGATGCGAAGGCTGTTGGCGGCGACCGGATAGAACTTGGAAGGTCTCATCCGGCTGCGCTGGACGTTGGTAATTGTCTGGCGTTCAAGCCGCATTTGTCCCGTGGGTGCGGATCTGCGGAATATCAACGCAAGGGCTTTCGCACCCCACCCGTGTGTTCCGCTTCGCTACACACTGCGTGGGCGGTTATCCCGCGCTGCGCCATGCGGCGGGGCGGGGTCGGCCCGCCCTGCGGATTTTGGCATTTTAGGGGCCTGCCGAAGGCAGAAAAGGGAGCGGCAGCGGAAGTAGGCGCAGAAGCCCATGCAGGTTTTGCCCGGTTTTGTACCGCGCCGGTTCGCGTGGCGGAAAGGGGACGACGATTGCCATGCATCCTTCCCGCGCCCAACGCGGAAACCTGTAAATTTCCTCAAACATATCTTTCCAAGTCCGCATCCCCAAACTTGCGTCCCATGGCACATGGGATGCAAGTTTGGACGAAAAGCGTTTTTCTTTTCATGGAGCCGCAGCGGAGCGTTTCGGAGCGCAACCGCCGCAAAGCGGCGGCTCTTAGCGCGGAGATGACCGTGCACGGCCCGTTTTCTTTTCGGCGCAACCGAAAAGAAAATGGGGGGAACAGGTGAAGCGCCGCCAGTGGCGGAGAAAGCGAGCCTGTTTCGAGGAAGCGGCACGATTGGCGGCCCCGACAGGGGCCGCCAATCGTATTGCCGCGACGGTGGAGCATCCCCCGTATGCCTGCCAGGCATACATCCCCCCTCCGCAAGGGCAAAAAAAGAACAGGCCGAAGCCTGTTCCTCTTCCGCGCCCCTGCGCCGGCGCAAATCCGCAGGAAAAAAGGAGAGGCTCGCGCCTCTCCTTTTCATCAGCTGTTTTTGCCCAGATATGCTTCCTTGACCTTTTCGTCGGCCAGCAGCTCCGCACCGGTGCCGGACATGGTGATGTTGCCCGTCTCCAGCACATAGGCCAGGTCCGCGATCTTCAGGGCCATGTTGGCGTTCTGCTCGATCAGCAGCACCGTCACCCCCTGGCGGTTGATCTCCTGGATGATCTTGAAGATATCCTGCACCACCAGGGGCGCAAGGCCCAGGGACGGCTCGTCCAGCATCATCAGCTTGGGACGGCTCATCAGCGCCCGGCCCACGGCCAGCATCTGCTGCTCGCCGCCGGACAGCGTGCCCGCCAGCTGCCAGCTGCGCTCCTCCAGCCGGGGGAACAGCTGGTAGACCCACTGGATGTCCTTGGCGATGCCCTCCTTATCCTTGCGGAGGTATGCGCCGATCCGCAGGTTTTCCAGCACCGTCATGTCCGGGAACACCCGCCGCCCCTCGGGGCTCATGGCGATGCCGCTGGTGACGATCTTGTCGATGGACTTGCCCAAAAGCTCCTCCCCGTTCCACTGGATGGAGCCGGAGGACGCCTTCACAAGGCCGGTGATGGTCCGCAGGGTGGTGGACTTGCCGGCGCCGTTGGCGCCGATCAGGGTGACGATCTTGCCGTCGGGCACCTCCAGGGAGATGCCCCGGAGGGCCTGGATGCCGCCGTATGCCACGTGGAGATTTTCGATTTTAAGCATCTTCCGCCACCCCCAGGTACGCGTCGATGACGCGCTTGTTGTTCTGGATCTCCGCCGGGGTGCCCTCGGCGATCAGCTTGCCGAAGTCCAGCACATAGATGCGGTCGGAGATGCCCATGACCAGATTCATGTGGTGCTCGATGAGAAACACCGTCAGCTTGAACTTGTCCCGGATCTCGCCGATGAAGGCCGTCAGCTCCTCCGTCTCCTGGGGGTTCATGCCGGCGGCGGGCTCGTCCAGCAGCAGCAGCTTGGGCTCGGTGGCCAGGGCCCGGGCGATCTCCAGCCGGCGCTGGAGGCCGTAGGGCAGGGAGCCGGCGATCTCGTCCTTCAGATGCAGCAGGCCCTGCTCCTCCAAAAGGGCGGCGGCCTCCTCCCGCATCCGCTTCTCCTCCTTGTGGTTCAGGCGGAAGGTGGCGGTCAGGAAGTTCTGCCTGGCCCGCATGTGCTTGGCGATGAGCACATTGTCAAACACCGTCAGCGCGGAGAACAGGCGGATATTCTGGAAGGTGCGGGCCATGCCCAGCTTTGTGATTTTGTCCGGGGTGGGCGAGAGCACATGGCTGGTGAAGGCGTCGGGATCCCGCTCCTTCTCCGCCGCGCGGCGGGCCTCCAACTCCTTGTCGCATCGTGCTTTCAGCGCCGCCCTGGCGGTCTCGTCCGTCTCCGCCTCTATGGCGGCCATCGCCGCCGGGTCTGCCTCCAGCTTGTACTCGCCGGTATACAGCTCCGGGTATTCCCCCTTGTAGAGCTTCTTCATCTTGCCCTGGGGGTGGTTGCGCACGATGGTCTCCCCCAGGAAGGACACCCGCCCGTTGCTGGGCTGGTACACGCCGGTGACCACGTTGAAGGCGGTGGTCTTGCCGGCGCCGTTGGGGCCGATGAGGGCCACGATCTCCCCCTGGTTCACATCCAGGGTCAGGTTATCCACAGCCACCACGCCGCCGAACTGCATGGTGACGTTTTCAATGTGAAGGACATTGCCGTTCATTGTTTCGCCTCCTTCCCGTGCTTTCCGGTCAGCTTCCTGCCCCACTTGGCCAGGGTGCCGAAGATGCCGTTCCAGGAGAATTCGCTGGTGCCCATCAGGCCCCGGTTATAGAACAGGACAATGACCATCAGCAAAACAGAGAAGATGACCATGCGCAGTCCGGAGCGGAAGATGGGGATGCTGACCCCGGCGATGCTCAGGGGGTTGTCGCACCAGCGCAGCCACTCCTTGCCGGCGGTGTAGACGAAGGCGCCGATCACCGTGCCGGTGACGGAGCCCAGGCCGCCCAGCACCACGATGAGCAGCAGCTCATAGGTCAGGGCGATCTTGAACTGGTTGGGGTCGATGGCGGTGAGGTGGCTGGCCAGCAGACCGCCGCCGATGGCGGCGAAGAACGCGCCGATGGCGAAGGACATCTGCTTGTGCTTGGCCAGGTTGATGCCCATGGCCTCGGCGGCGATCTCGTTGTCCCGGATGGCCTTGAAGGCCCGGCCGTAGGAGGAGTTGATGAGCATCACGATGATGGCGATGCAGATGGCCACCAGCCCCAGGCACAGCCACAAGCCGCTGCCGGGGAGCCCCAGGCTCTCCCACATGGAGGAGAAGGAGGGCACGTTTTTCAGTCCCAGGGAGCCGTTGGTGAAGGGGGCCAGCTCGTTGTTGGACAGGACTACCCGGATGATCTCGGAAAAGCCCAGGGTGGCGATGGCCAGGTAGTCGCTCTTCAGCCGCAGCACCGGCGCGCCGATGAGCAGGGCCAGTCCCGCGGCCACCAGGCCGCCCAGGATCAGGGCCACCAGGAAGGGCAGGCGGATGTTTTCCAGCACAGGGTTGATGGGCACCACATAATAGATGCCCGCCCGGCCCGCCGGGTCGGTGGTGAGCATGGCCACCACATAGGCGCCGATGGCCATAAAGCCCGCCTGGCCCAGGGAGAACAGGCCGGTGAAGCCGTTGACCAGGTTCATGGACACGCCCACCAGGGCGTAAATGGCGCTGAGTTTGATGATGTTGGTCACGTAGGTGCTGCCGATGATCTTCAGGTCCAGCAGGGTGATGACCACCGCCGCCGCGGCCACCAGGGCGACAGTCAGGCCTACGTTTGCCTTTTTACTCAATTTCATAAACGTATCACACCTTATCTGTCATTTTTTCGCCCATCAGGCCGGTGGGCCGCACCAGGAGCATCAGGATCAGCAGCACGAAGGTAAACGCGTCGCTGTAGCCGCTGAGGGAGGGGAACAGGGCCACCAGGAAGGTCTCCACCGCGCCGATGATGAACCCGCCGATGCAGGCGCCGGGGATGGAGCCGATGCCGCCCAGCACCGCCGCCACGAAGCACTTCAGTCCCGGCATCATGCCGCTGTAGGGATAGACCATGGGGCGGGGCGAGAAGTAGAGGATGGCGCCCACCGCCGCCAGGGCAGACCCGATGGCAAAGGTGAAGGAGATGACCCGGTTGATCTTGATGCCCATGAGCTGGGCGGTCTCAAAGTCCTTGGAGGCGGCCCGCATGGCCATGCCCATCTTGGTCTTGTTCACCAGGAACATCAGCGCGATGACCAGAACGATGGTGACGATGGGGGTGATGATGGTCACCGACTGGAGATTCACCGAGCCCCACACCAGGGGGATCTGCAAAAAGGAGATGGCGGGAAAGGCCTTGGGAAGGCCGGTGAAGAGGTAGGTGGCAAAGTTCTCCAAAAAGAAGGAGACGCCGATGGCGGAGATCATGATGGACATGCGGGGGGCGGTGCGCAGGGGCTTGTAGGCCAGCTTTTCAATGACCACGCCCAGCAGCACCGTCAGCAAAATCACCGCCGGGATGGCCACGAACCAGGGCAGCATGAAGTTGGTCATGGCGAAGATGGTGAAGTAGCCCGCCATCATGAAGATGTCGCCGTGGGCGAAGTTGATCAGGCGCAGGATGCCGTACACCATGGTATAGCCAATGGCGATCAGGGCATAGGCGCTGCCGATGGAGATGCTGGTGGCACAGCTTTGGAAAAAGGTTGTCAGGTCCATTGGGGGGAATCGCCTCCAGTATTTCAAAATTCCGGAATGGGAGAGATGTTCCCAGCCAAGTCAAAAACGGAGCAATGTGCATTGGCGGCGCTTTTGACCAGGCTGGAGACATGCCTGGGAAAAACAGCAGTCGGGCAGGAGACTTGCGCCCCCTGCCCGGTGCTGTATCGGGGTCGGAATTACTGTACGTCGGACACGGTGACAGTGTCGGCGTAGGTCAGCCTGCCGTCCTTGACCACCTTCAGCACGGCGGAGTCCTTGGACACGTCGCCGTTCTCGTCAAAGGCGATGGGGCCGGTGACGCCGGTGAAGCTGACGTCCTTCAGGGCATCCCGCACGGCGGCGCCCTCGGTGGAGCCGGCGGCCTCGATGGCCTGGATGGCGGTCATGTAGGCGTCGTAGCCCAGAGCGGTGACCACGTTGATGGTGTCGGTGTTGAACGCGGTCTTGTAGCCGCTGACGAAGTCGGCAACATCCTCGCCGCTGTCGTCAAAGAAGGTGGAGGCGATGATGCCCTCGGCGCAGCCGGCGGAGCCCTTCTCGGCGGTCTGGACCATCTCGGCGTTGTCCCAGGTGTCGGGGCCCATGAACACCGCGTCCAGGCCCAGGCTCTTGGCCTGCTGCAGGATCACGGGAGCGGCGGTGATGGAGCAGGGCGCGAACACGCACTGGGCGCCGGAGGTCTTGATGTTCTGCAGCAGGGCGCTGTAGTCGGAGTTGTTGGCGGGGAAGCTCTGGCTGGAGACGATCTCGCCGCCGAAGTCGGCGAAGTAGCCCTCGAAGAACTGGCCCAGGCCGATGGAGTAGTCGTCGCCCACCTGGGTCAGCACGGCGGCCTTGTCATAGCCCTGCTGGATGGCATAGTAGGCCAGGACCTTGGCCTGGAAGGAGTCCAGGAAGCAGACGCGGAAGTAGAAGTCGTTGCCCAGAGTGACCTGGGGGTTGGTGCAGGAGCAGCCGATGGCGGGGATCTCAGCGTCCTTGAACACGGAGCCGGCCGCGATGGACACGGCGGAGCCGTAGGAGCCCAGGATGATGGAGCAGCCCTCGTTCACCAGATAGCTGGCGGCGTTGGCGGCCTCGGACTTGTCGGACTTGTTGTCGGAGATCACCAGCTCCACCTGGTATTCCTCGCCGCCGATGCTGACGGTGGGCCGGACCTGGTTGGCGTACTTGATGCCGTCCACTTCCAGCTGGCCGCCGCCGCCGTTTTCGCCGGTGGTGGGCTCGAACACGCCGATCTTGACGACCTTGTCGCCGGAGGCGCCGCCCTGGCCGGAATCGGAACTATTGCCGCCGCAGGCCGCCAGGCTCAGGGCCATGACCAGCGCCAGCACAAATGCTGTCAGTTTCTTCATTCTTTTCATCCTCCATTTCAGTGGGACAGACGTTTGTCCCCATATGGATAATATTTTATGTGTTTTTCCCCCCCTTTGCAAGGTAAATAATTCACAGAAAGATTTCCCCGTTTTTCCCATTCTCAAAAGCTGTCCCTACATTTTCCCCCGATCCTGTCCCCTTCTCGCGGACAGTTGCCCAAAGCCGCCGCTTTTTGTGGGACATTTGTCTTTCATTTGCGGACAATCGTTTTGGTGATTCTGCCGAATCGACTCTGGGACAACTGCTGATTTTCCGCCTGTTTTGCAAAAAAGAGGACGGCCAAGGCCGTCCTCTTTCCGCTTTTCTCATTCGGCGGACGGCCCGCCGCCGTCCACGATGGCCAGGAAGGCCTCCCGGTCCATGGTCTCATGCTCCAGCAGATACTTGGCCACAGCGTCCAGCTGCGCCCGGCGGCCCTGGAGGATCTCCCGGCAGCGCCGGCAGGCATCCCCCACCACCGCCTTGATCTCCTCGTCGATCTGGGCCGCCACCGCCTCGGAATAGCCCCGGCTCTGGCCCATGGTGCGGCCGATGAACACCTCGTCATGGCCGGTGTCAAAGGCCACCGTGCCCAGCTTTTCGCTCATGCCGTAAGCCGCCACCATCTTGCGGGCGATGGCGGTGGCCCGCTGGATATCGTTGCTGGCGCCGGTGGAGATGTCCCCCAGGCACAGCTGCTCCGCCACCCGGCCCCCCAGCAGCGCCACGATCTGGTCCTCCATGTAGCGCTTGGAGAGATAGGAGCGGTCCTCCTCCGGCAGGGAGATGGTCATGCCGCCGGCCCCGCCCCGGGGGACAATGGTGATCTGGCTCACCGGGTCCTGGTCCGGCAGGGCGTGCATCACCACGGCGTGGCCCGCCTCGTGCCAGGCGGTCAGCTCCCGCTCGTGCTGGGGGATGACCCGGCTCCGCTTCTCCGGTCCGGCGATGACCTTGATCTCCGCCTCCCGCAGGTCCTCCATGGTGATGAACTGCCGGTCCTTCCGGGCCGCCAGCAGGGCGCCCTCGTTCACAAGGTTCTCCAGGTCCGCGCCGGTGAATCCGGCGGTGCCCTGGGCCAGCTTCCGCAGATCCACGTCCTCCGCCAGGGGCTTGCCCTTGGCGTGGACCTTCAGGATCTCCTCACGGCCCTTGATGTCCGGCAGGCCCACATAGATCTGCCGGTCGAACCGGCCGGGCCGCAGCAGGGCGGGGTCCAGCACATCTGCCCGGTTGGTGGCGGCCAGGACCACCACGCCCTCGTTGGCGGCAAAGCCGTCCATCTCCACCAGCAGCTGGTTGAGGGTCTGCTCCCGCTCATCGTGGCCGCCGCCCACGCCGGTGCCGCGCTGGCGGCCCACGGCGTCGATCTCGTCGATGAACACGATGGCGGGGGAGGTCTTCTTCGCCTGATCGAACAGGTCCCGGACGCGGCTGGCGCCCACGCCCACATACAGCTCCACGAAATCGGAGCCGGAGATGGACAAAAAACCCACCCCGGCCTCGCCGGCCACCGCTTTGGCCAGCAGCGTCTTGCCGGTGCCCGGGGGGCCCACCAGCAGCACGCCCTTGGGGATGCGGGCGCCCAGGGAGATGAAGCGCTTGGGGTCCTTCAGAAACTCCACGATCTCCTGGAGCTCCTCCTTCTCCTCGTCCGCGCCGGCCACGTCCTCAAAGGTGACCTTCTTGTCCTTGTCCGACAGGACGCGGGTCCGGGCGGAGCCGAATTTCGCCATGCGGTCGGCCCCCATGCCGCCGCCCTGGGCACGGAAGACGAAGAAATAGAACATCACGCCCATCACCAGGGCGGTCAAAAGCCAGGGCAGGATCAGCTCCAGCCAGTTGGTGGTCTCCGGCTCCGGGTAGTCGTAGGCCTTGATGACCCCCTTGGCATACTGATCCTGGACCAGCTGGTTCATGTCGTCGTAAAACAGCTGGAAGTCATACAGCCGGTAGCGGACGGTCCTGCTGCCGTCCAGTTCCTCCCGCAGGGTCATGGTCAGGGTGTGGCTGTCGTCGATGGAGAAGGCCTCCACCTTCTCCTGCAGAAACAGCTGGCGGACCTGGGAGTACTCCAGCTGGGGCGTCTGGCTGTTGGCCTGCCACAGCCAGCTCATGCACAGGAAGATCACCAGGGCCAGGAAAATAAAGCTGAAATTGGACACACGGTTATTTTTTGTCAAAAAGGTCCCTCCTTTGGGAAAATCGCCATGAGATCAGTTGGCCGCGTAGACCTCCGGCTTCAGGACGCCGATGTAGGGGACGTTGCGGTACTGCTGGCAGTAGTCTAACCCGCAGCCCGTTCCCGCCGGGCAGGCCCGGCGGGAGCCCTTTGATCGGTTTTGAACGGTCCGGAGTGAATCCGGCCCGTTCCGAGGTTTTGCTCCGCAAAACGCTCGTACGCCGTGACCGGCGGCGGCGCTCTGCGCCGCCCGTGGTGTGCTCCGGCCTTACTGGGCCGCGTATACCTCCGGCTTCAGGACGCCGATGTAGGGCACGTTGCGGTACTGCTGGCAGTAGTCCAGGCCGTAGCCCACCACGAACTCGTCGGGGACCACGAAGCCCGCCAGATCGGGGGTGATGGCCTTGGTGCGGCGGGAGGGCTTATCCAGCAGCGTCACGATGGTGATGGACGCGGCGCCCTTGGTCAGGAAATACTGCTTTAAAAAGGCCAGGGTGTTGCCGGAGTCCAGAATGTCCTCCACAATGATCAGGTGGCGGCCGGTGATGTCCTGCTGGATGTCGTGGTTGATCTTCACCCGGCCAGAGGACACCGTGGCGTTTTCATAGGAGCTGACGGCGATGAACTCCACGTCGCTCTTCACCTGGCAGGCGCGCACCAGATCCGCCATGAACACGAAGGAGCCCTTCAAAACGCTGAGGAACAGAGGGTTCTTCCCCTCAAATTTCTCATACAGCTCCTCGCCCATCTCCGCGATGCGGGCCTTCAGCTCCTCCTCCGTCACCAAAACCTTCAGGATATCCTTTTCCATCTCGCTTCTCATGTGTCGCTCTCCTCTGTTTCTTGATAAAATGTCACAAACACCGCCGTTCCGTCCTCTTGCGGTGTAAATTCCACATCCATGCCGATCTTCGGCACCGCCGCGGGCCTCCCGTCCGCCCGCAGCACCGGCAGGCCGTCCCGCCGCCAGGGCCGGACGCCCCGGTCGGCGCACAGCCGCTTCAGGGTCCGGCTCCCCCGGGCGCCCGGAAGGGTCATCCGGTCGCCGGGCCGCCAGGCGGAGACGGACAGTTCCGCCGCTTCCGGCAGGGACAGCCGGTGGCTCTCCCCCCTCCCCGGCGCCGCCGCCAGGGTCACGGTCCAGTCTCCGAAGCGCACCGTCTCTCCCCGTGCGATGGGGACCGGCTCCGCCGGCGGGGACTGGCGAAAAATCACCAGGTCCTCCCCTTCGCACCAGACCATCAGGCGGCAGGACAGCCGCGCCTCCATGTCCGTGCGGCCGCTGCCGGCCACCGCCAGCACCGCGCCCACATCCACGGCGCTCAGGTCCTTTCGGTGCCCGCAGACCCGCCCCAGCAGGTCCAGCACCGCCCGCTCCGCCACAGCGGCGGGCGCTGCGTTCAGCGCGCTCCGGGCAATCTGCAGGCCGTTCGGACACATTCTGGCCCCGGCGGACACCTCCTCCGCCGCCAGATCCAAGGCCTTGCCCTCCCGGATCAAAACAGCGGCGGTGCGGGCCATGTTCTCCGCCACCCTGGGGTTGATCTCCCGCAGCACCGGCAGCACCTTGTGCCGCAGCAGGTTGCGGGCGGTGGTGTCCTCATCATTGGTCTCATCCTCCACATGGGGGATGCCGTGGGCGGCGGCGTAGGCCGCAAGTTCCGCCCGTGGGATTTGCAGAAAGGGCCGGACGATGTTGTCCCGGACAGCCGGGATGCCGCAAAGCCCCCGGGACCCGGTCCCCCGGCACAGGTTCAAAAGCATGGTCTCGGCGTTGTCGTCGGCGTGGTGGGCGGTCAGAATCCAGGCGCAGTCCGCCTCCTGCGCGGCCCGCGCCAGAAAGCCGTACCGCAGCTGCCGGGCGGCCTCCTCCACGGTCAGTCCCTGGCGCTTCGCCAGGGACCGGGTGTCTCCCTCTCCCCGGAGGAAGGGCACGCCTCTTGCCGTGCAGTAATCCCGGACGAAGGCCTCGTCCCGGTCCGCCGCCTCCCCCCGGAGGCGGTGGTTGAAGTGGGCCGCGGCCACGGTGCCGCCGTTGTCCCGGCACCAGTCCAGCACGCAGTTCAGCAGGCACATGGAGTCCAGCCCGCCGGACACCGCCGCCAGAAACCGCCGCTGCGTCTCCGGCTTCCCCAGCGTCAGGCGGTCCAGAAACAGCCGGGCGTCCGGCAGATCAGTAGTCCTCTTCGTCATAGCGGGTATCCAAAGTGGAGAAGGTGGTGTACTCCGGCATCCACCGCAGCTCCACCTTGCCAGTCTCGCCGTGGCGGTTTTTGGCCACGATGCACTCGGCGATGTTGTGCTTTTCCGAGTCCTCATTATAATAGTCGTCCCGGTACAAAAACAGAACGATATCCGCGTCCTGCTCGATGGCGCCGGACTCCCGCAGGTCCGACAGCATGGGCCGCTTGTCGTCCCGCTTCTCGTTGGCGCGGCTGAGCTGGCTCAGGCAGATGACGGGAACGTTCAGCTCCTTGGCCATGATCTTCAGCATCCGGGACATATCGCTGACCACCTGCTGGCGGTTGTCGCCGCCCCGGTTTGGCCCGCCGGCGGAGGTCATCAACTGTAAGTAGTCGATAACCACCAGGCCCAGGTCGTCCAGGCGGCGGCACTTGGCGTTCATGTCCGCCACGGACAGCATGGGGTTGTCGTCGATGCGGATGTCCAGCTTGTTCAAAACGGTGGCAGCGCCGGCGATCTTCTCCCAGTCCGTCTCCCGCAGGGTGCCGGTTTTCAACCGGTAGTTCTCCACGCAGGCCTCGGAGGACAGCAGGCGGGTGGCCAGCTGCTCCCGGGACATTTCCAGGGAGAAAACCGCCACGGTCTTCTTGGCGCTTTTCGCCACGTTCAGAGCGATATTCAGCGCGAAGGAGGTCTTGCCCATGCCGGGGCGGGCGGCCAGCAGGATCAGGTCGGACTTGTTCAATCCCGTGATCTTCTGGTCCACGGCGGAAAGGCCGGTGGACAGGCCCGGCAGATGGTTTTCGCTCTCACTCATCTCCCCCAGGCGGTCCAGCACCTCCGGCAGGACCTGCCGCAGGGGCACCATGTCCTGGGCGCTCTGGCCCCGGCGGACGGCGTACACCTTCTGCTCGGCGGCCTCCAGGATGTCCCCGGCCTCGCCCACGCCCTCCTGCACCAGGGCAGTGATCTCCGCCGCCGCCTGGGCCACGCCCCGCAGCAGGGCCTTGTCCCGGACGATGGCCACATACTCCATCACGTTGGCGCTGGTGGGGGTGATCTCCATGAGCTGGGCCAGGTAGGAGCGGGTGGTGTTTTCGTCATAGGTGCCGGACTTCTGCATCTCCTCGCAGACGGTGATGCCGTCGATGGGCTTGGCGTAGGAGAACATGGAGTAGATGGTTTCAAAGATCTCCCGGTTCTGACGCAGATAGAAGTCCGAGGGACGCAGCTTGTCCATCACGTCCTTGACGCAGCCCGCGTCGATGAGCATGGAGCCCAGGACGGCCTGTTCGCCCTCCAGACTGTGGGGCATTTGCCGGATGAGCAGATCTTCCATTGCCATGGGGTTTCCTCCTTTGTCCCGGCAGTCCGGGACGGGGTTTGCACCCCCCATTTTCTTTTTGAAACATCAAAAAGAAAATGCGCCGTGCACGGTGGAAAAGAAAAAATGTTTCGTCCCAACTTTCCCCATGAAACATGGGGAAAGTTGGGGGATGCGGACCTCGTGACGGCGCGTCTGGCAGAAACTTGCCGGGCTTCATCCGGGTGCGCTATACGTCGGCGTTCGGTAGGGCGTTTATGCCGCAAGTTGGGACGTTGGGTGCGAATTTGCGGGTGCTTGTCGGAAGGGCTTCTGCCTCTGGCCCCGCTGACGCTGCGGGGGCTGTTATCCTGCATTGGCGTGGCCTGCGGGGAATGCAGCCGCCTGTAGGGGCCGATCTCCGGCCTAAGAGCCGCCCTGCGGGCGGTTGGCCTCCGAAAGGCGGCATGCGGGCCGCTCTGCCCACATCGGCCTGCCGTCACAATTTGGGACGTTGGGTGCGGATTTGTGGGAGGCCGACGCAAGGGCTGAATCATCCCACCCGTGCATTCCGCTTCGCTATGCACTCCGTGGTGGGATATGATGCAGAGATATTGTAGGGGCGGATATTATCCGCCCGAAACGCGGGTGCTTGTGGGAACCGGGCGGCTATTAGCCGCCCCTACGAAGGTTTTTGTAAGCAGGAAAGTTGGCGGAGAATTTGACGTTCGGCGCGCCGGGTCGTCGCGCCCTACGGTTCCAACGCAGAACAATAGCCAGCGCAGCGGCAGCGGGGCTGTTGATTAGGCCCTTCCGACAAGCACCCACAAGTCTGCATCCACGCCGCAAATGCGGCATAGACGCCCTACCGAACGCCGGCGTATAGCGCAGCTGGATAAGACTTTCCAAGTTTTATCTGGTCGTACCGTAACGAGGGCCGCATCCCCAAACTTGACCCTTTATGGGTCAAGTTTGGACGAAAAGCGTTTTTCTCTTTGGACCGTGCACGGCCCGTTTCTCTTTTCAAGAAAAAGAGAAATGGGGGGTGCATTCCCAGCGCCGCGACACGGCGCATCCCTTCTTATTTCTCCTCAAACACGGACACGTACACCGTGCCGGTGACCTCAAAGCCCAGCTTGGCCTTGACCTGATAGCTGCCGAAGGCCTTGATGGGGTCCTCCAGCACCAGCTTCTGCTTGGGGATGTCGATGTCGAACTGGGCCTTCAGGCCGTCGGAGATCTCCTTGGTGGTGACGGCGCCGAACAGGCGGCCGCCGCTGCCGGCCTTGGCGGTCAGCTTCACCATGCACCCTTTCAGCTTCTCGGCGGTGGCCTCGGCCTCGGCCTTCTGGCGAGCCTCCTCGGCCCTGCGGGCCTTTTCCTTCAGGTTCATGGTGTTGATAGCGTCGGCTGTGGCGGCAATGGCCATCTTCCGGGGCAGGAGGAAGTTCCGGGCGTAGCCCTCGGACACCTCCACCATCTGGCCCTTTTTGCCCTGGCCCTTCACATCCTGCTGTAAAATCACTTTCATGGGTCTTGTTCTCCTTTACATGGTATATGGTAATTCGTTATTTTTCAAAATACGCGTCGATGGCATCGATCAGCCGGCCGCGGACCTCCAGCGCGCTGCTGTTGGACACCCGGCCGCCGGCGGTGGTGGAGTTTCCGCCGCCGCCCAGGGCCTCCAGAATGACCTGAACGTTCAGCTCTCCCAGGGAGCGGGCGGACATCATCACATTCTCCCCGCTCTGGTACACCACGAAGGACGCCTTCACACCCTTCAGCGTCAGCAGCTCGTCCGCCGCCTGGGCCGCCGTCACCCGTTCCACGCCGTCCTGGGGCACCACCGCCAGGGCGATGTCCTCCCGGTACAGCTCCGCCCGGCGGATGATGTCGTAGCGGGACACCATGTCGCTGAGGTCGTTCTGGAACAGGCGCTGGACGTCCGCCGTGTCGGCCCCCGCCCGGCGCAGAAACGCCGCCGCCTCAAAGGTGCGGCCGCCGGTGCGGAGGGTAAAGTGCTTGGTGTCCAGTACGATGCCGGCAAGCAGGGCCTCCGCCTCCTCCCGCAGAAGGTCGGCGGGCTCCACCAGATACTGCAGCAGCTCCGTCACCAGCTCCGAGGCGGAGGAGGCGTAGGGCTCGTGGAAGCTGAAGGCCGCGTTTTCGATATAGCTGGCGGCACGGCGGTGGTGGTCGATGACCGCCACCCGGTTGCAGGATTCCAGCATCTGCCGGCTCTCCACCATGTCGGGGCGGTTGGTGTCCACCACCACCAGCAGCGCGCCGGGACGCATCTTCAAAAACGCCTCGCCGGGGGAGACGAAGATCTCCGCGTATTCCGGCAGGGCCCGCAGCTTTTTCAGCACCGCGTCCGCCGCGTTATGCTCCAGATCGATGACGATTTGGGCCTTTTTGCCCCGTTTCCGGGCGGCGCAGCAGATGCCAACGGCGGCGCCCACGGCGTCCATATCCGCGAAGCTGTGGCCCATGGCGTAGATCTCCGCGGCATCGCCCATCAGTTCGCTGAGGGCGTTGGCCATGACCCGGGACTTGACCTTGGTGCGTTTTTCCGTGGTCTTGGCCCGGCCGCCGTAGAACGCGAAGTCCACCCGGCCCCGGACCACCGCCTGGTCGCCGCCCCGGCTGAGGGCCATCTCCAGGGAGAGGTTGGCATTTTTATACAGCTCCGGGATGCTGTCGGCGTCCTTGCCCATGCCGATGGACAGCGTGGGGTGG
Source organism: uncultured Dysosmobacter sp. (assembly GCA_947625655.1). Taxonomy (GTDB): domain Bacteria; phylum Bacillota; class Clostridia; order Oscillospirales; family Oscillospiraceae; genus Oscillibacter. Next base: position 123,217 of record CANQPD010000003.1, read on the forward strand.
ACCCCCTCGCCCACTTTGATGTCCCGGATGGCGTCCAGCACGGAGAATTTCTCCTCCACGAAGTGCTCGTAATACTGCTCCTCAAAGATGAATAGGTAGCGGTCCCGCTCGGTCTTCAGCAAAAGGCCGTCTCCGGCCGCCGCCCAGCCGCTGAGCTTTTCGTCGATCTGGGCCAGGACGGCGCTGCGCTGGGTGTCGGCGCAGGCCTTCATCAGATCCTCGTAATTGTCCACCATCAAAATCGCCAGCACCGGGCGGGTGGCGGTATAGGTCTCCCGCAGCAGGTCCGCGTCGGTGGTGTCCACCCAATAGGTGGTGGCCACCAGGTTCTGCTCCCCGTTCCGGCCCTTGGCCCGGACCAGGCTGCCGTAGACCCGGAAGCGGCGGTTGTTCATCAAAACCCGCTCCGGGCACTCCTGCTTGCCCTCCAGCAGCCACTGGACGGGGCAGTTGGGCACCGCGTCCTCCACCTTCATCTCAAACAGGTGCTCCCGCACCCCCGCCAGCTGGAGGAAGTTTTCGTTGCTCCAGATGACCTCCCCGGTGTCGGGCCGGAAGACCATGATGGGCAGGGGGGAATTGATCAGGGTGGATTTGCTGGCGGTATCCACGCTGCCGGTGACGCTGTCGATGTATTGCAGAACGCTCTGCCTGCGCTTTTGATTGCTTTTGGTGAAGTAGAGGTACAGCCCCACGGTGGCCACGCCCTCCACCAGGGCCAGCGCCGGGCTCACCGTGACGGCGGCCAGGGCAAAGAGCACCATGCACAGAAAATACAGCTTCAGATTCGGTTCCAGCAGGCGGGAGAGTTTTTTATTGTTCATAAGCAAAAGCTCCTTATACCGGAAAACATACTGATAGATTTTATAAGTATACCATTTTTGCAGGAGGCGTGCAACGGATAATGTGAAAAAAACACCGGATGTCCTCTGCCGGACAAAAGGAAGCAGCACCGCCGGCATTCGATCGGCGGTGCTGCACGAAAAGGAGGAAAGGCAGACAGGGATTTCAAGATCTGCCTGGGAATCATTTTTTTGCGCGGTCAGCCCGGAGGAGGGCCAGGTTCAGCGCCAGGGCGGCCAGGGCGGCCGCCGCGGCGGGCAGGCCCAGCAACCGCAGGCCAAGAACGCCCTGGAGGGCGCTGCTGGCAAAGGATCCGGCGGCGATGCCGATATTGCCCGCCACCGACAGCGTGGAGGCGCAGAGGCTGGCGGCGTAGGGGTGGTCCCGCTCCGCCAGGGCCATGGCGTAGACCTGGACCGGCGTGCTCAGCAGATACATCAGCAGCGCCATCGCCAGCACCGCCGCCAGCCCCGTCCAGTAATGGCCCAGCAGGGCGGGCATGGCGGCGAACAGGACCGTCTGGAGCAGCAGCACCGCCGGGGTCTTCTCCACGCCGCCCCGGCCCCCCAGCCAGCCGGCCAGGACGTTGCTGCCCAGGCAGCACAGGCCCACCACCGTCAGCGGCAGGCTGACGGCGGCCTCCGCCGTCCCCAGCACGTCCGTCAGAATGGGCGTCAGATAGGTGTAGACGATATAGGTGGCGGCATAGGTACAAATGGTCATCAGCACGCACAGGGCATACCGCCGGTCCCGCAGCACGGTGAACTGACGGAAAAAGCCCGTCCCCTCCGCCGGGGCGGCGGCTTTGCGGGGCAGCACCCGGGCCAGAACCGGAACCAGCACCGCCCCCGCCAGCAAAATGACGGCAAACGTGGCCCGCCAGCCCATCAGACGGCAGATGGTCTTGTTCAGGGGGTTGCCCACCACCGTGGCAACGGACATGCCCGTGTAGACCATGGCGATGGCCTGGGCCTCATGGCCTGAAACGGCCGACTCCCGGGCGAAGAGCAGCCCCACCGCCGTCAGGGTGCCGGTGAGCATGGCCGACGCCGCCCGGGCCAGATACAGCACCCGGATGTCCGGGGCCAGCATGCTGAGGGCGTTGGCTGCCAGAAACAGCGCCAGCAGCCCCATCAGCAGGCGGAAGCGGGGCAGCCGGGCCGTGGCCGCCATGAGGATGGGCGTTCCCACGGCATAGCCGGCGGCAAAGACGCTGACCAGCCGCCCCGCCGCGCCGAGGGAGACCCCCAGGTCCGCGGCGATGTCCGGCAGGATGACCACCGTCACATATTCACAGGCTCCCAGGGCAAAGCCCAGGCCCATCAGGGCCAATCCGGCGGCCGGTACGGCGCTTTTTTGTCTCATGCTTGGTCCCTCCCAATTCTGTGTACGCACACAGTTTTGCCTGGATGAATGGGGGACTTACGTCCCCCGCAGTCTGTCAAAAAACCTGATTGAGAAGAGAAAAGGCAGGAAAACGCAAGGGGAGTACGAGGGGACGGGAGTCCCTTCGTGTTGGATCGAATGCCTGCAAAAGGGCTGTGATAACAGCCCATTGCCCCGCGAAGCGGGAGCTTTTCAGGCTGCGGAGCAGCCAGAAAAGCGAGGCATTGTGCAGCTCGTCAAAAAGGTCTTTTGGACTTTTTTGACGGGCTGAGGGGGACGTAAGTCCCCCGATCAGTTTGTTCATACGGTCACACCGTCTCCCCGTTCAGGATGGGGCTGGCGGGATAAAAGCAGTCCCGCTCCGGCTGCCTGTGCTCCGCCAGGCTGCGGAACAGTACCGACAACGCCTGATAGCTCTGGCAGGCCAGATCCTGGTCAATGGTGAAATCCACCTCGCCGCTTTTCAGAAACCGCCGGATGTCCGGCCCGCTGTCGTGGGACAGGACGTGGACGCGGCGGCCACGGTGGCGGATGGCCTCCACGCAGGCGGGCACACTGAGGTTGGCCATGTAGATATAGGAAAGCTCCCCGTCCTCCGCCAGGGCCGTCTCCACGGCCCGGAGAGTCTCTTCATAGTCGTTGTGGGTGGCGGCGATGCGGCAGTCCTCCCGCCGGAAGCCCAGCTCCTCCATCCGCTCCAGAAAGCCGTCCGCCCGGGCCTTGTGGCCGGCGTAGGCCGGGCCGGCGTAGACCAGCAGCAGCGGGTCGCCGGGGCGGAGGAACTTGGCGGCGATCTCTCCCGCCACCCGGCCGGCGTGGTGGGCGTCCTCCCCCACATAGCACAGGCGGGGCCCGGAGGGGATATCGGAGTTGAAGGTGGCCACGGGGATGTGGGCCGCCGCCAGCTCCCGCAGCTTTTCCCGGGTCTCCGGGCTGTCGGAGGCGCACAGGGCGATGGCCTGGGCGCCGCTTTGGATCTCCTCGTCCAGCAGCGCCAGACAGCGGGCCGTGTCCTCCTGGGGATAGGTCCGGACCGTCACCGTGACGTTGTAATCCCGGTGCTCCTCCCGGAAGCGGGCCACGCCCGCCTCCATCTCCCCCCGGACATAGTCCTCCCACTCCGGCTGGACCAGCGCCAGACGCCGGGGCGTGCCGCTCATGGCCAGGGCGCTGGCCATCCGGTTGGGATAGTAGTCCAGCTCCTCCATCACCCGCAGGACCCGCTCCCGAACCTCCGCCTTGACGTAGGGGCGGTCATGGAGCACCCGGTCCACCGTGCCGATGGAGACGCCGGCCTTTTCCGCGATCATTTTGATGGTTGCCCGCATAGTCGCGCCCTCCCCGTTCTGTTAACGTACACATAATAACATTTTCGCCGATTTTGTCAAGAGGGAAACCGGGAATTTTTATAAAAAGTTCCCATCATGCAATTTTTTTGTATACAAACCGGGGCGGTTGTGCTATACTATATCAAGTTAAGCGCCGGGGAGTTTGGCTCCCCCGCTGTTTTTCATCGTATTTTACCGTGGGACGCGCTTCTTACGGTCAAATAATATACAGAGAACCTCATATCGGACTGGACATGACGTGACCGAACCTCCGCCGGCGTAACGGGGCCGCGCGGACAACGGGCGTCTCTTCTTTGCGTACCCATTTTTTCACGGGCTGCGTCCATCCGTCCTGTTTTGAGGGGCTCCTACATATCTTGCTATTATCAAAGGAGTAACTTTTATCTATGGCAGAAAAATTGAAGATCATTCCCCTGGGCGGCCTGAACGAGATCGGCAAGAACATGACCGCCTATGAGTACGGCGGCGAGATCATCGTGGTGGACTGCGGCATGGCGTTCCCCGGGGACGACATGTACGGCATCGACTCCATCATCCCCGACGTCACCTATCTCATCAAGAACCGGGCCCGCATCCGCGGCCTGTTCATCACCCACGGCCACGAGGACCATGTGGGGGCCATCCCCTATGTCCTCAAGCAGATCAACATGCCCATCTACTGCACCCGCTTCACCGCCGGCCTCATCAAGCTGAAGCTGGAGGAGCACCAGCTGGTGAAGTCCACCAAGCTCATCACCGTGGAGCCGGGCAAGTCCGTCCGGGCGGGCAAATTCACCGTGGAGTTCATCCACGTCAACCACTCCATCGCCGACTCCGTGGCCTTCGCCATCCACACCAAGATGGGCACCGTGGTCCACACCGGCGACTTCAAGATCGACTCCACCCCCATCGACGGGGAGGTCATCGACCTGGCCCGCCTGGGCGAGCTGGGCAAGGAGGGAGTCCTCTGCCTGTGCGCCGACTCCACCAATGTGGAGCGGCCCGGCTTCACCCCCTCGGAAAAGACGGTGGGCGCCACCTTTATGCGGCAGTTCCAGAACTGCGACGAGCGCATCATCGTCACCACCTTCGCCTCCAACGTCCACCGCATCCAGCAGGTGCTGGACGCCGCCGCCCAGTGCGGGCGGAAGGTGGCCGTCACCGGCCGCAGCATGGAGAACATGATGAAGGTCTCCACGGAGCTGGGCTATATGAAGGTGCCCAAGAACACCCTCATGGACATCAACAAGCTCAAGGGCCTGCCGAAAAACAAGCAGGTCATCGTCACCACCGGCTCCCAGGGCGAGGAGATGAGCGCCCTGTACCGCATGGCCTTCTCCACCCACAAGCAGGTGGAGATCGGCGCCGGCGACAAGGTCATCATCTCCGCCTCCGCCATCCCCGGCAACGAGGTGACGGTGGGCCGGGTCATCAACGAGCTGTTCCGCAAAGGCGTGAAGGTGGTCTACAACAAGGCCGACATCCTCCACGTCTCCGGCCACGCCTGCCAGGAGGAGCTGAAGATCATCCATGCCCTGACGAAGCCCCGTTTCTTCGTCCCCCTCCACGGCGAGCAGCGGATGCTGCAGATCCACAGCCAGCTGGCCCAGGACATGGGCATGGACCGCAACCACATCGCCATCGCGGACAACGGCACCGTTATTGAGCTGACCGCCAAGACGCTGAAGCTGGGCGGCTCCGTCCCCGCCGGCGAGGTGTTTGTGGACGGCTCCGGCGTGGGCGACGTGGGGGCCGTGGTCATGCGGGACCGCAAGCGCCTGGCCGAGGACGGCATGGTCGTTGTGGTGATGCCCGTCTCCAGCCACGACGGCGGCCTGCTGGCCCCGCCGGAGATCATCACCCGGGGCTTCATCTATGTGAAGGAGTCCGGCGACCTGATGAAGGACCTGCAGTCCATCGCCATGGACGCGGCGGATTCCGTCTCCCGCAGGCGCGGGCGGGACGACGGCGAGCTGAAGGGCGCGGTGAAATCCGCCGTCAGCAGCTATCTGTTCAAAAACACCAAGCGCAGCCCCATGGTCATTCCTGTTGTGACAAGGCTGTAAAGAAAATGGGACGCCCCGGCGGGGCGTCCCATTTTTTCGTTGTGATCCGGTCAAAACCGCCGCGTAAACGTCGATCCCCTGCCCGCGGGAAGCCGTACCCGCGGAGACCGCGGCAGCTGATGCGGGCAGGAGCGGTCCAAGCCGCGGCCCTCACCGGGGATCATCCCGCAGCCAGCGCCACCGTCACATCCACATCCCCCGCGCAGGAGCCCAGCGCGTCGATCCCGGCCTGGTCCATCCGGGCGATGACCTCCATGCCGGCGGCGATGGTGCGCTCACCCTCGTCGCCGGACAGGGTGATCTCCAACTGCCGGCCAGCGGATGCGGCAGACTCATCCTCCGCCAGTTCAAAGGTGACGCTGACCAGATCGGCGTAGGAGTGGATAGCCTCCACGCCGCCCTCGTCCAGCTTGGCCAGGATCTCGATGCCGGCGCTGATGGAGCGGCCGTCATGGTCATAGAAGATGCCCATGGTGGGGCCTGGATGCCAGTAGACGATATCGCCGATCTCATACTCATTGACGGTGTTGGTCTGGCTCTCCTCGCTGAGGGAGAAATCCAGATAGACCTCCTTCTGCCGGTCCAGGTGGTCGTGCATCTCCACGGTAAAGGGCATCTGCCGGGCAAACTCAGCTGCGGCGGGGGTGTCCATCAGGGCGGCGGTGACCTCCTGAGTCCCTTCCTCGCCCTCCAGCGTCAGCTTCAGGGTGCGTGTGCCGGCAGATGCGGAAGCGGGAGCTTCCGGCTGATTTGTGCCGGATGCGGAGGTGTTCGGCTCCACAGGGGCAGGGCCGGCGGCAGGGGGATTTGCGCCGCAGGCGGCCAGTGAAGCAAGCATCGTGACCGCCAAAAGCAGCGCGTTCCATTTGCGTTTCATGCGGATTCATCCTTTCAGTATGGTCTTGGGAACTGCGGTTCAGGCGTCTTACAAGCCACACTGTAAAGGGGACATGTGAGAAAAGTGTGAGGAAAAAAGCAGGGTTTTGTGAGAAATAGCGGCCGGAAAATTTTTTGAGATTTTTCAGATTTCCTCACAGATTTCTCACAACTGTGCTTTATGATATGATATCATCACAGAAAAAGGAGGGATTCCTGTGCCCAACATGCTGATCGTGGATGACGATGTCCACCTGAGAAAGCTGGTGCTGACCTATGCCCAGATGGAGAACTTCCAATGCCGGGAGGCCGAGAGCGGCGACCGGGCGCTGGAACTGCTCCGGGAATCGGACGCCGACATCATTATATTAGATGTGATGATGCCGGGACGAGACGGCTTTGAAACACTGGCGGAGATCCGCAAGACCTCCCAGGCGCCGGTCATCATGCTCACTGCCCGGGGCGAGGAGTACGACAAGCTGCTGGGCTTCAACCTGGGGGCCGACGACTACGTTTCCAAGCCTTTCAGCCCAAAAGAGCTGATGGCCCGTGTTGGAGCGGTGCTCAAACGCAGCGGCACAAGGCAGGGGAAGCGCCTGACTTTCGGCGGATTGGTGATCGAGCCGGAAGCAAGGGGCGTCACGGTGGATGGAAAGGCCGTCAGCCTGCCGCCGAAGGAATTCGACTTACTTATGAAATTGGCCGGGAACGAGCGCATGGTCTTTTCCAGAGAGCAGCTGCTGGATCAGGTGTGGGGCTTTGACTATTTTGGGGACGCCCGCACGGTAGACACCCACATCAAGGCCCTGCGGGAGCACCTGGGGCCGTACCGCAAGCTCATTGAAACCGTCTGGGGGGTAGGATATAAATTTGAATACCATGAAGAACGATAAAGCGCCCCGGCGGGGCATGAGCATGGCTCTTTTGCTGTGGGGCATCATGATGGTGCTGGTGCTGGTGACGGTGGCCTTTATGTGGGTGTTCCAGATCTATTTCATGGAGCGCAACTATATCGACTCCCACATCGCGGAGGTGCAGGAGCGGCTGGACCCGGTGCTGGAGGAGCTGTCCGCCACCGACCTGGCGGACAATGAATCCATGATCTCCTACCTCAGCCAGACGGCCAACGGCAAGCTGCTGATCGTCAATCAGAGCGGGCAGCTTGTCACCATGTACACCTACGGCCACCCCATTGACCTGGCCTCCAACCGCACAGATGTCCTGACTTGGGAGCGCATTGCCAATGGTGAGGATTACCCCAAGATCCGGGCCATGGAGCCCTATTCCAGAGAGACCATGGAGGGCCGCCGCATCATCTCCTATGAATACGGCCTGCCGGCCCGTTACCACGGCGAAGATGTCTATGTCATCCTGTACCACTCCTTTACGGAGCTGAACAACGTGCTGGACCTGAACCGGCGCCAGCTGATGATCCTCAGCGTGATCCTGACCCTGGCCTCCGCTGTCCTGGCGGCTTTCCTGTCCAAATTGTTCACACAGCCCATCCTGACCATCAAGAAGACTGTGGACCGGCTGGCCCAGGGCGACCTGACCGCCGCGCCGAAGCTGAAGCGGAAGGACGAGATCGGCCAGCTGGCAGCTTCGGTAGAAGAATTAGGACAGGCCCTCCAGCGGGTGGACACCCTGCGCCGGGAGGTCATTGCCAATGTGTCCCATGAATTGCGCTCCCCCCTGGCCCTCATCGGCGGCTACGCGGAAATGGTGCGGGACATTACCTGGAGGGACGACGCCCAGCGCACGGAAAATCTGGATCTGATCATCAGCGAGTCCAACCGCATGAGCGAGATGGTCAGCGATATTCTGGACTACTCCCAGCTCCAGTCCGGCTACCTCCAGTTGAAGCGGGAGGAGTACGACCTGTGCGAGATCGTGGAGACAGAGGTTCAGCGGTGTGAACAGATGGCGGCGGAGAATCATCTGAAGCTCCGGGTTGACCGCCCTTCCGGGGAATACCAAGTCAATGTGGACGCTTTGAAGATCAGCCAGGTCATCCGCAACCTGCTGAACAACGCCGTCAATCACACCAAGGACGGCGAGACCATTACCGTGACGGTGGAGGAGACGCCCCAGGATTACAAGGTGTCGGTCATCAATCCCGGCGAGCCGATCCCGGAGGAGGAAAGGCAGCTCATCTGGGAGCGGTATCAGCGCAGCCAGCACCAGGCGGGACGGCGGCAGGGCACCGGCATCGGCTTGTCCATCGTCAAAACCATTCTGGACGCCCACGGCATGCCCTGCGGCGTGGACTGCGCGGACGGGCTGACCTGTTTCTGGTTCTGTTGTCCCAAGCAGCACTGATTTCACAATCACATATTGGTAAGCCCGCCCCGCGCCTGGCCGCGGGGCGGGCTTTTTTTCTGATATGGCCCATTTCTCACAAAACCCTGCGTTTTTCCTCACACTTTTCTCACAACTTCCCATTAGAGTATAGATAAACCCAAAGCGAACCCCGAAAAGCAAATAACATCTATCCCTCGAAAGGAATGGTTCATATGAAAAAAGCGCTCTCCCTTCTTCTGGCCCTGGCCATGACCGCCTCTCTGGCCGCCTGCGGCGGCCGGGATGCCGGCGCCCCTCCCGCTGAGGACCCGCCGGCGGTCACGGCTCCCGACAGTGCCCCAAATCCCGCGGGCCAGCCCTCTGAACCCGCGGAAACGCCGGACCCCTCTGCTCCCTCTGACAATCGTGAGAACGGCGGCATCCTGATCGCCTATTTCGGCGTGGTTGAGGACCGTGAGAATGTGGACACCGTGGCTAATGCCAGCCGTGTGGCCACGGCGGACGGCGTGGTGGGCAACTGTGAATTTATCGCCCAGGCCATCCAGGAGGCCGTGGGCGGCGACCTGTTTGCCATCGAGACGGTGCAGGACTATCCGCGCAGCCACGAGGCCCTGCTGGACTTCGCCTACCAGGAATTGCGGAAGGACGCCCGGCCGGAGCTGCGCGGCGAGATCGAAAACCTGGACGACTACGATGTGATCTTCCTGGGCTATCCCAACTGGAACGCCGACCTGCCCATGCCCCTCTACACCTTCCTGGAGTCCTATGACTTCAGCGGTAAGACCATCATCCCCTTCGTCACCCACGGCGGCAGCGGCTTTTCCCGCACCATCTCCACCATTGCGGGCCTTCAGCCCAACGCAACGGTTGTGGAGGATGGGCTTTCCATCTCCCGGGGGAATGTGGCCAACGCCGCCCAGGAGGCCATGGACTGGGCCTCCGGGATTTTGAATTGATACCAGCCTCTGAAACGTCCGCCATTTTCCTCCTGCGGGCGTTTCAGAGGAAGATCTAAAAGAAAGAGGCCCTGTCCATGAAGCTGAAACAGAAATGCAAAATTGCCCTGGACGTCTGCATGACCCTGCTGCTGTTCGTCCTGATGGCCTATCAGATCACCGGGCAGCTGGCCCACGAGTGGGTGGGGGCGGCAATGTTCCTCTGCTTCATCGCCCATCACATCCTGAACGCCCGGTGGGCCGGGGGCCTTCTGAAAGGAACATACAACGGCTTCCGGATCTTCCAGACCGCCATAGACCTGCTCCTTCTGGCAGATATGCTGACGCTGATGGTCAGCGGCATCCAGATGTCCCGCTATGTGTTCGCCTTTCTTCCGGGCTTCGGCAGCATCGCCGCCGCCCGGCGGCTCCACATGCTGGCCTCTTACTGGGGCTTCGCGCTGATGTCCGTTCACCTGGGCCTCCACTGGGGCATGGTGACGGGGATGTTCCGCAAAGTAAGGGTCAGCAAGCCCTCTCCCGCCAGGACTGCCGCGGCCTGGGGCGTTGCCGGACTCATCGGGGCCTATGGTGTTTACGCCTTCTGGCGGAACCAGATTTGGATGTATCTGTTTCTGCGGGCGGAATTTGTATTTTTCGATTACAGCCAGTCGCCGGTCCGGTTTTTCCTGGATTACCTGGCCATGATGGGGCTGTTTGTCTTTTTGACCTACGGGGCCGTGAAACTGCTGCGGAGGAAGAAAAAGGCGGTGCAGACATGAGGCGGCTGCTTGCTCTGGGGCTTGCGCTTCTGGCCGCGGTAAGTTGCGTTGGCTGTTCCCGGCAGGCGGCGTCAGCCATGTCGGAGCCCCAGGAGGCCGCCGGCGGCCTGTTCGCCATGGACACCTACATCAACCTGACCGCCTACGGCCCAAACGCGGAAGCTGCCCTGGATTTGGCCGAGGCCAGGATCCGGGAGCTGGAGAACCTGTGGTCCGTCACAGACGAGGGCAGCGAAATCTACGCCGCCAACCACAGCGGCGGCGCGGCAGTAAGCGTCAGCGCGGACACGGAAGAACTGCTCCGCTTCGCCCTTGATATGGCAGGGGAAACCGGCGGCGCATTGGAGCCTACCATCTACCCGGTGCTGACCGCCTGGGGCTTTACCACCGACAGCTACCAGATCCCAGCGCAGGAGGAGCTCGACCGCCTGCTGAAGCTGGTGGACTATGAGGCGATCACTTTGACCGATAACACCGTGACCGTTCCCGATGGGATGATGCTGGACCTGGGCGCGGTGGGCAAGGGCTACGCCGCCGACGAGACCGCCGCCATCCTGCGGGAGAACGGCGTGGAATCCGCCCTGCTGGACTTCGGCGGCAACATCCTGACTGTGGGGAGCAAGCCGGACGGCACCCCCTGGCGGGTGGGCGTCCGGGACCCGGACAGCGATGGAACCCTGGGCATGCTGGAGGTGATTGACCAAAGCGTGGTGGTCTCCGGCGGGTATCCTGCCTCTTTTCAACTTCCTCCAGCCGGTGGGTATTGGCCTTTGCCCGGTCTTCCACGGCGGTCAGCCGCTTCTCGTGTTCCAGATCCATGTCTTCGCTCCTCTCACGCAGCCGGCTTCCCCATGACCTCCAGGCCGGCCCAGGTCAGATTTTGAGCCTCCAAAGCATTCCAGGTGTACCCGACAGCCTCCACCAGTCCCCAGGTGGCACCATACTTGTAATACAGGCCCGCCGTGCCGGCCGCCGGTATGGTCTGGCCGCTCTCCATGACAGCGGAGACCTGGATAATCGCCTCAACGCTGGTCCGGCCGTCCCCGGTGAAAGAAATGGCGTCCAGAGCGTCCTGGGCGGCAAAGCGGGCGGTTACCGCCCTGGTCAGCGTGATGGTATCACCGGTGTTGACCGACCAGCCGGGCGCCGTGACCGCCAGCCCGCTCAACCCCGTCCCGGAGATCTCCACCTTCAGCGAGGCTGCCCGGCAGAACGCCGTAATGCCGCACATCCCCGCGAAGCTGGCCGTCTCGCCGGTGGAGAAGAAGCCATAGAATACGTCGAACGTTCCCTGGCAGGACGCGATGAACACCTCCTGGCCGGTATCGCCCTGGACGATCAGCAGCACTTTTGGCACCAGCTCCTGCAGCGTCTCGGTGGCGGCAGCGCCGACGCCCATTTTGGCCAGATTCGCGGCCAGGTCATCCCGAAGCTGGGAGAGCAGCTGGAAATACGGCGTCAAATTATCCATTGGACGGCACCCCCACCACCTGTGCCAGGAATGTGTCCAGGCCTGCCAGCGCCGCGGCGCATTCGGCGGCCTGTGTGACCGCCTGGTCCAGCTCAGCCCCGGTATGGGAAGACTCATATTCCACCGCCATGGAATCCCTCCTCGCGCAAAGTAATTTTCCGTCCCGCAGCCGGACGTTCTCACGATCCGCCGTGATGACACGGGCGGCGTCGGTGGCCGAGATACGGAGCGCCAGGCCCTCGCCGGCCTCTGCGGGATTGGGGATCAAAGAAACCGCCAGCAGTACCGGCGCAAATGTATCGGCCACCATATCATTCACTCCTCAACACGCACAGTCAGCCGCTTCTTGATGGTCTGATCACCCAGGGCAAAGGAGACCGTGAGCTTGTACATCCCCGCTCTGTTGGGCTCCAAATACAGAATGATCTGATTGTCCCGGATCTCCGCGGGCCCCTCAAGGGTCTCCTTGCCGCCGGCCAGTGTATAGGAGGCGTCCCGGAGCGTGAAGCCATGCTCTTTCCCGTCAATAGTGACGGCCAGCATGATCTGCCGCCGCTCGCCCAGCAGCATATTGTAAACAGATTCTATGGTAATCAAATGGATCAAGCCTCCCCACAAAGATCACAGCGGACCAGCTCCACGCCGATATCCGCCTGTGAAAACGCAGCTTCTGCATCTGAAACCCGCCCAGTTCTGACATCCGCGCAGGAAAACGCGGTCCGCACATCGTCCAGGGACCAGCCGGCGCCGATGTCCAAAATCTGAAAGCGGCAGCACAGCTTTGTGACGTCGTAAGTCAGCAGGACCGTGCAGAAGTAAGAGCGGTTCCCGGCGGCATCCTCTGCCCAGAGGGAAACCGTGTACTCGCCGGAGGCCCTGGCGGGGACTGTGGTCTCCCACAGCCCCGCGGGGGTCCGCTGAAACAGAATCTTCGCACCGTCACAGGTCCCCCAGATGGATTTAATCATCGGTGGCCTTGACACGGATGACGTAAGTAGCGCCGCAGTCTACGGGGTTGGGCGTCAGGCTCACGGACACGAAGACAGGCGCGGCGGTGTCCAGAGTCACCGTACGGGTAATGGCGGCGGTCTTGCCGGCGGAGTCCGTGGCGACGACGGTGATGACGTTCTCCCCCTCGGTCAGCGTGACCGCGGCGGAGAAGCTGCCGTCGGCATTGACGGTCACGGCCTTGCCGTTGACGGTCACGGAGACATCGGAGGTGGCGTCGTTGGTAACGCCGGACACCACCAGCTCGCTCTCGTTGGTATACAGGCCATCCCCGGGAGCGGTCAGGGTCAGGGTGGGCGGCACCGTATCGGTGGTGATCGCGGCCGTCACCTGAACAGCGGCGTTGCCGTCGTGATCTGCGGCGTCGACCGTGATGGTGTGCTCACCGTCCGCGAGGGCGCCGCAGGTCACAGAGAAGGAATAACCGTTCTCGATGGCGCTGTGGGAGACGCCTTCCAGCGCGACGCCATCCACCTTGACCACCACGGAATCGAGGTCCACGCCGGAGTCGTCGTCAGTAATGCTGAAAGAGATGGAGGGCGTGGCGGTGGCCAGATAGGAGCCGGTGGTGGGCGCCAGGATGGTGATGACCGGGGCGACCTTCTCCTTGACCTGGAGCTTCAGGGATTCGCCCAGGGTCGCGTGGGTGACGTCCACAGTGGTGGAGTTGTTGGAGTCGTCGGTGGCGGTGATGGATACCGGGTAGTAGTGGCCCTTCTGCGTATAGCTGGACTTCTGCGGCGCGGGAACGGAGGCCACCCAATCGCCGGTGGACTCCTCCAGCGTCAGATTGATGACCTGCCCATTGATCAGGGCCTTCATGGTTTTGATCATATCTTATCCCTCCGTATGTTCTTCGGCATACGGCTCACCGATGTACTGCCGGTAAGCCTCCGCGCTGATTTTGCCGGCCCCGGCATCCCGCCTGGCCAGAGTCTTCACGTCCTGCCGCAGCTCCTCCGGGACCGCGGCAAACGTCCGGGACCCCCGCTGAATACTGCGCCAATAGACTTTCGTGATCGCACTCATTCCACCGTTTCCTCCCCAACATTGTTTTCGCCGCTGGTATTGCCCGCAGCTGCCTGCCCCTCATACAGGGCGATTGCCAGCTCGTCGGCCTCCGCCAGCTGATCCCGCAGGGTGGCAATCTCCCGCTCCTGGGCGGCGATGGCGTCCTGCTGTTCCTCGTTCCGGCCGGTCAGCTCCGCCACCTGGGCCTGATACTCCGTGACGTCCCCCAGATACTGCTGGGCGGTCTGGACCGTCACCGTGTAGCTCCTGGTGTTGTTGGCATAGGTGATGTCCACCACCTCGAAGCCGTAGCCATCCGGCAGGCCCTGCTCACAGTCCCGGTCCGTCAGCTTCTCGATGACGGGCCTGGCCCAGTTGATGCCCTCGATCTGCTCCAGCGAGGCGTTCTCCCGCTCGAACAGGATCCGGTACTGGCCGTTCTCCGTGCCCCGGGTGATGAACGATGCCGTCACGCCGTCGATCTTCCAATACTTCCCGAAAAATCCCATAGTTGCCTCCTCATTGTTTATATTGCATGGGCACATTCAAATCCCGCCCATGTCGTTGGGTTATCCTCAAACCACTGCCAGGTCAGCTCCACACCCTCCACATCGGCACAGGTGAGGCCGGAGATGATAAAGCGCGGATGGGCCGGTTTGATTTGCTCCACTCCATGTCCACAAGCTCATTCTTTTCGCCCGGGCGGGCATTCGCGCGCACCGTCCTCCCGGGCCAGGTTCCCGCCAGTCTGGCCCTGGTGGTGTCCAGGGCATCGGCTGCGCCTTCCATATTCCTCCATTGCCGATAAAGCCCTCTCTGTTAGTGGATGCCCAAGCCCGATAAGTTGCCGCAAAATGTGCAACAGCTCCTCTATTTTTCAAATTTTCACACGCTTGAAACGCAATCTATGGTCTGTCGGAGCCGGGGCCCCGCCTTACTCACGCACACAGGCTTTACTTGGCGGAGAAAAAGCCCCTCGGTGAACAGTCGCGCAGGGCAGCGTCCCGGACCGCCGTTCAAGGCCTTTCTGTTCCCCTGCATCAGGATCGGACGCGTCTGTTTTCTCATAAAGCGCCCACCGGCGGAAGTCCCATCTGCAAGCGCTGACATCAAAAAAATAACGCCGCATTTTCGGCGTTCAATTGCCGGCATTATTCAGCAAAGGAAAATAATCCCGCTCCAAAAAAGCGGTCCTTTTACGTAAGCGATTACATGTTGTAAAAGTGCACAATTGAAAGCGCTTTCAAAAATTTATTATACAAATTTGCAAAATGCGCCTTGCATTCCCCGTTCCAAAATGGTAGGTTTATACACAGAAAAAGCTAAATGCAAACTTTTTTATGGCTAAATTGCCAGCTTTAATTGTAAGGGCTTACATTTGGAGAGGAGGTGTCCGCGTGCCTTCAAATCCCACCATTTATGATGTATCCAGGCTGTCCGGCGTATCCACCGCCACCGTGTCCCGCGCGTTTTCCAGGCCGGAGCATGTAAAGGAACACACCCGGCGGAAGGTATACGAGGCGGCGGAGGCACTGCACTACTCTCCCAACGCCATTGCCCGGGCGATGGCCCGTCAGCGGACGGACAAGATCGCCTATCTGATCTGCAAAAAGGATGCCACGGTGCTGGACGAGTTCTATGCGGGCATCTGTGAGGGCA
The DNA here is from genome assembly GCA_947625655.1 of uncultured Dysosmobacter sp. Taxonomy (GTDB): domain Bacteria; phylum Bacillota; class Clostridia; order Oscillospirales; family Oscillospiraceae; genus Oscillibacter. Next base: position 138,883 of record CANQPD010000003.1, read on the forward strand.
TCATGCACTCTGCAAACCACTCGGAGTTCCAGCTTCTGGTCTCCACGGCGGAAGACTGGCTGCACAATGTCAGCACCGCCCAGGCCAAGCAGATCGAGGGCGTGATCCTGGGCGGCGACGCCAAGGCCGAACTGGTGTCTGAACTGCAGAGCCGGGGCGTGGCCGTGGTGCTGGTCAACAACCGCATGTCGGGCTTTGACCTGCCGTGCGTAGTCTCCGACGAGCGGGGCGGCGTCCGTCAGGCCGTGGAGCATCTGAGCTCCCGCGGCCACCGCCACATCGCATTGATCACGGGGCAGTTTTCCCCCTACATTTCCCGGGAGCGCTACACCGCCTTCCGGGACATCATGAAAGAGCACCGCCTGCCCGCGGACGACATCCGCCTGTGTGAGCTGAATGTTGAAAGCGCCGCCCAGGCGGCCATGGAGCTTTTGCAGCAGGAGCGGCGCCCCACCGCCGTGTTTGCCGCCAACGACATGATCGCGGCCGGCACGATCAAGGCCGCGCGGCGGCTGGAGCTGCGGCTACCGGAGGATCTGGCTGTGGTCGGCTTTGACGACTCCTCTATCTGCGCCATGCTGGAGCCCTCCCTGACCTCTGTGCACATCAACTGCCGCAGAATGGGAGAGCTGTGCGTGGACCGGCTGAAGGCCCTGCTGGACGGGGAAAAGGACATTCCCCGCGTCACCGTGATCCCCACGGAGCTGCATGTCCGGGATTCCACATGATCCGCCGCCTCACATACATTTAACATAGATTTTGCGGGAAACCGCTCGTTTCGCCGCCGGATGCGCTGTATACTTAGGCGAACGAGAGGCCAAGACAGAAGGAGGATATCCATGAAGTCCAAGAAAAAAATCATGTCCGTGGTAAAAGCCTTCATCAGTGCGGTGCTGCTGTTCATCTCCCTCTTTCCGATCTACTGGCTGGTCGCCATGGCCATCCGCCCCACGGAGGAGATGAAGGGGCATATCCCCCTGCTCCCGCAGTCGCTGACAGCGGAGCATTTTCTGCAGCTGTTTACAGACGAGGGATTCGGGCAGGCCATTGTCAACAGCCTTCAAACCACCTTCAGCTCCCTGGCGCTGTCGCTGATCGTGGGTATCTGCGCCGCCTATATCCTGGCCCGCCGGCGCTTCCGTTTCGGCCTGAAAAAGCCGGTGACCTACTGGATTTTGCTGGTGCGGGTGCTGCCGCCGGTGGCCTTTACGATCCCGCTTTACACCATGTTCAGCAAAATCGGCATCCTGAACACCAAGCTGCCGGTGACGCTGGCCTGCGTGCTGATCAACGTCCCGCTGATCATCTGGTTTTTGATCAGCTTCTTCCAGGACCTGCCGGAGGAGGTGGAGGAGAGCGCCAAGGTGGACGGCGCCACGGAGTGGCAGCTGTTTGTGAAAATCGTCCTGCCTCTGGTGGCGCCGGGCATCGCGGCGGTGGCCATGCTCTCTTTCATGTACGCGTGGAACGAATATACATACACCGTAATCTTCACCCGGAGCCCCTCCAACAACACCGTGCCTCTGGCGCTGTCCCTGCTGAATACAGAGGATAACCTGACCAACTTCGGCCTGGTGGCCGCCGGCGGCGTGGTCTCCGTCATCCCCATCACCCTGTTTGTGATCTTTGCGCAGAACTACTTGATCTCCGGTTTGTCAAGCGGCGCTGTCAAAGAGTAACAAAAATAGAAGGAAAGAAGAAACCATCAGATTAGGAGGAAAAGAAATGAAAAAACTGCTTGCTCTGATCCTGACCCTGGCAATGGCACTGTCCCTTGCGGCTTGCGGCGGCAATGGCAGCGGCTCCGAGGACGGCGGCTCCAATGCCGGATCCGATTCCGGCTCCGGCGAGGCCACCAAGATGACGCTGATCCTGCGGGCCGGTGCTTACGGCGACGCGCTGAAAGCCGGCCTGGCCGACTTTGAGGCGGAGCACAACGTGGAGATCGAAGTGCAGGAGCTGTCCTTTGACGATCTGCACACCGGCATCGCGCTGGACGCGGTGAACTCCACCGGCGCTTATGATCTGTGCATGGTGGACGGCTCCTGGATGGCCGAATTCACTGAAAACGGCGTTCTGGCCAACCTGAGCGCAATGGGCTACAGCTTTGACGACGACATCATCCAGGCCACCACGGACATCTGCATGGTGGGTGACGACATCTATCTGGCGCCCTTCTTCGGCAATGTCACCGTTATGATGTACAACAAGCAGCTGATCGCCGATGCCGGCTATGCGCCGGAGGACATCACCACCTTTGAGGATCTGCGGGACATCGCCCAGAAGACCCATGACGCCGGCAAGACGGGCTTTTTGATCCGCGGCGGCAGCGCCGACAACATCGTCTCCGACTTCATCCCCCACCTGCTGGTCCACGGCGGCTGGGTTGTGGATGAGAACAATCAGCCCACCGTCAACACCGATGAATTCAAGGCCGCCATGCAGGAATACCTGGATCTGTATGCCCTGGGCGGCACCATGGACAAAGACGATATCGTGGCTGCCATCGACGGCGGCACCGCTGCCCTCGGCCAGGCCTGGCCCGGCTGGTACGTGCCCTCCGCGGACACCGCGGCCAGCTACACCGTCATTCCCACCAAGCTGAATGACGCGGACACCGAAAAGAACACCTCCATGTACGGCGTGTGGTGCATCGGCATTCCCAACAACGCCCCCCACAAGGATCTGGCTCTGGCGCTTCTGCAGCACGTTATGAGCGCTGAGGTCCAGCTGGCTTCCATCGAGGTGGGCGGCGTGCCCTGCCGGTACAGCTGCCTGCTGGATGACGACGTGCTGTCCACGTATCCCCAGTATGAGACCGTCTGTGCCGCCCTGGAGAGCGGTGTGTACCGCCCTGTGATCGCGGAGTGGACGCAGTTCACCAACATCCTGGGCACCGAGATGGACAACATCATCCAGGGAACCAAGACCATCGACCAAGGTCTGGCGGACGCCCAGAGCCAGCTGGAGGATCTGATGGCCTGATCTCCCCCTACGCTTTCCCCTGACCGCAGGCAGGTCCGGGACGTCCCCGCGGCGTCCCGGACCTCCCTAAAAACCTCTTTGAAGGACGAGGGCCAGATATGAGAAGAAATGAAATCAGAAAATTGGGCAGCGCCAGTGCCCAGACAAAGCGGTTCGGCATCTGCATGATTTCCCCCACGGTGCTTCTGCTGCTGATTATGACCGCGTATCCCCTGGTATTCACCCTGATCTACAGTTTCACCGACTACAACTATTTGAAAGGGACGGACAACGCCTCCTTTATCCTGTTTGACAACTATATCAAGCTCTTTAAAAATGACTATTTCCGCCAAGCGGTCGGGAACACCATCAAGTTCACCATCCTCGCGGTGCTGCTGGAGATGGGCCTCGGATTGCTGATCGCGGTTTTCATCCATAGCCTGAAGCGGGCCCAGAAGATTATGCGGACACTTCTGCTGCTGCCGTATCTGCTGCCCGCCGTCACGGTGGCGCTGAGCTGGAGAATGATGCTCTCCTCCAACTACGGCATTATCAACCAGTTTCTGACCAGCCTGGGACTGCCCTGCTACAATTGGTTTTTGGACACCAAGACAGCCTTCGGCGCGATTTTGCTGATCGATGTCTGGCAGAACGTCCCCTTTGTGTTTTTACTGCTGTTTGCCTCCTTGCAGTCCGTGCCGGAGGGGCAGTATGAGGCCGCCCGCATTGATGGCGCCGACGCGCTTCACCAGTTCTGGTACATCACCATTCCCAACATCAAAAACAGCCTGGCCCTGTGCGCTCTGCTTCGGACCATCGATACCTTCCGCCTTTTCGAAAAGGTCAACGTCCTGACCGGCGGCGGCCCCGCGGGCACCACCTCCACCATCACCCAGTATCTGTACAACTACGGCATCAAATCCCTGGATTTCGGCTTCGGCAGCGCCGGCGCCATTGTCATGACGCTCCTGGTCCTGATCCTCTCCAGCTTCTACATCAAACGCGCGATGGGTTGAGCCGATGGGAACTATGAAACTGACCTTTGTCAATGTGGGCTACGGCGAGGCCATTTTGCTGGAATGTCCCGATCCCAAATCCGCGGATGGGACCTTCGTCATGCTGATCGACGGCGGCAGCGCCGAGGTCTCCGAGTTCGCGGACCGCTCCACCGGCCGGATCCCGCTTTCAAGCTATTTGGAGGCCCGGGGGCTGACACATATCGATGTGATGGTCAACACCCATATTCATGAAGATCACATCTGCGGCCTGCTGCCGGCGGCCCGGGCATTCCCCCCTGCGGTGCTGTGGGTCATCCCCACAGCCGCGGCCTGGCACGGCGAGATGAAAACACTGGATGTCTCCCTGGCGCGGACTCCCTCTCAGCGGAAGTTCATCCGGGCCATCAACGACTGGCAGACGCTCTGCCGGCTGGTGGAAGCCCACGGCGGGCGGGTGGAGACCCCCGCCGCCGGAAGCTCCGGGCAGCTGTGCGGCCCTTTACACTATCGGATACTGGCGCCGGACACGGAGCGTATCGAAGAACTGGAAACAGGTCTGCGCCAGGTGTTTGCAGCGCTGGAGGACACTTTTCTGAATGTGCTGGACAGCCTGGACTGCCGCATGAACAATTTCAGCCTGATGATGCTCCTGGATTTCCAGGGCACCCGCATCCTGCTTCCCGGCGACACCAACCGCGCCGGTTACGGCGGCATCGATCCGGCAATGCTGAAGGCCGACCTGTTCAAGGTGGGCCACCACGGGCAGATTGACGGCGCGGATCAGCCTCTGCTCGACCGCGTGCGGCCCCGGGCCGTGGTCTGCTGCGCGTCCAGCGACCGCCGGTACAACAGCGCCCACCCGGATCTGCTGCGCATGATGAGGGACAGCGGCGCGGAACTGTTCTTTTCCGATTGCCCGCAGCTGCCGGGGCCGCATATCCCCCCCCATCAGGCGCTGCTTTTCAGCATTGGAGAAAACGGCGGCCTGACCGGCCAATATCTCTGACAGGAGGAACCCATTCATGGCAGAAGTGGTTTTAAAAAACATCAAAAAGGTATACCCCAACACCGAGCCCAAGAAGAAAAAGAAGGGCGAGCCGGAGAAGAAAACCAACCTCCAGATCACTGAGGAAGGCGTTCTGGCGGTTCAGGACTTCAATCTGGAAATCGCTGACAAGGAATTTATCGTGCTGGTCGGCCCCTCCGGCTGCGGCAAGTCCACCACGCTGCGGATGGTGGCCGGGCTGGAGGAGATCTCCGGCGGCGACCTGCTGATCGGCGGCAAGCGCATGAACGATGTGGAGCCCAAGGACCGGGACATCGCCATGGTGTTTCAAAGCTACGCCCTGTATCCCCACATGACAGTCCGGGGGAACATGGAATTCCCCCTGAAGCTCCGCAAAATGCCCAAGGATGAAATCGACCGCCGGGTCAACCAGGCGGCGGAGACGCTGGGGATCACGGAGTACATGGACCGCAAGCCCAAGGCCCTGTCCGGCGGCCAGCGCCAGCGGGTGGCCATTGGCCGCGCCATCGTCCGGGAGCCCAAGGTGCTGCTGATGGACGAGCCCCTCAGCAACCTGGACGCCAAGCTGCGCAACCAGATGCGGGCGGAGATTTTGAAGCTGCGCCAGCGCATCAACAGCACATTCATCTATGTCACCCACGACCAAACCGAAGCCATGACCCTGGGCGACCGTATCGTCATTATGAAAGACGGCGTGATCCAGCAGATCGGCACCCCTCAGGAGGTGTTTGACCATCCCGCCAACCTGTTTGTGGCCGGCTTTATCGGCGTGCCCCAGATGAATTTCTTTGACGCTGAGCTGGTGAAGCGGGACGGCAGATACGCCGTGGAGCTTGGCGGCGTTTCCATTGCCCTGTCCGATGAAAAACAGGTCAAGCTGGAGAAAAACCATGTCCAGCCCCAGGCCATCACCCTGGGCGTCCGCCCCGAGCATATTACGCTGAAGGGCGAATCCGCTCAAATGCTGACCGGCAAGGTGGATGTGTCGGAGATGATGGGCAGCGCCATCCATCTCCATGTGGACGTGCAGGGCAAGGATGTCATCATCATCGTGCAGACCATGGATCTGCGGGGGCAGAGCATCCCGGCCATGGGAAAAGACATCTCCTTCACTTTCCCCGCCGAAACCGTGCACCTGTTCGACAAAACCACCACCATGAATCTGGAAGCCTGACCCGGAACATTTGACAAAAGAAGAGCGGAGGCCGCGGCCCCCGCTCTTCTTTTTCTCTTATTGCTCCGCCATGGCGCGGTACAGGAAGGTTACGATCTGCGCGCGGGTGCAGGGCTGGGCGGGGCCAAACGTATCGGCGGTGATGCCGCCGGTAATGGACTCAGCCACGGCCCACTTCACCGCGTCCGCGTAGTAGGCGCTGTCCGCCACATCGGTGAAGGGATTGCTGCCTGCGGTCTTTCTGCCGATGGCCCGGTACAGGAAAGTCATGGTCTGTCCCCGGGTCACAACGGCGTTGGGGCTGAAGGTGGTCGCGGTGCTGCCGGTGGTGATCCCCCGTTCCACGGCCCACAGTACAGCCTGGTAATAATATGCGCTCTCCGCCACATCGGTGAAGGGATTCACGCTCCCGGCCGCCTCCGGGCACCCGGCGGCACGCCACAGGAAGGTGACGGTCTGCGCGCGGGTGCAGGGAACATTGGGGCTGAAGGTGTCGTCGGTGGTGCCGCCGGTGATGCCCTGCTCCACAGCCCAGGCCACCGCGTCACGGTAATACGCGCTCCGCGGCACATCGGTGAAGACCAGTCCGTCAGACGCGGCGATCTCCGTAAATGTGGCCTCCACGGTGACTTTGCCGGAGGGCATGGAGAATGTATACTTGGTGTCGCTCTTCTTCGTGACCTTCACAGCGCCGCCGGCGGTGGTAACGGTCAGCGCATCCAGCGCGTAACCGGCGTCGGGCTTTACGGTGATCGTCACCGTTGTGCCCCTGGATGCGTTCCTGGGGCTGACTGTGACGGTGCCGTTTCTGCCGCTGTCCACGCTGACAGCGTAGGTGGTGACGCTGCTCCCGCCATGGCCGCCGGACGGCGTGACGGGTGTGGCGGTCTCATCCTTGTAGCCAATGGCGTAGGTGGAGAACCTGCCTGCGAAAATATGGATCAGGCCGTTGGCCCTATCCAGCTGATAAGTGCCCTCAGTGCCCCCAGCCGCTTCGTTCAGCTTGGCAGCGCTTCCATCGTGATAGCGGTAGACCGCCACATCGCTCTTGCCGCCAAAATCGAAGGGCACCACGATCTCCATAACGGTCTGGGTCTCGCTGACAGCGGCGTCCGTGGAGGTCCCGCTTATCACAACGGTCTTTGTGACCTCGATCGCCAGATACTGCCAATTTGTCGTACCGGCCGCCGCGGTCTGCCTGATTTGGGCAGCGCCGTCGGCCTGGGACTCCGCCTTGGCCTCCACGGTCATGGAGACGGTGACCTTGGTGTCCGTTGTCCCCTGGATCAGCTTTTCAGCCTCATCATCCAGGCCGCCCACCACCACATTGGGAGTGCCGGTGCTGACGTCCAGATGGGAATTGGCGCCCTCCGTGGGCTTGGTGACAGTCACAGTCTCGTCACGGTCCGTAATTGTAACGAGAGAGGTCTTGACCCACTGCTCCCCGCCGGACGTGCCGCTGACAACGATGTTGTACGCGCCGGCCGGGACGTGGCCGGTAAAGGCATACGCGCCGCTGGCGTTCGTCCGCCCGGTCTCAAGCACAATGCTGCCCCGCTTCAGCGTCACATCCGCGTCAGCGACAGGATTGCCGCTTTGATCCTTCACCGTCACACCGACGCTGAAGCGCACCTGCTTCCACCCGGCGTAAAGGGTGATGTCCTCCGCCACGGTGTCCGTTTCAAAGTCCCAGGCGGCGGTGCAGGCCGCATCCTTGTACCAGCCCTGGAACGCATAGTCCTCCCGTGTGGGATCGGCGGGCCTGGCGGCCTTGCCGCCGTAGGAGAGATCCGCCGCGGCGCTGACGGCGCTGCCGCCCTTGCTGTCAAAGGTGACCGTAATGGCCGGTCCCGCGGCAATGGTATTGCTCGCTTCCTCGCCGTGGGGCGCGGCAGCGGTGGCCTTGATGCGGACCGTCACAGCCGTTCCGGCGGCGAGGTCCGTCAGATCAGCGGGGCCGGAGATCCAGGCGCCGGCGCCGATCCGATATTCCATGGCTTCGGTGATGCCGGTGATCCTGCCGTCGCCCTTGCCCTTTACGGTCTCATCGGTCTTGACAAGGCCGGGGGCGGCGGGCCGGGACGCTAGGGAAATGGCCGTCCAGCCGGAGGCGGCGTGGTTCTGATCCTCCACCTTGCGGATATAGAGGGTCTGGCCCAGATAGGCCGTCACGCTGCCGCCGGAGACCGGCGTGCCGGTCCCATCGCTGGCCGTGCTGACCTCATAGCCGCTGTCCACCGCGATGGTCTCGGCGGCGTAGTCCAGGGTATAGCCCTCGCCCGCCGCCGGCGCGGCGGTGCTGGTGTCCTTTGTGATATTGGCGGTGACGCTGGCGGGCTGGGCGCTCAGGATGTAGTTGCCCGCGTCCGCGCCGGCCAGGGAGAAGCCGGAGAAGGTGACCGCGATGCCGGTCCCGGCGTTGGGGCCGGCAAATGCCGCCGTGCCCTGGACGACCGACACCGTATCGCCGGAGATCACGCCGTCAATCACAGCGGCGCCGGTCATAACGGCGCTGGTATCGCCGTCATACACCTTATCCGCCGCGCCCAGTCCCGTGATGGTGACAGGCTTCGCCGTGATATCGGCGGTAAGGCTGGGCAGGGTCAGAGTGTAGTTGGCCGCCTTATCCCCGCTCAGGGCATAGCCGGTGAGGGTGACCGCCTTGCCGGTGCCGACGTTCTCGTCGCCAAAAGCGGCCGTGCCCGGGGTAAGGGTCAGAGCGTCTCCCAAAACCGCGCCGCTGATGGCGGCGGTTCCGGTAACAGTGACGTCAGTAGTGCCGTCGTACACCTTGTTCTCCGCGGTCAGGCCGGTGACGGTGACTGCTTTCTTGGCCACATCCACCGTGCCGGAGACAACGACAACATCCGTATACGCCCTGCCGCCGATGGTGCCGCTGTACAGCACCTGGAAGGTCTGGCCCTCGCCCGCGTCAGGCGCGCCCGTCACATCCAGTCTGTACGTGCCGGCGCCGGTCTGGTCCCCCACCTTGGCGGTGATGGTGTTGATGGTGACGATCTGCGCCCAGGTGTCGCCGTAAGTGGGATCGGCCTTCAAAGTGACGGCATTGTCCGCCGTGGCGGGCGCTCCGTCCACCGTAAAGGCCACGTCCACGACAGTGACCGTGATGGTGCCGCTGACGCTGGCCTCGGCGTAGTTGCCGGTGCCGGCAAAGGTATAACCGATGGCGGCCGTGGCGCCGGCGGCCGATCCGGCCAGCGCGGTTTTGACCTCCTCCGCCGTCTTTGTCCCGCCGTCATAGGTATAGGTAATATTGCCGGTGGCCGCTTCGCCGTTCACGCCGGTGATAACGGGGAGGGCAAAGGCGCCGTCGCCCCTGACCGCCGTCTGCGTCTGGTTGGTGGCGTCGGTCACGGTTGTGCAGGGCTCAATGGTGCCTGTCAGGTAGGTGAGGTCGGGCTGGATCAGGGTATAGTTGCCCGCCTTGGCTCCGGCCAGCGTAAAGACGCCTGTGCCGGTAACAGCCTTGCCGGTGCCGGCATTCGCGTCCGCGAAGGTGCCGGAGATAGACGCCTCCGCCACGGAGACATCATCAGTCCCCATCTTCCCCGCCAGCGCGCCGGGGAGGATCGCGGCACTGCTGGTGCCGTCATAGGTCTTCGTCTCCACGCTGACAGAGAGGGTCAGCGCGGCCTTTTCCAGGTTCCAGGTCCTGGTGATTGTGCCGGAGTAATTGCCCGTGCCCGTGAAGGTGACCGTGACAGCGGACGCCGCCACATCTGTCAGGCTTTCAGCGCCGGAAACGGTGTAGTCTGTACCCTTAGTCAGCGAGGTCGTGACCGGCGCGGAAATCGGAGCGCCGGTATAAACCGGATTCTCACCCATGGTGAAATCGCTGTCCGTCAGGGCCTTGGGGAGGACGGTGACCGTCCCCAGCTCCATGGTGCCGGCGGCGTAAACCTCTCCCTCCGCCGCGTCAACACAGAGCGTATACGCCCCGGCGTCCTTCGCCTCTGTCACGTCAGCGCCGTTCTTCTTAAGGGAATAGGTGCACGCACCCACGCCCTCCATGGCGGAAACAGCGGCGGTAATGGCGGAGGCTTGGTCACTGCCGTTATAGATCAGCTCCAGCGCCCTAAGGCCTGTCACATCAAACGCATCCGCATCCAGGGCCTTGCCCTGAACGGCGGGGATCGTCACGGACACGCTCACGTCTCCGACCCGGATCGTAAAGGTGGTATCGCCCTTTTTCAGCGCGGTGCCGCTGGTGTAGACGATCTCATAGTCGGTGAAAGCTGCATCGGTGGAGCCGTCGTCATAGGAGGCCGCAACAGTCAGCTCATCTTTTGCGACGGTATCGCCGTGGGTCTTGTTCCCCACGCGATTTTCGCTGACAGACAGGCCGGTGAGCGTCTTCTCCGCGGTGGCGGGGAAGGTCTTCGTCAGGACGATCTGGGTGTTGTTGACAAAACGGACCTCGTAATCCGCGCAGGTGATATTTTGGGCAAAGCTGTTGCCATTGGAGGCGTTCAGGGTGATCTCCACGGAGTACACCGTACTGGCCCCGAAAGTGGTGCCGTTAAATTCGACGTCGCCGGTCTTCCAGACCAGGCTTGTCACTGTTACAGCGCCGCCGCCAACGGTAACGGCATCAGCCGTCACGGGCGTCCCGCCCGTCACGGGTGCCGCCACGCCGGAAATGGACACGGAGGTCAGGGGCGCCGGGGTGATGCTGGCGGTTGTGGTAACGGTGTTTCCAGACAGGTTGTAATTGCCCGCAGCCGCAGTGCTGCCAAGGGTCACCGTGACCTCGACAGTTCTTCCACTGCCGACCTGGGTGTTGTTGAATGCGCCGGTGGCGGTATAATCGGTGCCCAGAATCAGCGTGTCGCCGTTTTTCAGGCCGCTGAACGTCACACCTGTGACCGTGGCGGCAGTATATCCGTCATACACCTTATCCGCCACAGTTGCGCTTTCCGCCGTCAGCTCGGCCTTGGCAACGGTAACTGTAACCGTACACTCCACTGCCTTGTAGGCGGTGGTATCCGTCGGCGTGAACACCGCCGTGGCCGTCATGGTCCCCGCCTTGGTGATCTTCGGCACAGGCGCTTTCCAGCTCCAGGAACCGGAAACCTCCGCCGCATCAGCATCGTCGCCGGCCTTGACCGCGCCGCCGGTAATGGAAACGTCATTCAGCGTATCGCCGTAGGTGGCCGCCGCCGTGGGGGCGGTTGTGACAACAGGGGTCACCGCGGCCTGCCCAACCGTCACCTCTGCGACGGCGCTGAGCATGTTGTTCTTCACCGCGACGGCCTTGACCGTGGCCCCGGGCGCGGAGAACGCCCCGGTGTATCTCGTGCTTGCTATGGTCGGCTCAATGCCGTCAGTGGTGTAATAGATCACCGCGCCATCCTCGGCGGTGATGGTGACCATCCCATCCTCGCTGCTGATCGTGGGGGCGGCGGGCTTCAGGCCGTTGTTCCACGTCACAAGCTCCCTGCCGGGTGCGTTGGGGTTGTTAAAATCTGCAATGCTCTCTACCTTGTTCCCGTTGAGCGTCAGCGTGCCCTGGCCGATGAGGAACTGAACAGCATCCTCATACCACTCGCCGGCATTCCGGAGCATGGCGGCATACAGCAGGCCGGTCTCCTCCCCGGCGTCCGCTGCCGCGCCGCCTGCCGCCGCCGTGGCGCACTTATAGAGGAACACCGCGATCTGGGCGTTGGACGCCGCCGCGTAGGGGGTAAAGGTGGTCTCGGTGGTTCCGCTGATAATGCCGCGCCGGTAGAAGAACTCGATCGCCGTCTTCTGTGCCTCCGTGCAGCCGTCAATGTCCGTAAAGGGCAGAGGCTTGTCTTCCCCGCGGCCCTCTGCCAGCGTCATATCCGCAAGGAGGGTCCTGTAGTCGTTGTAGACCTGCTCGGCCATCTCCGCCCGGGTGGCGCCGCCGGCGGGGGCGATCATGTTAATGCTGCCATTGTTAAGCGCCGCAGCGCACTGGGAGAGCCAGTTCCCCAGGTCCTTCTGCGACACCGCCAGATCAAGGCCGAAAGCAGTTCCGCTGACCGCATCATCGGCAGTCAGGACGCCCATGGCGTAAAGGCAGTTGATGGCCGCCGCGTACCACGCCGAAGAAATAACGTCACTATAAGGAATAATCACTGGCTCCGCATTGCTCCGGCTGCCGGCGGCCCTCCAGATGATCACCGCCGCCTGGGCCCGGGTCACAGTGCCGTCGGGATCGAACGTGTCGGCGCCGGTCCCGGTGAGGATCTGCGCGCTGTACAGGCGGTTGATCGCCTCCTGCTGTTTCTGGGTGCAGCTGCCAATGTCTTTGAAGTTGGCGCTCACGCCGCTGCCGCCCGTGATGTGGGTATTGAGCTTTTCGCTGACCTGCTCCGCCATCTCCGCCCGGGTGACAGTCTTTTCCGGCGCAGGCGGGGTGTACTTGGCATTGCTCAGCACCGGGCCGTTGGTAAACCCAATCCCGTTTTGGGAGACCTTGTTTGCAACCGGGTGGGATGTAAGGAACTCCATCCCTTTGACCACGGTCGTGCCGCCCACCAGCAGCCAGTTTTCATTCTCAACGCCGGACAGTGCGCCGGAATTTCCGCCAGTCGGGTCATTCCAGGTGACGTCCACGGCGTACCAATTGTCCCCCATCTGGACATAGTTCCACATGTGGGCCTCTCCGTCGCTGTCGGCGCTGTTTTTTGCATGACCGTCAACCAGGACGCAGGGGATCCCCACCTCGTCGCAGAGGACCTTAAAAGCCCGGGCATAGCCCTCGCACACGGGGCCGTCCCCGCCCGTTCTGCCCTCCAAAGCGCTGGTGCACTCCCACGCGGCTCTGGGTGCACTGCTGCTTTGGCCGCCGCTGACGTATGTATTATATTCGTTGTGCGTGGTCAGCCACTTATTGAAATATGTGATCTTTTCAACATCACTCCCGCCGATGGGGAAATCAGAACCTAAAATACTGTTGATATGTTGATCTCTGGCAGCAATATCATTTTTGATCAACGTTTCGCCCTGATACTGGTCATCCCGCAAATCAAAATCGCTGCTGTTTTTCAGGGAAAAGAATACATATATCTCTGCTTTCGTAAAGGCGTTGCCCGACTTATATGTAAATGTCTGGCAGTTTGCATAGCTGCTGTTTCCCAGCCAAAAAACCTCTGGATGGTCCCGGTCAAAGGCATTATACGCCGCCGCTACGCATGCCAAGGCATACGTCTTTTGCTGCTCCACCTTCGTCTGATCAGTCTCCGTTATTTTTGTAACAAAAATGGAACTTCCGGTAGACGTATGCAAAACATCGCCCGTATTTAAAGCACTATATGTGTCAGGACTGCCAGGGTCCGCAGTTCCTGTCTCAAAATACGTGTCCTCGATCAGGATATCGTCAGTGCCGTCATTGTCCGCGCCTTCTGCAAGCGCATCATAAAAATCTACCGCGTAATCCGGCAGGATGACCCGGTCGATCCAATTCGTGTAGTTATCCTCTTTCAGGTCAGGTGCCCCGGTCTCCACCGAAAAAAGCGATATCCCCGTGTCCGCGCAGGTCTCCAGATCTCCCAGGTCAACGACCTCCCAGCTGATATCGACCTGCATATCATCGGCAGGGTCATTGCCTGGATCCGGTGCCGCCGTCTCCTCCTCCGGCTCCGTCTCCTCCGTTGTGCCGTCCTCCGGCAGAGCGGTTTCCTCCGTCAGCGCGCTTTCCGGCGCTTCTGCAGGCTCGTCCGCCAGCGCCGCCGTGGGCGCCAGGGACAGGCACAGCGCCAGCACCAGCAGAGCGCTCATGATCCGTTTTCTCATAAAACTCCTCCTCGTCTCATTGATCCACCATATATTTCACATGTTTTGCTCCCGTGTATCAGCCGGCCCCCGCCGCGGTTCCGCCCGCGGTCAAAGGCCTTTTGTCCTGCCGTTGGCAGGACAAAGCAGGGGTTGGCCTCCCCCTGACAGGGGTATCTACGATTGGGGGAAGCACCCCGGCAGGAATCATGCTGAGATTTCCTGCCGGGGGCTTTCTTTGTCTTGCGGAATGTCCCTGCCAATGAAGCCGATGTCGCTGTAGTGGATCTCGATGGTCTGCATGGCTTTCTTCGACCATTTGGTGCTTTTCTCATGCACCACGATTTTCTGGATGAACAGCCGCAGCAGCTCCGGCGTCAGCTCCGTAATGTCGGTGTAGCGTTTGGCCTTGGCGATGAAACCCTCGGTGCTGGAAACCGTATCTCGCAGTTTCTGGATGGCATTTTCCTTCGCCGGGATCTCTGCCGCCAGTTTTTCCTGTTCCGCTGTGTATCCGCCGGATAGCGTCTGGAACTGCTCCACCGAGATATGGCCAAGTACCCGATCCTCATACAGCTTTTTGAAGATGGCATCCAGCTCCCCGCCGCGTTTCCGCATTGCGGTCAGTTCCCGTTCCTGCCTGCGGATCTCCCGTTGGAGCTCAGCGGACTGCCTGCCGCCGATGTACTCCGCGAACTCCTTGGTATGTTCCCTGGCCATCGCCGTCACCCGCCGAAGATCCTCCAGGATCACCTCGTCCAGCACACACTCCCGGATGTAGTGAGCAGTACAAACCTCCGCTCCCTCCTTCTTGTAGGTGCGGCAGGTGAAGTTGTTCCAGGTGGGCTTCATTGTATGCGCCCGGTGCAGCACCATCGTGGATCCGCAGTCCGCACATACCACCAGCCCGGAGTACTTATTCTGCTCGTTCATCTTCGTGGGGCGGCGCCGGTTCTGCCGCACGCGCTGGACAATATCCCAGACCTCTTGGGTCACAAGCGCGGGATGCGTCCCCTCGAACACCAGACATTCTTCTCTGGGGTGTTCCACCTTCCGTTTGTCCTTGTAAGATTTACTGCTGAATCTCATGTTGACGGTATTGCCCAGATACAACTCGTTTTCCAGCATATTCGCAATCGTGCTGTCCGTCCAATGGCAGAGCTTTTCCAGGTTCAGCGACACATGACCGACCCCAAACTTCTGATAGGCATAGGTTGTGGGGCATAAAACCTGTTCCTCGCTTAATTTTCGGGCGATCTGACTCGGCCCACGGCCCGCGGCGCACATGGCGAAGATACGGCGCACGACTGCGGCGGCTTCCTCATCCACCACCAGCTTTTTGCTGTCGGCTTCGTCCTTTTTGTAGCCATAGGGCGCTCTGGTGCCCAGCCGTTCCCCGCGCTCCGCTTTGGCCTTGAGGACGGCCCGTACCTTGCGGCTGGAGTCCCGAACATACCATTCGTTGAACAAATTTTTGAACGGCATCAGCTCGTTGCTCTCGCTGCTGTCGGTGTCCACATTGTCGTTGATGGCGATGTAGCGGACGCCGAACATGGGGAAACGCTCCTCGATGTACAGCCCGGTGTGAAGCTGGTTCCGGCCCAGTCTGGACAGGTCTTTCGTGATAATGATGCCGATCTCACCGTTTTCCATGTCGGCCATCATCTGCTGGAAGCCTGGACGCTGAAAATTCGCGCCTGTGTGTCCGTCATCCACATAAAAGCAAGGGTTTGGGAAGTGGTGGTCGGCTGCGTACCTTTGAAGGATCATTTTTTGATTTTGAATGCTGTTCGACTCATTTTCAGTATTGTCATCCTGACTGAGACGGCAGTACAGAGCGGTTTTCTTCTGGTTTGACGTTGTCATCTTGCCCTCCTTCGTTAGTCAAACCGTTCAGAGCATTGCGACATGACTATACTCCAAAACGGCCCGGATATCCAGCGTTTTTCCCAGACAGCGCCGGGATCAAGCGCACAGCTTCTGCTGCTGGATCTCCAGGTCGATCAGGGCTTTCAGTTTTTCTTCCGGCGAACAGCGTCCGTTTGTCGGGAACACGGACACCACCCGGATGGTTCTGCCGTGGGAGACCTGGATACGTTCCATCCTGATTTCTTGCTTGTTTTTTGGCTTGTCTATGGTTGGGAACCTCCCTTCTTGACAGTTTTGCCAATCAGTATTTTTGCCCTGTGAGAACATATCCGATTATGATTTTTGTGATTGTCTGAAAACCGCTTCTGGTGAATTCACCGAAAGCGGCCTGCGTAGTTGCACACATTGTCGCTTCCCATACGAGTTCGGGTTTTGTGAATTCACAAAACCCGATTTTCGCCACGCCCGCCCACGCTGGGCTTGACGGCCCAGGTGGGGCAGGGACTCCAGCGCAGACGGAGGCGGGCCACACGGGGCCTCCTGTGGGCCAACGGAGGGCTATTTCTGGCTGGAAAGCAGATAGACTTCCTCACAGAGCTTATCTGTTAGAAAAAGCAGCTTTGAGACAGCTTCGGCATCCATGCCTCCGGCCCGTTGATGGCGGGTTATCTGCTTCACGTTGGAGTAGATCCTGTTGACGCTGGTGTGCAGGGCATGGTTCAACTTTGGGGAACGGCCTTTGAACTCACCGCCTTGAATCAGTCGGCAAAAATAGGCTGTACTGCACAGCCTGGTCATTCCCATGTACCGTTGAAGCCGCTGGTACTGCTCCTCCGTCATGCGGACAGATAGGTTTCTGCTGTAGTCCCGCATGGAGACGCGAGCTTTCTGCGGTTTCCGATTATGCCGCATAGAGATACCCCTTCTTCCTCAGCGCATAAAGCCGTTCGTACACAGCACCCAAAAGACGGACAGCGCGGCGGAGCTGCTCCGCCGTACCATATCCGCTATTGAAATCGCGGGCGATGGCGTTGATCTCCCGGCCCGCCTCATCCATGAAGCGGATGGCCTCCCAGGTTTCTGCCTCCCAGTGCAGGACAGGACGGTTGGTTTCCAACTGCGCCATCAGCCACGCATTGGCGGACAGTCCGGCGGCCGCGCTCTTTTTCTTCAGCAGTTCATAATCCTTGGCACTCATGCGGACACAGGTACGATGTGTCTGATTGCTTATGTTCCTCACCCCTTCAAAAATTACCGCCCGCAGGCGGCATGGGGGTCAGGGGATTTCCCCTGCAAGTGGCGTTTTGACATCAAAATGCTATGCTTGCGCCCTCACCGCCCCTCGGCGGTGAGGGCCTTGGCCCCGCCCACCGGCGGGGCTTTTTCCAGCGGTAGCCTGAATATATTTGCCGGAATGAGAACAGTGAGACTACTGAAACGAAAACGGCACAATTTCTTTTCTATGCAGTTCTCGCCCTCTGCCAGGTGTTATAAATTCACCTTGTTTTCTGTAAAAAGGAACGCTGGGTGTCAATCATGCACCCTGTTCTTACGCTTTTCCGGCTTGGGCAAGGATATCCTCCTCACCGTTCTCGTCCTCCCAGACACAGGAAGCGGCGCAGTCCATGAACCATTCGGAGCGCAGCAGAGACAGGATGATATCCCACATGATAGCGAAGTCATCGCCGTCGCCTTTGTCTTTGAAAGCGAGAGCATCTCTGTCAGAGACGCAGGGAAAATCGTGGGTGGTGAACAGGTTTTTTATCGTCCGATACACGTCCTCCAGCGTGAGGCCCCGCCGCTCCACGACGACCCTGTCAAAGGAAAATTTCACGTTCATTTTGTAAGCCCTCCTATTATGTGGTGGCCCACATGATACCACCCTTTCCCGGCAGCATCCAGATAATTTGCCAGACAGTCACTTTGATTCATAACAAGGGTGTCAACACAGACACCCTTGCCAAAGCAATCCCCCAATATATGGACAGGCAGGGTGTCACACATAACCCCCTGCCCTCAGGTCTGCCCCTGATCAGATAGTGCGTCTGGCCATTGATGCACACAGGAAACTGCATTCTTCAGCAGATCCCCAATAGTTTGAAACGTCTGGGCCAACTCGTAGGACTCCTGCACAGAGTCCTCGATTTCTTCCTGCGTCATGCGGGTACACTCCGTCCAGATCCGCACGTTTTCTTCTGTAGGAGTCAGCAGAACCGCTTTTTCATAGGCTTTGCAGAACAGACCAGCGATTTTTCCTCTGCGCTCCGCTTCAGCATCCGACTGGTCGATCTCCCGCACTGCCGACAGCATCTCGGCGGCAGCCGACTCTCGCTCCTCCGGCGGCAGCTGCTGGACAGCTTTCAAGATCCTCCAGCCTCGGTTGATGGACAGTTCTTTGTTTTCCAGAGCATTTTTCAACGATTGGGGCGCATTTTCAACTAACTGCGAGATCCTGCCCATGGCCTGCTCCCCGATACCAACGGCCTTGGCCATCTCTTTGCGGGTGTCCGTGGGCGGGTAACTTTTCGATGAATTCACCGAAAGGTCGGTACGGGTTCCCTGATTTGCCTTTGCCCTGGCCTCGATCTCCGGCTTCAGTTTCAGTGCGATCTGGCCCAATTCCCACTTGTCCAGGTTACGGCGGCCCTTCTGCGTATCCAGCGCCCACTGTTTCGCCTCCAGCAGATCAGCAAACGAAAACACCAGCATTTTGTAGGGCAGGCCGTGCTTTTCGCAGATGCGGAGCCGGTTGTGTCCGTCAATGACAGTCATATCCTCGTTGACGATGACGGAGGCATAGCAGCCGTTTTCCAGGATATCGCTCTCCAAAGCAGAAAACCGCTCTCCGCGTAACGGCGGGAGCAGTTGTTCCATCTCCGGCAGGACAATCGGCGTCCGCTCAGAGCTGCTATATTCGATTTTTGTGTTTTGCAGAGTACCATCTCCTTCAGTTTGATTTTTGTGAGCTTCCGCTAAGATGTGCCGTTCTCCCCAATCCGGTTCCTGACAGGCAACCCTGCTCGGCGCTGTGTCGTTTGGCTTCCCTTGGCCCGCTCCCTCAAACTGAAATCATGGCAGGCTTCCCCGAAAAAGTATCGGATTGGACGGTCATTCACTTTTACCCCCAAGCGCATATGCGCCTGGGGGTACAGCGGTAAGCCTGCAAATGATGTCCGATCCCTTTCGGGAAAGCCTGGTTAGAAAAAACGAAAAAGTTGGATTTTCCAATTAGTTACTGTAGCCCAGAGTATACACCCGATGGATGAATTTGTCAAGCAAAATGCAAAGACCAACAGCCGTCAGTTCACAGGGCACAGCAATCAGTGATTGGCAAAATTTTTGTTGCGGAAACCACAAGATTCATGTATGATTAGAGAGAAATATGGCGAAACCGCACAGACGGAGGAATGACCATGGCTGACATGAAGAAGGAGCAGGAGCGCGAAGAGCTTCACCGGGCGATCTGGGCGATTGCGGATGAACTGCGGGGTGCGGTGGACGGTTGGGATTTCAAGAACTATGTCCTTGGCACCATGTTCTACCGCTACATATCCGAAAATTTGGAGAGCTACATCAACGACGGCGAATGGGACGCAGGAAACGCGGACTTCCACTATGCCGATATGTCGGATGCCGAGGCGGAGGAGGCAAGGGCCGGACTGGTGGAGGAAAAGGGCTTTTTTATCCTACCCAGCGAGCTGTTTTGCAACGTCAGAAGGAACGCGCCCCAGGATGAAAACTTAAACGAGACAATTGAGATGGTGTTCCGGCATATCGAGGAGTCCGCCAAGGGAAGCCAGTCCGAGAGCAGCTTTGCGGGCCTGTTTGACGACTATGACGTAAACAGCAACAAACTGGGTGCGACGGTGGCCAAGCGCAATGAAAAGCTGGTCAAGCTGCTGAACGGCGTAGCGGAAATGAACCTGGGCGAAGTAAAAGATCACGATATTGACGCCTTTGGCGATGCCTATGAATATCTCATGACCATGTACGCCTCCAATGCAGGAAAATCCGGCGGCGAGTTCTTCACCCCCGCCGATGTGTCCGAACTGCTGGCCCGATTGGGGACGGTGGGCAAGACGGAGATCAACAAGGTCTATGACCCCGCCTGTGGTTCCGGCTCTTTGCTGCTGAAGGCGGAGAAGGTGCTGGGCCGGGACGCCATCCGGAACGGCTTCTTTGGGCAGGAGATCAACATCACCACCTATAACCTGTGCCGCATCAATATGTTCCTCCACGATGTGGGCTTTGACAAGTTCGACATCGCCTGCGAGGACACCTTGACCGCGCCCCAGCACTGGGACGACGAGCCTTTTGAGCTGATCGTCTCCAATCCGCCTTACTCCATCAAGTGGGCGGGGGATGATGACCCCATTCTGATCAATGACCCCCGGTTTTCTCCCGCCGGGGTGCTGGCGCCGAAATCCAAGGCGGATATGGCTTTTATCATGCACGCGCTGTCCTGGCTGGCCTCCAATGGCACGGCGGCCATCGTCTGCTTTCCCGGTATCATGTACCGGGGCGGCGCAGAACAGAAAATTCGGAAGTATCTGGTGGATAACAACTTTATCGACTGCGTGATCCAACTCCCGGCAAACCTGTTCTTTGGGACAAGCATCGCCACCTGCATCATGGTGTTAAAAAAGGGCAAGGCGGACAACAAAACGCTGTTTATCGATGCCTCCGGCGAGTGCGTTAAGGTAACGAACAACAATAAACTGACGGCAGAGAACATCGAGCGCATCGTGTCTGTTCTCGCCGGGCGGGAGGAAATCAAGCACTTTTCCCATCTGGCGGATTATGGGGAGATCACGGAAAACAACTACAACTTGTCGGTGTCGACCTACGTGGAAGCGGAGGACACCAGGGAGAAAATTGACATTGTGAAGCTCAACGCTGAGATTGCGGAGATCGTGGCGCGGGAGCAGGTGCTGCGGGACGAGATTGCGAAAATCATTGCAGAAATTGAGAGGTGATTTGAATGACAGAGAAAGAGAGACTAAAGAGCCTAATTGATAATCCAAAACAGCCAAATGTTAGCGAATGGGTCTATGAAGTGGAGGCCTTTTTAGAAGAAACAAACGAGCCAAATGAAGAAGCATGGATACTAATAGACAAAATAAAGTTGCATGGAGCAGCTTTAAATCATTGTGAGAATTTGGTTGCTCTATTGCGTCAGCTATATAAAAGGAAGTATGATAAGGTTTCTATTCCGCCTATAGCAAAAAGAAATCAGATATTTGTCGCAATGATGTTTTCTCCTGAAACAGATGTCGCTTATGAAAACGCATATAAGCCTGTCATTCAATCGTTAAATTATGTAGCGATGAGAATTGATGAAAAGCAGTTTAATGGTTCGATTATTGGTGAGATTACTGCTGAAATAACAGACTCTGTGGCTCTAATTGCCGATTTGACAGGTAATCGGGGCGGCGTTTATTACGAAGCAGGAATAGCCAGAGGACTGCAACTGTGCAATCACCCCATTACATTGATTTTAACCTGTCAGCGCAGTTTTTTCGACTCGGAAAAAGTTCACTTTGATGTGAGTGGGGACAATATTATTCTCTATGATAGTGCTGATGATTTAAGCCAGAAACTATCTATGCGGTTAAAAGCTGTCTTAGGCAAGGAGAATGTAACATGAGCAGGCTGGAGGAGCTGATTGCAGAGCTTTGCCCGGATGGGGTGGAATATAAAAAGCTGGGAGAAATTGCGACCATCTCAAGAGGCGGAAACCTCCAAAAGAAAGATTTCCGTTCGGAAGGTGTTCCCTGTATCCATTACGGACAAATCTACACCAGATACGGTTTGTTTGCTGATAGAACTTTCACTTTTATCAGCGAGGAATGTGCCAAAAAGCAAAAATTGGCCTGTCTCAATGATATTGTCATGGCAGTCACAAGCGAAAATATTGAGGACATTTGCAAATGCGTGGCTTGGTTAGGGAATGAGGCGGTTGCAGTCAGTGGGCACACGGCGATTATCCATCATAGCCAGAACACCAAATACCTGACCTACTACTTTCATACAGAAATGTTTGCCGCCCAAAAGAGAAAACTTGTCCATGGAACAAAGGTAATGGAGGTTACACCAGATACTTTAAACACGGTAGTAATCCCCGTTCCCCCTCTGCCCGTACAGCGTGAGATCGTCCGCATTTTGGACAATTTCTCAGAGCGCACAGCAGAACTAACTGAGCAGCTGACAGCGGAGCTTACAGCGAGAAGGAAGCAGTATGAATACTATAGGGACAAGCTGCTGACCTTTGATGTCCTCGGGGGGGGGGGCAAGTGACTGCATACGGAGGACGCTCGGAGAAATTGCAACAATTATACGCGGAGCATCTCCCCGCCCAATAAAGAATTTTATTACTGACAGCTACGATGGTGTTAACTGGATCAAGATTGGTGATACAACTCCTGAAAGTAAATATATCACGAATACGGCTGAAAAAATTACAAGAGAAGGAGCGCAAAAATCTCGAATTGTAAAAAAAGGTGACTTTGTTTTGTCAAACTCAATGAGTTTTGGAAGGCCATATATTCTCAAGATAGATGGGTGTATCCATGATGGATGGCTTTCTATTAGTGAATTTGAGAATGTTTTTCTGCCGGACTTTTTGTACCATTTATTAAGTTCCGGAAATTATCAAGCAATGCTACGGAAGCGAGCTTCTTTTGGTGGCGCAGTTCAAAACTTAAATGTAGACATTGTAAAAGAACTGAACGTACCTATTATACCTCTTTCCGTCCAACGCCGCATTGTCTCTATCCTTGACCGCTTCGACACTCTCTGCAATGACCTGACCTCCGGCCTGCCCGCTGAGATCGAGGCCCGCCAAAAGCAGTATGAATACTACCGGGACAAACTGTTGACCTTTAAGGAGCTGACCGCATGAGCCTATATAATATCGTCGCCGCCAGCAACGAGAGTACCGTTGTCGCCGAATATACCCCCGAGGCCACCCGCTCCGACGCCTACCAGAGCGAGGCGGAGCTGGAACAGGAGTTCATCCGCCTGCTGACTGCCCAGGGCTATGAATATCTGACCATCCACGAGGAAACGGCCCTGACCGCCAACCTGCGGGCGCAGCTGGAGCTGCTAAACGGATATCAGTTTACCGACGGCGAGTGGGAGCGGTTTTTTAACGAGATCATCTCCAACGCCAACGATGGGATCGTGGAAAAGACCCGCCGTATCCAGACCGACCACATCCAGAACCTGCGGCGGGATGACGGCAGCTCCAAAAACATCACGCTCATCGACAAGAAGAACATCCACAACAACCGCTTGCAGGTCATCAACCAGTACGAGATGGGCACGGCGGACGGGGCCAGCCACGATAACCGCTATGACGTGACGATCCTGGTGAACGGCCTGCCCCTGATCCATGTGGAGCTGAAGCGCCGGGGCGTGGCCATCCGGGAGGCGTTCAATCAAATCAAACGGTATCAACGGGACAGCTTCTGGGCTGGCAGCGGGCTGTTTGAGTATGTGCAGATTTTCGTGATCTCCAACGGGACGCATACCAAATATTATTCCAACACTACCCGCTCCAGCCACGTGAAAGAGATGAATGAGGCTGGAAGACGGAAATCAAAGAAAACCAGCCACAGCTTTGAATTTACTTCCTTCTGGGCGGACGGGAACAACAAGGTCATTGCCGACCTGATCGACTTTACCAAGACCTTCCTTGCCAAGCACACCATTTTGAATGTGCTGGTTCGATATTGCGTGTTCACCTCGGAAGATATGCTGATGGTCATGCGGCCCTATCAAATCGCGGCTACTGAGCGGATCTTGAGCCGCATTGAAGTTTCCGCCAACTACAAGAAGATGGGAACCATCGATGCAGGCGGCTACATCTGGCATACTACCGGCAGCGGCAAAACGCTGACCTCCTTCAAAACGGCGCAGCTGGCCTCCCAGCTTCCCTATGTCGACAAGGTGCTTTTTGTGGTAGACCGCAAGGACTTGGACTATCAGACCATGAAGGAGTATGACCGTTTTGAGAAAGGGGCTGCCAACAGCAACAAATCGACAGCAGTCCTGCAACGTCAGTTGGAGGACGCGAAGGCCCGTATTATCATTACGACCATCCAGAAGCTGGACAATTTCATCACGAAGAACAAAGGCCACGCCGTATATGGCAAGCACTGCGTCATTATCTTCGATGAGTGCCACCGCAGCCAATTCGGGGATATGCACGCCAAAATTGTTAAGGCGTTTAAACGGTACCATCTGTTTGGTTTTACCGGCACGCCGATATTCGCCAAGAACGCTGCGAAAGGTAAAAACCTGAGTATGCTGACCACGCCGCAGGTTTTTGGCGGGGAACCGAACAGCAAGGGAGAGCGGGTTCTGCCGCTGCACTCCTATACAATCGTAGACGCTATCAACGATGGGAACGTGTTGCCCTTCCGCATTGACTATGTGGATACAGTTAAAAAGAAAGACGATATTAAGGACAAGGATGTCCGGGCCATTGACATTGAAAAGGCGATGGGTGCCCCTGATCGTATCCAGGAAATCGTAACGTATATTCTGGAACACTTCGACCAAAAGACCAAGCGCAACAGCTACTATACGATGAAAGGCCAGCGTATGGCGGGATTCAATTCTATCTTTGCGGTCAGTTCCATCCCCATGGCGATGAAGTATTACGCAGAATTCAAAAAGCAGCTTGCCCAGCAGAACCGGCAGTTTACAGTTGCCACCATTTTCAGCTACGCCGCCAACGAGGACGACCCGGACGATGCGCTGGGAGAGGAGGGGTTTGATACCGACGCCTTGGATCAGACCTCCCGGGATTTCCTGGACGGCGCGATCAGGGATTACAACGCGGCGTTCAACACGAACTTCGACACCTCCTCCGACAAGTTTCAGAATTATTATAGGGATTTGTCCATGCGGGTGAAAAACCGGGAAGTTGATTTGCTGATCGTGGTCAATATGTTCCTGACCGGTTTTGACGCTACCACCCTCAACACTCTGTGGGTGGACAAGAACCTAAAAATGCACGGACTGATCCAGGCGTATTCCCGGACGAACCGTATCCTCAATTCTGTAAAAACCTATGGCAATATTGTCTGTTTCCGGGATTTGCAGCAGGCCACCGATGACGCTATCGCCCTGTTCGGGGATAAAAACGCCAGCGGAATTGTGTTGCTCAGGAGCCTTGCGGATTATTACAACGGCTATGAAGATGACAAGGGCAGACATCACCCCGGCTATGTAGATTTGATTGAGAAACTGGAATCGGAATTCCCGCTGGACAAGGAACTTATTGGAGAACAAGCGGAAAAGGACTTCATCCGGCTCTTTGGCAGCATTTTGTCTCTACGAAATATTCTGTCCTCGTTTGACCAATTTGAAGAAATGCAGACTCTTGCCGCACGGGATTTGCAGGACTATCAAAGCCGGTACATCGATTTATATGACAAATACCGCAGGAAGGATGCCGGAGATAAAGAGAACATCAATGACGATATCGTCTTTGAAATCGAACTAATCAAGCAGGTAGAGGTCAACATTGACTATATTTTAATGCTGGTGGAGAAATACCACGATGGGAATTGCGAGGATAAAGAGATACTATCTACGATCCGTAAAGCGGTTGACGCCAGTATCCAGCTCCGCAGCAAAAAGGAACTGATTGAACAGTTTATCAGCCGGGTCAGCGTGGAGAGTTCCGTCCAAAGTGATTGGCGGCGGTATGTGTCAGAGCAGGAGAAAGTAGATTTAGAGGCTATCATTTCTGGAGAAAATCTTAAGCCTGCAGAAACACGAAAGTTTATGGAAAACGCTTTTCGGGACGGCGCTATCAAAACCACTGGTACGGATATTGATAAGCTGATGCCGCCCGTTTCCCGCTTCGGTGGAGGAAACCGCGCAAAGAAGAAACAGGGTGTTATCGAAAAGTTCAAAGTGTTTTTTGAGAAATACTTTGGGCTCGGTATCGCAGATTTCTCAGATTAATAACTGGATTTGCGTATAAAAATGGCATAGTCATTGGGAGTGATGATATGAAGATAATAGACTCTGTAACCATCAGGTATTTCCGTTCAGTATATACACTAACACTTTTTCCTTGTAAGGACATGACAGTAATTGCAGGAAAGAATGATGTAGGCAAGTCAAATATTTTAAAAGCTCTAAATTTGTTCTTTTCTCAACAATCTGATTATCTTCATAACTTTGACTTCTTTGAGGATTATTCACTGAGCAGGCGAGAAGAAGTGAGAAAAGACACTGTGCGTGGCCAGCAGTTTATTTCTATTTCAGTCCGCTTTTTGCGGGGGAATCGAATGCCAAACTCCTTGCCCCCCAGTTTTACTGTAACAAAAAGGTGGGATATGCATTCTCCCGAATGCAAAGTTTCGACTGATGTACAAGTTTTCATGAAATCCTATGCAGAAAGGAATGGAATCAAGTATTCTGAACGTATAACCAATATATCACTCAGTACATTTTTAAATAAAATCAGGTTTATCTATGTTCCTGCTATTAAAGATGAGCGAGTATTTAGAGAAACGCTAAACATTTTGCAACAAAGCTTATTTGATTCAAAAAACAAGCAAATATTGGATACACCAATTGGCGAGGCAAATAAGGCAGTTCAAAATATAGTTGGAGAACTCCAAACAGATTTTGAAACAGCAACGGGTATTACTAATTTTGTTGAACTTCCGACTACGTTAAATTATGCAAATAGCCTGCTTCAAATCAATACACCAATAATTGGCGGATCCGTCCCACTTGAAAAACACGGTGACGGGATTCGGACTCATTACATTCCAAAAATACTCAATTATGTAGCAAAAAGGTCTAAATTAATTTATATATGGGGATTTGAAGAACCCGAGAATTCTTATGAATATAGACGTTGCATCCAAGTCGCCAATGAGTTCAACACACAATACTGTAAAAGTAGCCAAATATTCATTACGAGTCATTCTCCTGCATTTATTGGCGATGAATCAGACAAAAAGACTATAATACGAGTTGGTAATAATGGTGGGAGAACTGTCTTACTTTCAGATGAAAACCCTCTTGATGAGGAACTTGGGTATATTGAACTCTATCGAGAATTTATTGACCAGGTTAAGGCTTTGCAACTAAGTAATGCAAAACAAGAAGCAGAAATTAAGCAGTTAACAAAATTACTCCAAAGCAGTCAGACTCCCGTGATATTAACAGAAGGGAAAACCGATACGTCATTGCTTAAATTAGCAATAAAAAAGCTTAACCTTGAGGTATTTAAATCATGGGAAATTCGACCGATCCAAGCCGATGGCACTTCAAATAATGAAACGCTATTGAAATACTTATTGGCACTTAAAGACAATATGCATTTGTCTACACCTGTAATTGGAATGTTTGACCGCGATACCGATATCTGCGTGGATATCAGTGGAACCAAAACTGATATTCGCACAAAGGAATTTGTTAAACTTGCGGACAAATTATATGCATTTGCAATACCTGTTCCGCATGGGCGGCAAGAAACCGATCAGATATCTATTGAGCATTATTTTACTGATACAGAAATAAAGACCGAATATAACGGGAAACGGCTTTTTATGGGAAATGAGTTTTATCCAACGGGAGTGTTTATTGGTGACGAAGGACTCTATTATAAAGGAGCAAAAACCGTTGCAGGGACAATCAAAATTATTGAACATGAATCAAAAAAATATGTGACAAAAGTAGATGGGACTGGCGATTATAGTATATCAAAGGCCTTTTTTGTTCAATACATTGAAGAAGGGTTAAATGGATTCGATCATTTCTCTTTTGCTGAATTCTCAAAAATCTTTGACACCTTGAAAAAAATTGCAGACGATTACGAGGCGGAATTGCGGGAAGGTTAGTGAATCATTGCTTATACCTACAAAAAGGGCAGCAATCTTGATGACTGCTGCCCTTTTCCTGCTCTGAACGGTTATTTCATTGTTGTCCTTGTGCGGGGTAGCCCTTCCCCTGCTTTTGGTTTTTTCAGTTCCGGCGGCAGCCGGTCTCCGTCTTCCGCCATGCGCCTATAAAAGATTGATTATATCACGCGTATGTTTGCTTTTCAATGAAAAATGTTCACACTTTGCTAACAAATTGTCCCGCGGCATCAAGCCCCCGCCCTGCCGCGGGCGTCCCCCTCCGAAGTCCCCGGTCACCGGTAATCCCAGGGCATGGCCTCCTTCAAAACCGCCGTGGACTTCTTCACACCGGTGAGGGCGGGCATGGTCAGATCCTCCATCTCCTGGCTGACAGGGCCGTCATAGCCCTCCATGCTGAGGACGGAGAGGAATTCCTTCCACCAGCGCACGTCGTGGCCGTGGCCCAGGGCCACATAGTTCCAGGTGCGCCTGGCAAACTCGCCGATGGGCTTGGTGTCCAGCACGCCGTCAGGCCCCAGATAGTTCCGCTCCATGCGGACGTCCTTGGCGTGGACGTGGTGGATGCGCGCCCCGCCCAGCTTGTGGACCGCCGCGATGGGGTCGCCCCCCATCCACATCAGGTGGGAAGGGTCCAGGTTCATGCCGATCATGGGGCCCACGGCGTCCCGCAGGCGGATGAGGGTCTCGGGGTTATAGACCATCTGGCAGCCGTGGTTCTCCAGGGCGATGGTCTCGATGCCGCTGGCCCCGGCCAGCTTCACCGTCTCCTTCCAATAGGGGATCAGGACCTCCTCCCACTGCCAGTTCAGGATCTGGGTGGTGCTGGGGGGCCAGCTGGTGACGATCCAGTTGGGGGTGGTGTCGGTGGGGGAGCCGCCGGGGCAGCCGGACATCATGACGATGTGCCGCACGCCCAAAAGCCCCGCCAGCCGGAAGGTCTTCTCCACCACCTCCTGATGGCGGCGGCCCTCTTCATTGGGGGCCAGCTGGTTGCCGGAGCAGTTCAGGGCCTCCAGCTCCAGCCCCCGGGCGTGGATGGCGTCCATAAAGCGCCTCCGCGCGTCGGCGCTCTCCAGCATCCCGTCCAGGTCCATGTGGGGGGCCTTGGACCAGTTGCCGCAGGCGATCTCCACGGACTCGTAGCCCAGCTCCGCCAGGGTGTCCAGCATCTGCTCAAAGGGCATATAGCCCAGGCCGTCGGTATGGAAGCAAAGTCTCATTGTCGTCTCCTCCGTTCAGTTATTGAAAAAGTACGGATGCCGGACCGCCGCTCATCCCAGGCCCGCGGGCCGGCGAATCTTCCTCTTCATCATAGCCCCAAATCCCCCTTTTGTACAGAGCGGGCTTTCGCCGCCCCGGCAGGGCGGAAGCGGCGGCCCTTTTCCCTATTGACAACTTGGTCTACATGGTATAGACTGTATATAGACTACAGTTTGTAGACCAAAGGAGGCCTTTTGATGAGCGAATGGAAACTCGGCGCCATAGAATCCCGCTTCGCGGATCTGATCTGGGAGAGCGAGCCCATCCCCTCCCCGGAGCTTGTAAAGCTGGCGGAGCGGGAGCTGAAGTGGAAAAAGTCCACCACATACACCGTTTTGAAGCGGCTGTGCCAGCGCGGCATTTTTCAAAACCGGAACGGGATCGTGACCTCCCTCCTGTCCAGGCGGGAATTTTACGCGCTGCAAAGCGAGCAGTTTGTGGAGGAGACCTTCTCCGGCTCCCTCCCGGCGTTTCTGGCGGCATTTTCCACCAGGAAAAAGCTGTCTGAGGAGGAGATCGCGGAGCTGCAGGCATTGATCGACCAAAACAGGAGGTGACGCGGAATGGGCGGCTTCATATCCTATGAGCTTCTTCCCATTGTTTTCAACATGAGCGTAACGGCCAGCGCGGTCATCGTATTTGTGCTGCTGGCAAGGCTGCTGCTGCGGAAGGCGCCGAAGATCTTCTCCTACGCCCTTTGGGCCGTGGTGCTGTTCCGGCTGCTCTGCCCGGTGTCCGTCACCGCCGGCTTCTCCCTGCTGGGGCTGCTGGACACACCTGTAACGGCGACGACGCCCCACACCTCGGCGGCATCCTATATCCCCCGGGACGTGGTCCACGCCCCGGAAGTGGAACTTCCCCTGCCGGGCGTGACCCCCGCCGTCAGCGAAGCGCTCCCCCAGGGGGAAGAGCAGACGGCGGTCGATCCGCTGGAAGCGCCTGTGGCGCTGGCGTCGCTGGTGTGGCTGGCGGGAATCGGCATTCTGGCCGCTTACAGCGCGGTTTCCCTGCTCCGGCTCCGCCGGAGGCTGGTGGGCGCCGTGCCTCTGAAAGAGCGCGTATACCTGGCCGACCACATTGACTCCCCCTTTGTCATGGGGCTCCTGCGTCCCAGGATCTATCTGCCCTCCTCCCTGTCCGAGCGGGAACAGGGCTACATCATCCTCCACGAGCGGCATCACATCCGCCGGGGAGACCATATCATAAAGGCGCTGGCCTTCCTGGCCCTGTGTGTCCACTGGTTCAACCCGCTGGTGTGGGCGGCCTTTGTCCTGTCCGCCAAGGACATGGAGATGAGCTGTGACGAGGCGGTGGTGAAACAGCTGGGAGAGGGCATCCGGGCAGACTACTCCGCGTCGCTGCTGAGCCTTGCCACCGGGCGGCGCATCATCGCCGGCACGCCCCTGGCCTTCGGCGAGGGGGACACCAAAAGCCGCATCCGGAATCTGCTGAGCTGGAAGCGGCCCAAGGTGTGGATCACCGTCCTTGCCGCCGCGGTCTGTGTGGTCATTGTGGCGGCCTGCGCCGCGAATCCCCGGAACACAGCGGCGGAAAACCCCAAAGACCCCGCCGCCATGACCGGGCAGTTTGCCAGCATGGAGGCATACGCCCAGCAGGTCATGGAGGAAACGAAAACCGTTCCGTACTACCGTGCCGGCGGCGGCGAGGCCACCGCCAATGTCACCGGCACAAAGCTGGCCTGGCTGGAAAAGCAGGGCGAAGTGACGGGCCTCGCCCCGGAGGGGACTTTGGAGGCCTGGACCTTCAACTACCTTGTGCGGGTGGACGCCTCCCCCGACGACATTCTGCTGATGGGCGGCATGTATGAAGAAGACGGCTGGTACGACCTGGAGGGCCAGGGCGGGCGCAACATCGTCGCCCTGCGCTATGCCGACGGCAGCTATGACATCCTCTATAACGCCGTCGTCAACGACAACATGGACTTCTATGGCTACCACAACAGCTATGAAGAGGCCGTCTATGACTGGTACGTGACGGAAAACGGGCTGGACCTGCCGCTGTATGTGGAGGACTGGACGGACCGGATCGGTACGACGGAAAATGACCTGGGGAACTTCCCCGTCCACCGCTTTGACGGGGACGGCTGGTATCTCTATATTCCTGTGTCAGGCTGGAAACAGATCGAGGTGAACAGCAGCTCCGAAAGCCCCATATGGGGATGGGGCTCTGCCTATGATACCGGTGCCGCGCTGATCGTGACTTCCTTCGGTCCGGAAGTCGCCCCTTCTCTTCGGGGCAACAATCCCTACATGAGGCCTCTGGACAGCGAAAACCGTGTCTGGGAGCAGCAGGGTGACGATTATATCCGGGACTATTTCACCGATACGTCTGACGGCGGCTGCTGGCGCGTGTCGGTCACGGTGCCCTCTAAAGGCACCAAAGATCCCGGAGAACTGGAGGTCCTCTATGCCATGGCGGAGAGCTTCACCCTGGACGCCCGTATGTCCCCCTCTCCGTCCGCTGACAGCGATCCTCTGGCTGACAGCCTTGCCGGCGTGGGGGAGGGCGATCCCCTCACCCTGCGCCTGACCCTCGATAATGGCCCAGTGGGTGCTTACGACGACTGCTGGTCCGTCCCCAACGCGCTTTACTGCTTCCACGCGCTGCAAAGCGTCTCCTGGGCGGTCACGGCGGACATTGCCCCCGCCGGCATCCAGGGCCGCCCCGCTGTGACGCTCTCCGCCATCAACGACTGGAGCCTGACGGCCTATGAGGGCCTGGACGCGGTCCGCTTCACCGGCCCCACCGGCGAATGGTGGCTGGTGCCGGAAGGGGAGGAGCTTTCCGCCTACGGGCCGCTGCGCGAATGGTTTGACGAAGCCGAATACGCGGCCCTGGGCGGCAGCTATGACCGCCAGAGCATCGTCATCCCCGACGAGGGGCAGGGATACCTGCAGGCCGCCGGGGCCTATGTACAGGACTTTGAGAGCATCCACCTCCAGGCCTCCCCGGGCAGCAAATTCCGCTATTCCTTCGTGGCAGCCAGCGTGGAAGGTGCGGAGGAAATTACCGCGGCCATGCGGGAACATGGCGAGATCGGAGAAAACACCTACTGCTTCTATCTGACCACCGTGTTCGTCCCGCAAAACGAGTCCGCGCGGCAATGGTCCATGGCCGGCAACACCGGGGACTATACCGGAAGCGACCCCGGCGTCCCCAAGGACGCGCTGGAGGATTACCGCTGCGGCTATATCACGTTAGAGGACGACGGCTGGCACGGGCAGCTGGTGGGCACCGGCTGGTAAAGCGTCCCCGGCGGCCTCCCCCAGGCCGCGATCCACGTCAAACAGCGCCGCCAAGAAACTGGCGGCGCTGTTCCAGGCTGTCGAAAAAGTCCGCCGGACTTTTTCGACAGCCTGAACAATGCCTCGCTTTTTTGTCTGCTTCGCAGCCCAAAAAGCTGCCGCTTCGCGGTGCAAAACGCCTGCTGCCGCAGGCGTTTTGCAGGCATTCGATTCAACACGAGGGGGCTCCCGCCCCCTCGTACTCCCCCTGCGAAACAGAACTCTTTTTCTCCAAACAGAGGTTTTTCGACAAGCTGAAACAGCGCCGCCAGTTTCCTGGCGGCACTGTTCTCTTATCCCGCGGTCTTCCCGCCATCTTCCGAGCGGGTGACGGTCTTCACCCATTTCCAGCTGTGGAGCCGGATGGTCACGGGGATGATCTTGTAGAGCTGATCCCACTTCAGCAGGAAAAACACCACCACCGGCGCGCTCTTCCACCAGAAGGCCGCCATGGCGGAAAAAGGCACCACGATGAGCCACATGCTGAAAAGGTTCATCTTCGCGCTGAAAGCCGTGTCGCCGCCGCCTCGGATGATGCCGTTGTCGCAGGCCATCTGATAGGCGGTGCCCACGGTGGTGACGGCCATCACCACCATAAACTGCATGGAAAGGGCATAGGCCCGCTCCGTCAGCGTCCCGCCGAACACCGCCAGGATGGGGGAGCGCAGCAAAAAGATCGCCAGTCCCGAGAACACGCCGATGACCAGGAAGATGACCTGCAGCGTGGTCACCAGGGGATGCAGCTCCTCCTTCCTGCCGCTGCCGATGGTCTTGCCCACCACGATGCCGGAGGCGGACGCCGCGCCGTAGGCCACAACGGACAGCACCTGATATACCTGCACCGCAATGGCGTTGGCGGCGGTGACGTCGCCGCCCAGATGGCCCAGGATGCCGGTCTGCACCATCTGGGCCACTCCCCAAAGGGCCTGGTTGATCAGGACCGGAGAGGAAATGCGGGCATAGTCCCGGATGTAGCTGGTATCGATGCGCAGCAGCCTTTTCAGCGTCAGGCGCAGCCGCTGTTCCCGGCATTTCAGATAGTAGGCCACGATCAGCAGCTCCACGCACCGGGAGATCAGCGTGGCAATGGCCGCGCCCCGCACGCCCAGCTCCGGAAAGCCGAAGCGGCCGTAGATCAGCAGATAATTCAGACAGGTATTGATGCACAGGGTGGAAAAGGAGATGATATAGCCGATCTTGACGATGCCCACAGACCGGAGGGACGCCACCAGGATATTGGTGACGGTAAAGATGATATACGTAAAGCAGATGATCTGGAAATACTGCACGCCCTGGCCGATCACGTTTTCGTCGTTGGACAGCAGGCACAGCAGCTGCCGGGGAAAGGCCAGCACCACGGCAAACATCACCACCGCCAGCGCCCCGCCGAAGCGCAGGGCCGCGCCGATGATATGGGGGATGGGGTCCAGCTCATTCTTTCCCCAGTATTGGGCGCCCAGCACCACGGCCCCCTCGCCGGCGCCCACCACCAGCATCTGCAGCAGAAACTGCACCTGATTGCACAGGCTGACGCCGCCCATGGCGTCCTGGCTGTACCGCCCCAGCATGACGGTGTCCATCATGTTGACACCGTAGGTCAGCAGATTTTGCAGCGCCAGAGACAGCGTCAGGGCAAAAAAGGTTCTGTAAAATGTCTTTTCCCGAATCACGGCTCTTCCGTCCTTTTCCCCGCGGCCGCGGGCCCTCCCCCGGGCCAGGCCGTTTTTCCGTAAGATTATAACGCAGAATCTCCCCGCTGGCAAGCACCGCGGCAGCGCTTCCCGGCAAAGGCGATTCAGAAAAAAGCGGCCCCCGGCGGCATTTGCCGCCGGGGGCCGCTCTGCTCTAAGGCGTCTTACATCAGGTTGTACAGGATCTTCGCCATCTGGCCCCGGGTGATGTTGCTGTTGGGCTTGAAGCTGCCGTCGGTATAGCCGCCGATGATGCCCTGAGCCGCCATGGTCTGGATATAATAGGTGGCGTAGGCAGGGATCTTCCCGGCGTCGGTAAAGGTCAGGCTGACGGTGGCATAGCCCTTGGCCTGGGTCCGGCCGATCATGGTGGCGGCCTGGGCGCGGGTCAGGCTGGCGTTGGGATTGAAGTACATCCTGCCGTCGCTTCCGGCAGAGCCGTTGATGATGCCCTCGGAATACAGTGCCTTGATGGCGGGGATGGCGTAATCCGCGATCTGGCCGTTGTCGGCAAAGGGCAGCACCACGCCGGCGTATTTGCTCTCTTCCAGCCCCAGATAGCGGTACAGCATCACGGCGAACTGGGCCCGGGTGATGTTCTGGTTGGGCCGGAAGGTGCCGTCGGCATAGCCGGTGGTGATGCCGGAGGTGTACAGGTAATCCACATAGGTGGCCGCCCAATAGCCCTTGGTATCAGAGAAGACGCTCTGCCAATCCTCGCCCACTTCAATGTCGTGGGAGGCCCGGCCGATGTTGCCGGAGCCGTCCTTGGCGGTAATGGTGACCCGGTGGGCATTGCCGTCGGCCTCCGGCAGGGCGGCGGAGATGGCGCCGGTAGACTCATTATAATTAAAGGAGAGCGCCTTTCCGTCATAGGTGACGCTGACGGCGGCTTTTGCCAGCACGCCGTCCACCGCGTCGGTCACGGTGCCGGTCAGGGCGGTGCCGCTGACGTTCAAGGTCACATTGGGCACGGTGTTATCCACCACATTGTCAAAGGAGAGCACCATCTGATCCAGATAGATCGTACCGCCCCCGCCGCTGCTGTTGACCGTGATATCCGTCTCACAGCCGATCGCCAGGCCCTCCAGCTCCCGCATATTGCGCAGGCTCACGGAGAACTGCTTCCAGCCGGTGAAGTCCAGCGTCGTCACCGGCGCCTCCAGTCCAATCTTGGTACCGTCGCTGTACAGCAGGGACAGCGTATTGCCGGAATTATCGCCATAGACCCAGAAATTCAGCCGGTCATAGGGCGCGATGGACAGCGGCTCCGCAAATTCCTGCTTGGCCACATAGCCCGTCCCGATGTCGTTATACAGGTTTAACGTATAATCCAGTTTTCCGGCGCCGCGCCCCATGCGGACATATTCAATCCTGTTGGTAAGGCCGACCGAGGCGCCATAGCTGAAGCCCGCGAAAACGGTGCTGCCGCTCTCAAAGTCCTCCACAGTCTTCAATGCCAGCCGGGACACCGTGACCTCCACCGTGGCGCTCCTGCCTCCGGCGGAGGCGGTGATGGTGCCGGTGCCGGGGGTGGTGGCGGTGAACACACCGCTTTCACTGATGGTGCCGATATCGCCGTTCACCGTCCAGGTAAACGCCTCGGCGTCGGCGTGCAGGGACAGGTGCCGGTACGCGGCGGTGGCCTTCAACTGGGTCTGGGTGCCGGGAACCGCCGTCATGGTGGTGATGACGGTGCTGCTGCTGTTGCGGATGGCCACGGCGTCCGGCTCGTCAATGGCATAGACCGTGGCAGTGCCCGTCCTGCCGCCGCTCTCGGCGGTAATGGTGATCTCGCCGCCCCGGCTGGGGGTGGTCAGCACATTGCCGTCCATAGTGCCGGCGGAGGCCTTCAGGGTATAGTCCCGGTCCATGGGGATGAAGTTGGTGTCCACGGCGGCGGCGGAGATGTTCACCTTGCTGCCAGCCAGGACATATTCATGGTCCGCGCTGACATAGAAGTGGCTCAGCCTGCCGCTGGGCTCGCTGTCCGCCACCAGGAAGATCTGATTGGACACGGCCCGCTCCCCGCCGTCGGAGGGGGTGTTGACCGTCTTGGCCTCCAGCTCGTCCGGCTCCGTGATGGACAGGGTGGTGGACCCGCCGCCGTCCAGGCACAGCGCCGTCTCGCAGCCCAGTTCGATGAGCCGCTGGGCCACCTGGGTCATGGAGGCGCCGATGGAGTGGCCGGACTTCCGGCCGTCGATGGTGTAGAACACCAGGGTGCCGTCAGGCTTCTGCCCCACGGCGGTGCGGGGATTCACCCCCGCCTGCAGGCCGGACGCCACGCCGCCGTTCTCCACCAGGGAGTAGAGGGCGCCCACGGCGTACTCCACATCGTCCCACCCGTCATTGCCGGTGATGGTCAGGGTGATCTCGCTGCCCACGGGGATGTTCCGCAGGGCGTCCACATGATAGCTGTCGGACTGGAGGTTGGCGGACAGCACGATCTGGTCCTGCCCGATGCTGGTGGCGGAGGACGCCTCCAAAACCTGCTCCACCGTGGCGGTCAGCGTGCCGCCGATGGCCAGCCCGCCGTCGGCGATGGTGCAGACCACATCCACGCCGGCCTCGGTGTTGCCGGTGGTGTGCTTGGCGTTGAAATCGTAAGTATAGAGATAGATGCCGCCGGTGGCCACCCGGGCCTTGTTGACAGCGGTGACCTGCCGGACCACCTCGGCGGAAGAGCCGTAGCTGTCATGCCCCGTATAGCCCAAATCGGCGGAGACCTTGACGCCGGGCTTGCCCAGCACGGCGGTGCCGTCCGCCCGGAAGCCGATGGCGTAATAGCCCGCGTCGCTGCTGCGGAGCTGGCCCTCTGTCACCACGATGCCGATGGGCAGGCCGTTGCCCACGTTATAGAAGTCGCCGTTGATGCCCGCCACCACCCGGTAGCCCTGGGTCTCCAGCCTCTTCGCCATGTCGGAGACCTTGCTCCGGTCTGTCAGCACATCGCCGTAGGTGACGATGGGGGTCACGTCCTCATTGGGGGCGTAGGTAATGAGATTCTCCGTGCGGAGGTCGGAATAGGCGGTGCTCCAGAACACGTTGGTGGACAGCTGCGTCTCCCGATGCAGCTGGGTGTCCTTGGCCGTCAGATCCTCGCCCAGGGCGTCCGACGCCGCCGCGGGCAGGCTCAGGGAGCCCAGCAGGGCCAGCGCCAGAAAAAGTGACAGGAATTTGCGGGAAAAATGCTTCATGATATACCTCCCAGTGCGCGAAAACATGCAGTCTACATAATACCTAATAGAATAGCACAACCGTCGGGCAAAGTAAATGTCAATTCGGAAACAAAAATTTGTCTGGCGACCCTGTTTTTTCCGCCGTCCCACAAAAGAAAGACGGCAAAAGCCGCCGGAAGGTTCCCCGTTTTTGAAAAAACGCTTGGAAAGGTATCATTTCTGTATTACAATAAAGGCAGAACGCAAAGGAGGGCCCGGCATGACCATCACCGTCGATACCACCCGCTGCATCGGATGCGGCATGTGCGCCTACGCCGCGCCGGAGGTATTCCGCATCGTGGGGAAATACTCCACCGTCACCGCGCCGCCGGAAAAGGGGCGGGAATCCCGGGTCCGGGACGCCGCCAACGGCTGCCCGGTGAACGCCATCGCCATCCGGCGGGCTTGAAAAAAGCCCGGCAGCTCAGGCTGCCGGGCCGTGCTTTTGACGGCTCTTCCTCTGCCGGAAGTATCCATACAGGCACAGCAGCAGCTGTATACCCAAGATCAGAAACACGAGCCGCTGGCCCATGCCCCCTCCCAGGCTCCGGCAGCTGCTGATGCCGTAATAGGGCAGCATCACTGCAAAGGAAATGAGCAGGCCCAGCGCATACAGTTCCTGAACGGCCCCCGCCGCAAGCAGTGCCAGCAGTCCCGCCAGCCGGACAGACGCCAGTCCCGCCAGCCAGGGGCCTTTATCCCAAAGGCCCCAGATGGCGGCGGCCCAAACCAGAAGATAGAGCACGCTGGCGGCAGTCTGCCCCACGCATGCGGCACCCCCGTGAAACAGGGAGATGTTGGCCGCAGACGCCAGCACCCACGCCGCGGCCAGCACATAGCCGCAGGATTTTTTCCAAAACCGCTTCAAACCGCCGCCTCCCTTCTGGAAAAACGCGCGCCCTGGCATTCGCCAGGGCGCGTCAGGCTGTCGAAAAAGTCCGCTGGACTTTTTCGACGGCCTGAACAATGCCTCGCTTTTTTGCCTGCTTCGCAGCCCAAAAAGCTGCCGCTTCGCGGCGCAACGGGCTGCTGCCGCAGCCCTTTTGCAGGCATTCGATTCAACACGAGGGGGCTCCCGCCCCCTCGTACTCCCCCTGCGAAACGGAACTTTTTTCTCCAAACAGAGGTTTTTCGACAAGCTGGCGCGCCCTGGCATTCGCTAGGGCGCGCATCTTTATGCTTTTACAGGCGTCTGCCGGGATCTCAGCACTTCTCCACCACCACGGCGGTGCCCATGCCGCCGCCGATGCACAGGGTGGCCAGGCCCTTCTTGGCCTCGGGACGCTTCATCATCTCGTGGATCAGGGTGACGATGATGCGGGCGCCGGAAGCGCCGACGGGGTGGCCCAGGGAGATGGCGCCGCCGTTGACGTTGACCTTGCTCATGTCGAAGCCCAGCTCACGGGCCACGGCGATGGACTGGGCGGCAAAGGCCTCGTTGGCCTCCACCAGGTCGATGTCGTCGATGGTCACGCCGGCCTTCTTCATGGCGGCGCGGGAGGCGGGAACGGGGCCGACGCCCATGATCTTGGGATCAACGCCGCCCTGGCCCCAGCCGATCAGCTTGACCATGGGCTTCAGACCGTATTTCTCAACAGCCTCGCCGGAGGCCAGGATGATGGCGGCGGCGCCGTCGTTGATGCCGGAGGCGTTGGCAGCGGTGACACGCTGGGTGCCCTTGTCCTCAGCATCCTTGCAGCCGGTGGGCTCGAAGGTGTGGACAACCTCGGGATTGGGGGACTCGGGGCCCACGGGGAAGGCGCCCCGCAGCTTGGCGATGCCCTCGGCGGTGACGCCGGCCTTGGGGAACTCATCCTTCTTGAACTCCACGATCTCCTTCTTGACCTTCACGGGCACGGGGACGATCTCGTCGTCGAAGCGACCGGCGGCCTGGGCGGCCTCAGCCTTCTGCTGGGAGGCGGCGGCGAACTCGTCCTGCTCCTTGCGGGTGATGCCCCAGATGTCGTTGATGTTCTCAGCGGTGGTGCCCATGTGATAGTTGTTGTAAGCGTCCCACAGGCCGTCCTTGATCATGGTGTCCACCAGCTTCTTGTCGCCCATGCGGGCGCCCCAGCGGGCGTCGGGAGCGGCGAAGGGAGCGGCACTCATGTTCTCAGTGCCGCCGCAGACCACGATGTCGGAGTCGCCGGCCAGGATGGAACGGGCGCCCTCGATGACGGACTTCATGCCGGAGCCGCAGACCATGCCCACGGTGTAAGCGGGGACGGAATAGGGGATACCGGCCTTGATGGAGACCTGGCGGGCAACGTTCTGGCCCAAGCCCGCGGTCAGGATGCAGCCAAACATCAGCTCGTCCACCTGCTCCGGCTTCACACCGGCGCGATTCAGGGCCTCCTTGACGACGATGGCGCCCATCTCAGCGGCGGGAGTGTTCTTCAGGGAGCCGCCAAAGGAACCGATCGCCGTTCTGCAGCAATTCACAATGTACAGGTCTTTCATGGTAGTCCTCCGTTTTTTCCTTAAATTTTTTTGATTGGCGGCGATCCACGCCGCCGCGGATACAGAAATCAAGCGAGGGCCGGATGATCGTCAAAATCCTAACAGGATTGCCAAAATTTTGACAAGCCCGCAGGCACCAACCCCTCACATATTCGATTATAGTGGCTTTTTCCCTCCGCGTCAATGCAAATCTGCCTTTTTGCGAAATTTTGTTAAATCTTTGACAAAACCTCTCCCATTTTCGTCAAGGTGACGAAAATGGGAGAGGCCCGCCGGTTCTCAAGGGCGTTTGTCCGCTGTCCGCAAATCCTCCAGCGCCTGATAAAACGCCGCCGCGTCCAGTTTTTCATAGGGTTCCGCCGTCTCCACCGCCGCGTTTTCCGCCGCCGTCTGAAGCAGGTGGTCAAAATAATCCTCCGCCAGCGCGGCCGGGTCGGTTGGCAGCCGCCGGAGGATGGAAAAGCCCTCCTCGGATTCCAGAATGCCGGAGCACTGCCCCTCCGCCAGCTCCTCCGCCGCTTCCAGCAGGGAGGGAGGCAGCGTCTCCTCTCCCGGCTGCAGGGTCCTGGGTCCGGCAGGGTCGTCTCCCGCCGCCGCCAGGGCGGCGAACTCCGTCCCCTGATCCGCCGCGCCGTTGAGCCTGGAGAAAATCTCCGCCGCCCGCTGCCGGGCGGCCTCCCGGTCCTCTCCGGCGGCCACCAGGATGCGGTCCACCGTCACGCCGCCCCGCTCCTCCGCAAAGGCCGTCAGCGCCGCCTGATCCGGCGCCAGAGCGCTGCCCTCCTGGCCGCAGAGGGCGTACAGCTTGCCGTACAGCACCCCCACGCCCTCCAGTTCCTGGGCCCGCTGCCGGTCCAGGCCCAGGGCCTCCAGAGCCGCCAGATACGCCGTCTCCCCGCCGTGGCTCTCCGCATTCTCCGCCCAGGATGCCTCCATACTCTCCCGGTCCTCCTCCGTCAGCGCGCAGCCGTATCGCTCCGCCCAGTTTTCCACGGTGGCGTACAGCGCCGTGTCCGCCAGGGCCTGATCCTTGGCGTAGTCCGCCAGCGTCCCCCCGGTGACCGGTGCCGCCCAGTCCAGGGCCGTCCCCGCCTCCTGATAGCGGTCCCGGATGCGGTCACAGGTGTAGGCCAGCCAGTACAGATACCGCCAGGCGGGCACCTCCCGCCCGTCCACCGTCAGCAGCGTCAGATCCTCCCGGATCTCCGCCGCCCGGCCCAAAAACGACGCCTGGCCCCCGCTGTCCCTCTCCCCGCCGCAGGCGGTCAGGGTCAGGCACAGCAGCAGGGCCAGGGCGGTCACGCGCTTTTTCATGATGCCCACTTCCTCTCCCCAGGTTGTCCCTCTATCTATATGAGGGAAGTCGGGAGGATATGACAGGCGCAGAAAGAGTGAAGATGCCATGTTCCACCTTTGGCGGAACATGGCATCTTCACTCTGTGTCAAGGGTTGTCGCCGGCCAGCTTCAGGTCCTCCACCAGTGTCATGGCGGTCTCCAGCACATCGGCGCCGGGCTTCAGCTTCAGTGTCAGCGCCGGGGTATCCCCCGCCGCCAGGGTCAGGCGGTGCCTGTACTTGGCCTGGTTGCACACCGCCACCAGGGCCTCGGGCCGGAAGACCCCCAGGGTGAATTTCAGCACATCTCCCTTCTGGGAGATGTCGGACACCCCCGCCTTGGCCGCCGCGGAGCGCAGCAGGGCCACGTCCAGCAGGGCCAGCACAGACTTGGGCGCCTCGCCGTAGCGGTCCAGCATCTCATCCAGCAGGTCGGAGGCGTCCTCGCTGCTGCGGATGGCGGCGATGCGGCGGTACAGATCCATCCGCTGCTCCGGCGCGGGGACATACCGTTCCGGAATGTTGGCGTTTACCGTCAGGTCGGCGGAGCACTCCGTTTCGATCTTCTTCTCCTCGCCCCGCTCCTCCAGCACCGCCTCCTCCAGCAGCTTCAGGTACAGGTCATAGCCCACGCTCATGAGGTAGCCGGACTGCTCCGGCCCCAGCAGGTTGCCGGCGCCCCGGATCTCCAGATCCCGCATGGCGATCTTGAAGCCGGAGCCGAACTCCACATACTCCCGGATGGCGGAAAGGCGCTTGGCGGCGGTCTCCTGCAGGATCTTGCCCCGGCGGTAGGTGAGATAGGCATAGGCCCGCCGGGCGCTGCGGCCGATGCGGCCCCGGATCTGATGGAGCTGGGCCAGGCCCATTTTGTCCGCGTCCTCAATGACCAGAGTGTTGACGTTGGGGATGTCGATGCCGGTTTCGATGATGGTGGTGCAGACCAGGATGTCCGCCTCCCCGTCCACCATGGCCTGCATGACGCCGGACAGCTCCTGTTCGCTCATCTTTCCGTGGCCTGTCACGATGCGGACCTCCGGCCCCAGCATCTTCTGGATGCGGGCGGCGGTGAGGTCGATGCTCTCCACCCGGTTGTGGAGGTAGTAGATCTGTCCGCCCCGGCTGAGCTCCTTCCGCATGGCGTCCTCCAGTACGCCCCAGTCGTGCTCCAGCACGTAGGTCTGGACTGGCTGGCGGTCAGCAGGAGGCTCCTCGATGGTGGACATGTCCCGCAGGCCGGAGAGGGCCATGTTCAGCGTCCGGGGGATGGGGGTGGCGGACAGGGTCAGCACGTCCACCTGGCGGCTCATCTCCTTCAGCCGCTCCTTGTGGGTCACGCCGAAGCGCTGCTCCTCGTCGATGATGAGCAGCCCCAGGTCGTGGAACGCCACGCTCTTTTGCAGCAGCTTGTGGGTGCCAATCAGCAGATCCACACCGCCGGTGCGGGCAGCCTCCAAAATCCGCTTGGCGTCCTTGGCGGAGGTAAAGCGGGACAGCACCTCGATTTTCACCGGAAAGTCCTTGAACCGGCCGCAGGCCGTGGCGTAGTGCTGCTGGGCCAGCACGGTGGTGGGCACCAGGATGGCGGCCTGCTTGCCGTCCAGGATACATTTCATCACGGCCCGGAGAGCCACTTCCGTCTTGCCGTAGCCCACGTCGCCGCACAGCAGCCGGTCCATGGGCCGGGGCTTCTCCATGTCCTGTTTGATCTCCGCGATGGCCCGCAGCTGGTCGTCGGTCTCGGCGTAGGGAAACGCCTCCTCAAACTCCCGCTGCCAGGGGGAGTCCGGGGAGAAGGCAAAGCCCGGGCGGCGCTGCCGCTCGGCGTAAAGGGCCGTCAGCCCCTTGGCCAGGTCCTTGGCGGCCTTTTTCGCCCGGGTCTTCTGCTTGGCCCACTCGGTGCCGCCCAGCTTGTTCAGCTTCGTCCGCTCCTGGTCCTCGCCTCCGCCGATGTACTTGCTCACCTGATCCAGCTGGGTGGCGGGGACATACAGGCAGTCGCCTCCGGCGTAGTCGATCTTGATGTAGTCCTTCTCCACGCCGTCCACGGGCATCCGCTGGATGCCCGCGAACCGGCCCACGCCGTGGTGGACGTGGACCACCAGGTCGCCGGGGGTCAAATCGGTATAGGACTGGATCTTCTGGCGGTTGGTCTCCTTTTTCGGCCTCGTCCGCTTCTGGGTGGAGGCCGTCAGCTGCCCCTCGGTCAGCACCGCCAGCTTCAGCGCCGGCCACTCGCAGCCCGCGGACAGGGCGCCGAGGGCGATGCGCACCTCCCCCGCTGCGGGCATGGCGGCGTTTTTCAGATCCAGTGTCGCGGGGATCCCCCGCTCCTCCAGCATGCGGTGGAGGTTTCCGGCCCGCGTCTCCCCGGCGCACAGCACCAGCACCGCGCTGCCGCTGCTGCGGTAGTGCTCCAGATCCGTCACCGCCGTCTCCAAACTGCCGCCGTAGGAGCTGAGCTGCCGGGCACTCATACTGAGCAGCCCTCTGGGCCGCAGGGGATGGCGGGAGGTGGGCAGGGAATCCGCCATAATGACAGGGAATTCCTCCAGGGCGGCGTACAGCTCCTCGGCGGAGAGCAGCAGCTTTGCGTAGTCCCCTGCCATGACCCCCGCTTCCAGCAAGGCCTCCACGTCCTGCTTGTTTTGCAGGAGAGTGCTCTTCACCCGCTCGTCCACCCGGCCGCTCTCGCAGAGGAACACCACCGCGTTGGCGGGCAGATAGTGGACGCCCGCCGTCACGTCCGGGTAAACGGCCGCCAGATACCGGTCCATGCCCCCCGGCTCCGCGCCGTTTTTCAGCCGCTCGCCGTCCTCCCGCAGGCGGGCCGCGGCGGCCTCCGTCTTCTGCTTTTTCTCCAGCTTCCCAGCCAGCTTCAAAAGGTTTTCACCCAGGCCCGCAAGCCCCCCCTCGGCGCTGCGGGACAGAACCTCGGCAGCGGGCAGCAGCAGGGCCGTATCCACATTGGCGGTCCGCCGCTGGGTCCCGGGGTCGAAAGTGCCCATGGAGTCGATCTCGTCGTCGAAGAATTCGCACCGCACCGGCTGGTCCATCAGAGGGGAGAACACGTCCAGGATGCCGCCCCGCAGGGCGAACTGGCCCACGCCCTCCACCTGCTGGCACCGGGTGTACCCGGCGGAGAGCAGGCTGTCCGTCAGCTGCTTCAGATCCACCCGGCCGCCTGCCTCCAGGGTGACGGCCAGGCTTTTCAGCAGTGCCGGCGGCATCGTCCGGGCCAAAAGGGCATCGGCGGTGGCCACAACGGCCCGGGCCTCTCCCTGGGCCAGGGCGTACAGCGCCGCCAGGCGGCCCCGCTCCCACTCCCGGGAGCTGACCGCCCCGGGGCGGAGCTGCCACTCCCGGCTCAGCAGCGTCACCGGCTCCTTTCCCGTCAGCGTCCGCAGGTCTCCTGCCAGCTGGCGGACCTCCCGTTCGTCGCCGCAGACGAACACCGCCGGCCGGCCCGCCGCCGCGGCCACAGCCGCGCCCACGCAGGCCCGCTGCACCGGCT
This sequence comes from uncultured Dysosmobacter sp., assembly GCA_947625655.1. Lineage (GTDB taxonomy): Bacteria > Bacillota > Clostridia > Oscillospirales > Oscillospiraceae > Oscillibacter. The sequence goes on from CANQPD010000003.1 coordinate 183,359, forward strand.
GAAGGCCGGTCACCGCCGCAGGGCAGCCCCCCTCCTCCACCCGGCGGACCAGCTCCGCCACCTCGGGGATCGTATTCAGTTGTTGGAGAAACTGTTCCATATCGCGTTCGTCCTTGTAAAATTTTGGAAGTCTCTGGTATTTGTGCCCCTTGGAACCGGGATGGTTATTCTTATGCCGCATTGTGGGGATTCTTTCATCTGCAGAGGAGGTTTACGCCGCGGCGCGGCGTGAGGAATGCACCCCCCATTCTTTTTCGTCTTGCCGAAAAAGAATGCGCCGTGCACGGTGGAAGAAAAAGACGCTTCTGTCCAAACTTGACCCAGCCGGGTCAAGTTTGGGGATGCGGCCCTCGTCACGCCGCATTTGGCAGAAACTTGCCAGGTTTGATCCGGCTGCGCTGGACGTTGGCAATGATCCAGCGCTTATGCCGCATTTGTCCCGTGGATGCAGACTTGAAGGTGCTCATCGCAAGGGCTCTTACTCCTGACCCCGCTGACGCTCCGTGGGCGGACACCTCACATTGTGCGATATCGTCTTTCGTAGGGGCTGACCTCCGCAACAGCGCGAGATTACAGCCAGCGCAGCGTCAGCGGGGCTGTTGCTCCAGCCCTTCCGACAAGCACCTACAGGTCTGAACCCCACGCCCCAAATGCGGCATAAATGTTCCAAATCCCTCCAACGTCCAGCGCAGCCGGCTCAAACTCCACAAGTTTCTGTCAAACGTATCGCAACGGGGGCCGCATCCCCAAACTTGACCCGGCTGGGTCAAGTTTGGACAAAAGCGTTTTTTCTCTTGGACCGTGCACGGCCCGTTCTCTTTTTGCCGCCGCAAAAAGAGAATGGGGGTGCAAATGCCCAACGCCGCGCTACGGCGTAAACTTCTCCCCGCCCGCAGGGCGGATCACCCGCCCCCGCCGGGCAGGCGCTCCCCCGTCAGTTGAAATCGTTCATAGCCTTCTGGCAGCCCTTTTCAATGACGCACTCCGCCGCCTGGATGGCCCGCTCAAAGCTCTCCACCAGCACCTTCCGCTCCGCCTGGGAGGGCACGCCGATGACCCAGTCGATCATATCGCCGCCCTCGCCGGGGGCTCCGGTGCCGATCTTGATGCGGGGAAAGTCCTGGGTGCCCAGGTGGGCGATGATGTTCTTGATGCCGTTGTGTCCGCCGGCGGAGCCGGTGGGGCGCACCCGCAGCTTGCCCACGGGCAGGGACACGTCGTCATAGATCACCAGCACATGGTCGGCGGGGATCTTGTAAAACTGCGCCGCCTCCCGCACGGCCTCGCCGGAGAGGTTCATATACGTCTGGGGCTTCATCACCAGGCACTTGCACCCGGCAAAGCGCATCACATTATAGGCGGACTTGAACTTCACTTTGTTCAGCTTCACGCCGGCCTTTTCCGCCAGCAGATCCACGGTGAGAAAGCCCATATTGTGCCGGGTATGCTCATACTTCTGGCCCGGATTCCCCAGGCCCACCACCAGCCAGTCCACGGCGGCGGACTTGCTTCCAAACTGCATAAGGAAACTCCTTTGGTCTTCAAAATTTGCGCAGGCAGTCCGCAAAGGCGGGAAAGCGTCGGCCCCTGGCCGCCGCTTTGGATTCCGGTTTTCCGGAATCCGTCGCCTGCGGGCGGGTTGATTAGACATGCAAGACAACCCTGACGGTTTGCCTCGCGCTAAGAGCCGCTTTTCAGGCGGTTGCGCTCGGCACGCTCTGCGGAGCAGTCTTGCATACATTCTTTCCCTCCGAAATAGGAAACGCAGGCAGTCCGCAAAGGCGGGAAAGTTGCCTTCCCCGCCTTGTGCAGTGCATTGATGGTATGTTATGTGCGGCTGCGCCCTTAACGGAACAGCTTGGAGATGGAGACCTCCTGATAGACGCGCTCGATGGCCTCGCAGAACATGGGGGCCACGGGCAGGTACTTGATCTTGCTGCTGAGGGCGGGATCGATGGGGGGGATGGTGTCCAGTAGGGCCAGTTCCTGGATGGCGCTGTTGTTGACCCGCTCGATGGCGGGGCCGGACAGCACGCCGTGGGACGCGCAGGCGTGGACGCTCTTGGCGCCGCCCACCTCCATCAGCGCCTTGGCGGCGTTGCACAGGGAGCCGGCGGTATCCACCAGGTCGTCAAACAGGATGCAGTCCTTGCCGGTGACGTCGCCGATGACGTTCATGACCTCGCACTGGTTGGCCTTCTGGCGGCGCTTGTCCACGATGGCCAGCTGCATGTGCAGCTTCTGGGCAAAGGCCCGGGCCCGGGACACGGAACCCACATCGGGGGAGACCACCACCATCTCCTCGCAGCGGTTGCCGAACTTCTTGGCGTAATAGTCCACAAAGATGGGGTTGCCGGCCAGGTTGTCCACAGGGATGTCGAAGAAGCCCTGGATCTGGGCGGCGTGAAGGTCCATGGTCAGCACGCGGTCGGCGCCGGCGGTGGTGATCATGTTGGCCACCAGCTTGGCGGTGATGGGATCCCGGGCCTTGGCCTTGCGGTCCTGCCGCGCGTAGCCAAAATAGGGGATCACGGCGGTGATCCGTCCGGCGGAGGCGCGCTTCAGCGCGTCGATCATGATGAGCAGCTCCATCAGGTTGTTGTTCACCGGGTTGCAGGTGGACTGGACCACGAACACGTCGCTGCCGCGGACAGTCTCATACAGGGAGGAAAAGATCTCGCCGTCGGAGAAAGTCCCCACCTCGGACTCGCCCAGTTTGGTCCCCATCAGCTGGCAGATCTCCTTGGCCAGCTTGGGATTGGAGTTGCCGCAAAATACCTTGATATCCTTACCGTGAGAAATCATTCCAAACGCCCTCTTTCTACATTTTATATATTGTAATGTTTTCTATATCAATCAAACTCATCTGCCGTCAAACGGGGCTCTGCCGCCGAAGCGCTGCCGGTACAGCGGCTCCAGCTCCGCGATGGTATCCGGCCCGAACACGGGCAGCCAGCCGGGCACCAGTTCCGCGGCGGTGACCGCGTTGGTCATTTTTTCCCTCCAGACCGCCTGCAGCTCATAGCCCGGCGCGGCATAGGCAAAGCCGGGGCCCGCCTCCGCCATGGGCATCGCCGCCCGGCACAGCACCAGCACCGGATCAGGCGTGTTCAAAAAAGCCATCAGGTCGCTCTGCTGCTCAGAGATCACCACATCCGCCTCCGCCGGGAAGCACCTGCGGGCCTCCTCCGCGAAGCGGGGACTGCAGACAACAAAAAACCGCTGCACGCCATCGGCCAGCAACTGACTGCTCATCCAAGACAAGATCGGGCAAGAGAGAACTGCTTCCAGCATCAGCGGTTTGGAGTGCGCGGGGATGGCGGAATCCTCCTCCATAAAGAAAACGGCGCTCTGCGGGCGGACCATGCTGCTCCCCTCCTTCATACAAACAATATATGCAGGCTTATTATATCAAATTTTTACCGAAAATCCAGTGTTTTTACCGAATTTGTCCGGGGAATTTCCCCGAAATCTTTATTGCTTTCCTGTCATTTTTTGTCGCAGCCAACGGAAATCGCCCAGCCGGCGGAGTTTTTTTCGGCATTTTGCAGAATTTCTTCCCGATTCCTTATGATTTTCTATGAAAAGCGAAATTTCTTCCTATAATATAGTTGAATTTGTGCAGGTAATGGATTACAATGTTACTTGTTCGCTTGAAACGGAGGGATTTCCATGCTGAATATCGTATTGGTGGAACCGGAGATCCCGCAGAACTGCGGCAACATCGCCCGCACCTGCGCCGCCACCGGCAGCCGCCTGCATCTGGTCCGCCCCCTGGGCTTCGACATCTCCGACCGGGCGGTGAAGCGGGCCGGGCTGGATTACTGGCATCTGGTGGAGGTCGCCGACTACGAAAACCTGGACGATCTGTTCCGCCGCCACCCCGAGGCCGCGGCGGAGGCGTGGCTCACCACCACCAAGGCCCCCCGCTCTTATCAGGAGGCCCGCTTCACACCAGACAGCTGGCTGTTCTTCGGCAAGGAGACCGCCGGCCTTCCCCTGGATTTCCGGGAGCGGTTCCGGGACCGCTGCATCCGGCTGCCCATGGTGTCCGAGGCCCGGAGCCTGAATCTCAGCAACACCGTGGCCGTCTGCGTCTACGAGGCCCTGCGCCAGACCGGCTTTCCCGGCCTGCTGGCCGTCGGCGGGATGGCCGCGCGAAATTAGGATTTAGGATTTAGGAATGAGGAATTGGCAAACATATAGACGAATCATAAATTCCTAATTACTCATTCCTAATTCCTAATTGAATAAAAATGGAGGAGTCCACATGAATTACAACAAGAAAACCGTGCGTGACATTGATGTCTCCGGCAAGAAGGTCCTGCTTCGCTGCGACTTCAACGTGCCCCAGGACAAGGAGACCGGCGAGATCACCAGCGACAAGCGCATTGTCGCCGCCCTGCCCACCATCCGGTATCTGCTGGAGCATAACGCCGCCGTTATCGCCTGCTCTCACCTGGGCAAGCCCAAGAACGGCCCCGATCCCAAGCTGAGCCTGGCCCCCGTGGCCAAGCGCCTGAGCGAGCTGCTGGGTCAGGAGGTCATCTTTGCCGCCGATGTGGTGGGCGAGGACGCCCGGGCCAAGGCCGCCGCCCTGCAGCCCGGCCAGATCCTGCTGCTGGAGAACACCCGCTTTGAAAAGGGCGAGACCAAGAACGACCCCGCCCTGGCCAAGGCCCTGGCCTCCATGGCCGAGGTCTATGTGTCCGACGCCTTCGGCGCCGTGCACCGCGCCCATGCCTCCACCGCCGGTGTGGCGGACTATCTGCCTGCCGTGTCCGGCTTCCTGATCCAGAAGGAGCTGGAATTCCTGGGCGGGGCCATCGCCAGCCCCAAGCGCCCCCTGGTGGCCATCCTGGGCGGGTCCAAGGTCTCCTCCAAGATCGGCGTCATCAACAACCTGCTGGAGATCGCCGACACCATCATCATCGGCGGCGGCATGGCCTACACCTTCTCCGCCGCCCAGGGCGGCAAGGTGGGCAACAGCCTGCTGGAGGCCGACTGGATGGACTACTCCCGGGACATGATCGAAAAGGCCCGGGCCAAGGGCGTGAAGCTGCTGCTGCCGGTGGACACCGTCTGCGCCGACGCCTTCGCCCCCGACGCCCGCAGCCAGGTGGTCAAGGCCGGCGAGATCCCCGACGGCTGGGAGGGCCTGGACATCGGCCCCGAGACCGTAAAGCTGTACTGCGATGCCGTGGCCGACGCCGGCACCGTCATCTGGAACGGCCCCATGGGCGTGTTTGAGTTCCCCGCCTTCGCCAAGGGCACCGAGGCCGTGGCCGAGGCCCTGAGCAAGACTTCCGCCATCACCATCATCGGCGGCGGCGACAGCGCGGCGGCCGTGGAGCAGCTGGGCTACGCCGACAAGATGACCCATATCTCCACCGGCGGCGGCGCCTCTCTGGAATTCCTGGAGGGCAAGGAGCTGCCCGGCGTTGCCTGTTTGCTGGACGCTTAAGCGGCAGCCGACCACTTCGGGGCCCCCGCGCGAGCCCAGCGAAGCGGGTCGCGTGGGGAAAGCCGGAGCAAGGGAGCGCGCGCAGTTTTCGCCGGCAGGCGGAAACGGAGCGGAGCGGACTTTGTGACGGCGCGGGCAAGGAGCTGCCCGGCGTCGCCTGCCTGCTGGACGCCTGAGCGCCATTGGCCGCCGCCGTTGGCTGAAAGCCCGGATTTCTCCCAAATTTTTTTACTGAATTCCCGCAAAATCTCCCGAAATACTTGACAAATACGGTTATTTTCGTTATAAAATAATAGTTTTCATTCTGAAATAAGTTTTGCGCCATCACGATATAGACATAAAGGAGTATGAATGACATGAACCGCAGATATCGCAAGACCGTCATCGCCGGTAACTGGAAGATGAACATGACCGCTACCGAGACCAAGAAGTTCGCCGAGGACATCAAGAAGATCATGCCCCGCGCCAAGTGGTGCGAGACGCTGATCTGCGTCCCTGCCTGCAACATCTCCACCGCCGCCAAGGCTTTCAAGGACCTGCGCATCTCCGTGGGCGCCGAGAACGTCTATTTTGAGGAGAAGGGCGCCTACACCGGCGAGGTCTCCGCCGATATGCTGAAGGATCTGGGCGTGAAGTACGTCATCGTCGGCCACAGCGAGCGCCGCCAGTACTTCTGCGAGACCGACCAGACTGTAAACAAGAAGGTCCACGCCGTCCTGAACGCCGGCATGAACCCCATCATCTGCGTGGGCGAGAGCCTGGAGCAGCGTGAGACCGGCATCACCAACGAGTGGATCGCCCTGCAGGTCAAGAGCGCCCTGAACGGCGTTTCCGCCGACAAGCTGCGCCGCTGCATCATCGCCTATGAGCCCATCTGGGCCATCGGCACCGGCAAGACCGCCACCGCCGAGCAGGCCGGCGAGGTCTGCTCCAACATCCGCGCCACCATCCGCGCCCTGTACGGCGCCCGGGTAGCCCGCAGCGTCACCATCCAGTACGGCGGCTCCATGAATCCCAAGAACGCCGCCGAGCTGCTGGCCCAGCCCGATATCGACGGCGGCCTGATCGGCGGCGCCGCCCTGAAGCCCGAGCAGTTCGTGGACATCATCAACGCCGCGAACCAGGAGTAATATTGTAGGAGGGGAGCAGGCTCCCCTCCTAACCACCCCAACACCGTCGCGGCGTAACGATTCCCGGATACTTTGTATCCGCCAATCGTGCCGCTTCCTCGAAACAGCCTCGCTTCATCCGCCACCGGCGGCGCTTCGGCTGTTTCCACCAGTGACGTCGGTCACTGGTGTGTGCGCCCCAAGGGCGCACAAGTCGGGGTATTTTCGGCAGGCACATGTCCTGCCGAAAATGATTGGAATTTCTTGATCCGCTGCCGGCGGATCAACCGGGGAAACCTGAGTTTTCCCTGGCCCCTTTCCTTGCGCCCTGCGGAGCGCGCGGGGAGGGAACGGCGAAATGAGAGGTTTTTATGAACAAAACACCGACTACTCTGATCATTATGGACGGCTTCGGCATCACCAGCGGCGTTACCGGCAACGCCGTCCGCGCCGCCAAAACGCCCCGGCTGGACCAGTTCTTCCAGGAATTCGCCCATACGGAGCTGTCCGCCTCCGGCCTGGACGTGGGCCTGCCCGAGGGGCAGATGGGCAACAGCGAGGTAGGCCACACCAACATCGGCGCGGGCCGGGTGGTGTTCCAGGACCTGCCCCGCATCACCAAGTCCATCGCTGACGGCGACTTTTTCACCAACCCTGCCTATAACCACGCCATGGACGCCTGCAGGGAAAAGGGCACTGCCCTCCACCTGATGGGCCTGCTGTCCGACGGCGGCGTCCACTCCCATCTGGAGCATCTCTTCGCCCTGCTGAAGCTGGCCAAGGACAAGGGCCTGGAGCGGGTGTATATCCACGCTTTCCTGGACGGACGGGACGTGTCCCCCACCTCCGGCGCCGACTTTGTGGCCCAGACGGTGGAAAAGTGCCGGGAGATTGGCGTGGGCAAGATCGCCACTGTCATGGGCCGGTACTACGCCATGGACCGCGACAAGCGCTGGGACCGGGTGGAGCAGGCCTATGACGCCATGGTCTACGGCGAGGGCGCCGTGTTCAATCCCGTGCCTGTGGCCGCTGTGAAGGACTCCTATGCCGCCGGCGTCACCGATGAGTTTGTGGAGCCCGTGGTCTGTGACCAGGAGGGCACCATCTCCGACAACGACAGCGTGATCTTCTTCAACTACCGGCCCGACCGGGCCCGGGAGATCACCCGGACCCTGGTGGACCCGGAGTTTGACGGCTTCACCCGCCAGTATTTCCCCGTCACCTTTGTGTGCAACACGGAGTATGACGCCACCATGCCCAATGTGGAGGTGGCCTTCCCCCGCAACACGGTGCGCAACGGCCTGGGCGAATACCTGAGCCAGATGGGCATGACCCAGCTGCGCATTGCCGAGACGGAGAAGTATGCCCACGTGACCTTCTTCTTCAACGGCGGCAGCGAGACCCAGTTCCCCGGCGAGGACCGGGTGCTGGTGGCCTCCCCCAAGGTGGCGACCTACGACCTCCAGCCGGAGATGAGCGCCGTGGAGGTGGCCGACAAGTGCGTGGAGCGCATCGAATCCGGCGCCTACGACGTCATCATCCTGAACTTTGCCAACTGCGACATGGTGGGCCACACCGGCGTGTTCGACGCCGCCGTCAAGGCTGTTGAGACCGTGGACACCTGTGTTGGCCGGGTGGTGGACGCCACGCTGAAAATGGGCGGCATCGCCATGATTACCGCCGACCACGGCAACGCCGAGCAGATGCTGGAGCCCGACGGCAGTCCCATGACCGCCCACACCACCAATCCCGTGCCCTTCATCCTCTGCGGCGCCGGCACGGAGCTGCGGAAGGGCCGCCTGGCGGACATCGCCCCCACCATGCTGGATGTGATGGGTCTGGCCTATCCGGAGGAGATGGACGGACAGACGCTGATCGTCAAATAAAAACAACCGCATCGACCCAAAGCCGGCCCTTTCGGGCCGGCTTTTTTCTGTATAAGAACGCCCTTTTCTGCCCATACTTTCCTCACACCCAAATTTTGAGGGAGGGACCATACATGGAAAATCAATGGAGATCCATTCTGGGCAGCGCCGGTTTTTATGTGACCATGGCCGTCTGCCTGCTGGTGGTCGGCGTCAGCGGCTACTTCCTGCTGTTCGATGACAAAGAGACCCCTGTGCAGGAGACGGAGCTTCCCGCCGCCGATGCCGCGGCGGCCGCCCCCGCCCCAGAGATCGAAGAGCCGGAGGAGCCCCCTGTGGTGGAGGCCATCTCCCCGGAGCCGGTAACGGAGGCCAAGCCCGCCATGCCGGAGGTGGAGATCGACGACACCCCTGTTTTCGCGGAGGCGCCCCGGCTCACCGTCTCGCCGCTGCAGGGGGAGGTTGTAACCGCCTTCTCCGTGGACGCGCTGGTCTACAACCCCACCCTGGAGGATTGGCGCACCCATGACGGCGTGGACATCTCCGCCGAACTGGGCACCTCCGTGCTGGCCGCCTGTTCCGGCACGGTGGCGGCGGTGACGGAGGACGCCCTTATGGGCGCCACCGTGACCATCGACCACGACGGCGGCTACCAGACCACCTATGCCAACCTCCAGGCCACGCCCGCCGTGGAGGCGGGGGACAGCGTGTCCGCCGGGCAGATCATCGGCGCCGTGGGCGCCACGGCGGCCGCGGAAGCCGCCCAGGGCCCCCATCTGCACTTTTCCGTCACCAGGGACGGCGACGTGGTGGACCCGGACGAATTCCTGAACGGGTGACGCCGCCCCGCCCCTGCCGGGCAGGGACGCACCGCGCCAACGCAAAAAGACGTGCCTCCGGGACCGTAAACGGCCGCCGGAGGCACGCGCTTTTCAGTTCATCAGAGCTTTCCGCGCACCCGGGATCACTTGTTGTAATTCCGCATCCGCCAGACGATGGCGGACACCTGGCCCCGGGTCAGGGTGTTGTTGGGCTTGAAGGTGCTGGTGCCGTTGGAGAAGTAGCCCTCCACGATGCCCGCCGCGTTCAGCGCCCGCACGGAGGTATCCGTGGTGTCGGTGAAGGGCTGGACCGTGGACAGGTTGCTGGTGTTCAGCTTCATGGCGCCGGCGGCCAGCTGGGCCACCTGCAGCCGGGTGATGGGCTTGGTCAGGTCGATGTTGCTGCGGGTGATGATGCCCTCGGACCGGGCCTTATCCAGATACCCGCTGAACACGTTCTTGCCGGTGGGGGCCTGCTCGGGATAGCCGGCAGCCAGCATGATGAGCTTCAGCGCCGCGCCGTAGGTCACGGTGTTGTTGGGCTTGAAGCTGCCGTTGGAATAGCCGTCGATCACGCTGGCGGAGGACAGCTCCGCCACGTATTTATAGCACCAGGTGGACTCGCTGACGTCCGTAAAGGTCTTCTTGCTGTTCACCACACCCAGGGAGAAGCAGCCCGAGGCGATGGCGGCGCCGCTGCTGTTCAGCGCCACATAGGGGATCTCCACGCTGCCGGTATAGCCGGTGGCGGGCACGAACCGCAGGGACTGGCCGCCGGAGGAGAAGATGGCGTAAGCGCTGGTGGTGTTGGCCAGGGTGGTGGTGCCGCTGCCCACATAGACCGCGCCGGCGGTGTAGGCGGGCAGGCTCAGCAGCTGGATGCTGACGGGGGTGGCGCCGGTGGCGGAAGACACCGCCTTGCTGATATTGCTGGCGGGGAAGGTGACAGCGGTATTCTTGGGCGTCACGCCATAGACCTCCGCCACAGCGGAGCCGCTGACGCTGATAAGGATGGCGCCGGACACGGAGCGGGAGCCGCCGTAGGCGGTGAAGGGGATGGAGGCGCAGTAGTTGGTGCCGCTGGGCACATAGGTCAGCTCCGTCAGGGCGAACTGGTTGGTGGCCGTGGGGCTGGCGTAGAAGCTCTGGCCGCTGCAGTTGGCGGCGGTGAGCTGTGCCCGGGTGGTGGTGCCGTACTTGCTGGTGTTGTAGTAGTTGTAGTACAGGCTGCCGCTGCTGGGCACGCCGGTGATGGTCACATACTGCATGGCGGCGCCGTAGGCGTTCTTGGAGAAGAACCGGGCGATGTCATTGGCGTTGATCTGCACCCGGGTGCCGGTGGTGGTGGCGTAGCGGACGCTGCCCACATAGTTGGAGGCCGCCGCGGAAGTCCCGTCGGACTTGATGACCAGGGTGCCCTCTTCCTCTTCATCGTCGTCACCGTAGACAGTGAAGGTCAGCTCGATGGAGTCCTTGAAGGTGCTGTCCGCCACAAAGCTCAGGGTGTCCAGGCCGTATTCCTTGCTGCCGGTGGCGTCCTTGGAGTCGTAGTAGAAGCTGTAGCCGCTGAGGTTGGACTGGGTGAACTTCACCGCTCCGCTCTTGCCATAGCCGCTGTACAGCGCGCCGTCGGAGAAGACGCTGGAGCTGGTGGGCCGGTCAAAGGTCACGTAATCCAAAACGGCCTTCTTGTCGCCGCACTCGCTCCGCAGGAAGGACTGGAACTTGGACTTATCCAGATCCACGGACTTGCCGGGGGTCACGGTCAGGGTGATGTCGCCGCCGCTGGCCTTCTTGGTGGAGCGGATGACCACGGTGCCCTCCACAGAGCGGGAACCGGTGCCGTAGGCGGTAAAGGTCAGCGTCACATCGTCCTCAAAGTCGCTGTCGGCCTTGAAGGTCAGCTCATCCAGGTCATAGTCCTTGGAGCCGGGGCTGTAGTAGAACTTGGTGCCGCCCAAAGAGGTCCGGGTGAAGGAGGTCTGGGAGCTGCCGCCGTAGTCGTGGTACAGGGTGCCCTCGCTGAACGCGGAGGCGGAGGGCTTGTCGAACTCCACATAGCTGACGGTGTAGTTCTTGTACTCCTTCTGGAAGAACTTGTTGAAGGCCGACCGGTCAAAGTCCACCTTGCCGCCGGGGGCCACCTCATAGGTGATGTCGCCGCTGACGGCGTCGCCGTCAATGACGATCTTCACCGTGCCGGTCTCGTAATCGCTGTCGCTGCGGTAGGCCCGGAAGGACAGCTCCAGGCTGTCGCCGTCGTCGGCGTCCTTGTCGGCCGTGAAGGAGACCTTATCCAGGTCATAGTCGCCATAAGTCGTGCTGCTGTAATAGAACTTGGTCTTGGTATAGCTCAGGTCGCTTCTGGAGAACGCGGTGGAGCCGCAGTACAGCGTGCCGTCAAAGCTGGTGTAGGCGGAGGTCGCGGAGAAGGCGACCCAGCGGATGCTGCTGGTGCTGCCGGACATCTCCTTGTAGGCCGTGTTGAAATCGGAGGCCTCGAAATCCACCGTCCCGCCGGGGGCGACCTTATAGGTGATCGTGCCGTCGCTGTCGCCGCCGCCGACTTCCAGCTTCAATGTGCCGGTGGTGGTTTTGTTCTTGGTGCCGTGGGTGGTAAAGTCGATGCTGATAGAGCTGTCCTTGGCCCCCTTGGGCGCTACCAGGGACAGGTCGTCCAGGGCGTAGTCGTTCTTGCCGGCGTCGTCCTCGTCGTAATAGAAATCGCTCTTGAGGTCGCTGGCGCTCAGTTCTGTCTTGCCGGAGTAGACAGTGCCGGTGAACTTGTTATAGGTGCTGCTGGACACGCTGAAGGTGACGTATTCAAACGTATCGGAGCAGGCGGCCTCGTGGACCTTCTTGAAGTCCCGGGAATTGAAATCCTCTTCCTTCCCGGCGTCCACGGTGTAGGTGATGGTGGAGTCGCTCTCTGTGGTGTAGAGGGCATAGAAGGTAAAACTGTTGCTGGTGATCTGAACGCTGGAAGGCGTTACCAATCGCTGGCTGGAATAAATATGATCGCTGGTAGAGCTCTGCGTCCAGCCAACAAACGTGTATGTCGTCCCGTCGTATGTGAACTTGGAGTAAACAGACGGGGCGGAGACATATCCGTTGCTGGTCTTCTGCGTGGTATAGTTGCGCCCAGCGGGACTCATATAGTAGAACCCGACAGTATAAGTGGCAACAGCGTTGACCTGTGTGCCGCAGACCGTACACTTGCCGGTCGTCGGATCCACCTGGTGCGGGAGCTTCTCAAGGGTCGTTATCGTATACGTTGCATTGCAGGTCTTGCAGGTGTGCTCAACTTTTCCCGCGGTCTTGCAAGTGGCTTGTGTGGTGACTGGGTCGCCCCAATCGTGATTTTCTTCATCTATTTTCGCGGAACAATGGGAGTAATTTTTGCAGGCGTGGAAGTGCTGATCGGAATTGTGGCTCCAACGCCCCGTATCATACTCATGGTCGATTTTTGCGATGGAGCTCTTTTCCTTGTAACCGCATACGCTGCAAGACCGGGTGGATTCACCCTCGCTATAGCAGGTGGGTGCGCTGGTCGTTGTGGCGCTTCCCAGCGAGTGAAGTTCTATACCCTTTTTTTCGGTGCAAAGGCTGCACTCCTGCCAATGCTGGCTGCTGTCATAATTGGTATACCAATTATGAGAACACTCCGTAACAGGCGGTTCAGTGGGCGGATCAGCGGGTGTTGTTGCCTCATCTCCCGTGCCACCGCCGGGAGTAACCTCCGTCGCCATGGCGGCGGGCACCAGACTGACCATCATGATCAGCACCAGCAGGAATGCCGGCAATTGTTTCTTCCAAAATCTTTTCATCGCTGTTCCCTCCATGAATTTCCAGAACTTACATGTACAAATCAATGGTGGACGGTTACATAATATACCTTCTTATAACATAGCTTAATCGCCCCAAACAATCATGAACAAATTGTGAACAACCTGGGTTTTTCAGATTATTTTCCGGATCCTTCCGCCCGCCCCCGCCGCCCGTCTCTCTCCCGCCAAAATCCCCCGATATCCCCCTTTACAAATAATTTCTGCTCCTATATAATAGTATAGTTCATGAAATTCGAGAGAACGGAGAACTACCATGGCTTTGATCGAATACGACGCTTATAAGCAGAAGCTGCGGGACCTGGGCCCGGAGCTGGACAAGCTGTCCGCCGCCCTGGACATCGAGAGTGCCCGCCAGGAGGCCGCCCGGCTGGAGGACGAGACCGCCCAGGACGGCTTCTGGAACGACCTGGAGCGCTCCCAGAAGGTCCAGCAGCGGCTGAAGCAGCTGCAGAACAAGATCGCCCGCCAGCAGAAGCTGATCTCCACCTGGGAGGATCTGACCACCCTGTGCGAGATGGGCCAGGAGGAGGACGACCCTGAGATCCTGGAGGAGCTGAAGGGCGAGTACGCCGGCCTGGAGGAGAAGGTGGAGGAGACCCGGATGACCACCCTGCTCTCCGGCGAGTATGACAGCTCCAACGCCATTTTGCAGTTTCACGCCGGCGCCGGCGGCACCGAGGCCCAGGACTGGGCCCAGATGCTCTACCGCATGTACACCCGCTGGGCCGAGCGCCACGGCTTCGTCTACAAGATCCTGGACTATGAGGACGGCGACGAGGCGGGCATCAAGTCCGCCGCCATCTCCATCGAGGGCGAGAACGCCTACGGCCTTTTGAAGAGCGAAAACGGCGTCCACCGCCTGGTGCGGGTCTCCCCCTTTGACGCCAACGCCCGCCGCCAGACCTCCTTCGCCGCCGTGGAGGTCATGCCGGAGATCGAGGACGACAACTCCGTGGAGATCCGGGACGAGGACATCGAAATGCAGGTCTACCGGGCCAGCGGCGCCGGCGGTCAGCACGTCAACAAGACCTCCTCCGCCGTCCGGCTGATCCACAAGCCCACGGGCATCGTGGTGGCCTCTCAGCAGGAGCGCAGCCAGTTCCAGAACAAGGACAACTGTATGAAGATGCTCCGGGCCAAGCTGATGGAGCTGAAGGCCCAGCAGCACGCGGAGAAGATCTCCGACATCAAGGGCGTGCAGATGAAAATCGAGTGGGGCAGCCAGATCCGCTCCTACGTCTTCATGCCCTACCAGATGGTGAAGGACACCCGCACCAGCTACGAGACCAGCAACATCGACGGCGTGATGGACGGCGACCTGGACGGCTTCCTGAACGCCTATCTGACCCAGCTGGCCACCGGCGAGCTGAAGAAGTGAGCCATGAAGCTCCCCTTCCACATGACAGACCGCCGCAGGCCGGGAAGTGTGCTCCCGCCGCAGGCCGGGAAGTGTGCTCCCGCCGCCTCCCGGGGCGCCGCCCCGGCAAAAAAGCGCGGCTGCAAGGGCCATGCCCCAGCTTGCTGCAAACCCTCTGTAAAGGGCAGAGCGCATCTTCCTTGCGGAGGGGAGTACGAGGGGGCTACGCCCCCTCGTGTTGAATCGAATGTCCGCAAACCCCTGTTATCACAGGCGTTTGCCCCGCGAAGCGGGAGCTTTTCGGACTGCGAAGCAGGCCCAAAAGCGGGACATTGTGAAGGCTGTTGAAAAAGTCCGGCGGACCTTTTTAACAGCCTGAGGCGCGGCTGCAAGAGCCGCGTCCTTTTTCTGCGGATACCAAAGATACAGAAAGGAATATCAAAAATGAAAGATAGAACCCCCGCCGCGGGCGCGGCTCCCCAGGAAAACAAAATGGGCGTCATGCCCGTTGGCAGGCTGCTGGCCGGCATGGCCGTCCCCATGATGATCTCCATGCTGGTCCAGGCCCTGTATAACGTGGTGGACAGCGTTTTCGTCGCCCGCATCAGTCAGGACGCGCTGAACGCCGTCTCCCTTGCTTTCCCCCTGCAAAACCTGATGATCGCCCTGGGCGGCGGCACCGCCGTGGGCATCAACGCCCTGCTGTCCCGCTCCCCGGGTGAAAAGCGGCAGGACATGGCGGACAAGGCCGCCAACACCGGCATTTTCCTGTCCCTGTGCAGCTTCGTGGCGTTCGCCGTGGTGGGCGTGCTGCTCTCCCGCCCCTTCTTCCTGGCCCAGACGAAAAACGAGGCCATCGTGGCCTACGGCACCTCCTACGCCCGGATCTGCCTGGGCCTGTCCATCGGCATTTTCAGCCAGTTCTGCTTTGAGCGCCTGCTCCAGTCCACCGGCCGGACGGTCCTGGCCATGTGCACCCAGCTGACCGGCGCCCTCATCAACATCGTCATGGACCCCATTTTGATCTTCGGCCTCTTCGGCGCCCCCCGGCTGGAGGTAGCCGGCGCCGCCTGGGCCACGGTGCTGGGCCAGATCGTGGCCGCCATCCTGGCGGTGCTCCTGAACCTCAAGCGCAATCCGGACATCCACATCCACCTCCGGGAGATCCGCTGGAACCGGACGGTGGCCCGGGAGATCTACCGGGTGGGCCTGCCCTCCATTGTCATGCAGTCCATCAGCTCCATCATGACCTTCGGCATGAACAAGATCCTGATCTCCTTCACCGAGGCCGCCACCGCCGTCTTCGGCGCGTACTTCAAGCTCCAAAGCTTCATCTTCATGCCGGTGTTCGGCCTGAACAACGGCATGGTGCCCATCGTGTCCTATAACTACGGCGCGGCCCGGCTGGACCGGGTGAAAAAGACGGTGAAGCTGGCCGCCTGCGCGGCCACGGTCATCATGGCGCTGGGCTGCGCGGTGTTCCAGCTGGCGCCGGAGGTGCTGCTGGGCTTCTTCACCCCGTCGGAGGAGATGCTGGCCATCGGCCCCACGGCCCTGCGGATCATCAGCATCCACTTCCTGCTGGCGGGCTTCGACATCATCGCCGGCTCCGTTTGCCAGGCCATCGGCAACCCGTTTTACAGCCTGATCATCTCCGTGTGCCGCCAGCTGCTGGTGCTGCTTCCGGCGGCGTGGCTGCTGGCCCAGACCGGGCGGCTGGAGCTGGTGTGGCTGGCCTTCCTCATCGCCGAGTTTATGTCCCTGGTGCTGAGCACCATCTTCCTGCGCCGCACCATGCGGGCCGCCGCGGCCCGCATCGGCTGATCAAACGCCCGCTGTCTGGCAGACGGCGGGCGTTTTTCTGCCCTCTTCCCGAAAAAATCCTCCGTCTTGCACACCGGCGTGCACGGCTGGCCCTCCCGCGCCCTTTATATGTTACGATTATGTATCACAAAATAAAACTTTACGGAGGACTGCTATGAACAAAACGCCCAATTACGACTTGACCCAATGGGAGCAGAGCGACCGCATTCTGATGACGGACTTCAACGCCGACAACGCCAAGCTGGACGCCATCCTGGCATCCCAGCAGGCGGCGCTGACGGCCCAGGGGGCGGCCATCGCCAAATGCGGCAACTGCCAGCTGTATTTTACCACCTATACCGGCACCGGGACTTACGGGACAGGCAGTCCCAGCTCTCTCACATTCCCCGGCCAGCCCTGTTTCATCCTGATCCAATCGCCGGAGGGCAGCTATCTCATCGCCCTGCGGGGCGCGGCAGTGTATCAGGCGCTGATGTCCGGCACCAACAGTTACTTTCCCGGCAGGCTCACCTGGTCGGGAAACACCGTTTCCTGGAACGGCGACTATGCCCACTCCCAGATGAACACCAAGGACGCGGTCTACCGCGTACTGGCCCTGCTGGCGGCGGATGAATAAAGGGCAGGCCCCCGGACTCTCGTCCGGGGGCCTGCCCTTTTTCTCTCTTCGCGCGGTCCCAATCCTTCTTGCGCGGCGGACCGAAAGCGTGTATAATATCTTTACTAAATCATCAGCTTTCGCTGCTGATCTAGCGGCGTCTTCGGATCACACCGTCTCCAAAGGCGCGCAGCCACAAGAAAAGGAAGCGTAACCATGAACGATGCCAAAAAGGAAAAACAGAAGCAAAACCTGGTGGAAGCGGGCCTGATGGAGCAGGACGATACCCTGGTGGATTACCTGCAGGCAAGCTATGTGCAAAAGGTGGGGAAGCTCGGCCAGTGGTAACAGGGCTTGGCCTACTTTACGGAAACAAGGCTGATCTGCATAACAGGCCCTCTGGACGATAACATCGTCATCCCCTACCGGAGCATCCGGAAAATCGGAAAACGTTCTCAGGGCCTTTTCCCCATGGGGATCGAGATTGCCTACGAGACGCCGGAGGGCAACCTTACGGCGGATAAGCTCTCCATGACAAAGCGGGATAAATGGATCAAATTCCTGGAGGAAAAATCCGGCGTCGCCTGCGCCTGACTCAGCAAAAATCCCCGGAGTAAAACTCCGGGGATTTTTTACGCTTTGTATTCAGAAATCGTTTCCGCCGCGAGCATGGCCGGCGCTGTGAAAAGGGCGCCGGAAAACCGGCGCCCTTTTGGAAAGGTCTCTGCGTTTTTCTCACCTCCGGCTCTCGGCAACCGCCACGGCAACGGCCACAGTGGCGCCGACCATGGGGTTGTTGCCCATGCCCAGGAAGCCCATCATCTCCACGTGGGCGGGGACGGAGGAGCTGCCCGCGAACTGGGCGTCGGAATGCATCCGGCCCATGGTGTCGGTCATGCCGTAGCTGGCAGGGCCGGCGGCCATATTGTCGGGATGCAGGGTGCGGCCGGTGCCGCCGCCGGAGGCCACGGAGAAGTACTTCTTGCCCTGCTCGATGCACTCCTTCTTATAGGTGCCGGCAACGGGGTGCTGGAACCGGGTGGGGTTGGTGGAGTTGCCGGTGATGGACACGTCCACCCCCTCCTTGTGCATGATGGCCACGCCCTCCCGGACGTCATCGGCGCCGTAGCAGCGGACGTTGGCCCGCTCGCCCTCGGAGTAGCGGATCTCCTTGACGACGGCCAGCTCGCCGGTGTAGTAGTCGAACTTGGTCTGGACATAGGTGAAGCCGTTGATGCGGCTGATGATCTGGGCCGCGTCCTTGCCCAGGCCGTTCAGGATGACCCGCAGGGGCTCCTTGCGGGCCTTGTTGGCGTTGCGGACGATGCCGATGGCGCCCTCGGCGGCGGCGAAGGACTCGTGGCCGGCCAGGAAGGCGAAGCACTTGGTCTCGTCCCGCAGCAGCATGGCGCCCAGGTTGCCGTGGCCCAGGCCCACCTTGCGGTCCTCGGCGACAGAGCCGGGGATGCAGAAGGCCTGCAGGCCCTCGCCGATGGCCTCCGCGGCCTCGGCGGCAGTCTTCACGCCCTTCTTCAGCGCGATGGCGGCGCCCACGCAGTAGGCCCAGCCGGCGTTCTCAAAGGCGATGGGCTGGATGCCCTTGACGATCTCGTAGGGGTCGAAGCCGGCGGCGGTGCAGAGATCCCGGCACTCCTCCACGCTGGAAATTCCGTACTGAGACAGGACGGAATTGATCTTGTCGATTCTTCTCTCGTAGCTTTCAAACAGAGCCATGATGTCAATTCCTCCTTCTTAATTACTCGTGACGGGGGTCGATGTACTTGGCGGCGTTCTCGAACTGGCCGTAGTGGCCCTTGGCCTTTTCCATGGCCTCGTTGGCATCCACGCCCTTCTTGATGCTGTCCATCATCTTGCCCAGGTTGATGAATTCGTAGCCGATGATCTCATCGTCCTTGTTCAGGGCGATGCGGGTGCAATAGCCCTCTGCCATCTCCAGATAGCGGGGGCCCTTGACCTTGGAGGCAAACATGGTGCCCACCTGAGAGCGCAGGCCCTTGCCCAGATCCTCCAGGGAGGCGCCGATGGGCAGGCCGCCCTCGGAGAACGCGGTCTGGGTGCGGCCATAGACGATCTGCAGGAACAGCTCCCGCATGGCGGTGTTGATGGCGTCGCACACCAGGTCGGTGTTCAGAGCCTCCAGCAAAGTCTTGCCAATGAGGATCTCAGAGGCCATGGCGGCGGAGTGGGTCATGCCGGAGCAGCCCAGGGTCTCCACCAGGGCCTCCTCGATGATGCCGTCCTTCACGTTCAGGGTCAGCTTGCAGGCGCCCTGCTGGGGGGCGCACCAGCCCACGCCGTGGGTCAGGCCGGAGATGTCCTTGATTTCCTTGGCCTGGACCCACTTTCCCTCCTCGGGGATGGGCGCCGGACCATGGTACGCGCCCTTGGCGACGGGGCACATATTCTGCACTTCGGTAGAGTAGATCATGTTCGTGCGTTCCTTTCCTTGCATGTATTTTTCGGAAAGCCGCTGTTTCGGGCGGCTTTCACGGGTTTTCCGCAAAACATTATATCGGTAAACGATTACCTTGTCAAGCAATGTTATTCGTTTGCGTGCCATTCCGGCCAGCACAAATTTTGGGGTGTTTTCCTGTTAAAACTGTTGAAAACATGCAGTTTTTATAAAATTCTTACGCCGTTTTGCCCCTTTGCTGCCTGTAAGAGCGCAAAAAGCCGCCCTCTGCCGGGAAACAGAGGGCGGCTTTCCGTATGTGGTGAACGCTGTCTGAGCGGAGCTTACAGCATGTTCATCAGGTTGAAGGCCAGGATCAGGCCGGAGAACACGATAGAGACGGTGGAGCACAGCTTGATCAGGATGTTCAGGGACGGGCCGGCGGTATCCTTGAAGGGATCGCCCACGGTGTCGCCCACGACGGCGGCCTTGTGCTGCTCAGAGCCCTTGCCGCCGTGGTGGCCGCCTTCGATGTACTTCTTGGCGTTGTCCCAGGCGCCGCCGGCGTTGGACATGAACACGGCCATGGCGAAGCCGGTGACGGACACGCCGCCCAGCAAACCCACCACGCCGGTGGGGCCCAGGATCAGGCCGGTGGCGATGGGGACGATGATGGCCAGCAGAGCGGGAGCCACCATCTCATGCAGAGCGCCCTTGGTGCACAGGGACACGCAGGAGGCATAGTCGGGGTCGGCCTTGTACTCCATGATGCCCTTGATCTCCTTGAACTGGCGGCGGACCTCCACCACGATGGACTGAGCGGCCTTCTGCACCGCGCTCATGGTGAAGGCGGAGAAGACGAAGGTCAGCATGGCGCCGATGAACATACCGACCAGGACGGTGGGGCTGGTCAGGGTGAAGTTCAGGGTCTCGGTGGTGTTCTCCTGGACGATGTTGACGTAGGAGACCAGCAGGGCCAGGGCAGTCAGGGAGGCGGAGCCGATGGCGAAGCCCTTGCCGGTGGCGGCGGTGGTGTTGCCCAGGGAGTCCAGGGCGTCGGTGCGCTCCCGGACGGTCTCAGGCAGGCCGCTCATCTCGGCGATGCCGCCGGCGTTGTCGGCCACGGGGCCGTAAGCGTCGGTAGCCAGGGTGATGCCCAGGGTGGACAGCATGCCCACGCCGGCGATGCCGATGCCGTACAAGCCCTGGTTGAAGGCGGCGGTGAAGGCGCCGGTGCCGTCCACGATGACGGTGGAGCCGCCGGCGGCGAAGTAGCTGATGAGGACCGCCACGGCCACGATCAGGATGGAGGTCATGGTGGACTTGAGCCCTAAGGAGATGCCGCCGATGATGATGGTGGCGGAGCCGGTCTCAGACGCGGCGGCCAGCTCCTGGGTGGGCTTGTAGGTGTCGGAGGTGTAGTACTCGGTGAAGTAGCCGATGGCGCAGCCGCCGATCAGGCCGCAGAGAATGGCGACATAGACGCCCATGTGGCCGTCCAGGATGATGTAGGTCAGGGGGGCGGCCAGGACGGCGGCCAGGATAGCGGCGGTGTATGTACCGGTGCGCAGGCTCTTCAGCAGGGACTCCTGGGTGGCGTTCTCCTTGGTCTTCACCAGGAAGGAGCCCAGAATGGAGCAGATGATGCCGCACACGGCCAGGGCCACGGGCAGCAGCATGCCGTTCCAGCCGTAGCCGCCCACGGCGCCCAGGGCGAAGGTGGCCAGGATGGAGCCCACATAGGACTCATACAGGTCGGCGCCCATGCCGGCCACGTCGCCCACGTTGTCGCCCACGTTGTCGGCGATGGTGGCGGGGTTGCGGGGATCGTCCTCAGGGATGCCGGCCTCCACCTTGCCCACCAGGTCGGCGCCGACGTCGGCGGCCTTGGTGTAGATACCGCCGCCCACGCGGGCGAACAGCGCCATGAAGGAGGCGCCCATGCCGTTCATGACCATGATGTTGCCCAGGGCAACAGGGTCATTGACGCCGAAGGCGTAGCGCAGCAGGAAGAACCACATGGTGATGTCCAGCATGCCCAGGCCCACCACGGTGAAGCCCATGACGGAGCCGGAGGAGAAGGCCACCCGCAGGCCCTTGTTCAGGCTCTCAGAGGCGGCCTGGGCGGTGCGGGCGTTGGAGTTGGTGGCGATCTTCATGCCGATGAAGCCGGCCAGCATGGAGAAGATACCGCCGGTGACAAAGGCGAAGGGGGTGAACTTGGACAGCATCTTGCCGCCCGTCGCGAAAGCGATGATCAGCAGGGCGATGAACACGACGACGAATACTTTGAACACCGTCGTATACTGCTGCTTCAGGTAAGCGTTTGCGCCAGCACGGATGTTGGCCGCGATCTTCTGCATCTTTTGGTTGCCCTCGGAATAGGACATTACCTTTTTGGCCTGCATCACAGCAAACAGGCCGGCAATGAGCGCGCCGACGAAACCGATCCAGAATAGGTTTTCCATTTTTTCCACTCCTTACTTGGTTTTGTGTGTTTTACAGTGCTCTATTATTTTAGCATACGTGAACGTTTTTTCAAGTAAGAAGAGCCTTTTTTATTACGCAAACGTTGTAACTTTTACGTTTTGCCCAAATTATCCCCCTTGCTTCCATGCACTTTATCTTTTTTTGCGTAATATTTTTCGCAAATTTTCTGTTTTTGTAGCGCAAATCCTGATAAACTTTTGACAAAAAGGCTGCCTGAGCCAAAACAGCCCTGGCAGCCCGTAAAATTTTGCGTGGAAAAACGGCTGTTTTACGAAAATTTTTGCGTCCTCCAGGCCGTCTGTCAATACATCAGCTGAAAATCCGTAAAAACCCAGCGGCCGCCCTCAAAGGCATAGGGAAACGCCCAGCATTCCAGCCCGGTCACAGATACCCCGTCGTCATCCAGCAGCTCCACCGTCACATTGACAGAGTAGGTGCTCTCGCCGGTCTGCTCCGTCTGGGCGCTGACGCCGCCCTTCCAGGCGTCCCGGCTCCGGCCCTGGCCGGTCACATACAGTGCGCCGTTGATCTCCCGGTAATGGATCCCGTCTCCGCCGGCGGACAGCAGTCCCTCCGTCACCGATTCAGAAAACACGCTCCGCAGGCAGGTGCGCAGATCGCCCATCGTCTCCACCCCGGGATAGTCCACCCGGCGGCAGACGGCGCCGTCCTCCGCGGTCACAGTCTCTCCGTTATCCGGCAGCGGGGACAGCTCGAACCAGCTGTAAATGTCAACAGCCCGGTCGTAAGCCGCCAAAATCTCCTCCTCTGTCAGGGTGCGGGCATCCGCCGCGACCTGTTCCGCGTGCATGTCGCCGCCCTGCTCCGCCGCGGCGGTTTCAGCGGGGGGCGGCGCCACTCTGTCCGCGTTCCCATCCGCGGCACGCTCTCCCCCGGCGCAGCCTGTCAGCAGCAGCGCCAGACATATGCAGACCCAAACCTTCTTTCCCATTGTTTCTCTCCCCTTTTGGAACCATGCTCCGCCCACCGGCGGAGATCTGCCCTATTCCTCCCAAAGGGCCTTTTTCTGTTTATATCGTATCATATTTTTTGCCGCGATTCCACAGATTTTTTCATTTTCTCCCCGTTTTTCGCGGCTTTTTTCAAAAAACGCCGCCCGGCGGAGCCGGACGGCGCTCAGGCTGTTGAAAAAGTCCGCTGGACTTTTTCAACAGCCTGAACAATGCCTCGCTTTTTTGTCTGCTTCGCATCCCAAAAAGCAGCCTCGGCCCAAAGGAACGGGCCTCGGCAGACTGCACAGAGAGATGTGCAGCCTACCGCTTCGCGGTGCAAACGCCTGCTGCCGCAGGCTTTTTGCAGGCATTCGATTCAACACGAGGGGGCTCCCGCCCCCTCGTACTCCCCCTGCGAAACGGAACACTTATTCTCCAAACAGAGGTTTTTCGACAAACTGAACGCCGTCCGGCGGAGCCGGACGGCGTTTTTGGCGGTATTACGCGGTATTTCCATTATGTCATGCTCTATCGTCAACAGGCGCGCCGCGCCCGGTCAAACAAATCCACATAAAAAGAAAAACCCACGCCCTCACCGGCGTGGTTCTGTCGCTCACCGCTCACTGGATGTCCAAATGTCATCCGTGAAGATCAGATCGTCCACGTCTTCCAGCAAAATCTTTTTCATATCCATGTCTCTATACCTCCTTTCTTTTGAGTACCAGTGTAGTATAACAGACTTTTTCACAAAATGCAAGCCCTTTATAAACATTTTATCCAAAGATGCATCTATTTTAACAAATTTTTCTGTACGTCTTGGCAAATTGCCGGGAACGGACTGATTTTCTCCCGCAAGATCGGCCTTCTTTGTACATTTTTTCTCTCGCCACGCAAATACTCCTATGTTATAATGGTTTTATATTGCTTTTCCGTATATTTGGCGCCGTTTTTTTCGCGGCGGAGGAGGCCGCTTTTCTATGGCAAAACATCCGCGCAAGCGCCGTCCGCTTCGCCTCGCATCCGCGCTGCTTCTGCTGGCGGCCCTGGCCGCGCTTTTCGTCCGGTGGAGCAACACTTCCCTCCAAACCGCCCGCTTCGACCCCGTCTTCGCCGACCTGCCGGAGGGCTTTGAGGGCTGCCGCGCCGTGGTGCTGGGCGACCTGCACACCGCTTATTTCGGCGAGGACAATACGGAGCTGTTTGATGCCGTGCGGGCGGAGGCCCCTGACTATATCTTCTTTGTGGGGGATCTGCTGGACACCTTTCACGACATCCCGGCGGATTACGCCGCCGGAGTGGCCGACGGCCTCAGCGCCATCGCCCCCACCTATTACGTCACCGGCAACCATGAGTGGGCCATCGGCGGCGTGCCGGAATTGAAAGCGGCCTTGACGGAGCACGGCGTGACCGTCCTGTCCAACCAGTTTTTGCGGCTGGAGCGAAACGGCGACGCCATCGTGCTGGCGGGCATCGACGATCCCAACGGCTATGCCGACCAAAAATCTCCGGAGGAGGTGGCCGCGGAGATCCGCGCTGCCTGCGGCGATCCCTTCTGGGTGCTGCTGGCCCACCGCAACAACTATTTCCCGGAGCGCTACAGCCTGCTGGGGGCCGATCTGGTGGTCTCCGGCCACGGCCACGGCGGTCTGGTGCGCCTGCCCTTTACCGACGGGCTGATCTCCGTGGAACGCACCCTGTTCCCCTCCTACACGGCAGGGCTTTACGAGGAGAACGGCTCCGTGCTGTTCGTCACCCGGGGGCTGGGGAACACCGGCTCCACCTTCCGCCTGTTCAACCGGCCGGAGGTGGCGGTGGTGACGCTGCACCGGGGCGCGTAAAGGAGGCACATCATGGAAATATCCGCCTTGCTGGACATGGTTCGGCCGCTCTACGCCGCGGAGTCGTTCCAGGGCTGTACAGACGGGGATATCCAGATTTTAAAGGACCTGTTCGGAACGCTGCCTCCGGTGCTGGAGAATTATTACCGCGCCGCCGGACGCACAAAGGCCTTTCACCGCGTGCAGGATGACTGGATGCTGCCGGAGCACTTCCAAAAGCGGACGTGGCTGCGGGAGTCGGACCATCTGATCCTGCTGAACGAAAACCAGGGCTGCTGCCGCGCCGGGATTCGCCGGGAGGATCTGATCCTCCCCGACCCGCCGGTCTATACGACGGCCGACGACAAAACCTGGACGCTCTGCGCCCCTTCCACCAGCGAATTTCTCGCCGCCGCTCTGCTGTATGAATCTGTTTTTACCTTTTCTTACAACCCCGAGGAGTTTTATTGGCTCACCAAACAGGATCTGGCGCTGATGCAGTCCCGGCTGGCAAAGCTGCCCTTCTCCCTGCCGAACTGGATGGAGATGACCGTCACCTTTTACAGCAGCGCGCCGGACAATCTGGCGGCCCTCATGGACTGCGGCGATCTCCAGGTGCTTTACGGCGCCGCCAGCGAGGCATCCTACCGCAGGCTGATGGAGGCCATGGACGGCCTTGGCGAGCCCATTTGACCGATAAACAACAGAGAGGAATCGCCCCTTATGCGCGAATTTCACGCCGGACAATTTGATATCGCCGTCATCGGCGCGGGCCACGCCGGCATCGAGGCGGCTCTGGCCGCCGCCCGGCTGGGGCTGGAGACCATCGTGTTCACCATCAACCTGGACGCCGTGGGCAACATGCCCTGCAACCCCGCCATCGGCGGCACCGGCAAGGGCCACCTGGTCCGGGAGCTGGACGCCCTGGGGGGCGAGATGGCGAAGGCCGCCGACGCCTGCTGCATCCAGTACCGGCTGCTGAACCGGGGCAAGGGGCCCGCCGTGTGGAGCCTGCGGGCCCAGGCGGACCGCAGGAAGTACCAGGAATACATGAAGCACACCCTGGAGCGCCAGGAGCACCTGACCGTCCGCCAGGGTGAGGTGGTGGAGATCCGCGCTGAAAACGGCGCGGTGTCCGCCGTGGTGCTGGCCACCGGGGCGGTGTTCGGCGTGAAAGCCGTCATCCTGGCCACCGGCACCTATCTGGCGGGCCGCACCATCATCGGCGAGTGTGTGGAGGCCTCCGGCCCCGACGGGATGCACGCCGCCGTCCGGCTGACGGACTCCCTGCTGAAGCTGGGCCTGCCCCTGCGGCGGTTCAAAACCGGCACGCCGCCCCGGGTCAACGCCCGCACCGTGGACTTTGACGAGATGGAGGTCCAGCCCGGCGACGAGCTGCCTATCCCCTTCTCCTATTCCACCCCGGCCCAGCCGGAGAACCGGGCCGTCTGCTGGCTGACCTGGACCACGGAGGAGACCAAGCGCATCGTCCAGGAAAACCTGGACCGCGCCCCCATGTACTCCGGCCTCATCGAGGGCGTCGGCCCCCGGTACTGCCCCTCCTTTGAGACCAAGATCGTCCGCTTTCCGGACAAGCTCCGCCACCAGCTCTTCGTGGAGCCCATGGGCCTGCACACCGAAGAGCTTTACATCCAGGGCTTCTCCTCCTCCATGCCGGAGGAGGTGCAGCTGCAGATGCTCCACAGCGTGCCGGGGCTGCGGCGGGCCGTCATGACCCGTCCGGCCTACGCCATCGAATACGACTGCATCGACCCTCTGGCCCTGCGGGCCACGCTGGAGGTCAAGGCCGTTCCGGGGCTGTACGGCGCGGGGCAGTTCAACGGCTCCTCCGGCTATGAGGAGGCCGCCGTCCAGGGCTTCGCGGCGGGGGTCAACGCCGCCCGGAAGCTGCTGGGAAAGGAACCTTTCGTCCTGTCCCGGTCGGAGAGCTATATCGGCACCCTCATCGATGACCTGGTGACCAAGGGCACCAACGAGCCCTACCGCATCATGACCTCCCGCAGCGAGTACCGCCTGCTGCTGCGGCAGGACAACGCCGATCTGCGGCTGACGAAGCGGGGCCGGGAGATCGGCCTTGTTTCCGAGGTGCGGCTGCGGGAGGTGGAGGAAAAATATGACGCGGTGGACCGGGAGATCCGCCGCCTGACCCATACCGGCGTGTCCCCCTCCCCCGCCCTGTCCGCCTTTTTAGCGTCGAAGGGCACGGCGGACGCCCCTGACGGCTGTCCTCTGCTCTCCCTGCTGCGGCGGCCCCAGCTCCACTACGGTGAGCTGGCCCCCTTCGACCCGGAGCGGCCCCAGCTGCCGCCGGACGTGGCCGAACAGGTGGAGATCAGTGTAAAATACGAGGGCTACATCCAGCGCCAGCAGAAGCAGGTGGCGGACTTCCGCAAAATGGAGTCCCACAAGCTGCCGCCGGATCTGGACTACAGCACCATCCAGGGCCTGCGGCTGGAGGCCCGGGAGAAGCTGAACACCGTCCGCCCCCTGGACCTGGGGCAGGCCAGCCGCATCTCCGGCGTGTCCCCGGCGGACGTCACGGCGCTGATGATCTATCTGGAGCGGTGAGGGCAGCGCCCCGGGCCGCCGTCACGACAGGCGCACGCCCAGCTGCACGCCGATTTGAAATGCCGCCGTGCACCAGTGCATCTGCAGGGTCGTCAGCCGGTCCGTCAAGCGGAGCCGCTCTTCTTCCGGGACCATCTGAAGCACCGGCTGAAGCTGTTCCGTCTGAAAAATGGGGAGCACCCGCAGCTGCGGTTCCGCATAGTGGTCGTAGAGCCAGTCAAACAGATTCTCCAAAGTTTTCACATCGCGCAATTTAATTGTGCTATTATTGTAGCGCACAACTACATTGTGTGTCAATGGGAGAGCGATTATGTCTCAACAACAATTATCCACTTTTGGACAAAGGCTCCATGATCTGCGTTTGGAAGCGCAAATCACGCAAAAGGCCATGGCGGAATACTTGGGCTGCACCGCCAGCAATTACCAAAAGATGGAATATGGCCAGGTAAATGTCTCCGCCACCACTCTCATCGCCCTTGCAGAGCAGTTCCGCGTCAGCACCGATTACCTGCTGGGCCTGCGGGATCAGCCCTGACCCGCCCACCGACTTTTTTGACTTGAGGGATTGCCATGGACATTCGGCTGCACTTTACGAAGACCGGCAGCGGCCCGCCGCTGCTGCTGCTCCACGGCAACGGGGAGGACAGCTCCTACTTCGTCCACCAGCTGCCGGTTTTCTCCCGGGACTTTACCGTCTACGCCGTGGATACCCGGGGCCACGGAAAGTCTCCCCGGGGAAGCGCGCCTTTCACCCTCTCCCAGTTTGCCGACGACCTGCTGGATTTTCTGGATCAGCAGGGTCTTCCCCAGGCGGACATCCTGGGCTTCAGCGACGGCGGCAACATCGCCCTTCTCTTTGCCCTGCGCTATCCCCGCCGGGTGGGGCGGCTGATCCTGAACGGCGCCAACCTGGACCCCCGGGGCGTCAAGGCCCGCGTCCAGTTTCCGACGGTGCTGGGCTATCACGCGGCGTCGCTGTTTCAAAACCCCAGGGCCCGGGCCAACGCGGAGATGCTGGGCCTCATGGTCAATGAGCCCCACATTCCGCCGGAGGCGCTGAAGAAACTGACCATGCCGGTGCTGGTCGTCGCCGGCACCCGGGACATGATCCGGGAGCGCCACACCCGTCTCATCGCGGACAGTATCCCCGGCGCCCAGCTGGCCATTCTCCCCGGAGACCACTTCGTCGCCCATGGCAATCCGGACGCCTTCAACCGGGCCGTCCTGGACTTTTTGACACCGAAAACAAGGAGTGAATCATCATGCGAATGATGCTGGCCATCCTATTGTGCAAAATCCTGCGCTTTGTGGGCAGGCTGGTGGGCAAGGGCAGCTCCCTCCCCGGCAAATACGCCCTCAGGCTCTGCCCGGACATCCTGCGCCGGGTCCAGCTGCCGCCCCACATCATTGCCGTCACCGGCTCCAACGGCAAGACCTCCACTGTGGAGATGATCGCCGCCATCCTGCGGGCGGACGGCAGAAACGTCGTGTACAACGAGGAGGGTGCCAACCAGATCGAGGGCGTCGCCACCCTGGTGCTGACCCACGCCACCCTGGGCGGCCGGGTGGTGGCCGACGTGCTGCTGCTGGAGTCCGACGAGCGCTACGCCGCCCACACCTTCAAATTCTTCCACCCCACGGAATTCGTGGTGACCAACCTGTACCGGGATCAGCTGACCCGGAACGGCCACTCGGAGTGGGTCTACGACGCCGTCCTGCCCGCCATCCACCCGGAGACGGAGCTGATCCTGAACGCCGACGATCCCCTGTCCAGCTGCTTTGCGGAGGGCCGCGGGAGTGTCAAGTGGTTCGGCCTGGACAAGTGCTCCATCTCCGTGGACGCCCCCACCGGCGTGTATCACGACGGCGCGTACTGCCCGGTGTGCAAGGCCCCCATGGTCTACGACTATGTCCACTATAACCACATCGGTGCCTACCGCTGCGCCAAATGCGGCCACGCCAAACCCGCCACGGACTACACCGCCACGGCGGTGGATCTGGAAAACGGCGTCCTGACCATTGACGGCGGCGCTGCCATCCAGCTGGCCTTCCGCAGCATTTATAATGTGTATAACATCCTGGCGGCCTATGCCGCCTGCCGGGAATGCGGCGTAAAGCCGGAGGTCATCGCCGGGGTCATCAACAACTACATCCTGAAAAACGGGCGGATGCAGAAATTCACCCTGGGCCGGCACCACGGCACGCTGCTGACCAGCAAGCACGAAAACAGCATCGCCTACGACACCAATCTGCGCTACATCGCCTCCACCCAGGCGGACTGCGCGGTGCTGGTGATCGTGGATGCGGTGAGCCGGAAGTACTTCACCAGCGAGACCAGCTGGCTGTGGGACATCGACTTTGACCAGCTGGCGCGACCCCACGTGAAGAAAATTCTCCTCTCCGGCCGGTACTGCAACGACCTGGCGGAGCGCTTCAGCTTCACCTCCATCTCCCCGGACACCTGGTCCGTCCAGCCGGACATCGCCGCCGCCGCGGCGGAGCTGAAAGCCGCCGGCAGCGAGGAATTGTACGTGGTCACCTGCTTCTCCGACCGGGACAAGCTGCTGGCCCACGTGGAAAAGGAGGCGTAAGGCATGGAATTGAAAATCCTGCATTTCTATCCCGACCTGATGAGCCTGTACGGCAGCTATGCCAATATATCCGTGCTGAAGCGCCGTCTGGAGGCCATGGGGAACGCCGTGGCGGTGGAGGCCGTCGTTCCCGGCCAGGAGGCGGATATTTCCGGCGCCGGCTTCCTCTTTATGGGCGCTGGCACGGAGCGGAGCCAAAAGGCCGCCCTGGCGGACTTTGCCCGGTTTGGCAGGGCTGTGAGGGCCGCCGCCGAAAACGGCACAGCCATGCTGTTTGCCGGAACGGCCATGGAGCTGTTGGGAAAGACCATCACCGACGCCGACGGCAAGGTCTATGACGGCATTGGCCTGGCGGGATTCGCCTCCGTCCAGGGCAAAAAGCGATTCGTGGAGGATGTATACGGCTTCACCGATCTCTTCCCCGAAGCCGTGGTGGGCTTTATGAACAAGTGCTCCGTCATCACCGGCGTGGAGACGCCCCTGCTGGAGAGCCTGTCCCTGGGCTTTGGCAACGACGGAGAGAAAAAACCGGAGGGCTTCTGCCGGAAAAATGTATTTGCCTCGGAGCTGACAGGGCCCATCCTGGTGAAAAACCCCCGGCTGCTGGACGCGGTGGTTTCCGCTATTTACCAGCGGCGGGGCGAGCCGCTGCCGGAGTCCTGGCCCGTGGACAAGTGGGCCGAGGACGGCTATGCCATCACGGCGGAGCAGCTGCGGCTGCGGGCCGAGGGGCAGCGCTGAGAAAATATCTCTTGCTTGAAGCAAACGGCGTCCGGCAGTAATCTGCCGGGCGCCGTTTGCACTTTTCTGCATAAAAGGGCCGCGGGAAAATCCCGCGGCCCTTTTGATTCATTGCTTTTAAGCCGATCAGCCCTCGTACATGGCCTTCAGCTTCAGCAGGTGCTCGTAGCGCTCCATGGCGTTCTTCTCGTTGCGCTCGAACAGGACGGTGGCGCGCTCGGGGAACTCGCGGGTCAGGCGAGAGTAGCGGGCCTCGTTCATCAGGAACTCCTGATAGCCGCCCTTGGGCTCCTTGGAGTCCAGGGTGAACTTGGCGCCCTCGGCAGCGGGGTTGAAGCGGAACAGGTTCCAGTAGCCGCACTCCACAGCCTTCTTCATTTCCTTCTGGCAGTTCATCATGCCGCCCTTGATGCTGTGCATCTCGCAGGGGGAGTAGCCGATGATGAGGGAGGGACCGTGATAGGCCTCGGCCTCCTTGATAGCCTTCAGGGTCTGAGCGGGGTTGGCGCCCATGGCCACCTGGGCCACATAGATGTAGCCGTAGCTCATGGCGATCTCCGCCAGGGACTTCTTCTTGATCTCCTTACCGGCAGCCGCGAACTGGGCGACCTGGCCGATGTTGGAGGCCTTGGAAGCCTGTCCGCCGGTGTTGGAGTAGACCTCGGTATCGAAGACGAAGATGTTCACGTCGTTGCCGGAGGCCAGAACATGGTCCACGCCGCCGAAACCGATATCGTAAGCCCAGCCGTCGCCGCCGAAGATCCACATGGACTTCTTGCCCAGGTACTCCTTGTCAGCCAGGATCTCCTTGCTGTAGGGGCAGTCGGGATCGGCTTCCAGAGCGGCGATCAGCTTGTCAGTGGCAGCCTTGTTGGCGTCGTAGCTGTCCATGGTGGCCAGATACTCCTCGCAGGCGGCCTTCTTGGCGTCGTTGGTGGTCACGCCGGCCAGTTCCTTGACCTTGTCGGCCAGGCGGTTGCGGATGGCCTGCTGACCCAGGAACATGCCCAGGCCGTGCTCGGCGTTATCCTCGAACAGGGAGTTGGACCAGGCGGGGCCGTGGCCGGCCTTGTTGGTGCAGTAGGGAGAGGTCGCGGCGGGACCGCCCCAGATGGAAGAGCAGCCGGTGGCGTTGGAGATGTACATGTGATCGCCGAACAGCTGGGTGATCAGGCGGGCATAGCTGGTCTCGGCGCAGCCGGCGCAGGAGCCGGAGAACTCCAGCATGGGCTGCTTGAACTGGCTGCCCTTGACGGTGTCGTCCTGCATGTCCTTCTTCTCGGCGACCTCGGCGACGCAGTAGTTGAACACATCCTGCTGGGCGGCCTCCTGCTCCTGGGCGACCATGGTCAGCGCGCCCACGGGGCAGACACCCACGCAGACGCCGCAGCCCATGCAGTCCAGAGGAGACACAGCCATGGTGTACTTGTAAACGCCCTTGCCCTTGCCGGCCTTGATGTCCACGATCTTGGCGGCGGCGGGAGCCTTGGCGGCCTCGTCCCCGGTCAGAGCGTAGGGACGGATGGTGGCGTGGGGGCAGACATAAGCGCAGTTGTTGCACTGGATGCACTTGGCGGAATCCCAGGTGGGAACGGTGACGGCAACGCCGCGCTTCTCATAGGCGGCGGCGCCCAGCTCAAACTGGCCGTCCACGTGCTTGACGAAGGCGGAGACGGGCAGGCTGTCGCCGTCCATCTTGCCAACGGGGTTCAGGATGGTCTTGACCTGCTCCACCAGCTCGGGCTTGCCGGACAGAACGGTGGTGTCGGCAGTATCCTGCGCGTCGGCCCAGTCGGCGGGGACCTCAAACTTCTTGTAGGCGGTGGCGCCGGCGTCGATGGCCTTGTGGTTCATGTCGACGACGTCCTGGCCCTTCTTCAGGTAAGAATGGGTGGCGGCGTCCTTCATGTACTGGATGGCCTCAGCCTCGGGCATGACCTTCGCCAGGGAGAAGAAGGCGGACTGCAGGATGGTGTTGGTGCGCTTGCCCATGCCGATTTCCTTGGCCAGGTCGATGGCGTTGATGGTGTAGACCTGGATGTTGTTCTTGGCGATGTAGCGCTTGGAGGCGGCGTCCAGGTGGTGGTTCAGCTCCTCGTCGTTCCACTGGCAGTTGATCAGGAACACGCCGCCGGGCTTGACGTCACGGACGATGGGGAAGCCCTTGGTGATGTAGGCGGGCACGTGGCAGGCCACGAAGTCGGCCTTGTTGATGTAGTAAGAGGACTTGATGGCCTTGTCGCCGAAGCGCAGGTGGCTGACAGTCACGCCGCCGGTCTTCTTGGAGTCATACTGGAAGTAAGCCTGAACGTTCTTGTCGGTGTGGTCGCCGATGATCTTGATGGAGTTCTTGTTGGCGCCCACGGTGCCGTCGCCGCCCAGGCCCCAGAACTTGCACTCGATGGTGCCGGCGGGAGCCACGCCGGGGGCGGGCTTCTCCTCCAGGCTGAGGTGGGTGACGTCGTCCACG
Source organism: uncultured Dysosmobacter sp. (assembly GCA_947625655.1). GTDB lineage: Bacteria > Bacillota > Clostridia > Oscillospirales > Oscillospiraceae > Oscillibacter. The sequence goes on from CANQPD010000003.1 coordinate 216,306, forward strand.
ATGCCGATGGTGAACTGGCGCTTCATCTCGTCCTTGGCCAGCTCGTCATACACGGCGAACACGGAGGCGGGAGGCGTATCCTTGCTGCCCAGGCCGTAGCGGCCGCCGATGACCTTGATGTCGGTCTTGCCGGCGTTGGCCAGAGCGGTGACAACGTCCATGTACAGAGGCTCGCCCAGAGCGCCGGGCTCCTTGGTACGGTCCAGAACGGCGATCTTCTTGCAGGTGGCGGGGATGGCGGCGATCAGCTTGTCCGCCTTGAAGGGGCGGTACAGGTGGACCTTGACCATGCCGACCTTCTCGCCCTTGGCGGTCATGTAGTCGATGACCTCCTCGGCGACGTTGCAGATGGAGCCCATGGCGATGATGACGCGCTCGGCGTCGGGAGCGCCATAGTAGTTGAACAGCTGGTAGTTGGTGCCCAGCTTCTCATTGATCTTGCCCATGTACTTCTCGACCACATCGGGCAGGGCGTCATAGTAGGGGTTGCAGGCCTCACGGTGCTGGAAGAAGATATCGCCGTTCTCGTGAGAGCCGCGCATGTTGGGACGCTCGGGGTTCAGGGCGTGCTTGCGGAAAGCGGCCACGGCGTCCATGTCGGTCATTTCCTTCAGGTCCTCGTAATCCCAGCAGGCGACCTTCTGGATCTCGTGGGAGGTACGGAAACCGTCGAAAAAGTTGATGAAGGGAACGCGGCCCTCGATAGCGGCCAGATGGGCCACGGGAGCCAGGTCCATGATCTCCTGGGGATCGTTCTCGCACAGCATGGCAAAGCCGGTCTGGCGGCAGGCCATGACGTCGGAGTGATCGCCGAAGATGTTCAGGGCGTGGGTGGAAACGGTACGGGCGGACACATGGAACACGCAGGGCAGCAGCTCGCCGGCGATCTTGTACATGTTGGGGATCATCAGCAGCAGGCCCTGGGAAGCCGTGTAGGTGGTGGTCATCGCGCCGGCGGCCAGGGAGCCGTGGACGGTGCCGGAAGCGCCCGCCTCAGACTGCATCTCGCACACCTTCACGGTGGTGCCGAAGATGTTCTTCTGACCAGCGGCGGCCCACTGGTCAACCAAGTCTGCCATGGGAGAAGACGGGGTGATCGGATAGATGCCCGCCACTTCGGTAAACGCGTAGCTGACATATGCGGCCGCATTGTTACCGTCCATGGACTTGAACTTTCTTGCCATAAACTCTTACCTCCTATAAATTTGCTGCCAGCGGCAGCAAGCTTACCAAAACACGAAATCCGGTCTCTCTCCCCCGGATTCTCATGCGTTTTCATTATAGCACGAGGATTTCCACCTGTAAACCGGTACTTTGTTATTTTTTGCGCAAATTTTCCCCTTTTCTGCGGATGCGCCAAAAGACTTTTCATTTTTTGGGCATTTTTTCAAGAACCGCTTTCCCATCGGCCGTTTCTGTGATAAACTTTTGATGCATACAGGCCCCGGCGGCTCTCCGCCGGCGCGCAAGTCTATGGCGAAGGGGCCTTCGCCATGCGGAAGGCAGTGGTTTTATGGTAGTCACGGTACGCTCCCTGGGGCTCAACGGCATCAACGGATACGAGGTCAGCGCTGAGTGCTTTTTGTCCGGCGGCCTGCCCGCCTTTGACGTGGTGGGCCTGCCGGACGCCGCCGTGCGGGAGGCCCGGGAGCGGGTCCGGGCGGCGGTGAAAAACTGCGGCGCCAAGTTCCCCGTCAGCCGCATCACGGTGAATCTGGCCCCCGCCGGGCAGAAAAAGGCGGGCACGGTCTACGATCTGCCCATCTTTGTGGGCATTCTGGCGGCCAGCGGCGACCTGCCGCCCCTCCCCGCCGACGCGGCCTTTTTGGGGGAGCTGTCTCTCACCGGGGCCCTGCGGGGCGTCACCGGCGTGCTGCCCATGGCCATGGCCGCCCAAAAGGCCGGCGTCCGCCAGCTGTTCGTCCCGGCGGAAAACGCCGCCGAGGCCACCCTGGCCGGCGGCCTGACGGTGTACGGCGTCCCAGACGTCAAGGCCCTGGCGGCCCATCTGCGGGGGGAAGTCCCCCTCGCCCCCGCCCCCGCCTGGGAGCCGGACGCCGCCGCGGCCCCCCTGCCGGACCTGCGGGACGTCATGGGCCAGGAGAACGTGAAGCGCGCCCTGGAGATCGCCGCGGCAGGCGGCCACAATCTGCTGCTGATCGGCTCCCCCGGCGCGGGCAAGTCCATGCTGGCAAAGCGGCTGCCCTCCATCCTGCCGGACATGAGCCGGGACGAGGCCCTGGCCGTTTCCGGCATCTGGTCCGTGGCCGGGCTGGCGGACCCCAGGCATCCCCTGCTGACCCGCCGCCCCTTCCGCAGCCCCCACCACACCACCTCCGCCGCCGCGCTGGCGGGCGGCGGCCCCGCCATGCGGCCCGGGGAGATGTCCCTGGCCCACAACGGCGTGCTGTTTCTGGACGAGCTGCCGGAATTCCGCCGGGACGTGCTGGAGGCCATGCGTCAGCCCCTGGAGGACGGCGAGGTCACCGTGGCCCGGGCCGGCGGCACGCTGCGCCTGCCCGCCCGGTTCCAGCTGGTGTGCGCCATGAATCCCTGCCGCTGCGGCTGGCGGGGGCACCCCTCCGGCAAGTGCACCTGCTCCGACCGGGAGGTGGAGAAGTACGTGGAGAAGATCTCCGGCCCCCTGCTGGACCGCATCGACCTCCACGTCAGCGTCCCCTCGGTGGAATACGAGGCCATGCGCCGCAGGGAGACGCCGGAGAGCTCCGCCCAGGTAAAAGCGCGGGTGGACGCCGCCCGGGCCATCCAGGCGGAACGCTTCCGGGGCACCGGCGTCGCCTGCAACGCCCACATGGCCCCGGCCCAGATCGCCGTCTTCTGCCGCCTGGACGACGCCGGAGAGGCCCTGATGAAAAGCGCCTTCGCCCGCATGGGCCTGACGGCCCGGTCCCACGACCGCATCCTGCGGGTGGCCCGGACCATCGCGGACCTGGAGGGCAGCGCGGACATCGGCGCCGCCCATCTCGCTGAAGCGATCCAATACCGCAACACGGATATCTTAAAAGGATAAACAGCAAAAGCTGCCGCTTTCGCGGCAGCTTTTGCTTTGCGGGTGCTCCCCCGCCAGCTTTTGAAAATACCCCCTTGGGGCACAAGCGCTGGGCCAAAACTTTTATCTGACAAAATTCGTCATGGGCCGGGGGCGGGTCTCGGGGACCGGCACCCGGCTCTCCGCCAGCACCTTTACCATCCAGGCCATGTTGCGGCCCAGCTTTTTGGCCACCTCCACGCCCTCAGTGTCCCGCAGGACCTCGCCGGGGTCAGCGCCGTGGGCCGCGCCCCAGTAGTCGGCGGTGACGATGACCATTTCCATGCAGTCCATGGCGGCAAGCAGCTGGTGGTAGGTCTCCGTGCCGCCGGAGCGGCGGAGGGTGCACAGCGCGCCGCCCACCTTGTGGTGGAACTGGTTTTCCCCGCAGCCGGCGGAGAGCATCAGCCGGTCGATGACGCACTTCATCCCCCCGGCGATTCCGGCGTGGTAGACGGGGGAGGCCAGCAGGATGCCGTCGGCCCCGACGCAGGCGGCGATGATGTCGTTGACGCCGTCGTCGTCCCGGACGCAGCGGAGGCTGCCGGTGTTCAGGCAGTGGTAGCAGGCCATGCAGGGGCGGACGTTGGGCCCGGGCTGGAAGACTTCAAATTCCACCCCGGCGGCCTCCACCTCTTTGCCCACCGCGTCCAGCAGCAGGGCGGTGTTGCCGTTTTTCCGGGGGCTTCCGTTGATGGCGACGATCTTCATAGGGGGATCCTCCTTATATATCATATGTAATCTACATTATACCGCGGTTTGCGGGGATTGGCAAATTTATGGCAAAAGTTTTGGGGGGGAGGAGGGGGCGCCGTGTTGCGGCGCGGGAATGCACCCCCCATTTTCTTTGGTCTTGCCAAAGAAAACGGGCTGTGCACGGTCCAAAAGAAAAACGCCTTTCGGTCCAAATTTACATCCCATGGCACATGGGATGTAAATTTGGGGATGCGGGCCTCGTCACGATGCGTTTGGCAGAAACTTGCCGGGTCTCATCCGGCTGCGCTATATGCCGGCGTTCGGCAGGACGTCTATGCCGCATTTGGCACTTTGGGTGCAGACCTGTGGGTGGTTGTCGCAAGGGCTTCTGCCCCTGGCCCCGCTGACGCTATGCCGGCTTTTGAACATCCGCGTTTTGGGCGGATGCTATCCGCCCCTACGGGGATGGCGGGCGGGACGCCGGGGGCAAAATGTTGCACATCCAATCCCGTAGGGCGCGACGACCCCGGCCCGCTGGGGGGCAAATTTTCCGCCAACTTTCCTGCTTACAAAAACTTCTGTAGGGGCGGCTATCAGCCGCCCGGTTTCTGCAGGCATCCGCGTTTTGGGCGGATGCTATCCGCCCCTACGGGGGCGGCGGGGGCAAAATGTTGCACGGCCAACCCGGCGGGGCGGGGCGACCTCGGCCCGCCGGGGGGCAAATTCTCCGCCAACTTTCCTGCTTACAAAAACCTCTGTAGGGGCGGCTATCAGCCGCCCGGTTTCCGCAGGCACCCGCGTTTTGGGCGGATGCTATCCGCCCCTGCGGGGGCGGCGGGCGGGGCGGCGGGGGCAAAATGTTGCACGGCCAACCCGGCGGGGCGGGGGATTTGGGGGCGGGGTTGCACGTTGGCGGGCAATTTGTGGCGCCTGGTTCCTCCTGTATTATGGGCACCATGATAAAAGGAGGAAGAAAATGGAAAACACACAGTATTATCAGCTGAGCCTTTGGAACCAGGACGACCGGATCCTGATGGACACGTTCAACGGGAACAACGCCAAGCTGGACGCGGCACTGCAGGCGGCGGCGGAGGCGCGGGAGGGACTGGCGGAGACCGTGGCCCAGCGGGGCAACTGCCAGGTGCAGTTCCAGACCTACACCGGGACGGGGAGCGGGAGCAACTCCTTTACCTTTCCCCATAAGCCCCTGCTGATCGTGGTCTTTGGCACCGGCACTTACTTTTACGCGGTTCAGGGGGCGCCTCGTGCCACCTGCCGGCTGGGCTCCAACAGCGGCGCGGGCACCTCGTCCGTCACCTGGTCCGGAAACAGTGTTACATGGCTTGGCACGGACACCACGTATCAGTGCAACACCTCCGGTGAGACATACTACATGGTGGTGCTGATGGACGTCAACGATTGACAAAAGAGGACCCCGGGCTTTCGCCCGGGGTCTTCTTTTTGCAATGGGAAGTTGTTTAGCCGACGGTTAAATCAGGCCTTAACCTCGTAAGACAGGGTGATCTCCACGCCGTCGATGGTCAGCTCGATGTCGGTAGCCTTGGAATTGGCCGTGACATAGCTGACGATCTCAGACACCAGAGTGTCGCCATCCTTATTCGCCCAGTTGCTGCCAGCATTGCCGATGCTTGCATCCCAGGTGTAGGCCTCGTCCTCAAACTCGATGACGGCGGCATTGCCGGAGCGGTACAGGCCGCCCAGGAAACGGGCCACGTCGGTCAGCAGGTAGGGATACTGGTTCTCACCGGTAGCCTTATCGGTCATAGGATCGATGGTGTTGGGATAGGTGATGGTGATGCTGTCCTCATCGCCGGAGAAGGTGCCGCCGAAGGTGTAGCCAGCAGACTTAGCGCTCTCAACAGCCTTGGTCAGGACGTTCTCCACCACGATGTTCAGGGTGCCGGAAGCCAGGGACAGGGTCACGGGCGTACCGGCCTGCGTGGTGTAGGTGACTTCGGTGATACCCTTGCTGTCGAAGGTGACAGTGATATCGGTAGCACGCAGGGACTCCATCTCTTCCTTGATGGCGTCAGCGATCTCCATGTAGGTCGGCGCGCAGTAATCGCTGACCTTGATGGTGTAGGTGTAGTTGCGGTCATAGACGGCCTCGACAACATGGTCATGGTCGGTGGTGTGGTCGACCTTGTAGCCGTCGCTGTTCAGGTCGCGGATGACCACGACGGTAGCGGCGCCGTTCACCAGGATGGCGCTGACCTCATAGTCATAGCTGCCGTTCTTGTTAGTGTTCAGCTCCTCAACAGCATCCGCCAGGTTCTCAACGCCCTCGTCGATGGTGGTGCTGGTCTTGTTGTTGTTCTTCTGGATGAAGACGTACTTCACATCGTCGTTCACGCGGAAGCCGGTGTGAGTGTCAGTCTCCACATAGAAGGTACCGCCGACCAGATAAGGCACCTTGGGCTGGTTGTACAGAGCGGTTGCAGTGTCAAGCTCATCCTCGTACTCGGACTTCTCGAACAGGACGGTGTCCTTGGCGTTGACAGCCAGCTCGACCAAGTTGGTCTGATCAACATACTCGTTGCCGATGTTGGTGGGAGCGCCAACGGTGTGAGTCAGAGCCTTCTCAGCCAGCTGGACACCGATGACCTCGTCGCTGGAGTTGAAGCGCACCTGATACCAGTTGTACCGCTCCATCTTGTCCAGGTGAGTCAGCTTGTCGCCGACTTCCTTGATCTCGATCTCCTCGCCGTTGTAGATGACCTCGCGGGTCCAGGTCCACTCGTCGGCCTCAGAGTCATAGGACTCCAGCTCGATATCGCTGCTGGTCACATAGACCAGGTTCTTGGCGGCGGCGTCGTCCTCGCCCACCACCACGGTGGCGATGATGTAGCCGTTGTTCTTGTACAGGGTGTAAGCGCCGTAAGCAGCCATAGCAGCGGCAACAGGAGCAACGACCTTGGCGTTATCGTCGGCCTCGCTCTTGGCCTTGGCCAGATTATAGGTGGTCAGGTTGGCGTTCTTGATGCCGGTGGTGACGTTGGTCACGTCGGAGATGATGCCGGTGTAGGCATAGTTATTGCCAGAAACCTCGGGGTTGATGGTCTCCACCTCGGCGGTCAGATAGACGGTGGAGTCGTTGCCGTAGACCTTGGTATAGTCGCCGGTGCCGGCAGCGTTACCGGGCAGGGAGACATGCTTCACATCGATGTCATAAACCTCGTTGCCAGTAGCACCAGTCAGATCCTTGGTGGCGAACTGGGCCAGCTTCAGGTTGCTGTGAGTCTCACCCTGGGTGTTCTTGGCGGGGTTGATGGTGTCGTTGATCTCATCCACAGAGTAGATGCCGTCCTTGTTCACGGTGTAGGTGAACCAACGGTTGATCAGGGAGGGCTCATCGGAATCCTTGAAGGTGCCGGTGCTCTTCTTGGTGTTGATGGTGATGGTCTCCATGGTGCCGTCCAGGAAGATGGCGTTGGCCTTGATGTTGGTGGCAGCCAGGTTGCTGGCGCTGTCGTCAACGCCGGTGATGAAGACGTAGTTGTCAGCCTCTTCCACCAGGTCAATGCCGATCAGGAAGCCATACTGATCCAGATACAGGTTGTAGGACTTCTCCTTCAGGTTGATCTTGCTGTCGGTCCACTCGTCCAGGACCTCGGGATCATAGCGCAGGGTGTCGGCATACTCATACTTGGTGCCGTCGGTGATGACGTAGCTCTCCTTGGAGAACGCGGTCAGGGTGGAATCCTCCAGGACCTCGGCCTTGGCCAGAACCTTGATCTCGCCCTCGGCGATGTTCACCAGATAGGCGTCCTTCTCGGCGATGTCCTTGATGTCGAAGTCGTCGCCGGAGACGGTCAGGGTCTCGTCCTCGCCAGCGGTCTTGACATACTGATCCTTGTCAGCGCCCTTGGCGTCGATCTTGTAAACGGTGAAGGAGACCTCGTCCTTCTTCTCGTTGTAATCGCTCTTGGCGCGGGCCAGGTAGGTGTTGATGACGGCCACGGTGGCTTCCTTGTTGTCGGCGTCCACATAAACCTCGGTCAGAACGCCGTCGCCGGTCTCGCCGACGCCGCCCTTGTTGTTCTTGTTCATGTCGGCCACGTCGAAGAAGGCGTCGCCCAGGATGTCGTCGTCAACCTCGCCGTCCACATAGACGTCGATGTCATAGTCGTCGATGACGTTCTTGCCCATGGCATCATACAGGTCCTTGCCGGTGACCTTCTCGGTGTAGGAGGCGACCAGCAGGTCATGGTTGATGTAGGTGCCGATGTCATCGCTCTTCCAGCTCCAGGTCCGGGCGGGACGGCCGAACGCATCGGTGGTGTCCTCCAGGACCAGCTTGTTGAAGTACTGCTCAGCGAACTGGATGTACTCGTCGTTCTCGATGTTGTTGATGCGGGTGGCGGAGTTGTTCCACTTCTGAGCCTTGGCCTGAGAGTTGCCGATGGTCACGGTCTGGCCGTTGATGGTGGTGGAGATGGTGGTGTCATACTCCACCAGGTCGGACTTCAGGGTGTTGAAGGCGTACAGAGCGGCCTCCTCACGGTTGACGGCCTTGATGCCATTGAAGTCGCCCTCCAGGCTCTTGTTCAGGCCGATGGCCAGAGCCTGCTTGGCAACGTTGATGGACCAGTTGGCGCCGGTGTAGCCCTCGATGGAGGCGTCATAGCCCAGAGCGCCCAGCAGCATCTTCATGAAGGCATAGCCCGTCAGGGTGCCGGCGGGACGGAAGGTGCCGTCAGCGTAGCCGCTGATGATGCCTTCCTTCGCGCAGTAGGCAATGTAGCCAGCGAAGGTGTGGTTGGTGGGCACGTCCTTGTAGGGAGCGGTGTCCGCGTGGAGCTCAGCGGCGGTGGTGGGGCCCAGGATCATGTTGCAGATGATCTTGGCAGCCGCGCCACGGGTCAGAGAGCCCTGGGGGTTGAAGGAGCCGTCGGTGTAGCCATCGACGACGCCAATTTCGGAAATCACGTTGACGGCTTCTTCATAAGTGACCTTGTCGTCATCCGTGAAGTCCTTGGCTCCGGCGCTGATGGTGACCAGGGACATGGTCATTACCAGAGCCAGAACCAGAGAAAGGAACTTCTTCATGGTTTTTCCTCCTTTTAGATTTGGCGGTGAAGAGCCGCCATATTTTCGCGAAGGACATCCGGCCCGCCGTCTCCGGCGCACATACAGTGGCTAGCCGGAATCCGTATCTATGCCGGAAGGGGCGTCCCGTCCGACCTTCGCAAGGTCAATTTACCAGCGGAAATTTTATTTGTCCATAAATTCGGGCAAGTTGTAATTTGTTTGATAAAAGGCGCGTTTTCGCGGTGTTTTTGGGCCAAATGGTTGTAACAATCCGTTACAGAGCCGCAACGTCCCAAGGCCGTTCCGGGACAGGGGACGGGTCCGCGCCGGCGTGTCCCGCGGGGCGGGGCGCCGCTGGCGGAACGGCCCCTTACGCCTCTCTTTTTAATGTGTACCGCTGGCGCTCCTGCACGATCTGGCCGGCGGCCACCATCCTTTGCAGGATGGGCCGGCACTGGCGGGGGTCGATGCGCAGGATGCGGGCGATGTCCTGGCGGTAGGCAAAGCCCTCTTTGGAGAGGTACTCCAGGATCACCGTCTCCTGCCGCTCCGGCGGCACCACCGCCTCCCGCAGATAGTACCGGGCGCCGATCTGGGTCAGCTTGCCCCGGCGCACCATCTGCTTGAGGCGGTTGTAGGCCGTGGTCTTGGACACGCCCAGCAGCTCCATGACCTCGTTCCGGGTGACGGACTGGCGGCGGCGGACGTAGGCGATGACCTGATTTTCGCCGCCTACCCGGATGTCGCAGTCCAGCCGCAGGTCCCGGAGGGTCACGTTGTCCAGCCCGCCCCGGATCAGCACCCCCCGCACCAGCTTGGAAAGGCGGGTCCGGTCATAGGGCTGGCCGCTGCGGGGCGTGGTCAGGACAAATTCGCTTTCCGCGGCGGCGGACAGCTCCTTTAAAACGCCGTGGACACCGCTGGTCAGGGCCATTTCCCGGTCCGGCAGCAGCAGGCGCTCCCCTTTCAGATCCACCTGGTCCCAGGTGAGGCCCACGATCTCCTCCAGCCGCAGGCCCATCTGCCACGTCAGCCACAGCGTCACCCCCGCCGGGGTGGCGCGCTCCGTCTGCAGCAGCTTCCACAGGGCGAACTCGTCGATTTGGGCGGGCTCGTCCCGGTGGATGCGGGTGGAGACCTTTTTTTCCTTTAGGTGCCCGGCAAAGTGGACGTTCAGCGCCGCGGCCTCCACGCCGGTGATGCGGGAGACGTACTGCCAGTCGTGCTCTTCCAGCTGGCGAAGGATGAAGTCGTGGCGCAGGTCGATGAGGCGGATGGCGGTCTGGCCCTCCTTGTCCAGGGCCGTCCGGGCCAGGCGGGAGATGGACTGGGGCGTCAGGGGCTTCTGGTCCCGGTCCGACAGCACCACCACCTCCGAGCGGCGGTTGCGGCTTCGGCGCAGCTCCGCCAGCCAGTCTGCCAGCTCCTCCGAAATGGGCACCGCCCGGTCCGGCAGGGTGATCCGCTGGTCCAGAAAGTCGATCTGCGCCCAGGTCAGGCGCTGGATCTCATCCCGCAGCAGCCCCGCCTGCCAGGCCAGGCGCAGAATCACCCCCGCCGCGTTGTCGGAATTTTTGCGCAGAACCCGTTCCATGGCCCCCTCGTCGGGGCGGTTGACGACGTATTCCTGCATGACTGCTCCCCCAATCTTTGTTACAACTGTGTGTCACATAATTGACTGCCAAGTTCTTCCTGCGTTTTGGTTTTTTCTCCCGGCGGCTCCCGAAAAAAGGCGAGGATTTCTGGCGAACTTTTTGCTACGTTTATGTAACACATCGGCATTTTCCCCACAAAATCGTTGAAACCGTTGCGGCGCAACGGTTTCAAGGCTTTTTATATTTGCAAAATACACTATAAGATAACAAAAATCAATAACTTTTCACATATTTTGCATCGCCGTCTCCCACGATAGACTGAGGAAAAGGAGCGTGAGCATGATGACGAAGCAAGAACGGATCGCCGCCGGCCAGCGCCTGCGGCAGCAGCGGAACCGGCTGCGCCTCACCCGGGAGCAGTTTGCGGAGCTGGCAGACATCGGCGCGGGCTATTACGGGCAGATCGAGGCGGGGACCTCCCAGATGTCCATTGACACCCTCATCAAGGTGTCCCGCACCTCCCGGCTCTCCATGGAATACATACTCTTCGGCACGGAGCGGGCGGAGCCGGACCTGACCTCTCTCCAGGCCCTGCTGGCGGCCTGCTCTCCCCGGGAGCTGCGGCTGGCAGAAAAAGTCTTGCAGCTCTTTTTGCTGCGGAGCGACGTATAACCGTAAAATTGGGCTTTCCCTTCCGGGAAAATTGGGATATAATGCTTCTGTCAAGTGATTTTCAATTGCCGGAGGATATTCCCATGATGAACAACAACGAAATGCTGCTGCTGAAGCTGGGCGAGGTGGTTTTGAAGGGCCTGAACCGCCGGTCTTTCGAGGACAGGCTGGTGTCCAACGTCCGGCGGCGGCTGAAGGGCTGCGGCAGCTTTCAGGTCTACATCCGCCAGAGCACCATCTATGTGGAGCCCACCACGGACAACTGCGACATGGAGGCGGCCCACGCCGCCGCCCGGCAGGTGTTCGGCGTGGTGTCCGTGGCCCGGGCGGTGCCCTGCGAGAAGACGGTGGAGGCCATTGTGGCGACCGCCAGGACCTATCTGGCGGACGCCTTCGCCGCCGCAAAAAGCTTCAAGGTGGAGAGCAAGCGGGCGGACAAGCAGTACCCCATGAACTCCATCCAGATCAGCCAGGCCGTGGGCGGCGATTTGGCGGAGCTGTTCCCCGCCGTGGCGGTGGACGTCCACAATCCGGATCTGACGGTGTATGTGGAGATCCGGGAGAAGCACGCCTACGTCCACGCCCCCTCCGTGCCCGGCGCCGGCGGACTGCCGGTGGGCATGGGCGGCCATGCCGTCAGCCTCCTCTCCGGCGGGCTGGACAGCCCGGTGTCCTCCTGGATGATGGCCCGCCGGGGCGTGGAGCTGGAGATGGTCCACTTCGTCTCCCCGCCCTACACCTCCCAGCAGGCCCAGGACAAGGTGCTGGAGCTGGCCCGGCTGCTGACGGCCTACTGCGGACGGATGATCGTCCACATCGTGCCCTTTACGGAGATTCAGGAGGAGATCCGCAAGAACTGCCCGGAGGAGTATTTCACCCTGATCATGCGGCGGTTCATGATGCGCCTGGCGGAAGCCGTGGCGAAAAAGGCCGGGGCCAAGGCCCTCATCACCGGCGAGTCCCTGGGCCAGGTGGCCAGCCAGACCATGATGGCCCTGGGCGTCACCGAGGATGTGACCACCATGCCCGTCCTGCGGCCCCTGATCGGCATGGACAAGGTGGAGATCATCCGCATCTCCCGGGAGATCGGGACCTACGAGACCTCCATCCTGCCCTATGAGGACTGCTGCACCGTCTTCACCCCCCGCCACCCCGCCACCCGGCCCAACCCGGAGGACGTGCGGAAGGCCGAGGCGGCACTGGATGTGGACGCCTTGGTCTCCCGCGCCCTGGGGGGCGAGACCTGGGTGCGGGTGAAGCCGTGAGGGAAGATAAGAGATATGAGATAAAAGATAAGAGATTTGGTATCCGGCGGAGCCGGATGATCAAAAATATTCCGCCTGCGGCGGAATGGAACATCTCCGTTTTTGAATATCTTTTATCTCTTATCTCTTCACTTTTATCTCTTGCTGCCTGACTTATCATTTAGAAGAGGGTTATTTTATGTCTCATACCGCCGAGATCATTGCCGTGGGCACCGAGCTGCTGCTTGGCAACATCGTCAATACCAACGCCCGGGACATCTCCCAGGCGCTTTCCGCCGTGGGGGTCAACGTCTTTTGGCACACCGTGGTGGGGGACAACCCCCAGCGCCTGAAGGAGGCCCTGGACATTGCCCGGAGGCGGGCGGATATCATCATCACCACCGGCGGCCTGGGGCCCACCTATGACGACCTGACCAAACAGACCATCTGCGAGGCCTTCGGCAAACCGCTGGTGCTGCACCCGGACATCCTGGAGACCATCCGGGTGTATTTTGAAAAAAATGTCCACATGAAGATGCCCTCCAACAACGTCCAGCAGGCGGAGCTGCCGAAGGGCTGCACGGTGTTTGACAACTCTGTGGGCACCGCCCCGGGCTGCGCCTTTGAGGCTGACGGCGTCCATGTGCTGATGCTGCCCGGCCCGCCCTTCGAGATGCTGACCATGCTGAAAAACCATGTCGTCCCCTATCTCCGCCGCCTCTCCAGCGAAGTCATCGTCTCCCACGACATCATGACCTTCGGCCTGGGGGAAAGCCCCATGGAGGAGCTGCTGCGGGAGAAGATGAGCCACATGGAGAACCCCTCTCTCGCCACCTACGCCAAACCCAGCGAGGTGCGGCTCCGGGCCACCGCCAAGGCGGCGAGCCAGGAAGAGGCGGAGGCCATGCTGGCCCCCGTGGTCAAAGAGGTCACGGATTTCTTAGGCGACTACGTCTACGGCGTGGATGTCCCCGGCCTGGAAAACGCCTGCATGGCGCTGCTGAAAGAGCGGGGACTGACCTTCGCCACCGCCGAGAGCTGCACCGGCGGCCGGGTGGCGGAGCGCATCACCGCCCTGCCCGGCGCGTCCGCCGTCTACCGGGGCGGCGTGGTGAGCTACTGGACCGGCGTCAAGGCGGATGTTTTGGGCGTGCCCGCAGAGATGCTGGATACATACGGTGCCGTGTCCGAGCAGACGGCAAAAGCCATGGCCCAGGGTGCCCGCCGGATCACCGGCGCGGACATCGCCGTGTCCGTCACCGGCGTGGCGGGCCCCGACCCCGACGAGCGGGGCGTGCCCGTGGGCATCGTGTACATCGGCCTTGCCACCCCGGAGGGCACCTTCTGCCGCCCGTGCGACTTTGGCAAGCGCCGCCGGGACCGCATCCAGGACCTGGCCAGCAACCACGCCTTTGACGTCCTCCGCCGCTGCCTGACGGGCCTGCCCATTTCGCTTTCCTGAAAAGTTTGCAAAATTCCCGCCTGTCCTCTTGACAGGCGGGATGATTTCGTGTATTTGTATATCGAAAACGTTTACGAAAACAACGGAAAGAAGCGTGTCTGCCATGTATAAAATCGAGACCCATCTCCACACCACCCACACCAGCAAGTGCGGCCACCTGACGGCCCCCGTCCTGGCCAAGGCCTACAAGGAGGCCGGGTACGACGCCATCGCCGTCACCGACCACTACAACCGGGACACGGTGAAGTACCTGAACCTGGACCTGACCTGCACCGACGGATTGCTGGAAAAATTTCTGGACGGCTTCCACCGCATGGAGGACGCCTGCGGCGAAGTGGGCATCCGCGTATACAAGGGCGCGGAGCTGCGCTTTGACGAGTGCGACAACGATTATCTGCTCTACGGCTGGCAGGACGAGCTGCTGCGGGACATGCCCCGGAACCTGCAGATGAGCGTGGTGGAGTTTTCCAAGCTGGCCCGGGAGGCCGGGGCCCTGCTGATCCAGGCCCATCCCTACCGCAAGAAGTGCACCCCCGCCATCGCCTGCTATCTGGACGGCGTGGAGGTCATCAACGCCCATCCCCGGCACGAGAGCCACAACGACTGGGCCAAGGCCTACGCCGAGCAGTTCGGCCTGATCCAAACCGCCGGCTCCGACTGCCACCAGACCCCGGACATCGCCCGCAGCGGCATCCTGTCCGACACCCTGCCCGCCGATACGTTTGAATTCGCGGACCTGATCCGGTCCGGGAACTACACCCTGATCGAGCCGCCCAAGGCTGAATAAGGCTGTGACGCAAAAAAGAGCGGCACGGAGGAGCATCCTCCGTGCCGCTCTTTTTTCAGGAAAGGGGGATTTCCACGCCGTCGATGCGAACGGCGCGGACATCCGTGATGTCCAGCAGCTCGTCAAAGCGCATGGTGGTGCTGCTGCGGGGAACGCCGTCCATATCGCCGCCATGTCCGGCGCCGCCGTTGGAGGCCAGCTCCACAACGGGCACTGCTGAGCCGTCTGTGTATACCAGCGTCAGCACTTCATAGATGGCTCCATTCCCAAATTCCTCATACCGCTCTCCCCGGGCATTGACCAGCAGTGCCAGCGGGGACAAAACCACCTGGAAGGAAACCCCGGTCTCCCCGTCTTCACAGGCGCCGCTGACGGTTCGGGCATTGTTGACCGGCTGAAAGGTGACGATGGCCGGATGATCCGTCAATGGCTCGCCGCCCAGCACAAGGGCGTCCAGCATGACCGTCAGCGGCCGCTCTGTCAGGCTGGCAGGCAGGCTGGGCGTTACCCGCATCAGCCAGGTCAGGGTGTTGGTCTCCGGGTCATAGCCCCGGCATCCGCCGCCGAAAGAAGCTCCCGTCCATCTCCGCCCCATCTCGACGCTTCTTTTCACGCTTTTCTGCGCCTCCGGGAAGGTTTGGCCCCGGATGTCCTCCCAGGTCACGGCATCTGTTGGCACATAGTCGATCCCCCAGGTGTTCAGCGTATCCACCTCCCGCCACCGCTTCACCAATTCTTCCCGGTCCACGGTGTCCGGCAATTCATAATCCAGGATCATGTAAATCGTGTGGTCGTCTCCCACGGTCTCCCGGACCGTCAGCGTCACATCGTCGCAGACGGAGGTCACGCCCACCTCCTGGAACAGCTCCGCCGCCATGTCGGTGGCCGCCGCGTCTTCGCCGAACTGCTCCGTAAAGATCCAGCTCCAGTCTATCCCTGCCACCGCCGCGCCCACGGTGGCGGTCAGGGCCGCCGCCACCAGCGCCGCCAGCAGGACCTTTTTCCCAAAGCTTCGGGGGCGGTAGATTCGTCCCCTTCCCTCCGGCTCCGCCGCCAGCACCGCCGCCCTCAGCCGCTCCGCCTGTCCGGCGGGGATGGGCACCTGTTCCATCATGCTCTGATACCGGTTCATCTCTCCGCCTCCCATTCCTTCCGCAGGGCGTCCCGCCCCCGCTTCAGCCGCATCTTCACCGCCGGGACGCTTGTCCCCAAAATAGCCGCGATCTCCTCCACCGTCCAGCCCTCGGCGTAGCGGAGGTGGATCACCGTCCGCTGCTTCTCCGGCAGGGCGGCAACCAGTTCCCACAGCCCCAGGTCGATACCATCCGGGGCCGGCAGTCCCTCCGCCAAGGGCACTTCCGTCCGGCGGCTGCGGCGCAGCTCGTCCCGGCACTGGTTCGCCGCCACCCGGAACAGCCACCGCCGCTCCTGCTCCGCCGTCCCGAACTCCGGCGCCCGGTACAGCCGCTTGCAGAACACCTCCTGCAAAACGTCCTCGGCGTCCGCGCCGTTCCCCATCTGCACCAGGCAGAAGCGGTACAGCGCCGGGCCGTAGGCCGCGTAGGTCCGCTCAAACACTTCCTCCGCCGATGGCACCGCCGTCACCTCCCTTTCTGCCTATTATAACGGCCAGGGCCGGGGAAAGGTCACATTTTGAGGAGGATTTTCTCAGGAGCTTTTCCGCCGGGCACACGGCAGGCGAACGGCCAATGTCACGCCCGCCTGCCGCATACGCCAAAGGGGACCAACAGCCCCATGAAAATCCGTTTCGCCGGAATTCATTTCCGGCGAAGCTCCTCTGCCCGCCGCAGCGGCTCCCCCGCCGTGCGGGGGAGAGGGGCAGCGGAGCCGGGCCAACGGCCCGCCGCAGCGTCTAAGGGGGACAAAGTCCCCCTTAGCGGGCGTCACCCCAGCGCCACGTCCAGCACCATCATAATGAGGAAGCCCCCCACGAACCCGCAGGTGCCTGCCCGGCTGTGGGCCTGGGGCACCAGCTCCTCCACCACCACATACAGCATGGCCCCGGCGGCAAAGCTCAAAAGCCACGGCATCAGCGGATGGGCCCACCCCGCCGCCAGCACCACCAGAACGCCGAAAATCGGCTCCACGATGCCGGACAGCATGCCGCCCGCGAAGGCCCGCCGCCGGGACTGCCCCTCCTGCCGCAGGGGCAGGGCGATGGCCGCGCCCTCGGGGAAGTTCTGGATGCCGATACCCATGGCCAGAGCCGCGGCCCCCGCGAAGTTCTCTCCTCCCGCCGCCAGGGCAAACGCCAGACCCACCGCCATGCCCTCCGGCACGTTATGTAGGGTGATGGCCGTCATCAGCAGCGTGTTCTGCCGCCAGGTCTCGTCCCCCCAGCCCCGCCGCCGCAGATGGGGCAGCAGGGCGTCCAGCGCCGCCAGAAACACCACCCCCAGCAGCATCCCCGCCGCCGCGGGCAGCCAGCCGGGGAACCTTCCCTCCTCCGCCGCCTGGTCGATGGCGGGCAGCAGCAGGCTCCACACGGACGCCGCCGTCATCACCCCGGCGGCAAAGCCCAGCATGGCCCTTTGAAACCGGGGCCTCGGCTCCCCGGCAAAGAAAAACACCGTGGCGGCGCCCAGCGTGGTCATCAGGAAGGTAAATCCCGTGCCCAGCGCCGCCCATTGCAACGATCGCACCATATCATCAACGCCTTCTTCCCGTCTTCGGGCGGAGCGCCGCCCGTATGCCAGTATAAGCGGCGCTCCCCCGCAAGGTGCGAAGACGAAAAACCGGGCGGCTTCCGCCGCCCGGTCTCCTTTTCTCTGATTCTCTTACGGCGTCCAGCTTTTCATAGCAAGGGCGATGACAACGGTGTAGGCCAGTCCCGCAAACAGCAGGATGGCGGGGATCGTGGCGTCCCGCCAGACGAGCCAGAGCACAACGGAAAGCGCCGCCAGCGCCGCGCCGGCCCACAGCACCACCGGCCACCATTTTCCAAACCGCTGCCGGCCCTTCTCATTGATCTGCCTGTCGGCCTCCCGGCTTTCCTCCGCCTTCTCCTGGTTCAGGCCGCGGCGTATGTACAGCAGGCCCAGCACCGCCCAGGCCAGGGCCATGAAGCAGCTGAAGCCGTCCCGCTGCGCCGCTCCCCTGATCCCGTAGGCCACGGCCAGTCCCAGATAGGCAAGGCCCAGAAAGCAGTGATTTTTGCTGTAAATCTTCATCTTTTCGCCCCCTTTTTCCCATCATACATGCTGCCGCCAGGTTTTACAAGCCTTTTCCTTGCGTTTCCGCCCGTTCTATGCTATAGTGTAAACAGCGGCATACAAGTGAAAAGGGCTCATATAATTTCGCTGTACAAATGGCGCGAAAGTTTCTACGGAGCCGCCGAAAGGCTCTGCTATGAGTGTCTGGCCGATGGGGCTGATCCCGTCGCGGCAGGCGCTCCTTTTCTTTTGTGTCGGAATCTTTTCTGCGAGGTGCTTTGTATGTCTGTCACGATTTTGAAAGGCACCGTCATATCCGCCCCCGCCCTGGGCAGATTGGACGCCACGGAAAACGGGTATCTCATCGCGGAGGACGGCGTCATCGCCGGCGTCTTTTCCGCCCTGCCGGAGCGGTACGCCGGCGCGCCGGTGGAGGACTTCGGGGACGCCCTGATCCTCCAGTCCTTCGCCGACCTCCACCTCCACGCCCCCCAGTATCCCATGCTGGGCATGGGCATGGACCTGCCCCTGCTGGACTGGCTGAACGCCTACGCCTTCCCCACCGAGGCCCGCTTCGCCGACCCGGACTACGCCCGGGAGATCTACCGCAAGCTGGCCCGGGAGCTGGCGGAGAACGGCACCACCCGGGTGTGCATGTTCTCCTCCCTCCACACCGACGCCACCCTGATCCTGATGGAGGAGCTGGAGCGAGCGGGCGTCACCGGATATGTGGGCAAGGTCAACATGGACCGCAACGCCGCCCCCGGCATCCTGGAGGAGGACACGGAGGAATCCAGGCGGGAGACCCTGCGGTGGCTGGAATCCTGCCAGGACTTCCGCTATGTCAAGCCCATCCTGACCCCCCGCTTCACCCCCGCCTGCTCCGATGAACTGATGGATTTCCTGGGAAAGCTGGGGGCGGAGCGAAATCTCCCCGTTCAGTCCCACCTGTCGGAAAACCGGGCGGAGATGGACTGGGTGCGGCAGCTCCACCCGGACTGCGGCCAGTATTGGGAGACCTACGCCAAATACGGTCTGTGGAACGGCCGCACCGTCATGGCCCACTGCGTCTGGTGCGATGAGCGGGAGCGGCAGGCCATCCGTGACGCGGGCGTCACCGTGGTCCACTGCGCCGACTCCAACCAGAACCTCTGCTCCGGCACGGCCCCGGTGCGGGTGATGCTGAACGAGGGCATTAAAGTGGCCCTGGGCAGCGACATCGCCGGCGGCGACCATCTGAGCATGTTCGATGTGGTGGCGGCCTCCATCCGGGCCTCCAAGGCCCGGCGCATCCAGGACGATTGGCAGACGGACTTCCTGACGGTGCCGGAGGGCTGGTATCTGGGCACCTCCGCCGGGGCGGCGTACTTCGGCGAGGCGCCGGGCTTCGCGCCGGGGAATCCCCTCCACGCCCTTGTTCTGGACGACAGCGCCCTTCCCCAGCCCCACCCCCTGACGCCATCGGAGCGGCTGGAGCGGTGTGTGTACCGGCGGCAGAAGGACGCCGTCCGGGCGGTGTGGAGCGCGGGGCGAAAAATCTTTTCCGCCGAATAGGCGCAAAAAAAAGAGAGCCGAAAGGCTCTCTTTTTTACGCCGCGTACCGCCCCGGATCCCGGAGCATCTCCGCCGTCTCCGGGGAGACCGTGACCACGGAGGACAGCAGGGACGCAATGTCCACCGTGTCCCTGGTCAGCTGGTTCAGCCCCTCCAGGGCGGCCGTATCGGGAAAGACCTGGATCACAAGCTCCTCGCCCTCCGCCGGGACCAGGACGCGTATCAGCTCCTGGTATTCCCGTTCCGCCTCCGGGTCCTCCCCGGCCAGAAGGGTCCTCTCCTGCCAGTAGGCGTAGGTGTACAGGGGCTCCACGTCCCCGGCGTCCCCGGCGGCGTCCATATCCTCCGAAGACGTTCCAAGCAGGCCGTCCAGCGTCTCCGCCAGCTCGCCGTCCTTCACGGTATACAGCACCGCGCCGGCGCTGTCCAGAACCTCGTAATAATGGTCCTTCTCCGCTTCCTTCCCCGCGCCGCAGGCCGTCAGCAGCAGCGCCGCCCCGCAGAGCAGCAGCGCAAACAATCGTTTCATGCCAATTCCTTTCTGCCTGTTAAAACAAGCGAATCACTCCCATGGTCAAAAAGGTGATGAGCATTCCCGCGATGACCAGTCCCAGGAAGATCGCCGGGACGGCATTTCGCATCCGGATATCCAGCACCGAGGCCACCAACGCCCCGGTCCAGGCCCCGGTGCCCGGCAGGGGGATGGCCACCAGGATCACCAGCCCCATCAGGCGGTATTTCCGCACGATGCGCCCCTTCAGATGGGCGCGGCGCTCCAGCCAGCGGATCCTGGGGCCGAAGAACGCCGTCCCCCGCAGCCAGTCCATCACCCGGCGGGCCAGCAGCATGATGAGGGGCACCGGCAGCAGATTGCCCAGGATGGCCGTGACGCAGGCCGCGGCGGGGGGCAGCCCGGCGGCGATGCCCATGGGGATGGCGCCCCGCAGCTCCAATACCGGCACCATGGCCATGGTGAAGGTCATCATCCATTTTCCAAACGCGGTTTCCAAAAAGGGCATAAGTCCTCCAAACAGGATACGCGGGCCGGGGCAGGCCCCCGGCCCGTGCTGTGTTATGGACAGTTTACTCCAGGTTCAGCCGCTTTTTCAAGCAGAACGTTGTAATAGCATAGAAAATGGCGCCGTAGATCACCACGCAGACGATCATAAAGATCAGCGCCGCGTGCATACCGGCCATAAAGCCGAAGTGGACATAGTTTGCAAGGAAATAATCCAGATTTGTGGCGTCCGCGAAAATGACGATCACGGAGCCCGCCATCTGCATGACGAACTGGAAGATGAAGAAGAACGCCACCGACCAGGCCATCTTGTGGTTGGCAAAGCCGTGGCCCGCCGCCAGGGCGGCGTAGAACTGCAGGCACATGGCGCAGCAGGCCAGGAAGCACAGCACCACGCCCTCCGCCACGATGGCCGTGCCGTTGACGGCGTAGTAGGCCTCCAGCTTCCGCAGATCCCCGAGCAGCTCCCCCACACCCTGGAAGAAATATTTGATGAAATCAATGTCAAAGGCCACGATGCAGGCCGCCGCGATCACCATGACCACCGTGGCCGCGAACCACACCGCGGAGACGATCAGCTTGCTCCACACCTGCTGGTGGACGGACACCGGCAGCGTCAGCATCACATAGCCCTCGTCCTGGAGCAGATTCTTGTAAAACCGCTGGACCATCACCACAACGCTCATAATGCACACCGCGAAGATCGCGATGCCAAAGGCCATCACCAGCAGCACCCCCAGCATATCCAGGATCCGGTACCGGGTGTTCAGCAGCCCCCGGGCGGACAGGTTGGCGCCCAAGGACGTCGCCAGTAATATCAGATACAGCGGCAGCATGATCCGCCCTGTGGCGCGGAACTCATGCTTCATCAATTTTCTCAGCATTTGAACACCTCCCGGAACAGCTCATCCACGCTCATGCCCTTCTCCTCCCGGATCTGGTCCACGGAGGACTGGAGCACCAGCCGGCCCTGGTTGATAAAGATGACCTCGTCCAGCACCCGTTCCACATCGGCGATCAGGTGGGTGGAGATGACCACCGCCGCCTCGGGATTGTAGTTGCCGATGATGGTGGAGAGGATGTAATCCCGGGTGGCCGGGTCCACGCCGCCGATGGGCTCATCCAGGAGATACAGCCTGGCGGCCCGGCTCATGACCATGATCAGCTGCACCTTTTCCCGGGTGCCCTTGCTCATCTGCTTGATCCGCTGCCGGGGCTGGATATTCAGGTGGGCCAGCATCTCCTCCGCCGCATCCCGGCGGAAATCCGGGTAAAAATCCTCGTAAAAGTCCAGCAGCTGGGCGGCGGACATCCAGGTGGGGATGGCCGTCCGCTCCGGCAGATAGCTGACCCAGGCGTGGGTCTCCTTCCCCGGCGCCGCGCCGCACACCAAAAGCTCGCCGCTGCTGGGGGTCAGCAGCCCGTTGGCCAGCTTGATGAGGGTGGTCTTGCCGCTGCCGTTGGGGCCCAGCAGGCCCACGATGCGCCCCGGCTCCACGGAAAAGCTCACATGGTCCAGCGCCGGGGTGTGGCCGTAATTCTTGCACAGCTCCTTACATTCCAGAACCGCCATGGCCCGTCTCCTCCTCTCCTGTCTCCTGCCGCAGCAGGGTCATGATCTCCTCCTGCCGGAACCCCAGCCGGAGCATCGCCGCCAGGAACGTCTTGATATGGCGCTCCGCCAGGCTTCGTTTCGCTGTTTCGATCATCGCTTGATCCTCCGTCACAAATCTGCCCGCGGTCCGCTGGGTATACACCAGCCCGTCCCGCTCCAGCTCCGCCAGCGCCCGCTGCATGGTATTGGGGTTGACGCCGGCCTCTGTCGCCAGGTCCCGCACCGACGGCAGCCGCTCCCCCGGCGGAAACCCGCCGGAGACGATGCCCACCTTGATCTGCTCGATCAGCTGGGTATAAATCGGCGCGTCGTTGGAAAATAACCATTTCATAGGACACACCTCCCGTTTAACTGTACTATCCAATTAGTACAATAACACAAGTCTGGCGGATATGTCTATATTAGAACAAAATATTCTAAAAGTAAATAGAACGATTTGTTCTTCACTATCCTGAGAGCAGGTGATGGAGATGTTTCAACGGATTCGGGATCTGCGGGAGGATCACGACCTGACGCAGACACAGATCGGCGCGGTGATCGGCGTTTCCCAGCGGACGTACGCCTATTACGAAAGCGGCCAGCGGATGCTGCCCCCACAGGTTCTATGCGCGCTGGCGGATTTTTATCACGTCAGCGTGGATTATCTGCTGGGCAGGACAGACCAGCCGTCCCCCTATCCGCCCAAAAAATAGCTGCAAAAGCATGGCATATGATAGCGCGGAGGTGTTGGTATGAATCTGGAGCGCATCCGCGCACTGCGGGAGGACCGGGATTGGTCCCAACAGGAGTTGGCGGATACATTGCATATAAACCGCAGGACTTATTCCGCATATGAAACCGGCGTCAACGCAATTCCATTGGACATTCTTATCGCGCTTGCGCGCATCTATCATACCAGCACGGATTATCTGCTGGACTTGACGGATGTATGCGCCCCTTACCCGCCCAAAAAGTAAACCGACCCACATGGGCCGGTTTTTTCACGCCATAAAAGGCACTTGACCGCAGAGCTTCCCCGTCCGCGCATCCCGCAGGGCGCCTTCCAGAGGCCAACCGCCCGCAGGGCGGCTCTTAGGCCAGAGATCGGCCCCTCCGGGGATATCCCAATGGGCGGTTTCACAGATGGCGCGCCGAGGTCGTCGCGCCCTACGGCAGTAGCGTGAGATAACAATTTATGCGGCGGGGCGAGGGCGTCCCGCCCCACGGTACCAACGCAGAACAATAGCCAGTGCAGCGTCAGCGGAGCAGTTGCGAGTTTTCGGCCAAAGAGCCAAGTGCGGCATAAGCAAGGGCCGATGCGGGCAGAGCGGCCCGCATCGTCATGGTAAGGGGGAAAGAAACGGGCCGATGTGGACATCGGCCCCTACGGATGGTCAAAAGCCAGCGGAGCGTCAGCGGGGCCAGGGGCAGAAGCCCTTCCGACAAGCACCCACAAGTCTGCACCCAGCGTTGCAAATGCGGCATAGACGCCCTGCCGAACGCCGGCATATAGCGCAGCCGGATCAAACCTGACAAGTTTCTGCCAAACGCATCGTGACGAAGGCCGCATCTCCAAACCTGCATCCCATGGCACATGGGATGCAGGTTTGGATCAGAGCATTTTTTCTTTTCCACCGTGCACGGCGCATTTTCTTTTTGATGCCTCAAAAAGAAAATGGGGGGGTGCATTCCCGCGCCGCAACACGGCGCAAACCTCCCGCCCCCGCCCGCCAGGGCGCCCCCCTTCACAAATACCGTTTATCCAAAATCTCCACAATATCCGCCAGCGCGTCATGGGCAGCATCGGAGACGACGGTAGCCCCGCTCTCCCGCACCACAGCCGTGCAGTTGGCAGGCGCGAACCCCTCCGCCGCGGCCCTCAGCATGGAGAGATCGTTGGCCTCGTCCCCGGCGCAGTACACATGCGCCATGGAGATCCCCAGCCGCGCCGCCAGCCGGCGGACCATGCCGCCCTTGTTGGCCCCCCGGGCCGTCATCTCCAGCAGGGTGGGGTCGGAGAAGATCAGCTCATACTCCTCCGCCCAGGGCTGGCTTCTCAAATACGCCCCGATCTCCTCCAGTTCCCCGTGGCTCCCCTCGAACATCAGCTTCCCCAGGGGGGCGGGCACCTCCAGCAGGGACGGCGCCTCCGTCACGGAGACATGGGTGATGTGCTCGTGGTGCCGGGTGATTTCGTTGGCCTGGACGGCGTGGATGGTGTTGCCGATGTGATACGCCTCCACCGCCACCGCCGGATGGCGGTCCAGCACCGCCTGGACCCGCCGGTGGGCCGCTTCGTTTAAAAAGTTGGTGTCCAGATATTCCCCGGCGGCAAAGTCGTACAGCGCCGCGCCGTTGCACAGGACGGAGGGCGCGTTCATCGGCACGCCCCCGGCCAGCCGGGCAAAGGAGGCCAGCGCCCGGCCGGTGGCCACGGTGAACCGCCCGCCATTTTTCATAAAGTAGTCCAGGGCCTCCAGCGTCCTGGCGGAGGGCGCGGGCATCTCCGCCCCGCCCCGGAAAGAGGACGCGGTGTCCACAATGGTGTTGTCAAAATCGCTGGCCAGCAGTACGCCGGTAAATTTCCCCATGGTCTTCTCTTCCTTTCCCGGTATCAAAATATCCGGCGGCCAGGGCCCCGGCCGCGCTCACGGAAAAACCCGCCGCCCGCGATGCGGACGGCGGGTCGCCTGTTATTCGCTCTCGGGCGCGGGGCTGCCACCCTCGCCGCCCTTGCTCCGGCGGCGGCCGCCCCGGTGATGGGGCCTGCGGCGGCGCTTGGCCTCTTCGCTGTCGCCGCCCTCCGCCGCTTTGGCCTCGGGCCTCGGCTGCTGCTTCGGGCCCTGCTGCTTCGGCGGGCGGGGCTTTTGTCCGCCTTGGCCGCCCTTCTTTTCCTCATTGGGCCTGGGCTGCCTGTTCTCCGCCTTGGGCTGCTGGCCCTCGCCCGCGGGTTTTCCGCTCCGGCTGCGCCGGCCGCCCCGGTGGCGGCGGCGGGGCTTGCCGCTGTCGCTGCCCTCCACGCCCATCTTCTCCCGGACGGGGGCATCCTCCAGCCGGGAGTCCATATAAAAGGGAGTGGCGAGGATGGGCGTGGCGTCAAAGCTCTCCTCCTCGTGCTCCTCCACATACCGGGCAGGGCGCTCGGGGATCTCGATGCCCTCCCGGCTGCCCTTGCCGTTGCGCAGGACACAGACTTCACAGTTGTGGTATTTCTTCAGCGGCTCCGGCGCGCTGTCCAGGCTGACCTTCACAGTCTCCCGCAGCAGATCCACGCTCTTCACGTTGCCGGGGCCGTCCGGCGTCTGGACGAAGGACTCCACTTTCGGCATCCGCTTCACCGCGTCCTCATAGGCGTTCTGCTCGTATTTCAGGCAGCACATCAGCCTCCCGCAGGTGCCGGAGATCTTGGTGGGATTCAGGCTCAGGTTCTGGGTCTTGGCCATCTTGATGGAGACAGGCAGGAAGCTGTCCAAAAACTGGGAGCAGCAGAAGGGCCGCCCGCAGATGCCAAGGCCGCCGATCATCTTGGCCTCGTCCCGGACGCCGATCTGGCGCAGCTCGATCCTGGCCCGGAATACCGACGCCAGATCCCGCACCAGCTCCCGGAAGTCCACCCGCCCATCGGCGGTGAAATAGAAAATGATCTTGTTGCCGTCAAAGCTGGCGGAGACGTTCACCAGCTTCATCTCCAGGCCGTGATCCGCGATCTTCCGCTCGCAGATGTCAAAGGCCTCGCTCTCTTTTTTCTTGTTGTACTCCACGGTGCGGCGGTCGGTATCCGTGGCCATCCGCAGCACGGCGCACAGGGGGCTCACGATGGCGGAGTCCTCCACCTCGTGGTTCCCCTCGGTGCAGGTGGCGAATTCCGGGCCCTGGGCGGTCTCCACGATCACCTGATCCCCCATCTTCACCTGGACCCCTCTGGGGTCAAAATAATAATTCTTGCATCCGCCCCGAAAGCGGACGCTGATCACCTCTGTCAAAGGATCCCCTCCAATTCCGCTGCCAGGGCTCCCAGCACATGGCCGGGGCCCACGTTGTAGGCGCATTCGCCGTGATACTTTTGCAGCAATTCTATTGTGGACACGATTTGGTTTTTTGTCAAGTTTTTCGCGAGAAATGCCGCGATTTCCCGGTCATTTTCCGCCGGCTGTCCCCCGTAGAGCAGCAAAAGCGCCGCCGCGAAGGCCGCCCGTCCCCGCTCCAGCATCGCCGCCAGATCCTCCCGGGCGGCGCGTTTTTTCTCCAGCCGCACCGCCAGCTCTGCCACAGCCCCGCGGCGGCGGCTTCCGATGGCGCGGCACAGGGCCTCCCCGGCCTCCGAGGGGGCGGCCTCCGCCGTCTCCTCCGTTGGGCGGAGCTTCAGCTCCACGCAGCGGGACCGAAGCGTCTGCAGCACCGCCGCCCCGTTTTCCGCGCAGAACAAAAACGCCGCGTAGGGCGGCCCCTCCTCCACGATCTTCAAAAGGACGTTCTGATCCTGCTCTGTCAGCAGGGCGCAGTCCGGAAAGAGATAGACCTTCCGCCGCCCCTCGTTGGGGCGGATATAGGCGTCCGCCCGGATGGCGCGGACCACATCCACGGCGATATTTTTGTGCTGCTCGTCCCGGACGGTGATCACGTCCGGGTGGATGTCCGCCAGCACCTTCCGGCACCCCGGGCACACGCCGCAGGGACGGCTCCCCTCCACCGTGCACTCCAGCGCCGCGGCGGCGTAACGGGCGGCAGAGAGACGGTCGCCGCTGCCGGTGAACAGCAGCGCGTGGGACAGTGTGCCCCGGGTGGCGGCCTCCCGGATACGGGCGGCGGCGGGATCGTTCTCAGGCAGGCCAAACAGGCTCATAACGGCGCTCCTTTTCTGATTTTTCCGGCCGTACCACAGGGGCCAGGCGCCGTTGCGGTATCGTTAAACGCGTGTAAAACAGCCGTGCTGCGGTCATTTTACCACAAAACCGTGAAAAAGGGAATATGGATTTCCCCTTGACAGGCGGCCCTTTTTTGTCTATGATGCACTTGAACCGCAGGACAATCGAACACAGGGGCGCTGGGAGCTTACTTCCGGCTGAGATGCAGAGGCGGCGCCGCCTCCGGTCCCTTGAACCTGATCCGGGTAATGCCGGCGTAGGAAGTGAGCGCATTGCTCGTTTTTCCATACCGCAAGCCCGTTCGGTGGCTTGCGGTATTTTTTTCTTTGGAGGGTTTTTTCATGCAAAACAAATCACACCTGCGGGTCCGGATGCTGTGCGAGGGCGCGCTGATGGTGGCCCTGGCCCAGGTCCTCAGCTACGTAAAGCTGGCCGAGGCCCCCAACGGCGGCTCCATCACCCCCGCCATGTTCCCCATTTTGTTTTTCGCCGTCCGCTGGGGCCTGCGCTCCGGCCTGATGGCGGGCTTCCTCTTCGGCCTGCTGCAGCTGATCTTCGACGGCGCCTACGCCTGGGGCTGGCAGTCCATGCTGCTGGACTACCTGGTGGCCTTCACGCCTCTGGGCCTGGCCGGGCTGTTCAAGGGAAAGAAGTGGGGACTCCTTGCCGGCACCGTGGTGGGCTGCGCGGGGCGCTTCGTCATCCACTATATCAGCGGCGTCACCGTCTACAAGATCCTGGCCCCCACGGAGTTTTTAAACTGGACCTTCTCCAGCCCCTCTCTCTACTCCCTGGTTTACAACGGCTCCTACATGCTGCCCAACACCCTCATCGCCCTGATTCTGGCGGCGGTGCTGTACAAGCCCCTGAAAAAGTACATCCTGGCCGAGGATCTGCGGTAACCGTTCCCAGCGTCCTCCGGCCCCTGCGGGCAGGCCCGGCGCGTCCGGGGCCTGCCCCTTTCTTGCATGGGGCGGCAGCCTGTGGTACAATGGCGCTGTATCTGAACATCGGGAAAGGACACCTGCCATGAAATTCATCATTGAACCCGCCGTCTTTGAAAAGCTGCCCACCGCCTGTTTCGGCGTGGTGGCGGCCAAGGGCGTGGACAACAGCCGCCGCTATGAAAAGATCGACGCCCTGCTGGACGCGGGCATCGCCCTGGCGGAGAGCCGCTTCTCCGGCAAAAAGGTCAAGGAGGAGCCGGACATCCTCCCCTACCGGGCCGCCTTCCAGGCCCTGGGGATCAACCCCAACAAGTACATGTGCTCCATCGAGGCCCTGTTCACCCGCATCGCCAAGGGGAAGGGCATGCCCCGCATCAACCCCCTGGTGGACCTGAACAACGCCCTCTCCCTGCAATACACCCTGCCCATGGGCACCCACGACCTGGGGGCCTCTCCCCTGGACATGGAGGTCCGCTTCGCCCGTCCGGGCGACACGTTCCTGCCCTTCGGCGGCGGCGCCCCGGAGACCCCGGAGGACGGCGAGCTGGTCTACGCCGTGGGCAGCGAGGTCCGCACCCGCCGCTGGACCTGGCGGCAGAGCGAGCAGGGGAAGATCGGCCCGGAGACCGGGTATGTCTTCTTCCCCATCGACGGCTTCACGGACTTCAACCGTGCCCGGGTGCTGGAGGCCCGGGACACCCTGGCGGCCCTGGCGGAGGAGCTGTTTGGCTGCCCGGTCAGGACCGGCTTTCTGGACCGGGACTGTCAGGAAATGGACCTCTCCTTTTAAAAGCAGACCACGCTGCCCCAAAATTTTTGCGATTTGTTTTCAAACCAGGTGCATTTGTGAAATACTGCCAGGGTTTTGGCAGAATTGCTTTAATTTTAACAGGGTTTCTTATGCTATTTATGCATTGTTTTCCCGCAGACTTCCTATTATAATATTATCGGTTAATTTAGTGCAAACGTTTACCAAAGATATCCCATCGCGTTTCCGCCTTTCCGGCAGCGACAAAAAAACGGAGGAATGAAAATGAGCAAAAAATATTGTTACCTGTTCACCGAGGGCAACGCCAACATGCGTGAGCTCCTGGGCGGCAAGGGCGCCAACCTGGCCGAGATGACCAACATCGGCCTGCCTGTGCCCCAGGGCTTCACCATCACCACCGAGGCCTGCACCCAGTACTATGAGGACGGCCAGAAGATCAACGACGAGATCTTCGCCGAGATCATGGAGTACATCGAGAAGATGGAGGGCATCACCGGCAAGAAGTTCGGCGATATGGAGAACCCCCTGCTGGTCTCCGTCCGCTCCGGCGCCCGGGCCTCCATGCCCGGCATGATGGACACCATCCTGAACCTGGGCCTCAACGAGACCGTGGTGGAAGTGCTGGCCAAGAAGTCCGGCAACCCCCGCTGGGCCTGGGACTGCTATCGCCGCTTCATCCAGATGTACTCCGACGTCGTTATGGAAGTCGGCAAGAAGTACTTTGAGCAGCTCATTGACAAGATGAAGGAAGAGCGCGGCGTCACCCAGGACGTGGAGCTGACCGCCGAGGATCTGAAGGAGCTGGCCGGCCAGTTCAAGGCCGAGTACAAGTCCAAGATCGGCGCCGACTTCCCCTCTGATCCCAAGGAGCAGCTGATGGGCGCCGTCAAGGCCGTGTTCCGCT
Organism: uncultured Dysosmobacter sp.; assembly: GCA_947625655.1. GTDB lineage: Bacteria > Bacillota > Clostridia > Oscillospirales > Oscillospiraceae > Oscillibacter. The sequence continues at coordinate 245,687 of CANQPD010000003.1, forward strand.
CCTGGGACAACCCCCGCGCCAACGTCTATCGCCGGGACAACGACATCCCCTACTCCTGGGGCACCGCCGTCAACGTCCAGTCCATGGCCTTCGGCAACATGGGCGACGACTGCGGCACCGGCGTGGCCTTCACCCGCAACCCCGCCACCGGCGAGAAGAAGCTGTTTGGTGAGTTCCTGACCAACGCCCAGGGCGAGGACGTCGTGGCCGGCGTCCGCACCCCCATGCCCATCGCCGAGATGGCTGAGAAGTTCCCCGAGGCCTTCGCCCAGTTCGAGGGCGTGTGCAAGACCCTGGAGGACCACTACCGCGACATGCAGGACATGGAGTTCACCGTGGAGCACGGCAAGCTGTACATGCTGCAGACCCGCAACGGCAAGCGCACCCCCGCCGCCGCCCTGAAGATCGCCTGCGACCTGGTGGACGAGGGCATGATCGATGAGAAGCAGGCCGTGGCCATGATCGAGCCCCGCTCTCTGGACACCCTGCTGCATCCCCAGTTTGACGCTGAAGCCCTGAAGAAGGCCGCCGTCATCGGCAAGGCCCTGGGCGCCTCTCCCGGCGCCGCCTCCGGCAAGATCGTCTTCTCCGCCGAGGACGCCAAGGCCTGGGCCGAGCGTGGCGAGAAGGTCGTCCTGGTCCGTCTAGAGACCTCTCCCGAGGATATCGAGGGCATGAAGGCCGCCCAGGGCATCCTGACCGTCCGCGGCGGCATGACCTCCCACGCCGCCGTCGTGGCCCGCGGCATGGGCAAGTGCTGCGTCTCCGGCTGCGGCGACATCAAGATGGACGAGGAGAACAAGAAGTTCGAGCTGGCCGGCAAGACCTACGTGGAGGGCGACTGGATCTCCCTGAACGGCTCCACCGGCAACATCTATGACGGCGCCATCCCCACTGTGGACGCCACCATCGGCGGCGAGTTCGGCCGGGTCATGGGCTGGGCTGACAAGTACCGCCGGCTCCAGGTCCGCACCAACGCCGACACCCCCCACGACGCCGCCCAGGCCCGGAAGTTCGGCGCCCAGGGCATCGGCCTGTGCCGCACCGAGCACATGTTCTTCAACGAGGACCGCATCCCCGCCATCCGTCACATGATCTGCTCCGACACCGTGGAGGAGCGTGAGAAGGCTCTGGCCGTTCTGGAGCCCATGCAGCAGGGCGACTTCGAGGCCATCTACGAGGCCATGGAGGGCTGCCCCGTCACCATCCGCTTCCTGGATCCCCCCCTGCACGAGTTCGTGCCCACCGAAGAGGCCGACATCGAGCTGCTGGCCAAGGACATGGGCAAGTCTGTGGAGGACATCAAGGCCATCATCTCCTCCCTGCACGAGTTCAACCCCATGATGGGCCACCGCGGCTGCCGTCTGGCCGTCACCTATCCCGAGATCGCCGCCATGCAGACCCGCGCCGTCATCAAAGCCGCGCTGGCTGTCCAGGCCAAGCATCCCGATTGGAGCATGGTCCCCGAGATCATGATTCCCCTGGTGGGCGAGGTCAAGGAGCTGAAGTACGTCAAGAGCGTGGTGGTGGAGACCGCCGACGCCATCATCAAGGCCGCCGGCTCCTCCATGAAGTACAAGGTCGGCACCATGATTGAGATTCCCCGCGCCGCTCTGACCGCTGACGAGATCGCCAAGGAGGCCGACTTCTTCTCCTTCGGCACCAACGACCTGACCCAGATGACCTTCGGCTTCTCCCGCGACGACGCCGGCAAGTTCCTGGGCGCTTACTACGACAAGAAGATCTACGAGAACGATCCCTTCGCCAAGCTGGATCAGACCGGCGTCGGCAAGCTGGTGGCCATGGCCGCCCAGCTGGGCCGTTCCACCAACCCCGACCTGCACCTGGGCATCTGCGGCGAGCACGGCGGCGACCCCTCCTCCGTGGAGTTCTGCCACCGCGTGGGCCTGGACTATGTGTCCTGCTCTCCCTTCCGGGTGCCCATCGCCCGTCTGGCCGCCGCGCAGGCTGCCATCAAGGAGTCCAAGTAAGGCATTCCTGAAAAAGTCCCGCTCCGTTTGCCGGGTGGTCGTAAAACAGTAAAATTACAAAATCTGAAAACCTTGTGTTTTCAAGAGGGTTCGGCGCGACTTCGGTCACGCCGTTTCCTCTTTCATAAGCTCGTCCAGCGGGATAAATCCCAGCCCGTCATACTTGATGTGGATATGCTGCTGACGCTTGCCGCTGCTCTTGTCCGGCGCGTCCAC